>QFZU02000077.1 GCA_003260025.2 Microbispora triticiradicis | reverse complement strand
GGCCCGGCGCCACGGCGGCGCTGCCCGGCGAGAGCGCGACGCCCGCGGTCGCGACCGCCAGCGCGCCCAGCGCCAGCAGGCGTGCCGCCGGGCCGATGAGCGCGTTTCGCGCCGTGTGACGAGCCATTGTCTTCTACGCCCTCTCGGTGTCCGCATCCGGGTGGAATACACCGGGCATCTACCCCGTGGGGCCGCGCGCGTCACCGCCGCCGGGAAATGATTACCGCCGCATCGACCGCATGGCGGTCCTTTTGGCGTCATGCCGCCTCCGGGGAGAAATGTCCCCGGAATGCTGCTGATTCGACGCCCATATTCTCTGGGCCGCCTCACAGCGGCGGAACCATCGCCGGCAGGCCGTGCTCTGGGAGTTGGCGACGCCGCCGACGCCGATCGTCTGCTGCTGGATGCCGCTGTTCTTCGCGCTGCCCACCACCACGTGGCTGGTGTTGTCGATGCCGTTGCCCACCCGGACCAGGGCGCGGTTGCCGTTGCGGTCGCCGCCGTCGGCCCGGAGCGCCGCCGCGTCCGCGGCGGGCGGCGCGACGGACCAGGCCGCCGCGATCGTCAGGACCGTCACGATCACCAGGGCCACGGGGACGAGAACCCGCACGGCCGGCCGGTCACGCACGGCGTTCACCCTGCCGGGAACGATCGTGACGACCGGCACGCGCGGCGCCCGACGACAGGGTGGCGGACGCGTGCACCTTCTGCGTCAGCACGCAGTGGCGGCCGTGCGGCCGGCACAGGCCGCCCTGCACGCTGCTCACGCCGCCGATCCCCGCGGAGAACAGGTACTGGACGCCGCTGATGCGGCTGCTGCCGATCGTCACCATGTTCCGGTTGCCGGAGCCGTTGCCCACGCGTACGGCCGAGTCGTTTCCATTGCCGTCACCGGTCCCCGCGAGGTGACCGGCGGGCGGGCGGGACCGGGCGGAGGCGCCGGCCGCACCCGCGTCCGCCACCAGGAGCGCCACCAGGGCGAACATCAGGGCCGTCATCAGGGCCAGCGCGATCGACGCCGCCACCGCGGCGGGCCGTACGACGGCACGGCGCGAGGACGCGTGAAGGCTGTCGGAGGCGGGAGTGATCGGCATCGATGTGCCTCTACCCCGCGGCCCGGTCTCCCTCTCGGCTCCCGCCGAACCCGGGCCCGATGATTGCCGCCCCTTGGCAGGACCTCCGAGGCTGATCCTGTTCGCCCGGTCCGGGTTCTCGGCGGAGCTGGTGCGCCTCGCCGGCAGACGGCCCGACGTGGAACTCGTCCACCTGGGCCGTCTGTACGGCGGAGACTGAGGGGCCCGGGACCTACTTGCCGAAACCGGCGGTCAGGCCGCTGAGTAGCTGACGGCGCCCGACGGTGTAGAGGACCAAAATCGGCACGATGGTCAGCACCACGGAGGCGAGCACGGCGGGCACGTTCACGCCGTACGGCCCGCCCTGGAACGCCGCCAGTCCCAGCGGCAGGGTGCGCTTGTCGGGGCTCTGGGTGAGGATCAGCGGCAGCAGGAACCCGTTCCAGACGTTCAGCGCGTTGTAGATCGAGACCGTCACCACGGCCGGCCGGGTCAGCGGGAAGGCCAGGCGCCACAGTGTCATCCACTCGGTCGCGCCGTCCATCCGCATCGACTCGAAGAGCTCCTTGGGCACGTCCCGGATGAAGTTGGAGAGCACCAGCACCGACAGCGGGATCGCGAAGGCGATCGACGGCAGGACCAGCGCAGTCAGCGAGTCGTAGAGGCTCAGCTTGATGATCAGTAGGTAGATCGGGATGACGGTCGCCTGCAGCGGGATGGCCAGGCCCATCAGGAAGAGCGAGTTCACCCCGCGGAGGAACCGGCTGGTTCTGCCGCTCCGGACGATCGCGTACGCCGCCATGAACGAGAACAGGACCGACGGGATCACCGTGCCGACGGCGACGAGGAGGCTGTTCAGGAAGTACAGCGGGAAGTCCATCTCGATGACGAGCCGGTAGTTGTCCAGCGTCGGATCGGAGGGCGGCAGCAGCGGGTTGGTCACGTAGTAGTTGCTCTGCGTCTTGAAACTGGTGATCACGATCCAGTAGATCGGGATGATCACCACGGCCAGCCACAGCCAGCCGATGAGCCCGCCCAGCCAGTTGGGGCGCTGGCTGGGCGTTGCGGGGCGGCGTCCGCGCGAGTGGGCCGCGGTGGGGCGCTTCGCCGCCGCCGGCGTGTGGGTCGCGGTCACGGTCAGGCCCCTTCGAGCTGGCTGGCGTTGGGGTCGCGGCCGCCGAGCCGGCGCAGCAGCAGCGCCAGGGCGAGGCCGACGAGAACGAGGATGACGCCGATCACGCAGGCCGCTCCCATGAGGTTGGCCTGGAAGCCGCGCTTGTACATGTCCAGGGCGAGCGCGCGGGTGGCGTCGGAGGGACCGCCCTCGGTCAGCACGAAGATCAGGTCGAAGAAGGTCAGGGAGCCGACGATCATCAACGTGGAGGACGTGATGATCGTGTACTTGAGCTGCGGCAGGGTGATGTTGAAGAACATGCGGACCCGTCCCGCGCCGTCCAGCTCCGCGGCCTCGTACAGCGAGCGCGGGATCTGCCGTACGCCGCCCTGGTAGAGCAGCGAGTGGAACGGGATGAACTGCCACGACACCACGAAGATCACGACGCCGAGGGCGAGGCCGGGCTCGCCGAGCCAGTCCTGGGTGAGCAGGTCGATGTGCAGCCCCGCGCCGAGCCCGAAGTTGGGGTCGAGCAGCGCCTTGTAGGTGATCGCGATGGCCGCCGAGCTGAGCAGCAGCGGGATGAAGTACAGCACCGCGAGCAGCTCGCGGTAGCGCTGGTGTCCCGCGAGGAACACCCCGATCAGGATGCTGGCCGGGGTCTGGACCGCCCAGGAGAGCGCCGTGATCAGGAACGTCACCCACAGCGCGTGCGGCAGGCCGGGGTCGGAGAGCACGGACTGCCAGCTCTCCAGCCCGGTCAGCTGGATCGTGCCGAGCGTGTCCCAGGACGTGAAGCTGAGCAGCAGCACCCCGATCAGCGGAATCACCGCGAAGGCCACGAAGGCCAGCAGGGCCGGAAGTGCCAGCCACGGCAGGACGCCGCCGCCGCGCGCCTTGGGCGCGACGGCGGACGACGTCCGTCCGGTGGTAGTCGCGGACATCGTCACTTGCCGATGACCGCGTTCATGTTCGTCGCGAACTGCTGCGGAGAGATCGACAGCTGGAACAGCTTGGCGATGTTGTCGAGCAGCACCTCGGCCGCGGTCGGGCTGAGCGCCTGGTCCCAGGACTGGGCGAACACCTTGGCCTTGCTCGAGACGCCGTAGATGAAGTTCAGGAACTCCGCGTCCTTGGAACCGGTGAACAGCTTGTCGGAGCCGTTGACGATCGGCACGCCGCCGGTGCCGACCCATTCCTTCTGCTCGGCTTCGTCGAGGACCCCGGAGGCGAAGAACTTCTTCGCGATCTCCTTCTGCTCGGGCGTCGCCTTGGAGGAGATCGAGAGGTACTGGCCGGGGTTGCCGACGGTGTCGCTCGGGTCGCCCTTGCCGCCGTCGATCGGCGGGAAGTTCATGAAGCCGAGGCCGCCGCTGGAGACGAAGTCGCCGCCCTGCGCCTGCTGGATGCCGTACGACCAGCTGCCGTGAAGCATCATCGCGGCCTTGCCGGTGTAGAGCAGCGCCTGGTCGGCGTTGGAGTCGGCGGTGATCGAGGAGAAGCCCTTGATGAACCCGTTGGCCTTGATGAGCTCCTGCATCTTGGTCAGGGCCTCGATGGACGCGGGGTTGTTCCAGGCGTCCTTCTCGCCGTCGAAGACGGCCTGGAACACCTCGGAGCCGCCGATGCGGTCGAAGAGGAACTCCAGCCACATCATGTTCGTCCAGCGGGACTGGCCGCCCAGCGAGAACGGCGCGATGCCCTCGGCGTTGAACTTCTTCACCAGGTCGAGGATGTCGCCGTACGACTGCGGCGGCTGCACCCCGACCTTCTCGAAGACCTTCTTGTTGTAGAACAGGACGATCGGCTGCACGGTCTCACACGGCATCGCGTAGATCTTGCCGTCGATCGTCGCGGCACCGAAGGCGCCGGGGAACAGCCGGTCCTTCACGGCGGCGTTCTGGTCGAACCACGAGGTGAGGTCCTCGACCTGGCCGGCCTGCACGTAGCTGCGCAGACCGCCGCCGCCCCAGCCCCAGATGATGGTGGGCGCCTGGCCCGCGCCGATCGCGGTCTTGATCTTCGTCTTGTACGCGTCATTCTGGATGACGTTGAAGTCGATCTGGCCGTTGGGGTTGGCCTGGTTGAACCGCTTCACGGCCGCGGTGCGCGGCGCCTCACCGGGCGGGCCCGAGAGGAACCAGTAGCTGGCCTTGGCCCCGCCGCCCCCGTTTCCGCCCGCGGCGGCGCCGCTCGCGCCACCGCCGCTCGGGGCCGGGCCGGACGTGCCGCAGGCCGCCAGCGCGGCGCCCAGGGGAAGGCCCATCGAGAGGGAAAGGAAAGCACGGCGGGATGTAGTCCTGGACTCCACGCTGTTCTCCGTACGTCGCATGCCGAGGCTGAGCGCGGCTCGCCGAACATCGGATGCGGTGGCCGGCGAACTGGATCAACACCGTGATCAGCACCGTGGGCGCCTCCGCCCCACTCCTCCTTGAAGTCAGCCCGTCGAAACATTTCGACACAAGCCGCGTGGCACGCCAATTTAGATAGGCGTTACCAGCGTGTCAAGGCTCCTCTCACACGCTCGGCACAGCCGGGTTAGCCGTGTGTAGAGTACTTTCGCATGGGTGTCTAGCTGGTGATCTCGTGAAACATCTGTGTTTCAGGCGAATCCGCCACCGGACCTCGAAATGTTTCGAAACTCTTTCTTGAGGAGAGCAGATGACGGCGCTCGATCGGACCCCCGCGACGGACCGGATCCTCCGGCCGTGGCAGGACCCCGCGCTTCCCGTGGCCGACCGGGTGGAGGCCCTCCTCGAGGAGATGACCCTGGAGGAGAAGATCGGCCAGCTCGGCAGCCGGTGGATCGGCAACGACATGCAGGACGAGCAGATCGCCGAGTCGCAGGACGACACCGGCACGCACAACGTGGCGCCCATGCAGGACGTGTTCGCCGCCGCGGGGACGGTGCCGTTCGAGGAGTCGGTGCGCCACGGGCTCGGGCATCTGACCCGGGTGTTCGGCAGCACCCCGGTGAGCGCGGCGGAGGGCGCCGCGGAGGTGGTGCGGCTGCAGCACGAGGTGGTGAAGCACTCCCGGCTGGGCATTCCGGCGCTGGTGCACGAGGAGTGCCTGACCGGTTTCACCACCTACGGCGCGACGGTCTACCCGACGGCCATCGCCTGGGGCGCGACCTTCGACCCCGGCCTGGTGGAGCGGATGGCCGCGGCCATCGGGCGGGACATGCGCGCCGTGGGCGTCCACCAGGGCCTTTCGCCCGTGCTCGACGTGGTGCGCGACTACCGCTGGGGCCGGGTCGAGGAGACCCTGGGCGAGGACCCGTACCTCGTCGCGATGCTCGGCTCGGCGTACGTGCGCGGCCTGGAGAAGGCGGGGGTCATCGCCACGCTCAAGCACTTCGCCGGATACTCCGCGTCCCGGGCGGCCCGCAACCACGGCCCGGTGCCGATGGGCCGGCGCGAGCTGATGGACATGATCCTGCCGACGTTCGAGACCGCGATCGCGGAGGGCGGCGCGCGCTCGGTCATGAACTCCTACTGCGACCTGGACGGCGTTCCCTCCGTCGCCGACCCGTGGCTGCTGACCGAGGTGCTGCGCGAGGAGTGGGGCTTCACCGGGACCGTCGTCTCCGACTACTGGTCGGTCGCGTTCCTGGCCACGATGCACCAGGTCGCGGCGGACGCGGAGGACGCCGGCGTGCAGGCGCTGACCGCCGGGATCGACGTCGAGCTGCCCGACACGCTCGGCTTCGGCCAGCACCTGGCCGACCGGGTGCGACGGGGCGAACTGCCCGAGGCCCTCATCGACCGGGCCGCGCGCCGGCTGCTCACCCAGAAGATCGAGCTCGGCCTGCTCGACCCCGACTGGACGCCGGAGCAGTCGGTGGCCGGGGCGGAGTCGGTGGACCTGGACTCGGCGCACAACCGGGAGCTGGCCAGGGAGCTGGCCGAGCGGTCCGTCGTCCTGCTCGACGCGGGCGAGGCGCTGCCGCTGCTCGGCGAGGGCCGCCCCGAGCTGAGGCGGGTGGCGGTGGTCGGCCCCTGCGCCGACGACCCGCGCACGTTCATGGGCTGCTACTCCTTCCCGAACCACGTGCTGCCCCGCTACCCCGGGCTCGGGCTCGGCATCGAGGCGCGCGGCCTGCTCGACGCGCTGCGGGCCGAGCTGCCGGACGCCGAGATCGTCCACGAGCGGGGCTGCGACTGGCGGGACGCGGACCGCTCCGGCTTCGCGGACGCGCTGCGGGCGGCCCGCGAGTCCGACCTGTGCGTGGCCGTCGTCGGCGACCTCGCCGGGCTGTTCGGGCAGGGGACCTCGGGCGAGGGCTGCGACGCCGACGACCTGCGGCTGCCCGGCGTGCAGGAGGACCTGCTGACCGAGCTCGCCGCCACCGGCACGCCGGTCGTCGTGGTGGTCGTCTCGGGCCGGCCGTACGCGCTGGGGGACGTGCGCGACAAGGCCGCCGCGCTCGTCCAGGCGTTCATGCCCGGGCAGGAGGGCGGGGCGGCGGTCGCGGGCGTCCTGTCCGGCCGGGTGCAGCCCTGTGGGAAGCTGCCGGTGCAGATCCCCCGCAGCCACGGCGGCCAGCCCGGCACCTACCTCCAGCCGCCGCTCGGCGCCGAGGATCACGGCATCAGCAACCTCGACCCGAGCCCGCTGTTCCCGTTCGGCTACGGCGCCTCCTACACCACCTTCGAGGTCGGCGACCTGGAGATCAGCGAGACCGAGGTGCCCACGGACGGTGAGTTCACCGTGTCGGTGCGCGTGCGCAACACCGGCCCGCGGGCGGGCGAGGAGGTCGTCCAGCTCTACCTGCACGACGTGCTCGCCCAGGTCACCCGTCCGGTGCTGCAGCTCACCGGGTTCGCCAGGGTCCGGCTGGAGCCCGGCGAGAGCGCGCGGGCGACCTTCACCGTCCACACCGACCGGACCGCCTTCACCGGACGTGACCTGCGGCGGGTGGTCGAGCCCGGGGACGTCGACGTCCTCGTCGGCACGTCGGCGTCGGACCTGCCCTGCCGGGGCCGCGTACGGCTGACCGGCCCGCTCCGCCACGTCGGCAGTGACCGCCGGTTGGTCACCCCCGTGGAAGTGAGCCCGGCGCCGGGGTCCGGCGCCACGCGACAGGGAGGATCAGATGGCGGCCGGTCGTAGACGGGCCACGCTGGCGACGGTCGCGGCCTCGGCGGGTGTGTCGGTCGCGACCGTGTCGAAGGTGCTGAACGGCCGCAGCGACGTCGCCCCGGCGACGCGTGCCCTGGTGCTGTCGCTGCTCGCGCAGCACGACTACGTGGCGCCGCCGCAGCGCCGGGGCGAGCCGGCCGCGTCCGACACGGTCGAGGTGGAGTTCGACGACGACCTCAACCCGTACTCGACCGAGATCGTCCAGGGCGCGGTGGAGGCCGGGGCCGAGCTCGACGCGTCGATCGTGGTGAGCATCCGGCGCTCCGCCGACCGCACCGGGGGCTGGGCGCGCGGGCTGGTCGCGGCCGGGCGGCGGGCGCTGGTCGCCGTCACCGGTGAGCTGACCGGGGGGCAGCTCGGCGCCCTGTCCCGGGCGCGGCTGCCCCTCGTGGTGATCGATCCGCTGAACCTGCCGAGGACCCGGGTGACCAGCGTCGGCTCCACGAACTTCGCCGGTGGCCTGGCCGCCACCCAGCACCTGCTCGGGCTGGGCCACCGGCGCGTCGCCCACCTCGGCGGCCCGGCCACCGCGGCCTGCACCCAGGCCAGGCTGCACGGCTACCGGGCCGCGATGGAGGCGGCGGGCGTCTCCGTGCCTCCCGGGTACGTGCGGACGGCGCACTTCCACTACCAGGACGGGGTCGAGGGCGGCGCGGCGCTGTTCGATCTCCCCGAACCACCCACGGCGATCTTCGCCGGGTGTGACGAGATCGCGCTCGGGGTGCTGGAGGCCGCCAGGGCGCGCGGGCTGCGGGTGCCGGAGGACCTCAGCATCGTGGGGTTCGACGACACCCAGATCGCCCGGATGGCCTCGCCGCCCCTCACGACCGTACGCCAGCCGCTCCGGGAGATGGGCGCCGTCGCGGTGCGTACGGCGCTCCGCCTGGCGGCGGGGGAGCGGATCGAGTCGCACCACGTCGAGCTCGCCACCGAACTGGTGGTGCGCGGCTCGACCGCCCCCGTCACGACCGGGGACCCCACGACCGGTGCTTCGGCGGCCACCCGGGTGGACGCGGCCGCCCGCGGCTGAACCGGACGGCTGCGGGGTGCCGGGGGTACGGCAGGCGCTCCGGGACGGAGCGTACGCGCCTCACCAGGACGAACGTAGGCTGAGACAGAAGGCCCACCCGGGGGGATTGGGTCGCCCCTCGGGCCACGTGACCGCTGGGGGGAGGCGGACATGTCCGATCAGCGGATGCCGCTCGCCGCGCACTGGCGGCTGCACATGCACGACGCCGACGAGGCCCGGGTGCGGATCGGGGAGGTCGTCGGCGCGCACGAGCTGCGACCCATAAGGGCCGGCGCCCGGCTCGACGTCCGGTTGCAAGGAGTCCAGTTCGGCGATTTCGGACTGTACGTCCTCGGCTACGGAGCGGAGGTTTCGATCACGCCGCCCGTCGCGGACGACTCCCTCTTCGTCGAGATCCCGTGTGCCGGAACGGCCGAGGTGTGCCACGGCCGGGAGACGATCCGATCCACGCCCGAGCTCGCCGCCGTGCTGTCGGCTCACCCCAGGTCCATGCGGTGGGGGGCCGGGAACACGCAGTGCATCGTGCACTTCGACCGGCCGGCGCTCGAAGCTCACCTCGGCAGGCTGATCGGGCGGCGGCCGGATCGGCCGCTCACGTTCTCTTCGGGGATGGACCTGACGCGGCCGCCGGCCCGTTCCTGGTGGTCGGTGGCCGAGCTCCTCCGCGACGAGGCCGAGACCGGTGGCGGCATGCTGGAGCAGCCGCTCGTCGTCAGGCAGTTCGAGGGGCTGCTGATGACGCAGCTTCTGATGGCGCAGCCGAGCAACTACATCGACGAGTTGTGCGGTGGGCAGCGGAGGGTCGCGCCGCCGACCGTGAAGCGGGCCGTGAGTCTGATCGAGGAGCACGCGGGCGAGCCGCTCACGGTGGAGGACATCGCCGAGGCCGTGGGGGTGAGCGCGCGGGCGTTGCAGGAGGGGTTCCGGCGTCATCTGGACAAGACGCCGATGGGTTACCTGCGTGAGGTGCGCCTCGACCGGGTGCGGGCCGAGTTGGCGGTCACCGACCGGGTGGCTGCGACCGTCACCGACGTCGCGTACCGGTGGGGGTTCGCCCATCTCGGCCGGTTCTCGTCGGTGTACCGGCAGCGGTTCGGAGAGTCCCCCTCCGAGACCCTCCGGCGCTGACCCGGCCCGGGCGGGGTAGGGGGTACACGCTCTGACCAGGACGAACGTAGGGTGAAATGGACCGTCGGGGGACGCGCACATGCACGCGTTCCAGGTCGCGCGACCGCTGGGGGAGGCGGAGATGTCCGATCGGCCGCTACCGTTCGCGGCGCATCAACGGGTGTGCACCCGGGACGTCGACGAGGCCGAGGCCAGAGTCGGGGAGGCCCTCGGTCGCTACGCGGTGCGTCCCGTGGAGTCCGGCGCTCACATCGACGCCTGCATGACCGGGATCGAGTTCGGCGAGGTGGGTCTGTACTGCCTCCACTACGGCACGGAGGTGTTGATCACCCCCCAGATGCTCGACACTCATCTCCTCGTCGAGGTGCCGCTCATCGGCACCGCCGCGATGTCCCACGGGCCCGAGCGGATCGTGTCGACGCCAGGGCTCGCCTGCGTGCTGTCGCTCACCCGGCCCATGTCCGTGCGATGGTCGGCCGGCCACTGCGGGCTGTTCACCCGGTTCGACCGCAGGGCGCTCGAAGACCAGCTCGGCAGGCTGATCGGGCGGCGGCCGGACCGTCCGCTCACTTTCTCCCTGGGGATGGACCTGACGCGGCCCCCGGCCCGTTCCTGGCGGTCGGTGGTCGAACTCCTCCGCAGAGAGGCCGAGACCGGTGGCGGAATGCTGGAGCAGCCGCTCGTCGCCAGGCAGCTGGAGGGGCTGCTGATGACGCAGCTTCTGATGGCGCAGCCGAGCAACTACATCGACGAATTGCGCAACGGGCATCGGAGGGTGGCGCCGCCGACCGTGAAACGGGCCGTACGGCTGATCGAGGATCACGCGGCCGAGCCGCTCACGGTGGAGGACATCGCCGAGGCCGTGGGGGTGAGCGCGCGGGCGTTGCAGGAGGGGTTCCGGCGTCACCTGGAGAAGACGCCGATGGGTTACCTGCGTGAGGTGCGCCTCGACCGGGTGCGGGCCGAGCTGGCGGTCACCGATCCGGTCGCCGCGACCGTCACCGACGTCGCCTACCGGTGGGGGTTCGCCCATCTCGGCCGGTTCTCGCTGGCCTACCGGCAGCGGTTCGGAGAGTCCCCCTCCGAGACCCTCCGGCGCTGACCCTGTCGCCCTCATCGGATCAGCAGGCGGGCAGTTCCGCCCAGTAGGTGGCGGAGTCGGGCCCGACGTCGGCGCCGTGACGGAGCGTCAGCGCCTCGATGAGGTCGCTGCCGCGTCCGCGCTCGTCCGAAGCGGGCGCGCTGCCCGGCCACACGGGAGCCGCTCCCGAGTCGCCGACCTCGACGCGTACGACGCCTCCGTGCAGGAACAGCCGCAGCTCGGCCGGTGGCAGGGCGTGCAGCACCGCGTTCGTGACCAGCTCCGAGATGACGAGTACGGCCTCGTCCGCGGTGGCCTCGGACAGGCCCCACTCCGCCAGCACGTCGCGGGCCCGGCGGCGCACCACGCCGACCGCCTGGAAGGAGTGGGACACCGGATATGTGTAGACAGCCGTGGCGGCTGCGGCCCCGGCGACGTCGGCACGTTCCATAACCTGTACGTTCATCGTCTCGTGCTCCCTGATCACCAGTGGGCTGGACCCGTTCGGAGAGCCCTGCCGTGACCCCTCCCGGTAAGGAGGCGTCCAGCTGGTAAGAGCGTCCATATCCCCACGTTATGTGGGTGGGTCAACGTGTGCTATCCCAAAGACGAGGCATGACGTCCACATTACGAACCCCCCGTCCCCCACCAAGCCGCCCCAAGGCCGATCTTGCGCGATCGTGCCTTGAGGCCCGTCTCGGCCGGTTCTCCCTGGCCTATCGCCGGCGATTCGGGGAGTCTCCCTCGCGGACCCCGCAGCACTGAAGCCGGCTCGTGGGCCGCACCGAGGGCCGTGCCCGCAGCTCAACCCAGTGGGTGACGGACTTCGGCCGGACGTCGGCGCCGTACCCGACCGCGAGCGCTTTGATGACGACGCCGCCGCGTCCGCCCGCGGGCGCGCCGCCGGACCACACGGGTGCCGTCCCCGAGTCCGCGACCTCGATCCGTACGACGTCCTCCAGCAGGAGGAGCCGCAACTCGGCCGGGGGAAGAGCGTGGAGCACGGCGTTCGTGACCAGCTCGGAGACCACGAGCAGGGCCTCGTCCACGGTGTTCTCCGGCAGTCCCCATGCCCTGAGCGGGCCGTGCGCGCGGTGCCGTACGGCGGCGACCGCCTGCGGCGTGTGGGGCACCGGACAGGTGTACACAGCCGTGGGCGCTGCGGCCCCGGCGGCGTAGGCACGGTTCATGAGCTGTGCGTTCATCGTGTCGTCGTGCTCCTCGGCCGGCGGCCGGCGGGACTCTTCACGGAGCGGACCCGCGGCCGGAGGTTCTGTGCGTCGTCACTGGTCGGTCGGGGTGCGCGGGGAAGCTTCCCCCCGCCCACCTCCGCGGCCGCCCCGCCGGGACGCCCCTGACGGGCGGTCATCGGGCTGGTGGAATCGGCCACGTCTGAACGTTATGTGCGTCGGGCGGAGCGGGCTATCCCGAAGACGAGGCTTGGTATCCCCAGTACGAACCGCCGCTTTTCGCCTCACCGGCCGGGCCCGTGCTCGGCCGATCGGGCTCTGAGGGCTTAGCGTATGAGTCATGATTCGCGTGTTCCTGGTGGACGACCACGAGGTGGTACGGCGCGGCGTGGCGGCGCTTCTGGAGGCCGAGGACGACATCGAGGTGATCGGCGAGGCGGGGACGGCGGAGTCGGCCGTGGCCCGCATTCCGGCCCTGCGGCCCGACGTCGCGGTGCTGGACGTGCGCCTGCCTGACGGCAACGGCGTGGACGTCTGCCGGGAGGTGCGCTCGAAGGTGCCCGGCCTGGCCTGCCTGATGCTGACCTCCTTCGCCGACGACGAGGCGCTGTTCAACGCGGTGATGGCCGGTGCGGCCGGTTACGTGCTCAAACAGATCCACGGCTCCGATCTGGTCGGCGCGGTGCGGACGGTGGCCGCCGGGCAGTCGCTGCTCGACCCGCAGACCACGGCCGCGATGCTGCACCGGCTGCGTGACCAGGCCACCAGGAAGGACCCGCTGGCCGCCCTGTCGGACCAGGAGCGCCAGATCCTGGAACTGATCGGCGAGGGCCTGACCAACCGGCAGATCGGCGAGCGGATGTTCCTGGCCGAGAAGACGGTCAAGAACTACGTGTCGAACCTGCTCGGCAAGCTCGACATGCAGCGCCGCACCCAGGCCGCCGCCCTGGCCGCCCGCCTCAAGGCCGAACACGACTAGACCGGCTCGACCACCGCCGCCCGGCGCCGGTCATCCGCTCAGGGGAATGGTCCATTCCAGGCGGGTGCCGCCGCCGGGCGGCGCGGTGAGGGCGAAGGACCCGCCGAGCCGTTCGGCGCGGTCGGCGAGGTTGCGCAGGCCGCTGCGGCGGCCCTCGGCGGAGACGCCCACGCCGTTGTCCTCCACGACGAGCGTCAGCCGCTCGCCGGTGGCGTCGAGGGTGACGTCGGCACGCGAGGCCCTGGCGTGGCGGACGATGTTCGACAGGGCCTCGCGCAGCACGGCGAGCAGGTGTTCGGCCGCCTGCGCAGGCACCCGGCTGTCGAGATGGCCCTCCAGGCTCAGGCCCGGCATGAAGCCCAGGTGCCCCCGGGCGGTCTCGACCAGGTCCACCACCTGGGCCCGCAGGCTGGGAGAGCTGTCCTCGCGTGGCGTCTGCAGGGCGAAGATGGTCGAGCGGATCTGCCGGATGGTGGTGTCCAGTTCGTCGATCGCGGTCTGGAGGCGGGAGGAGGCCTCGGGGCGTTCGACCAGCCGCACCGTGCTCATCAGGGTCATCGCGACGGCGAACAGCCGCTGGATGACCACGTCGTGCAGGTCCTTGGCGATGCGGTCGCGGTCTTCGAGCAGGCCGAGCCGCTCGGCGTCCCTGCGGGTGTCGGCGAGCTCCAGCGCGACGGCCGCCTGTCCGGCGAAGGCGTGCAGCATGCGCAGCTCCGACCGGCTGAAGGGCATCCGCCCGGCGCGCTTCACCAGGGCGAGCACGCCGCGGACCGCGCCGGGCGCGCCGAGCGGCACCGCCGCCACCGGTCCCACGGGAGCGTCGATCTCCCAGGCGAGCGTCTCCTCGTCAGCGCCGTCGTCGTCGAGCATCAGCGGCTCGCCGCTGAGGAAGGCCCGCCCGGCCAGCGAGCCCGTGATCGGCACCCGCCCGTCGTACGCGGAGCCGGCCGGGCCGGCCTGGTCTCCCCGCTCCTTCTCGTCGGCGGGGTCGCGGGGATCGCCGTCGGGGTCGGCCGGGTCCGCGGAACCGGTGCGCTCCAGGGCCAGGTGCAGGGAGTCGCTGCCGGCGCGGGGCAGCAGGATCGCGACGCCGTCGGCGGCGCTCATCTGGTGGGCCCGGTGCGCGATGAGGGTGAGCACCTCCTGCGGCTCGGCGCCGGAGAGCAGACGGGTGGTGATCTCGGCGGACGCCTGCAGCCAGGTCTCCCGGCGGCGGCTCTCCTCGTACAGGCGGGCGTTCTCGATGGCCACTCCGGCGGCGGTGGCAAGGGCGACCACGATCGCCTCGTCGTCCTCGTCGAACTGCCCGCCGCCGCGCTTCTCGGTCAGGTAGAGGTTGCCGAACACCTCGTCGCGGACCCGGATCGGCACCCCGAGGAAGCCGCCCATCGGTGGATGGCCGGGTGGGAAGCCGTACGACTCGGGGTGCTGGGAGATGTCGGCCAGGCGCAGCGTCCGCGGTTGCTTGATCAACAGGCCGAGCAGGCCGAGACCGTGCGGCCAGTGCTCGATCCGGGCGATCTCCTCCTCGCTCAGCCCGACGGGGACGAACTGCACCAGGGTGTTGTCCTCGCCGATCACGCCCATCGCGCCGTAGGTGGCGTCCACCAGAGTGGCGGCGGTGGCCACGATGCGGCGCAGCACGATCTCCAGGTCGAGGTCGCTGCCGATCGAGACAACCGCCTCCAGCAGCGCGTGGACGCGGTCGCGAGTGGCCAGCACCGCTTCGAGGCGTGACTGCAACTCGGCCAGCAGGTCGTCCAGTCGCATGCTCGGGATCAGCGACCGGGACAGCTCGTGGTCGGTCATAGGGGGCAGTCTCGCATCGCGGACAGGCCGATGCCCACTCCCAGGGGGCGGGGAGTGGGCATCGGAGCCGGAGAGTCTCACCGGAGGATCGGGAAGCGGCGCACGAGCGGGGTGGCGGCCCACCGTCCGCCGAGGCCGAACGTCTCGCCGGCCCGGGTCAGCGCCTTCAGGAAGCCGGTGGTCGGGCTTCCGCCGTTGATCCACGCCTTGGCGGCGGGGGTGGCGAAGCCCCAGCCGAACAGCTTGTCGAGGAAGGCCCACAGGAACACCCAGCCGACGGCGACGCGGGCGGCGGCCCAGACGTACCTGGCCGGGTCAGTGCCGGTCGTCGCACCGGTCGTCTGGGCAGCGGGGGGAGCGGCGGGAAGGAGGGGGGCCTTCTGGTGCCGCGCTTCGGTGATGGCCATGACCGGCCCCTTTCAACTGCGGTGGTCGTGTTCTTTACGTTCCAAGAACACCGCATCACCGCATCGGCGGCGCAGAGCCGTACGGCACCCTCCGGTCACTCCGAAGTCCCGTGGTCGCGGGACCTTCGGCCCTCCCGGAACATGCGCAGGGCCGCGCGAGATCGGGGGGTGACCATCCACCCCGGTCCCGCGCGGCCCCGCAGCGCACTCTCGACATGCGTCTACCCAAGGGGTCCGACGTCATGCACGAGGGCGTTCTTCGTTATCTGCTCCAGGTCCACTTCTGGTTGGTGCCGCCGTGGCAGCTGTAGAGCTGGAGCTTGGTGCCGTTGGCGGTGGCGGCTCCGGCGGCGTCGATGCACAGGCCGGACTGGACGCCGGTGATGCTGCCGTCGGAGTTGACGCGCCACTTCTGGTTGGTGCCGCCGTGGCAGGAGTAGATCTGGATCTTGGCGCCGTTGCCGGTGCCGCCGGCGTCCAGGCACTTGTTGCCGTAGACGCGGATCTCATCGGCCGAGGTGGACGACCAGGTCTGGTTGGTCTGACCGTTGCAGTCCCACAGCTGCACCTGGGTGCCGTCGGTCTGGCTGGCGCCGGTCACGTCCACGCAGCGGCCGGAGGCCACACC
>QFZU02000076.1 GCA_003260025.2 Microbispora triticiradicis | reverse complement strand
GGGGCCGTGCTCGGCGCTCGCCGCCGATCCGGCCGGGACGGTGCTGCGGCCGGCTCCGCTGACGCCGGCCGCCACGGCCCGCCTGGTGCGCGCCGTCAACGGCGAGGCGGCGGACACCCGGCTGTGCGCGGCCTGCCACCGCCTGACCGGCGGCAACCCGCTGTTCGTACGGGAGCTGGCGGCAGCCGCCGCTGCCGCGGGCGGCACGGCGGCCGAGGGTGACGAGGAGGCGTTGCGTGCGCTCGGCGGGCCGGCGCTGAGCCAGTGGATGGGCGCCGTGCTCGCGCACCTCACCCCCCACGCCGTGCGGGTCGCTCAGATATGCGCCGTACTGGGCGAGGAGGCCGACCCGCAGCTCGTCGCCGAACTCGCGGGCGGCCCGGAGACACTCACCCGGGGCCAGGACGAACTGGTGGCCGCGGGCGTCCTGCGCGGCGGCGGGCGGCCCGAGTTCGTGCACGCCCTGACCAGGCACGCCGTGTACTCCAGCATCGCCGTGGTGGAGCGCAGCCGCCTGCATCGGCGAGCGGCCGAGCTGCTCGCCGCCGGGCAGCCCGCACCGCTGGTCGCCACCCACCTGCTCGAAACCCTGCCCTCAGGCGACTCTTGGGTGGTAGACACGCTGGTGGCCGCCGCGAACCACGCGTCCAGCCGGGGGGTGCCACGGTCCGCTCTGGCGTTCCTGGAGCGGGCCTTGCAGGAGCCGCCCACCCCGCAGGCGACCGCCGAGCTGGTACGGATGGCCGGCCGCATCGCGTACTGGCTCGACTGGCCGGCCGCGATCGGCTATCTGCGACGCGCCGCCGCGCTGGCCCCGGACGCGGCCGGGCGCGCCGAGATCACCGAGCTGCTCGGTCGTGCGGTGATCCTCAACGGCCGCAACGCCGACGCGATCGCCCTTTTGGAGAACGCCCTCACCGAGCTGGGCGACGGGCATGCGGAGCTGGAGCACCGGCTGCGGACGCAGATCATCGCGGCGGCGGTGGCCGAGCTGGACCTGCGGCACACCGGTGCGCAGCACCTGGCGGTGCTTTCGGCCGCGCCGAGGCTCAGCGACGAGGTGCGGTGCAAGCTCGACGCGTTCACCGCGTTCCGGACCGCCGTCATCGATCTCGACCGGGACGCGGCCGTCTCCGCGGCGCTGCGGGTGCTGCGGCTGCGCTCGTCCGGCATGGCCTACCAGGACGCGTCGTCGTCGCTTCCCTACCTGGTCCTGATCGACGCCGACCATGACGACGCGCTGCGGCATCTCGACCACGACTGGTCCGCGGCGCGGGAAGCGGGCTCGTCGTACCTGGCCGCGCCGATCGGCTACCTCAGGGTGCACGCGCTGCTGTCGCGCGGTCACCTCGCCGAGGCCGAGGCCGGCATCCGGCAGGCGGTACGACTGATCGGCAGGGTGCCGGTCCCGCTGGCCCCGGTCTACGGCGGAGAGATCCTGGCGGAGGCGCACCTCGCACAGGGGCGGCCGGCCGCCGCGGCCGAGGCGCTTGCCGGAGCGTCCGCCGAAGTCCCGCCCTACAAGGCCCTGCGTTGCCGGCTGGACCTGCTGGCCGCCCGGGTGGATCTCGCCCATGGGCGGGCCGAGCAGGCGGTCCGGCAGGCGGAGCAGGTGGGCCGCCGGTTGCTCGCGGACGGCTGGTTGAACCCGGCCTCGCATCCGTGGCGGATGGTCGCCGCACTGGGCAAGCACGTCCTGGGTACCCGCGACGCGGCCTTGGCGCTGGCCGCCGAGGATCTCGACCTGGCCCGCCGGTGGGGCGCCCCACGCACCCTCGGCCGAGCGCTTCGGGTGGCGGCGACGGTGACCGGAGGCCGGGCCGAGCCGGAGTTGCTGGAGGAGGCGGTAAGGGTACTGCGAACGGGCCCGGCCAGGCTGGAGCTCGCCACGGCCCTGCACGCCTTCGGCCGCCGCACGTGGCAGCGTCACCCCCAGGCCGGGCAGGCCGCCCTGACCGAGGCTCTCCGGCTGGCGGAGGAGTGCGGAGCCGCAGGGCTCGCGCGGCGGGCGCGGAGCGCACTGAGCGAGGCCGGTACGCGGCCGCCGGAGCCGCACGGGACCGGGCTGACCCCCGGAGAATGGCGGGTGGCCCGGTTGGCGGCCCGGGGCCGGACCAACCGCCAGATCGCCCAGGAGCTGAACGTCACGCCCAAGACGGTCGAGACGCACCTCGGAAGCGTCTACCGCAAGCTCGGCGTCCGCAACCGCACCGCGATGGCCCGGGCGCTGGCCGCCACCGACCTCGACCGCCCGGACTGAACCGCGCCGCCGGCGCTCCCATGCGCGGGCACCGGACACGCGGGCGAGCACGACGAGGCCCTGGCCGCCGAGATCGAAGATGCCCGCCTGGCGGCCCGGTCGCTCAGGCCCGCCCCGAATCCAGCGAGAGGCCCGATGTCACTCGCGGGCGGTGGCCGTGGAGCTCATGTCCGGGTAACGCGCACCGGCCACCTTCGCCGCCAGCGGTTCCAGCGCGGCGAGCTCGCCGTCCGACAAAGTCATCGTCGCGGCCGCGACGTTCTGCCGGAGTCGGGCGGGAGAACGTGTGCCGGGAATGGGTAGAACCGTAAGGCCGTGGACCCGGGAACGCTGGTGAACCCAGGCGAGCGCGACCTGCGCGGGGGTGACCTCGCGGCGCGCGGCGATGTCGCGGACCGGTTCGAGGAGCGCGGCGTTCGCGTCGGCGTGGTCGCCGGTGAACCGGGGCATCTTCAGCCGGACGTCGCCGGTGCTCAGCCCCTGAGCGCCGGTGAACGCTCCGGTGAGGAAACCCCGGCCGAGGGGCGAGTAGGCGACGAGTGCCACACCGAGCTCCGCTGCCGCCGGGACCACGGACGCCTCGATGTCGCGGGTGAACAGCGACCACTCGGACTGCAGGGCCGCGATCGGGTGCACGCTGTGTGCCGCGCGCAGTTCGGCCCCGGTCACCTCGGAGAGGCCGAGGTGCCGCACCTTGCCCTCCCGCACCAGCTCGGCCATGGCGCCGACCGTCTCCTCGACGGGGACGGACGTGTCGCGGCGATGCGCGTAGTAGAGGTCGATCTCGTCGATGCCGAGGCGCTTCAGGCTGGCGTCGACGCTCTGGCGTACGTACGCGCGGTCGCCGCGGACCTCGCTCCAGGACTTCTCGCCCGCCCGCCGGACGATGCCGAACTTGGTGGCGAGGAAGACCTGGTCGCGGTGGGCGCGGACGAAGGGGCCGAGGAACCTTTCGTTGTCGCCGTCTCCGTACAGGTCCGCGGTGTCGAACATGGTGACGCCCAGGGCGAGGGCGATCCGCAGGGTCTCCTGGGCCTCGGCCGGCGCCGTGGGCCCGTAGAACTCGCTGAAGCCCATGCAGCCGAGGCCCTGGGCGCCGACCAGCGGACCGCCGGTGCCGAGGGGAACTGCCGGGAGGATCGAAGCAGACATGCGAAGGTCTCCTTGGGTGGGCTCCCGGCGGTTGTCCTATTGCGGGGAGGCGGCGATGGAGGCGAAGAGCAGGCGGCTCATCTCCTCCCAGCGGCGGGGCAGATCCGCACGCTGGTTGAGGACGTCACAGACGTGCTGCAGGCCGAAGAACGCCGACACGAGCATATACGCGGCGGACTCGGGGTCCATGCCCTCGCGGAGCTGACCGGCGCCGCTCGCCTTCGCCAGCAGCGTCGAGAGCGTGGCGATCCACTCGACGTAGGGCTCGGGCAGGGTCGTGTCGGACAGCGAACGCTCGGCCTGGATCCTCGCTCCGGCCTTGACGATGTCGTCCTCGAAGAACTTGTCGGCGGCGTTCTTCAGCAGCGCCTCGACCGTCTCCATCGGCGGCAGGCCCATGGCCTGCGCCTCGTCGATGCGAACGCGCCACCGGTTGTACAGCTCGCGCACGATCTCGGCGGCGATGTCCTTCTTGTCGCGGAAGTGGAAGTACACCGCGCCCTTGGTCATGCCGACCTGCTTGGCGATGTGGTCGATGGAGGTGTGCGGATAGCCGCGGTCGGCGAACAGCTCGGCCGCCGAGGCGAGCACCTGGGCCCGGGTCTGCGCGGCCCGTGCCTGCTGCGGCGCGTTGCGCGGCTGCGCTCGGTGCGTGATGGTGGTTCTGGGAGTGCCGATCTTACTCACACGCGTGATCCGTTCTGTGGGGCTCCCCCTCAGCGTACCGCCTCCCAGGTATGTTTCACCTCTGTTCACTGATCACCTCGTCAACTCGCGCCTCGATCCTCCGAGCCATTCCAAAATATACCTTCACGGACGTATATTTTGCTCCGTGTGTGACCTAGGACACCATCGCACGCGATCGCGCAAGGTCCAGATCGGAAGGGATCAGAGATGAGTGCTCAACTATCGGCAGAAGACGTCACCATGCCGACTACCTGGCAGTCGTCGTCCCCGTTCACCTGGGGCTGGGACGCAATGCCAGAGCCCGCCGGTGACGCGCACTTACCCGGCCCGCGTTTCGTGTCCCGCGAACTGGTCCACAAGTCCGCGGCCGAGCGCGTGCTGCTCACCGACGGAGTCCGGCAGACGCCGGACAGTTTCATCATCGCGGCCATGCTGCCGCGCGACCACTGCCTCTACCAGCAGGACGACTCCGGCTGGACCGACCCGATTCTGCCGACAGAAGCACTCCGGCAGGCCGGCTACTACATTCAGCACCGCTTCTACGGGGTGCCCGAGACGCACAAGTTCATCCTCGGCGCGGTCACGCTCGAAATCGACGGCACCACGCCTCCCTCCCGTACGCCGTGGCTCCCGGTCAACCTGCGGGTCACCTGCGCTCCCACCGCCAAGTGGACCTGCCGCCGGCTGTGCATGCGCCTGGAGGTCGAGGTCAGCGTGGCCGGGGTGGTCTGCGGGCACGGCAGCCTTCTTTCGCAGGCGGTGGATCCGCGCGTGTACCAGGCGATCCGCGGCAGGAAGGCGGCGCCCCCACTGCACGAGTCCGTGCCCTTCATCGGTTGCCCGCTCTCGCCCGGCGAGGTCGGGCGCCAGCGCAAGGAGGACGTGCTGCTGGCCGACGACGGGAACGCCGACGGCTGGCTGCTGCGGCTCGACGACAGCAACACCGAGATGGTCGACCACCATGTGGACCACGTGCCGGGCATGGTGGTGCTGGAGGCGTTCCGGCAGGCCGCGCTCGCCGTGACCCACCCGCCGGCCGGTCACCGGGCCACGGTCACCGGTCTGCGGAGCGAGTTCGCGAGTTTCTGCGAACTCGACACCCCGGTCCGGATCACCGCCAGGCCGCGGCCCGGCTGTGGCGACGCGGACCGGATGGTGGTCCGCGTCGTCGCCGAGCAGGACGGCGACGAGGTCGCCGCCGGCACGGTCGAGCTCAGGCTGGGCCCTGACACGAGCAGCGGACAGGACCGCCGATGACGCTGACCTCGGTGTCTCCGGACCACCGTCTGGACGTGACCGAACTCGTGGACCGCGCGGCCCGGTACGCCGCCGAGGTGGACGGTTCGCGCCGGCTTCGGCGGGAGTCGGTGGCCGCGCTGGTGGAGGCGGGATTCCCCCGGCACTTCGTCCCCAGCCGGTGGGGTGGGGCGGCCGGAGGCTTCGCGCCGCTGGTGGAGGCGGCGATCACCGTGGGCGAGAGCTGCCCCTCGACCGCGTGGTGCGCGACTCTGTTCGCCGCGCACGGACGGATCGCCGCCTACCTGCCCGAGCAGGCGCGGGAGGAGATCTGGGGCTCGGGCCCGGACACCCTGATCTCCGCGTCCGTCATGCCGCCGTCGGGCCGGGCCACGCCCGTGCCGGGTGGCTGGCTGCTTCGGGGCGAGTGGGGCCGGGCCAGCGGGGTGGACTTCGCCGACTGGGTGCTGCTCGCCAGCACGGTGCCGGACGGCGACGGGGAGACGGTGCGGATCTTCGCCGTCCCGTCCGGGGACTTCGTGGTCGAGGACACCTGGCAGGCCGCCGGCATGCGGGGGACGGGGACCAACACGGTGGTTCTGTGCGACACGTTCGTCCCCGAGCACCGCACGGTCGCGCTGCCGGAACTGCTCGGCACCCGGAGCGCCCGGCAGGCACGGTGCCACAACGTGCCCTACACACTGGTCGCGGCGGTGATGTTCGCCGCCCCCCTGGTCGGAGCCGCCCTGGGCGCGGTGGCGGACTGTGTTTCCACGCGGGCCGCGCGTCTGTCGCCGGATCCGGACGCCCGGCAGGCGCTCGCCCGGTCCTCGCCGGAGGCGTCCGCCGCCCGCCTGCTGCTCCGGGAGGCCGCCGACCGCGCCGACCGGGGCATGGTGGACGCGCGGACCGTCGCGCAGAACCGGTGCGACGCGGCGGCCGCCGCGGAGCTCTGCGTCAGCGCCGTCGACCGGCTGTTCGCCGCGTGCGGCGGCCACGGGCTGGCCGAGGACGATCCGGTGCAACGGCGGTGGCGGGACGTCCACACCGGCGCCGGTCACGGCGCGCTGCGGTTCGCCCCGGCGGCGGACGCGTACGCGAAGGCCTTCCTCGGCCTCGGCTGACTAGACCGTGTCCGAACCACCATCCCGAGGTCCGGACACGGCCTTCCACAGGTCGTCGAACCGGCGCGCGGCATCCGCGTCGTCACGGGGTGCGGGGTGCGGGATCTCGAAGAACAGCGACATCAGGAGCCGGGCGACGGTGTCGGGGGGATGCCTGCCCATCACCCGGCTCTCCGCGTGCGCCCGGGCCACGGCGCGGGCCAGTGACAGGGAGATCCGCCCGACCAGCCCGTGAGCGTGCCGGTCCAGGTGCGGGGCCTCCACGGCGAGCCGCAACGCGGACCTGGCGAGCGCGTCCCGGCGCAGGTGCCGGGTGAGATCGAGCATCGTCTCCCGCAGTGCCAGCAGCGCCGTCGTGCCCTCGGCGCGCCGTTCCACACGTGCGATCAGCTCGTTCCCGGCCTCCTCGATCAGGGTGGCCGCCAGCTCTTCTTTGGAGGAGAAATGTCCGTACAGCGCACCTTTCGTCATACTGGTGCGTTCCACCACGTTGAGCAGCTTTGTGCCGTCGTAGCCGTTCGCGGCGAACTCCTCCGCCGCCGCGGCGAGCACCAGTGCCCGAGTCTGAACCGCGCGCTCCTGAGCCACTCTGCCCTCGCTTGGGTGAATCCTAGGAAAAAACCTTTGCGAAGGTATGTTACTGGGATCTTGCTGTGAAAAGGCTGAGCGTTCCCCCCCTTCGGGTGGCCTTCTTCGATGTGGACGAGACGCTGCTGGCCGGGAAGAGCATGGTCGAGTTCCTGCGGCACTGGCTGGGCCGCGATGACGCGGCCTTCCTCGGCGCCGTGGCCGAGCTGGGAGCGGTGGCGGAGCGGGAGGGCAGGGCGGCCGCGAACCGCGCCTACTACCGGCTCTTCGCCGGCGTCCCCAGCGCGACGCTGGCGGAGGCGGGCAGTCGCTGGTACGCGCGGCATCGTCAGAGGCCTGACGCCTTCGTGGGCTCCACCGTGGCGGCGCTGGCCGGACATCGAGCGGCCGGAGACCTGGTCGTGCTGGTCTCCGGCTCGTGCCGGGCGGTGCTCGATCCGCTGGCCGCGGATGTGGGTGGCGACGAGGTGCTGTGCACGGAACTCGTCGTCGGTGGCGACGGACTGCTGACCGGCGAGGTGGCCAGATCGATGATCGGCCCCGCCAAGTCCGAGGCCGCCGCGGAGCTGCTCCGGAGTCTCGGAGTCAGCCCCGCCGTCTGCTTCGCGTACGGCGACCACTCCAGCGACCTGGACCTGCTGACGTTCGTCGGCAGTCCGAGGGTCGTCGGCGACGACCCGGTGCTGGCCTCGTGGGCGAGACGCCACGGCTGGCCCGTGCTACCCGCCTAGAGGAGGCTCAGGTGCCGTAGATCCGACACGTACTTCTCGATCAGCGCCCGGGACAGGTGCGGAATGTCCCCCACGGCTTCCTGGAACCGTTCGGCGGGAAACGCCGACCCGGCCAGGGGCGTCGCGGGCTCCCGCCAGGCGCGCATCAGCGGGAGGAGCGAGTGCTGCCGCTGCTTGTCCGGCAGCTCTCGCAGCGCGGCCTCGAACCGCTCGCGCCACTCCTGGTAGTCCCCGACGCGGCGGATCGCGATCCCGGAATCGGCCAGCCAGTCGACGACGGTGTCCAGTGAGATTCCGTCGTCGTGCGGGTTGACCACGTTGAACGTGCGATATCCGGCCGCGCCGGTTCCCAGGGCGGCCACACAGGCGGCGACGAAGTCCCCGGGCAGGCCGTCGTAGTGGGCCCGGCTCGCGTCACCGCCGCGATAGAACGACCCGGGCGCGATTCCGGTGGCGATCAGGCTCAGCACCAGACGGGTGAACGCGTCCGGCACGTTCAGCTGCCCGGTGTGACGGCCGTGCGCCAGGATCATGCCCGAACGGAACACGGTCACCGGCAGCCCGCACAGGTCGTGCGCCTCGCGGAGCAGCACCTCGCCCGCCCACTTGCTGGTGGCGTAGCCGTTGGCGTGGCTCTCGTCGATCGGCCGCACGGGACTGGCCACGCGGATGTCGGCGCCCTCGTCCATGCCGGTTCCGTGCGACGCTACGGCCACGGAGGACAGGAAGCCGACCGGCTTCAGCCGGGTGGTGACGGCCAGCCGGACGACCTCGGCCGTGCCGGCGACGTTGGGGCCGAACAGCTGCCGGTACGGCAGCACGTGGTTCACCAGCGCGGCCGCGTGCACGACGGCGTCCACCGTCGCCGCCAGGCGCTGCCAGGTCCGCTCGGACAGACCCAGGTTCGGCGCGCCGACGTCGCCGGCCAGCACCTGCAACGCGCCGTCGCCGGCCAGCTCGGCGAACCGCCGCTTGAGCTCGACGTCCCCGCTGTCCAGCGAGTCCTCCAGCCGCGCGCGAGCGGCCGCGTCGTCGGCGCCGCGCACGAGACAGATCAGTGTGCCGCCGTTGCGGGCCAGCGACTGCAGCAGCTCCAGGCACAGGAAACGGCCGAGATAGCCGTTGGCTCCGGTGAGCAGCACCGTGGTGGGAGCGCCGGTCGGCTGGGGAAGGGCCGTGGCCGCGGTCAGCGTCGCCTCGTCGATGAACCTGGCGAGCACGAGGTCCCCGGCCCGCGCCGCGGTGGCCTGGTCGCCGTGCACACCGGCGAACGTGGCCCGCTGCGCCGACGGATCACGTAGCCGCTCGATCTGGCCGGCGATCTCGCCCAGGCTGTTGGCCGGGCCGAGCAGCGTCCCGACCGGGACCTCGGTGCCGAAGATCTCCTTGAGCAGGTTCGAGAGCGACAGCGCGGTCAGCGAGTCTCCACCCATGTCGGTGAAGCGCGTCCGCGGACCCGGCTCGCCGGCGGACGCTCCGAGCAGCGCCCGCACGGCGCGGCCGACCGTCTCCACGACCGGGCGGTTCTCGTCGTGCCGCAAACCGCGCAGGCCGTCGATCTGCTCCTCGGCCAGCTCGGCGTACCGCCGCTCCAGCCGTTCGCCGTAGTGCTCCTTCAACCGCGGACGCAGTTGCTTGGTCGAGTCGGACAGCAGTCCGTTCTCCTGGCTGAACGGCACCGTCTCGACGAGCAGATCGCGCGGGATCTCGTACGGCTTGAGGTCGGCACGCTTCGCGATGTGCTGCAGCGACTCGTGGATCGCCGCCTTAAGCGCCGCCTCGTCGGACGCCTGGTCGAGCGCCTCGGCGGTCGGCACCACCACGGCGAGCAGGTACGGGCGGGAGCTGTTGCCGTACAGGAAGATCTGCTGCAGCAGCGGACTGGCGACATAGACCGCCTCCAGCTTCGCCAGCGCCACGAACTCGCCCTGGGACAGCTTGAGCACGTTCTTGCGCCGGTCGAGGTAGTACAGCCGGTCGGGCTCGACCTCGGCCATGATGTCGCCGGTGCGGTAGTAGCCGTCGTCGTCGAAGGCCTCCGCGGTGACGTCCGGGCGCCGGTAGTAGCCGGGGGTGATCAGCTTGGTCCTGACCAGCAGTTCGCCCCGCGGATACGGCGTGTCGGTGGTGTAGTAGCCGAGTTCGGGCACGTCGACGAGCTTGTAGTCGAGCACGAACGCCCGCTGCACGCGGTGGTCCAGCATGACGAGCCCGGTCTCGGTGGTGCCGTAGCTGTCGAAGAACGGGACGTCCAGGCAGGACTCGACGAAAGCGGCCAGCTCCGGCGCGAGCGGGGCGGAGCCGCAGGGGGTGTGGATGACACGGCCGCCGAGAACCACGTCCCGGAAATGCCGCCGCAGCTCCTCGGCGTTCCACTGATCCAGCAGGCTCAGATAGCTCTGGTGGAGCAGTTCGCAGACGCGTGGCACCATCGCGAACTCCGTCGGCCGGATCAGCGCGAGATCCTCCAGCAGCGTGGACAGATTGCTGTCGGCCACGAAATACGCGGTGCCGCCCAGTGCGAGCGTCTTGATCACGAGCCGCCTGGCGACGAGATGGCTCTGCGGCAGGAAGTTGGCTGTGATCATCGGGTGACGCTGCTCGGGCGGCCGCCACATCAGAGAGACGGTCGACTCCGGGAAGATGACGCCCTTCGGAGTGCCCGTGCTGCCCGAGGTGTAGATCAGTGAGGACAGCACTTCTCCCGCGTCGTCGACCGGCGGCAGGTCCGGCGCGGGCGGCAACGCACTCCCGCGCTCGATGACGCGCGACAGCAGCTCCAGCGAAATCGGCGAGGCGGTCTCGGCCAGCAGCCGGCGCGCGTCCGCCACGCTCTCCCGGTGCTCGGCGAGCTGAGGACAGTGGTCGAACACGATCAGCCGGACGACGGACGTCTCCCCGGCCAGCGCTTCGAGCACGGTGCCCAGCCGCTCCGCGCTCGTGGCGAAGACGCGCGGAGCGGCCTCGCCGACCAGGTGGCGGATGTGGGCGACCGTGGCGGTGTTGTGCAGCGGCACGGCGACCGCGCCGACCTGACCGCACGCCAGGTCCACGGTGGTGTAGTCGACGCCGGCGAAGCCCAGGATCGCGACGAAGTCCCCGGCGCGCAGCGGGTGCTCGCCGTGGTGGTACCAGTCGGCGGCGACGGCGCTCAGCCGGGACCACAGCTCGCCGTAGGAGACGGTGTCGAACCTGGGCAGTCGCCGCAGCTCGGTGCGTCCGGCCACGGAGACGAACTGCTTGGCGCGTTCGGCGAGCGCGGGCCGGTCGCCGTATCCCGTCAAGGTGCGCTTGACGATCTCGGCAAGCCGCAGTCCGGGCTCCGCGGCGCTCTCGAAGACTTCGCGCAGCGGCATCCGGTCCGCGAGCTCCGGCTCGGCCCGCAGCATCTCGACGCGCCGGTTCCGGTTCGCCTCGAGTCGGGCGCGGGTGGTGTCAGCTCGCAGGTCGTTCCCCATGGTTACCCCTTCAGACGACCGGGACCTCTTGTACGTGCGGGCGGCCGGCGTAGCTCCTGACGGCCTTGTGCAACCGGGGACGATCCTCGCTTGCACAGTCAGAAACATACCGTAGCAAAGGTATGATCAAGAGCGGCCTTTGCGTGTAACTGCAGGTGAAAGGCCATTTATAAAAAAATACCTTGTGTAAGGTATGATTTTGCGACAGAGTGCTCTCAAGGACACGCCAGGCCCGCTGATGACGAGGGGTGAGTCACGTGGTAAGCGGGGATGCGATCAATTGCGAGCGGGAGACGGACATCGGCTCCGACGTCGAGTGGATCTCGATCGCCGAGCTCGTCCTGAGGGGCTCACCCCGATCCGCGGGAGAGGACGCCGATCACGCGCTGGCTCTCGCGGAGCTGGAGCCGGAGGCCGAGTTGCCGCCGATCGTCGTGCAGCGGGGCACGAACCGGGTGATCGACGGGATGCACCGGGTGCGCGCCGCGCAGTTGCGCGGAGAGCGGGCGATCCGAGCCCGCTACTTCGACGGCGACGACGCCGGCGCCTTCGTGCTGGCGGTGCGGCTGAACGTGCGGCACGGGCTGCCGCTCTCGCTGGCCGACCGGAAATCGGCCGTGCTGCGCATCCTCAGCGAGCACCCGGGATGGTCGAATCGGGCGGTGGCCGAGGTCGTGGGGCTCTCGCCCAAGACCGTCGGCGCGCTGCGCGGCCAGTGCGGAGCGCCGGTGGCCGAGGTCAGGATCGGCCGGGACGGCCGGGTGCGCCCGGTCAGCGCGGCCTCCGGACGCGAGCGCGCCAGGGAGATCCTGCTGCGCGATCCCACCTCCTCGCTGCGCACCGTGAGCGCGGCGGCCGGGGTGTCCCCGGGCACCGTACGGGCCGTCCGGATGCAACTGAACGAGCAGGCCACGGCGCTGATCCCGGAACAGCGGGCCGCGGAGCAGCGAGCCGCGTCGCCCAAGCAGAACCCCGATCCACGACGCGCTCGGGGCGCCACTCCGCGGCCCGCCGGGCCGGACCGGACGGGCGCGATGCTGCGCGCGCTCCGCTCCGACCCGTCGCTGCGGTTCAACGAGTCCGGCCGGCTGCTGCTGAGCGTTCTGGCGGTGGCCGAGATGGACGCGCGGACGCGGGAACGCCTCATCGGCGACCTGCCAGACCACTGCGTCGAATTCGTCGCGGAACTCGCGGAGGCGAGCGGGCAGGCCTGGCAGGAACTCGCGAAACGCCTGGCAGAGCGACGGTGCGCGGCCGCCGGCTCCAAATGAATTCCCGAACTGGAAATGGGGTGTCAAGAGATGGCAGAAGCGTACGGTTGGTCTGGAAAGAACCTACGGACCCAGCGGATTCTGCACTCGGCTTCCGGGACGGCGTTCCTGGTTCCGCTCGATCATTCACTGGCGGACGGGCCGGTTTCGTCAGCCGCCGATTTCACCGGGCTGGTCACGGCGATGGCCGCGAACGGCGTGGACGGAATCGTCGTCCACAAGGGGCGGGTCCGTTTCCTTCCCACCGAGCTGCTCGGGCGGCTGGCCCTGATCGTGCACCTGAGCGGCAGCACCAGGCACGCGCCGGACGCTGATGCGAAGACCCTGGTCGGCGCCGTGGCCGAGGCCGTGGCGCTGGGCGCGGACGGTGTCAGCGTGCACATCAACCTCGGTTCGAGCAACGAGGCCGAGCAGCTCGCCGACTTCGGCCTGGTCGCCGACCAGTGCGCACGCTGGGGCGTCCCGCTGCTCGCGATGATCTACCCGCGTGGCCCCCGCATCGCGGACCCGGCCGATCCCACGTTGCTGGCGCACGCGGCGAACGTCGCGGCGGACCTCGGCGCCGACATCGTGAAGCTCCCGTTCACCGGCTCGCCCGTCACGATGCGCGAGGTTGTGGAGGCGAGCCCGATCCCGGTGGTGACCGCCGGCGGCGGCGTGGTCGGCGACACCGACGCCTTCCTCACCCTGATCGACCGCGTGATGGAGTCCGGCGTGCTCGGAGTCGCGGTCGGCCGCAACATATTCCGCGCCACCGACCCCGGGAAGCTGGCCCGGTCGGTCGCCCAGCGAGTCCACGCCGGACTCGGCTCCCGCAAGACCCTGACTCCCCTGGACCTGGCCCTGGCCGGCGCGACAGTGGCCTGACAGGCACCACCCGCTCACGACCGACTAACGACCGAAGGTGCGAACATGAAAACAGCGTGGATCGACCTCCGCGGCCTCTCCTCCGAACTCGCCACCGCCGTCATCGAAGAGAGCACCCATCTCGGCATCGGCGCCGTCGTTCTGGACGACCCCGAGCTCGCCGCGAAGGTCCCGCCGACCCTGGAGAAGGCCGCCGTCGTCACCGGCGAGACCCCCACGACCCTGATCGACCAGCTCGTCGGCGTAGTCGACATCCTGATCGCCGACCACAGCATCGCCGAGAA
This sequence comes from Microbispora triticiradicis, assembly GCA_003260025.2. Taxonomy (GTDB): domain Bacteria; phylum Actinomycetota; class Actinomycetes; order Streptosporangiales; family Streptosporangiaceae; genus Microbispora; species Microbispora triticiradicis. The sequence goes on along the minus strand of QFZU02000076.1, from coordinate 84,160 downwards.
GTTCGAGGGCGTCCGGCCCGGCCTGCGCACCGGCGTCCTGGTCAAGGTGCTGGGCGAGGAGACGCTGCAGCTCGCCTGCAAGATAGCGAACGAGGCGGAGCTGACCCTGGTCGAGTTCCGCCAGGACCCGAGCAAGATCCCGCTGGAGATCCTGCTGGCGGCCGCCGACAAGGCCAAGGGCTCGATCGTCACCGTCGTCGAGGACGTCGAGGACGCGATGGTCACCATCGGCGTCCTGGAGCGCGGCTCCGACGCGGTGCTGCTCGCCCCGCGGCGGGTCGGCGACGCCTCCGAGCTGGTGCGCGTGTGCCAGGGCGAGGCCGAGACGCTGGAGCTGGAGCCGCTGGAGATCGTCAAGCTCACGCACCTGGGGCTCGGCGACCGGGTGTGCGTGGACACCTGCTCCCACATGCAGCCCAACGAGGGCATCCTGGTCGGCTCGTACTCGACCGGCCTGATGCTGGTCAGCAGCGAGACCCACCCGCTGCCGTACATGCCGACCCGCCCCTTCCGGGTGAACGCGGCCGCCCTCAGCTCCTACACCCTGACGCCCGGCAACCGCACCCGCTACCTGTCCGAGCTGCGCTGCGGCTCGGAGATCCTGGCCGTCAACACCAACGGCGGCGTGCGCCGGGTGATCGTGTGCCGGATCAAGATGGAGACCCGCCCGATGCTGCAGATCGAGGCCCGCACCGCGTCCGGCGACGTCGTGAACATGGTCGGCCAGGACGACTGGCACGTGCGCGCCCTCGGCGCCGGCGGCAGCGTCCACAACTTCACCGAGCTGCGCCCCGGCGACCACATCCTCGGGCACACCATGACCGACCAGCGGCACGTCGGATACGCGATCCGTGAGTTCCTGCACGAGCAGTAAGGCCCGAGCCGGCTCCGCTCCGAAGGAAGAGAGTGCGTGAGATGGCGCTCATTGTGCAAAAGTACGGCGGAACCTCGGTCGCCACGCCCGAGAAGGTCTTCGAGGCGGCACGGCAGATCCTCGCGGCGCGGGCGGACGGGCACGAGGTCGTCGCGGTCGTGTCCGCCATGGGCGGCACCACCGACAGGCTGCTGCAACTGGCCTCCTCGGTGTCCGACCGGCCGGATCCCGCCCAGCTCGACGCCCTGCTCAGCACGGGCGAGGCCGTGTCCGCCGCGCTGCTGTCGATGGCGCTGAACCGCCAGGGCGCACCCAGCAGGTCGTTCAGCGGCGCCCAGGCGGGAATCCGTACGGACGACCGCCACGGCCGGGCGACGATCCAGCAGGTGGATCCGCGGAGGCTCAAGGAGGATCTCCGCAAGGGAGCGATCCCCGTCGTCGCGGGCTTCCAGGGTGAGGCGGGTGCCGGAGGGCCCTGCACCACCCTGGGCCGGGGCGGCTCGGACACCACCGGTGTGGCCCTGGCGGCGGCGCTCGGCGCGGACCACTGCGAGATCGTCACCGATGTCGCGGGGGTCTACACCGCCGACCCCAGGAAGGTCGACGGCGCCCGGCGCCACACCGCCCTGCTCTACGAGGAGATGGCCGAGCTCGCGGTGAGCGGAGCCAAGGTGCTCGCCGCGGACTCCGTGGACTACGCGCGGACCCACGGCGTCGACCTGAAGGTGCGGTCCAACCACACCGCCTGCGGCCCGGAGACCTGGGTCGGATATCGCCGCCGCACCGCCGCGATGGCGGTGTCCGGCGACTCCTGGACACCGGCCGCGCTCGGCGAGGTCCCCGCGATCGCGGGGGTGGCCACCAAGACCGGTCTCGTGCGCTGCGTGCTGCGCCAGATCACCGCGGACCACGCGGTGCGGATCCTGCGCGGACTCGCCGAACGCGAGATCGAGGTCGAACTGCGCCGCTACGGCAGTCTCGGGACGGAGGACGCCGGCGACCTCGCGATCACCCTGCCCGCGGAGAGCGTGGAGGAGGCGCGCGCCCTGCTGGCCGAGGCCTACCGGGGAAGCCGCCTGGACGAGGTGCACTGGACCTCCAACCTGGCCCGGCTCTCGGTCGTCGGCCTCGGAATAGGCCAGCTGCCCGGCTCGCCGCTGCGACTGCTCGAAGCACTGCGGTCGGTCGGCGCCGCGCGCACCGATCTGCTCGTCACGTCCAACAGGCTCAGCGTGCTGACCGGGGAGAGCGGCCTGGCCGAGGCGACCCAGAGCGTGCACGACACCTTCGTCCACGAACCCGCGGTGCCCGAGATGCACAGCACCCCCCTGTGGGCCACCGATCGCAGACAGCTGAGTGCCAACGTGCCCGCGCTGGCCGCGGCCGACTGAACCGCACCCCGCGACTGGGCCGGCCGGTCCCCCCCACCGGCGGGCCCAGCACCCCGGCCGAGCAGTGCCCGGACGAGAAGCCACCAAGCGGAGCGACCCCGATGACTATGCCGACATTCGACCCCACATCTGACAGCCAACTGGCCGACCCGTATCCGACGTACACGCAGATGCGCGATCGATGCCCTGTATTCCATGACGAGAATCTGGATGTCTTCGTCGTCACACGGCATGAAGACGTCGTACGCGTGGCCCACGATCCGGAGACGTACTCCTCCGAGAGCGCGGTGAAGGCGACCGCGGGGCCGGAGGCCGACGAGGTCAAGCAGATCCTGGCCGAAGGCTGGTCGCTGACGCCCAATCTCACCGAGAGCGACGGCGAGGAGCACACCCGGCTGCGCGTGGCGGTGAACCGGGTCTTCACGCCGCGGCGGGTGGCCGAGCTCGAACCCTTCATCAGGGCGACCGGCGAGGAGCTGATCGGACGGTTCGCCGCCGCCGGTTCCACCGACATCATCGAGAACTACGCGTGGCCGCTGCCGCTGTCCGTCATGGCGCGGATCCTCGGCGTCCCGGCCGGCGACGTGCCGCTGCTGCGGCAGTGGAGCCACAGCTGGCTGAAGCTGTCCGTCGGCGGCGGCGACGTGGTGGAGCGGGCCGCCTGCGCCCGCGACGTCATCGCCATGCAGAACCACGTGATGGGGATGCTGCTGGACCCGGGGCGGGCCGGCGACGGGCTCATCGCGTCGCTCGCGGCCGACCACGGCGAGAACGGCCTCGACAACGTCGAGCTCATGCGCATCGTGATGAACCTGATCATCGCGGGGCACGTCACGGTCACCCGCTCCATCGGCAACGGCCTGGTGAGCCTGCTGGAGAATCCGGCTCAGCTCGCGGCGTTGCGCGAGGGCGAGGTGACACCCGCGGCGATGGTCGAGGAGATCCTGCGGTTCGAGTCTCCGGTCCAGGGCCTCTTCCGCACCGTCACGGCGGAGACCGAGCTCGCCGGCCGCCGGCTGCGGCCCGGCGACCGCGTGATGGTGCACTTCGGCGCCGCGAACCGGGACGAGCGCGTGCTCGCCGACCCGGACACGTTCGACATCAGGCCGAGGGCCGGCCGCAACATGCTGGCCTTCGGCCGCGGCATCCACACCTGCCTCGGCGCCGGGCTGGCCCGGCTCCAGCTGCAGATCGCCATACCGCTGCTGTTCGACCGCCTGCCCGGACTGCGTCTGGGGCCCGCGGCCTCGCGCAGCCGGGAGCGGCTGGTCATCGCGCGTGGGTTCGACGAGCTCCACCTGCAATGGGACGTATCGCAAGTCAAGGAGGCAACACTGTGACTACGCAGGAACAAGAAGTCGCGCCGGTGGCGGTCGAGAGGAACGCCGCCATGGTCGGGACGCCGCTACTGATGGTGGGCGTCGCCCTGGCGGCGGCGAACCTGCGTCCCGCCATCACCACCGTCGGCCCGCTGCTCGACGAGGTGCGCCGGTCGCTCGGCGCCTCCCTGCTCTGGGCGAGCGTGCTCACCGCCGTACCCACCCTCTGCTTCGGCATCGCCGCCGCGGCGGCACCGCTGGCGGCCCGCAAGCTCGGCCTGGCCCGGGCGGTCGGCGCCGGTCTGGTCGTGCTCACCGCCGGACTGCTGCTGCGGGTCGTGGGCGGCCCGTGGGTGATGCTGGCCGGCACGTTCGTCGCGGCGTCCGGCATCGCCATCGGCAACGTGCTCATCCCGGTCGTGGTCAAGCAGGCGTTCCCCCAGCGGATCCCGCTGATGACCACGGTCTACACCGTGGCCCTGATGGTCGGCGGCGGGGTGGGCGCGGCGGCGACCCCCTGGCTGCAGGAACAGATCGGCGGCTGGCGGGTCACCCTGGCCGCGTGGTCGCTGCTGTCCATCGGCGCGCTGCTGGTCTGGATCGCCGGAACGCGCCGCACCGGCCTGCTCGGCGCGAGCCCGGCCGCACCGGCGGAGCGCACGCTGCTGCTGCGCAGCCCGCTCGCGTGGCTGATCACCGGGTTCTTCGGGCTGCAGGCGGCGGGCTCCTACGTCCTGATGGGCTGGGCCGCGAACGTGTTCACGGGCGCGGGCATCAGCAAGCAGGAGTCGGGTCTGCTGCTCGCCCTGCTGGTCGCGGCCGCCCTGCCCGTCACGATGGTGGTCGTGCCGGCCGCGATGCGCAGCCGCAGCCAGTCCTGGTGGATCGCCGGGCTCGTGGGCCTGGAGATCGTCGGCACGATCGGCATGCTCGTCTCGCCGACGTCGGTGCCGTGGCTGTGGTCGCTCCTGTGGGGGGCGGGCATGGGCGTGTTCCCGATCGCGCTCGGCCTGTTCGCGCTGCGTACCCGCACCGCGGCCGAGACCGCCGGGATCTCGGCCATGTCGCAGGGCTTCGGCTACCTGATCGCCATCGGCGGCCCGTTCCTGTTCGGCGTGCTGCACGGCTCCACGGGCGGCTGGGCCGTCCCGATGGTCATGCTCACCGTGGTCTTCGCCGTCGACCTGGTCCTCGGGTTCGTCGTCGGCCGCCCCCGGTACGTGTAGGACCGCGTCGACGGAGGAGTGATCATGACCTACGACGTCATCGTCATCGGCGGCGGATCCGCCGGTTGCGTCCTCGCCAACCGGCTGAGCGCGGATCCGCGGCTGTCCGTCCTGCTCCTGGAGGCCGGACCCGATTTCGCGACCGTCGAGGAACTGCCGGCGGAGGTCGCCGACGCCCACTACGCGCCGTACTCCTACGACTGGGGTTATCGATCGGTCCCGGACGAGTTCGGCAACGAGGTGCCGGTCCCCCGTGGCCGGATCATCGGCGGATCCTCCTCCGTCAACGTCTGCGTGGCGATGCGCGCCCGGCCGTCCGATCACGACGCGTGGGCGGACCTGGCCGGGCCCGAATGGGGCTACCCGGAGATGCTCCCCTTCTACAAGAAGATGGAGCACTACCCGTACGGCGAGGAGAAGTTCCACGGCCTCGGCGGGCCGTACCGCATCACGCTGAGCACGGCGGCGGACCTGGGCCCGCACGTCGCGGCGATGGGAGAGGCGAGCGCACGGCTCGGATATCCGACGGTCGGCGACTTCAACGCGCCGGGCGCGCCGGGCTTCGCGCACACTCCGCTCAGCGCGGCCGACGGCCTGCGGCTGAGCACGGCCGTCGGCTACCTCAACCCGGTCCGCCACCGGCCGAACCTGCGGGTGCGCGGCGACGCGCCGGTCGACCGGGTGCTCTTCCGGGGCACCCGGGCCTGCGGGGTCCGGCTCGCCTCCGGAGAGGAGATCGACGCCAGGCACGTCGTGCTCAGCGCCGGCGCCTACAGCACCCCGCTCATCGCCATGCGTTCCGGTGTCGGAGACCGCGCCGAGCTCGCGGCGCACGGCATCGACGTGCTGGCCGACCTCCCGGGCGTGGGGCGCAACCTCACCGAACACCCCGCCTTCTGGAACATCCACGTCGCGAAGCCGCCGCGGGACGGCGCGCGGCAGATGTTCGGCAGCGTGCTCAGCGTCGCCGCGGGACCGGGCGAGCCGGACTACGACGTGCAGATCCTGCCTTCGGCGGCGGTGCCGACCCGAAGCCTGCCCGCCATGATCGTTCCTCCGGTCGAGAACCACCCGACCGGCTGGGACATGGTCTTCTTCGTCTCCTGCGTCCAGCCCCGTTCGCGGGGCACCGTGCGGCTCGCCTCACGCGACCCGGAGGACGCGCCGATCATCGATCTCGGGCTCTACACGGTCGCCGACGACGCCGAACGGGTCGCCGACGCCGTGCGCATCGCCCGCGGGATCGCGCGCACCCAGCCGCTCGCCGACCTGCTGGTGGACGAGCGGGTGCCGGGTCCGGGCGTGAGCGACGAGGAGCTCGCGGACGCGGTCCGGCGCGCGCCGGCGCACTACAACCACGGAAGTTCCACGATGCGGATGGGTCCGCACCGTGATCCGGACGCCGTCGTCGACACCGACGGCGCCGTCTACGGCGTCGAGGGACTCACCGTCGCGGACGCCTCGGTGTTCCCGGCGATGCCGCGCGTGGCCACCAACGTTCCGACCATCGTGATCGCCGAGCGGATCGCCTCGGTGCTGAAAGAGAGGCTGTCGTGACTACGACGTTCGAAACCGCTCAGATCGTGCGGACGCGCTGGTCCTCGCAGGACGAGGCGGACCGGTTCACGGTGCACAATCCGGCGACCGGCAGGCCGCTGGCCGTCATCCAGGGTGCGGGCGCGGAGCAGGTGGACCAGGCGGTCCGCGCCGCGTACGAGGCGCACTTCGCGTGGAAGGCCCGCACGCCGCGCGAGCGCGGCAAGTGGCTGTGGAAGGTCGCCCAGGCGATCCGCGAGAACGCCGACGAGATCGCCGCGCTGGAGTCCAGCGACAACGGCAAGCCCTTCACCCAGGCGCGGAACTTCGACCTCGAAGGCGCACCCACCATCTTCGAGATGTTCGCCGGCCTCTGCGAGGCGATCCCGAGCCAGGCGCGCGACTCGGGCAGCATGATCGACATCACGCTGCGCGAGCCCTTCGGCGTCATCGGCGCCATCATCCCGTTCAACTGGCCCCCGCTGCACACCGCCGGCAAGATCGCCCCCGCGCTCGCGGCCGGCAACGCCGTGGTCATCAAGCCGCCGGAGCAGGCGCCGCTGTCGGTGATGCGGGTCGCCGAGATCGCCCAGTCCATCCTCCCGGACGACATCGTGCACATCGTGCCCGGCACCGGTGCGGTCGGGGCGCGGCTCGCCGGACACAAGCTCGTGGGCAAGGTCTCCTTCACCGGCGCGCCCACCACGGGCCAGGCCGTGATCCGGACGGCCGCGGAGAACCTCACGCCGACTCTGCTGGAGCTCGGCGGCAAGAACGCCCTGGTGATCTTCGAAGACGCGGACCTCGACTCGGCCGTGCCGTGGGCGGTGGAAGGCGGTTACTTCAACCAGGGCGAGGCCTGCACCGCCGCCTCGCGCGTGCTGGTCCACGTCGACCGCTACGAGGAGGTCGTCCGGCGGCTCACGGCCGCCGTGAACCGGCTGAAGGTCGGCGACGGCGCGGACGCCGGCACGCACGTCGGACCGCTCGTGACCCCCGAGCAGCGGCAGCGCGTGCTGGACTACATCGACCTCGGCGTCCGCGAAGGCGCCACGATCGCGGCCCAGGCGGCGCTGCCCGCCGACCCGGAGCTGGCGGACGGCTACTACGTCCCGCCCACGTTGTTCACCGGCGTCACCCCGGACATGCGCATCGCCACGGAGGAGATCTTCGGCCCCGTCGTCTGCGTGATCCCGTTCCGGGACGAGGCCGAGGCGGTCCGCATCGCCAACGGCACCGAGTTCGGCCTGGTCGCCGGCGTGTTCACCCGCGAAACCGAGCGCGCCATGCGGTTCAGCCGGGAGCTGCGCGTGGGCATCGTGTTCGTCAACCACTACAACCGCTCGTTCACCGGCACCCCGTTCGGCGGCGTGGGCGCCAGCGGATACGGCCGCGAGCACGCCATCGAGACGCTGCAGGAGTACAGCTACGCTCGCAGTCTGCGACTGCCCTCCGGCCGCGGTGAGATTCCGCGCTGGGCGCCGTCGCTCGAGGTCCTCACCGAAGGCTGAACCGAAATGAGCACGACGATGCGCGCAGCGGTCTGTGTCCGGGCGGGCGGCCCGGAGGTACTCGAGATCCGCGAACTGCCGATGCCTCCGGTCCGCGACGGCTGGAGCCTGGTCCGGGTGGAGGGCGCGGGTCTCAACCGATCCGAGCTGAGGACCCGTCAGGGGCATTCGCCGAACGTGAAGTTCCCGCGGGTGCTCGGGATCGAGTGCGTGGGAACGGTGGTGGACTCGACCGACGCCGCGCTGCCGGTCGGCCAGACCGTCGCGGCTGTGATGGGCGAGATGGGCCGTGAGTTCGACGGCGGATACGCGGAGTACGCGCTGCTGCCGAACTCGCTGCTCATGCCGATCTCCACCACGTTGCCCTGGGACGTGCTGGCCGCGCTGCCGGAGACGTACCTGACCGCGCAGGGCTCGCTGGACGCGCTGGGCGTCGTGCCCGGCGCGCCCGGCCGCCTGCTGATCCGCGGCGGGACCTCGTCGGTCGGCATGGCGGCGGCCTCGATCGCCTCCGCCCACGGTCTCCGCACCGCGGCCACGACCCGGCGTACGGAGAAGATGGACGCCTTGAGAGCGGTCGGCGTCGACCACGTGCTCCTGGACGACGGAGGATCACTGGCGGACGTCGTGCACAGGGTCTGGCCCGAGGGCCCGGACTACGTCCTGGACCTGATCGGAACGGCCACGGTGCCGGACTCACTGAAACTGGTGCGCCGCGGCGGGACGGTGTGCGTGGCCGGCTCGCTCAGCGGCTGGCTGATCCGGGAGTTCGAACCGATCGCGATGATCCCGCCGGGTACCAGACTCACGGCCTTCCACAGCGACAGCCTCAAGGGCGCCGCCGGTGCGCCGGTGTTGCAACGGGTCGTCGGCGAGGTCGAGGCCGGCGTCTACCGGCCCAACGTCGACCGGGTCTTCGCCCTCGACGACATCGTCGAGGCGCACCGGCACATGGAGAACGACCAGGCGACCGGGAAGGTCGTCGTGCTGCCCGGGACCAAGTTCTGATTTCGCTGCGGAGAGGAATGGACGGATGGGAACGGAGTTCGCCGAGACAGTAGTGATAGGCGGCGGTCAGCAGGGATGCTCGGTCGCGGGCGCGCTCTCCCGGCTGGGCTACCAGGCGTTGGTGATCGAGCGCGGCGAGATCGGCCAGGCGTGGGCCAACGAGCGCTGGGACAGCCTGCGCGTCAACACGCCGAACAGGACGGTCGCCTTTCCCGACTGGCCGTACGACGGGGACGATCCCGAAGGGTACATGCCGGCCCGGGAGGTGGCCGGACGTCTCCGGAGCTACGTGGCCGCGATGGGCATTCAGGTCCGCGAGCACACCAGTGTCCGGATGGTCGAGTTCCCGATCGACGAGGCGCTCCACGAGGGCGCGCGCTTCCGTGTCCGCCTGGACGACGGCGACGTCGTCGAAGCCCGCAACGTCGTCGCGGCGCTCGGCGGGTACTCCTCGCCACGTGTGCCGGAGGTGGCCGCGGGCGTGGACCTCTCGGTCACCCAACTGCACGCGCGTTACTACCGCAACCCGGAGTCCCTGCCGAGCGGCGCGGTTCTCATCGTGGGCGCGGGGAACAGCGGCCAGCAGATCGCGGACGACCTCCGCGACGCCGGCCGGGACGTGTACCTCGCGGTCGGAGGGCACAAGACCGCGCCCCGGCGTTACCGTGGCGCGCAGATCCTCGACTGGCTGCAGCTGCTGCTGCCGGAGGGCAACCTCGAGACCGCGTCGGGTGGACAGCCGGGGGGACGCGGTGACTCCCCCGTGTTGCCCGGGGTGTCGGTGCTCAGCGGGAAGGACGGCGGCCAGGACCTGAGCCTGCCGATCCTGGCGGCGAAGGGCGTCACGCTCGTCGGCTCCGTCCGAGGCGCGCAGGGCGGTGTGCTGGTGCTGGAGGACAACGTCCGCGCCGTGGCGCAGGCGGCCGCCCACAAGGAGAGCGAGCTGCTGAAGGCCATCGACGCGGCGATAGAGCAGCGCGGGCTGGTCGTTCCCGCGGCGGATCCCTCCCCCGAGTACGACCCCTCGCTCATCAAGGACTACGGCGGCACGCTGGACCTGGTCGCCAACGACATCACGACGATCATCTGGGCGACGGGCTTCGTGCCCGACTACGGAATCCTGCCCGCCGAGGCGCTCGACCAGGACGGCCTGCCGGTGCACCGCAGGGGAATGGGCACCCTGCCGGGCCTGTACTACGCGGGCCTGCCCGAGGCCGGGTCGGTGATGCCGCTGCTCATCGCCGCCACACGCAACCAGGCCGAGCGCGTCGCCCGGCACATCCAGATGGACAACACCCTGCGCCACCGCTCGCCCATGGCGATCGGCGGGCTGTGGACCTGACGTATCGGCAGAGCGACGAGGGTGAACGAGGCGGCGATCGACCAGATCGCCGCCTCGTTCGCGTTCCTGCCCAAGCCTCGCGTTCCCGCCCCATGCTCCCGCCGACACCCGGCGCTCCCTGCCCGGAGCCTCGCGTTCCCGCCGACACCCCGCGCTCCCTGCCCGGAGCCTCGCGTTCCCACCGACGCCCCACGCTCCCGCTGACGCCTCTCGTCCCCGGCAGGAACCCCCCGGCCTCCCAGCGCTGGTCCGCCGCCGAGCTCTCCGCACGGACCGCGCCGACGCCGACAGGTCTCCCCATCCGGGACCGGGTCCGCGTTTCTCTGCCACCGCGCGGGTGCCACTGTGCCGGCCCCGTTTCCCCACGGCTTCGGCGCACTGCCGGGCACGAGGCCGGGCTTCCCAGGCGGTGGGCCGGCGGTGAGGCCGGGGACGTCCTCGGACCGGCCGGCCGACGGCATGACTGTGCCGCCGGAGGCGCGGTGCGCCTCCGGCGGCCGGAGTCCGTGCGGTCACGCCGGGTGGGGGACGACCTCCAGGCCCACGGGGCCGTTGATCATGAACGAGGTCAGGCGGGCGGGCTGCTCTCCGGGGTGGGCGAGGGTGAGATCGGGCAGTTCATTGAACAGAGTGGTCAGGGCGACCTCCGCTTCCAGGCGGGCGAGGTGCGCGCCGAGGCAGAAGTGGGGTCCGTGGCCGAACGCGAGGTGTTCCTTGCCGTCCCGTGTGGGGTCGAAGCGTTCCGGGCAGTGCGGGTGAAGCTCCGGGTCGCGGCCGGCGGCGGCGAAGCCGATGGTGATCGCGTCGCCCTTGCGGATGACGACGCCCTCACCGAGGTCGATGTCCTCCAGCGCGGAGCGCATGGGCATGTGCATGACCGGCCCCTCGATGCGCAGCGTCTCCTCGATGACGTCCTGCCAGCCGATGGCGCCCTCGTGGATCCGGGTGAGGTACTCGGGATGGGTGAGCAGGGCCTGGACGGCGCTGGTGATGAGGTTGACGGTGGTCTCGTGACCCGCGCCGATCATGAGGAAGAGGGTGCCGAGCAGCTCGGCCTCGGACATCGGCTCCGCGCCGGGCTCGGCCGGCAGGAGCAGGTCGCTGGTCAGATCGTCGGCTGGATGCTCCCTCTTGTACCGCAGCAGCTCGCCGAGCCGGTCGTACAGCGCGGTGTGGGCGGCCACCGCCTCTTCCGCGTCGAGCGAGGAGTTCAGCGCCCCGTCGATTCCGCTGCCGATCCCCGCGCGCATGTGTTCGGGGACGCCGAACAGGTCGCAGATGACGGTGATGGTCAGCGGCAGCGCCAGGGCGTGGCGCACGTCGGCGGTGGCCCCGGGGGGCAGGGCGGCCAGCGCCTTGACCAGGCGGTCCGCGGTCGCCTGGACCCGCGGACGCATCCGTTCGACCTGCCGCGGCGAGAACGACGGGGCGACGCGGCGCCGGGACCTGCGGTGCTCCTCTCCGTAGAAGTTGAAGAAGCTCTCCTGCATGGTGAGCGCGGCGAGCGACCAGCCCTCGGGCACGTCGGCCAGACCGGGCCAGTGCCGGCGGGAGTCGCGCGAGACGCGCGGGTCGTTCGTGAGCGCCTGGATGACGCTGTGCCGGGTGATCGCCCAGGCGCGGACGGGGCCGGGAAGCTCCACCAGCACCGCCGGCCCTTCGGCGCGTAACGCGGCGGCCTCGGCGTGCACCGAAGCGCCGGTGGGATCGAGAACAGGACATCTGGGAGCGGACAAGGACGACATGCGGTACTCCCTCACTGGAGATTGCACGGAGACCTCCACCGGTTCCGCCTGAGGCGTGGAATCAGCTTCTGGCGGTCGTGAGGCCGGGGGACGTGGCGGTCGCAGGTGGTGGTACGGCGGCACGCCGTACGGCCGTGCTGTCGGAGCGTTCCCGCAGGAACGCCGAAGCGGCCAGAGCGATCACGCCGGCGGCTGCCATGTAGACGGCGATCGGCGTCCAGCTGTGGAACCCGTCGAGCAGCGCCGCGGCGATGATCGGGCTGACGGCGCCGCCGAGCAGCCCACCCACGTTGTAGCTGATGGACATGCCGGAATACCGCACGACCGTGGGGAACAGCCGGGCGCAGAACGCCCCCTGCACGCCGTAGCTCGCGGCGAACCCGGTGAACAGCAGCAGGAAACCGAGAGCCATCAGAGGGAAGGACCTGGTGTCCAGCAAGGGGAACCAGGCGAACGGCGCCACCGTCATGGCGACGACGCCGCCGACGAAGACCGCCTTGCGGTTGAAGAGATCACTGAGCCAGCCGAAGAACGGCATGGCGACGATCAGGAAGACGCACGACGCGACGAGCAGCACCAGCATGACGGGCCGGCCCACACCGATGGCCGCGCCGTATTTGAGCGAGAACACCGACCCGAGGTAGAACACCAGGAACATGGGAAGCATCGACAGCGACGCGCCCAGAGTGATCAGACCGTACCGTGACAGAACGTCGATCGCCGGCCGGTTCCTGACGGCGCCCTCGGCCTTCGACCGCTCGAACTCGGGGGTTTCCGCGAGCCGCGTCCGGACGTGGAGGGCGACACCCACGAGCACGGCGCTGAAGATGAACGGCAGTCGCCATCCCCACGACAGCACCTGCCGGTCCGGCAACGCGGTGACGAGGAGGAGCGCGCCGTTGGCCAGCAGCAGTCCCCAGGCGTTGCCGGTGCCGACGACGGCGGTGAGGAAGCCCCGCCTGTTCGGCTGAGCGCTCTCCAGCGCCATCAGGAACCCACCGCTCGACTCTCCGCCGAGGGAGCATCCCTGGATGAACCGGAGGACGCTCAGCAATATCGGGGCGGCGACACCGATGGTGGCGTAGGTGGGCAGCAGGCCGATCAGGACCGTCGCGCCGCCCATCATGACAAGCGTGGTGACCAGCGTCGCCTTGCGGCCGATCCGATCTCCGAAGTGCCCGAACACGAAGGCACCGAGCGGCCGTCCCGCGAAGGCGACCGCGAACGTCGACAGGGACAGCAGGGTGCCGGTGGCGGGGTCGAACGAAGGGAAGAACAGTTTGTTGAAGTAGAGCGTCGAGAAGGTGCCGTAGACGAGGAACTCATAGCATTCGATGCTGTTCCCGATGAGGCTGCTCAACACGGCTCGTCTGCGTTGACCCCTGCTTATGATGACGGCATTCATTTCGTCTCCGGGGAGTAGTCGGCCCTCGGGCGAGCTGTGCGGGGAAACGCGCGCCCGTCGCACAGCCCGCTCACGTCGCCGGGGGGCTAAGGAGTGTCTGACAAATGCTGCCCGTCGCGAGCGGGGATCCAGGTGGATGCATCGCAAGGCGGAGGAGGAGCCGATAACAGCGTTATCGGCGACGACGACAACGCAGCGAGGCGCCGCCTGGGCCACGCGTAGCAGGGCTTGATTTGTCAGACACGACCTAGTTCTGGAAGTCCTCCTCCCACCACTCCTGCGCCGACCGCGAACTCCGCTGTTCCTCCCGCCGCCGCAGCTCGGTGCGCTGGATCTTGCCGGTGACGGTCTTGGGCAGTTCGGCGAACTCGATGCGGCGGATCCGCTTGTACGGCGCGAGCTGGTCGCGGGCGTGGGCGAGGATGAGCTGTGCGGTCTCGGCCTCCGGCCGGTAGCCGGCGGCGAGCGCCACGTACGCCTTGGGCACGGCCAGTCGCAGCGGTTCGGGTGAGGGCACCACGGCGGCGTCGGCGACGGCCGGATGCCGCAGCAGCACGCTCTCCAGCTCGAAGGGGGAGATCCGGTAGTCGGACGCCTTGAAGAGGTCGTCGCCCCGCCCGGTGTAGCGGAAGAGGCCGTCGGCGTCCCGGGTGGCGATGTCGCCGGTGTGGTAGTAGCCGCCGCGCGTGCAGTATGCGGTCGCCTCGGAGTTGCCCAGATATCCGCTCATCAGGCCGAGCGGGCGGCTGGCCAGCGGCAGGCAGATCTCGCCCTCCCCGGGGCCGTCCGGGATGGGAACGCCGGTGTTCGGGTCCAGCAGCGCCACCTCGTAGCCCGGCAGTGCCCAGCCCACCGCCCCGTCGACGCTCTCCATGCCCGGCGGAGTCCCGATCTGGGCGGTGGTCTCGGTCTGTCCGTAGCCGTCCCGTACCGTCACCCCCCACGCCTCGCGGACGCGGCGCACGATTTCCCCGTTCAGCGGTTCCCCGGCGGCCACCGCCTCGCGCAGCGAGATCGGCCACTGCGTGAGGTCCTCCTGGAGCAGGCTTCGCCAGACGGTGGGCGGCGCGCAGAAGGTGGTCACGGCGTAGCGCGACATCATTTCGAGCAGCGGACGCGCGGCGAACCTCGGCTGGTTGACGACCATGACCGTCGCCTGCGCGTTCCAGGGGGCGAACAGGTTGCTCCAGGCGTGCTTTCCCCACCCGGGCGAGGAGATGTTGAGGTGCACGTCGCCCGGCCGGATGCCGATCCAGTACATGGTCGACAGGTGGCCGATCGGATAGCTCACGCTCGTGTGCCCGACCAGCTTGGGACGGTTGGTCGAACCCGAGGTGAAGTAGATGAGCGAGGGCTCCTCGGGCCGGGTCCGCACCGCCTCCCGGAGCGGCTCGGCGGCATAGGCCCCCTGGTAGTCCAGCCAGCCCGGCACCTGGCCGCCGACGGCGATGCACGTGCGTCCGCCGCTCAGACGTGCCAGCTTGGGGGTGAGACCGGCCTCGGCGACGACGTGCCCCACGCCACCGCGTTCCAGCCGGTCGGCCAGGTCGTCGGGCGTGAGCTGGACGGACGCGGGGATCACGGCGCAGCCCAGACGGAACGCGGCCAGCAGGCACTCCCACAGTTCCACCCGGTTGGGGAGCATCAGCAGCATGCGGTCACCCCGCCGTACGCCGGCCGCCCGCAGCCACCGGGCGGCCCGCTGGGAGCGCTCGGCCAGCTCGGCGAAACTCAGCGCGGTGTCGGCGACGACCTCTCCCCGCTGGTCGAGGTCGACCACGCGCAGCGCGACGGCGTCGTTCCCCTGGGCGATCACATCGAACCAGTCCGCGACCCAGCTGAAATCCTGTCCCACCTCGGGCCTGGGGAAGGCCCGGGCGCGCGGCAGGTCCCCGTAGGAGGACAGCAGGTGGTCGCGGGCGCGTTGGAACTCGACGGTCGCTGGATTCATGGTGACTACCTCCCGGTGAAGCGTGCGCGGCCAGGGCCCTCGGTGATGAACCCCTGCATGCCGCTCGTACGGTCCTGGGTGCCGAACAGTCCGGCGAACACCGACCGTTCGATGGCGAGCCCGGCGGCCAGATCGGTCGCCAGGCCCGCGTCTATGGCGGTCTTCGCCGCGTGGAGGGCCAGCGCCGGGCCCGTCTCGAAGCGCCGCGCCCAGCGCAGTGCGCTGTCCAGTACCTGGTCGGTCGGCACGACCTGGTCCACCAGGCCGATCTCCAGCGCCTCCTTCGCGCCCACCTGGCGCCCGCTGAAGATCAGCTCCTTGGCCCTCGCCGGACCGATCAGCCGGGGCAGCCGCTGGGTGCCGCCCGCTCCGGGGATGACGCCGAGCAGGACTTCGGGGAGCCCGAGCCGCGCCTCGCTGCCGCAGATGCGCGCGTCGGCGGTCAGGGCCAGCTCACAGCCGCCGCCGAGAGCGGGCCCGTTGATCGCGGCCACCACCGGCTTGGGGATGGCGGCGACCGCGTCGAAGGCCGCCTGGAGCACCGCCGCGTGGCCGACCATCTCGGCGTGCGTCATCGCGGCCATCTCCTTGATGTCGGCCCCCGCCGAGAAGACCGTGGGCCCGCCGTACACGACCACCGCGCGGACCCGCTCGTCGGTCGCGGCCCGCTCGGCGGCGAGGCGCAACGCGGCCTGTGTCGCACGGTCGAGCACGTTGAGCGGCGGCCGGTCGAGACGGATGACGCCCACCGCGCCGTCGACGTCCAGCCACACGGCGGGGTGCTCGACCTCGGGAGTGAACGTCATGACCACAGCAGGCCTCCGTTCACTTCCAGCACGTGGCCGTTGACGTAGCAGGACTCGGGTCCGGCCAGGAAGACCGCCGCGTCGGCGGCTTCGTCGGCGTGGCCGGGCCGGCCGAGCGCCAGCCTGGTCTTGTAGCGCGACCAGATCCGGTCGTTGCCGGTGAGCTGCTGGCCCATCCCCTCGTCGAGGATTCCCGGGGCCAGGGAGTTGACGAGGATGCCGCGTGGGGCGAGCTCGATCGCGCTGACCCTGGTGAACATCTCCACCGCGGCTTTGGTGGCGCAGTATCCGGCGGCGCCGATCGCGACCCGGGTCGCCATGCTGGACGAGACGTTGACGATCCGGCCGGCGCCGCTGCGCTCCAGGTGGGGGACGGCGGCCCTGGTGCAGAGGAAGACCCCGGTCAGGTTGGTCGTCACCATGTCCTGCCAGTCGGCCACCGGCAGCCGGTCCACCCGCCCGTCCCGGCTCACGCCGGCGTTGGCCACCAGGATGTCGATGCCTCCGAAGCGTTCGACGGTCTCGTCCATCAGCGCGGCGACCGACTCGTCACTGGTGACGTCCACGGGGACGTAGGCGCAGCGGCCGGGTGCGAGGTCGAGGACCTCCTTGATGTCATAGGGGTTGCGGGCGGCGCAGACCACCCGCGCCCCCTCCTGCAGGTAGCGTTCCGCGATCGCCCGGCCGAGGCCCCGGGAGCCCCCGGTTATCACGGCGGTCTTTCCGCTGAGTCTCATCGTGACCCTCCTCTCACGGGGGTGGGGAGCATGGCGTTGCAGCCGGCCGTGCCGATCACATCGAAGGTCGAGCCGCAGCCGCGGCAGTCGTAGGGGACCTTGCACACCGCTCCGCCGAAGCGGCCGGCCTGCTCGACGTCCTCGCTGTCGCAGTAGGGGCACCTGGGAGCGGTGCCCGCCACGCGATAGCCGCCCCTGCGCAGCGCGTCCCGGCCGGCGGCGGTCACCGCCGCGGGCTGCCACGCGCCGCGCTCCCACACGACCTCGATCCCGTGCCCCGGTGCCGCCTCGGCGAGCGCGGCCCGCACCCGCCGGGCGATCTCACCGACGGCGGGACAGCTGAGCCGGGTGGGGGTCAGGTGGACGCGGATCCGGCCGTCGGTCAGCGACACCGAGCGCAGCACTCCGAGGTCGCGCAGGCCCACGTCGATCTCCGGATCGCTCACGCCGGCGACCACGTCGGCGAGCTGGTCGGCGTTCAACTGAACACCCCCGGGGCGTAGTGGTCACGGATTGCGCGACCACGGGAAAGGGAGTCGGCCAGTGCGCTCCCGCCCACGCCCCAGGTCCGCGTCCGCGGGCCGTCCGGCAGGCGCGATCCGGGTCCGCCGTTGTCGCCGACCAGCACGGCGAGACGCTCGTGCAGTGTCACGGCCAGAGCCGGACCGGCGGGCGGCGCGGCCGCCGGAACTCCCTGTCCCTGCGACTGCGGCCGGGCACCGAACATGTCGCCGGCGCACTCGGTCACTTCGGCGTAGGCACGCGCGAACTCCGTCCGGGTCTCGGGCCAGGCGGCCAGCGCCCGCGCCCACCGCCGCCAGTGGTCCAGGTGGACCAGTTGCTCATCGCGAATGGCGCTGATCGCGGACAGCCACTCCGCGCCGGGCTCGGCCTCCGCGGTCCGCTCGGCGAGTACGGCGACGGCCGCGGCGATCACGAGGCCACCGGCCACCAGGGACGGCCAGTCGGTGAGCCGCTCGACGACGCGCGACACCTGCCACTGCGCCTGCGCCCGGTCGAAGAACCGGGCATCCACAGCAGGCTGGTCGAAGCCGCACAGCACCAGGATCGTCCCGGCGTGCGCCAGCGCCTCCTGCCCGATGGAGCCGACCGCCAGCGCCTCCTCCAGGTCGATGTAGTCGACGATGCGTTCGCCCAGCCGGTTGCCCAGGACGAACAGGTCGTCGGCGAGCGCCAGCCACAGGTCGGTGAGCCTGGGCTCGCGTGCGTCGTCGCGGCGCTCGGTCAGACCGCTGTCGCGGCGTTCCGGCGGGGCGGCGACGGCAGGCGGGGCGGCGGAGCGGTCGCGGCGGCGTGCGGTGGGGAAGCCGGGCTGGCGGTACGGCATCCGGGTCTTGGCGGCGAGCAGATCGCGGTCGCCGGCGCTGGAGACGATCATGTCGGTGCGGCGGACCACCCAGAGTTTGACGAGGTCGTCGCGGCGTCCGTAGGTCTCCTTGGCCAGGTGCCAGGCGGCGTCCGGGCGCGGCGAGACGATGGAACCGACATGGCTGAGAGCCGTGCCGTGGCCGCTCTGCGCGAACACCTCGTAGACGTCGGAGTCGGTCGGGATGTGCGGCATTCACGCCACCCCCTGCAGCGCGCGCCGGTACGGCGCGTTGCGGTCCAGGGCGTTGCGCACCCAGTCCAGCCGCCGCTGCGACGACGGCCCGCCGTTCGCGATGACCTTCTTCACCTGGGCCCAGTCGGGCATCTCGAACTCCCACTCGCCCGAGGGCGCCTGACGGACCAACGCGGGGTCCACGTGCAGACCGAGCTTCCGGACCACCGGGATGATCTTGTTGAGCCAGGCCTGGCGTACCTCGTCGTTGCCGTCCGGCTTGAGGCCGACCTGCCACATCCGGTTGGTGTGCAGGGTGTCGGTGTCGGGCGGCCCGAGGTAGGCCAGGATTCGCGGCAGCCACAGCTCGAACCCCTCCTGCACCCGGCGGCGCTGCTCGGCGTCACCGTGCGTCAGGATCTCGTGGGTCAGGTCCAGGGCGTGCTGGTAGTGGAAGGACTCCTCGCGCTCGACCTTGCGCAGCGCCCGGGCGTACGGCAGGTACACGCCCTTCGCCAGGGACTGGAACTGCGTGATCGCGGCCGAGTTCGTCAGGAGCAGCCCGGGGCCGACCTCCTCCCAGGTCGCGAAGGAGTAATGGAAGATGTTGTGGATCCGCGTACGGCCCTCCAGGTAGTCGAGGAGGATCTGCTCGCGCGGCATGCCCAGGTCCTCGGCGACGCGCGCGACCACGTGCCCGTGACCGACCTCGTCCTGGATCTTGGCCATGAGCATCTGCCGCCTGGTGTGGCTGGGGGCGCGGTCCAGCCACTCGACGTACTGCAGCACGCCCACCAGCTCGTTGAGCGCCTGTACGGCGGCGAACCGCCTGGCGCCCTCCCGCACCTCGTCAGGCATCGGATCCCACAGCTCGTAGCAGCGGTGCCCCGCCGCGGTCGCCATCGGCATATCTCTCTCCTTTTCGCAGCGCTTGCCCGGTTTCCGGCGGAGGTCCGGCGGGCTCAGTACCAGCGGACGACGACGGCTCCAGCGGTCATGCCGCCGCCCACACCGGCCAGCACCAGGAGCTCGCCGCGCCGGAAGGGACGGCGTTCGTGCTCCGTGCGGAGGGTGAGCGGGATGGAGGCCGCGGCGGTGTTGCCGAACCGCGGTGCGGTGAGCGGTACCCGGGAGGGGTCGACGCCCAGCTCGCGGTAACACTCCTCGACCATGCGGGTGTTGGCCTGGTGCAGGATGAGGCGGTCCACGTCCTCCAGCCGCAGCCCGGCCGAGTCGAGCGCCTCGCCGATCACCTTGGGAAGGGTGCGCATCGCGTACTCGCGTACAGGACGGCCCTTCATCCGGAACAGGTGCTCCCCCGCCTCCCGGGCCTGAGCGTCCAGCGGCCGGCGGGTGCCGCCGGCCGTCACCTCGACCAGATCGCGGTACTCGCCGTGGGTGACCAGGCGCCAGTCCAGGACGCCGTACCCCTCGGGCACGGAACCGAGCAGCACCGCCCCGGCCCCGTCGCCGAACAGGCTGACGGTGCGCCGGTCGGCGGGGTCCATCAGCGAGGAGTAGACGTCCGCGCCGACCACCAGGGCGTACTCGCCGCCCTGCCCGGACAGCCGCGCCGACATCATCGAGTCGGCGACCGCCAGTGCGTAGAGGAAGCCGGAGCACACCGCGTTGACGTCGAACGCCGGGAAACCGGACAGCCCGAGCTTGTCCTGCAGAATCGCTCCGGTGGAGGGCTGCGGCTGGTCGGGCGTCGAGGTGCCCACGATGATCAGCCCGAGCCGATCCGCCGCCCCGGGCCGTACGGCCAGCGCCTCACGGGCGGCGTTCAACGCGAGGTCGGAGGTGGCGGTGCCGGGCTCGCGGTACCTGCGTTCCAGGATGCCGGTCCGCTCGACGATCCAGTTCTCGTCCACGCCGGCCCACTCGGCGACCTGCGCGTTGGCGACGACCACCGGCGGAACGTGACCGCCCAGGCCGAGGAGCCCCAGAGCCATCAGACGTCCCCTTCCGGTATCCGCTCCTCCGGCACCTGCACGACGGCGCAGGCCCAGGTCCAGGCCGCCCCGCCGCTGATCACCAGCGCGAAGTCGCCCGGCTCGAGCGGCATCTGGTCCCGCAGGTCGGCCAGGTTCGCGAGGAAGTCCCCGCAGCCCATGTGGCCGGTGACCGCGCCGAACCACAGCGCCTCGGCCTTCAGCACCTCGTCCAGCACCGGCATGTAGATGCCGTCCAGCAGGCCCGTTCCGAGCCGCGGCAGCGCGATGTACTTGATCCGGGGATCGTCGAGCCGCAGCCCCGCGTCGTGCACGCTGTCCACGATCACCTTGCGGATCGACCGGCTGGCGATCTCGGTGAACTTCTCCTTGCCGTGCACCGCCATATAGGACTTCTTCGGACGGCGCAGGTCGATGTACTCGTTGTGCCACAAGGGCGTGGGGCTGAAGTCGTCACCGTGCCGGAGCATCAGCTCGAGTTCGGCGGCGGTCTCGGTGGCCATGGACACGAGCGCGTAGTCGTCGGGTCCCGCGTCGCCGTGATGCAGCAGCACCGCGGACCCCGCGTCACCGAAGCCCAAGCCGTAGTCGCAGGCCCAGCGGTCGAAACCGGGCGGCAGGAATCGGTCTCCGGTGGTGATGAGCGCGGCGCCGAGCCCGGGGTCGGCGGCCAGGTGCATCGCGGCCACCTGGAGGGCCATCGCGCCGCCGTTGCAGCCCTGCTGGACGGCGTACGACAGGGCGTCGGGAGTGCCCAGCTCATTCGCCACGTAGTGCGGTGGCGACCACATGTCGTGTCCCTGGTGATAGATCCAGGTGTGCAGCACGAGGCCCACCTTGGACGGGCTCCAGCCCGCCCGGCTGATCGCGTCGCGGGCGGCGGCCACCGCCATCTCGGGGCCGGACCACTGGGCCGAGACCGGCAGCTGGGTGAGTCCGAGCCGCTCGACGTCCGAGGCGGCCAGCTTGCCCGCCGTGACGGCGTCCTCGACGGTCTCGTGGCCCGGCGGGAGCCACGAGGTGGCGGTCTTGATCCGCAGATTGTTTCCGAATTTCATCAGGTTCCTTCGAAAGCTCGGGATCCGTGGGGTGATCGGGGGTTTTCGGGCAGGCGGACGCCGGGGGCTGGCCGGCGGTTCGTCTGGCCGGGGGATGTGGGCGCGCCGTGCCTGACGGAGCGCGGTGTGCGCGGTCGTTCACCACTTGGGAGCTGACACTGGTGCCCTGAGTCACCGGTGGTTTCTCGCTCACTATCGCATACCTTCGCGTAGGTATGTAACTTTGCGAACGGCGTCACCCGGGAGCGACAGGCGGCCTACGCTGGCCTGACAGGCACCACTGGCCTCGGAAGTGTGTAACTGGGGGACATCCTCACTTGCACAACGGGGAGCCATGCCGTCTCAGCCGTGAAAATACCTGTCGGATGGTATTTTTTGCGTCGTGGCGGTTAACAGGGCACGGGCACCGGTGCGGTACGCCGTGCTCCCGGGCGATCGCGTCAGGCCCTGGAGCTCCCGGGGTTGGTCAGCCACTCGGCGAGCACGGCGGCCTGGCTGTGTTCGACGTCGCGGGTGGCGGTCAGCAGCGTCAGCCTGTCGTGGCCGGCGATGTCCCGCAGATGGTCCACGGCCTGCCGCCGTGCGGGCTCGCGCAGCTCGGCGAGGTAGCGCCGGCGGAACTCGGCGAAGCGGCCGGGTTCGTGTCCGTACCAGCGGCGCAGTTCTGTGGAGGGGGCGACGTCACGCAGCCACTCGTCGAGACGCGCGTCCGCCTTGCGCATCCCCCGAGGCCAGACGCGGTCGACGAGCACCCTTCTGCCGTCCTCGGGTGAGGACTCCTCGTAGATCCTGCGGTAGGTGATGTCCTTGGTCATGGCAGTGCTCCCCGGCCGGCCGGCACCCATATGAGTCAGTTGACGTCGCGACGGGATCGTCCTGCAACTAGGCCGCGGACCCGCACTGTTCACGAAGACATGACGTCCGGTGGCACAGGTCCCTCACAAGAGGACGAGGACACGCCCGGAGGGTGACGCGCCGCCCGGCGAGTAGCGTGGTCCACATGCGGATCGAGGACTACGCCCTCATCGGGGACACGCAGTCGGCCGCTCTCGTCGGTCGCGACGGATCGATCGACTGGCTCTGCCTTCCCCGGTTCGACTCCCCCGCATGCTTCGCCAAGCTCCTCGGTGACGAGTCCAACGGGTTCTGGCGGCTGGCCCCCGCCGGGCACGAGATGGCGACGCGGCGCGCGTACGCCGGCGACACGCTGATCCTCGAGACCGTGTGGGAGACCTCCACGGGGACCGTCAAGGTCATCGACTTCATGCCTCCCCGGCACGCCAACCCCGCCCTGGTGCGGATCGTGGAGGGCGTGTCCGGGACGGTGCGCATGACCACGGAGATCAGCATCCGGTTCGACTACGGCAGCATCGTCCCCTGGGCCCGCCGCCTGGGCGGCCGCCTCCACGCCATCGGCGGGCCCGACTCCGTCTGGATCGACACTCCCGTCCACCTGAAGGGCAGCGGCGGCCGGCACACCGGCGTCTTCACGATCGCCGCCGGGCAACGCCGGTCGTTCGTGTTCACGTGGCACCCCTCGCACCAGCCGGAACCCGGCATCATCGACCCCGGCGAGCAGTTCGTCGAGACCAGCCGGTTCTGGAAGGAGTGGGCCTCCCGCTGCTGGCTCCCGGGCCGCTGCCGCGCCACCGTGATCCGCTCCCTCATCACGCTCAAGGCGCTCACCTACAGTCCGACCGGCGGCGTCGTGGCGGCTCCCACCACGTCACTGCCCGAGCATCTCGGCGGGGTACGCAACTGGGACTACCGATTCTGCTGGCTGCGCGACGCCGCGATGACACTCGACGCCCTGACCGAGTCCGGATACGTCACCGAGGCCGGCGCCTGGCTCGACTGGCTGCTCCGCGCCATCGCCGGCCGTCCGGAGGACCTCCAGATCATGTACGGCGTGGCGGGCGAACGGCGCCTGCCGGAGCAGACGCTCGACTGGCTTCCCGGGTTCGAGGGCTCCCGGCCGGTGCGGATCGGCAACGGCGCGGCCGGCCAGCTTCAGCTCGACGTCTACGGCGAGGTCCTCAACTGCTTCTACCGGGCCCGCAAGCTGGGGATGCCGCCGCACGACTACGCCTGGACCATCGTCTGCCGGTTGATGGACTTCCTGGAGCGCTGCTGGACCCAGCCCGACGAGGGCCTGTGGGAGGTCCGCGGCCCGCGACGGCACTTCGTCCATTCCAAGGTCATGGCGTGGGTGGCGGCCGACCGGCAGGTCCGGGCGATCGAGGAGCTCGGCCACACCGGTCCCCTCAGGCGCTGGCGGGCCATGCGGGACCGGATCCACGCCGAGGTCTGCGACAGGGGCTTCGATCCCGGACGCGGCACGTTCACCCAGTCGTACGGCTCTCGCGAACTCGACGCGGCGCTGCTCCTCATCCCGATCGTCGGCTTCCTGCCCGCTGAGGACCCCCGGGTCGTCGGCACGATCGACGCGATCGAACGCGAGCTGATGACCGACTGCTTCGTGCTGCGTTATCCGGTCTCCGAGGGCAACGAGATCGACGGCCTGCCCGGAGCCGAGGGCGCCTTCCTCGCCTGCAGCTTCTGGCTGGCCGAAGCGCTCGACCTCGTCGGCCGCAAGGACGAGGCCGTGGACCTGTTCGAGCGGTTGCTGGGCCTCACCAACGACGTGGGCCTGCTCCCAGAGGAGTACGACCCCGTCCAGGGGCGCCATCTCGGCAACTTCCCTCAGGCGTTCACCCACCTCCACCTGATCCACACGGCCCTCGCGCTCTGCTGACACCGCCCGGCGGCAGGATGATCTGGGGGCTGTACATGACTAGGGCGGGCTCGGCGTTGTGCCGAGCCCGCCCGTTTCAGGTCCACCCTCACCTGTCAGGGCTTGGAGGCGGGACCTGTGTCATGCCTTAGCGCTGCAGGGTCAGGACGCCCGGGCGGTAGGGCAGGAGACCGTAGTCGACGCCGTTGGAGCTGGGGCTGCGGCCCTGGTAGAGCAGCTGCAGGTTGCAGGGGTCGACCGTCTTGGTCTGGTCGGGGTTGTTGCGGACCAGGTCACCGTGGCTGATGTCGTTGGTCCAGGTGGCACCGCTGTTGGCCTTGCCGGCGAACGGGTTGCTCTCGCTGGCGGCGTTCGGCGTCCACGACCCGCTCAGGCTGTCGGCCGTGAAGGAGCGGAAGTAGCGGCCCTAGATCTTGCCGTTGTCCCCGGCGAAGAACAGGTACATGTTCTGGCCGTCACCGATCAGCGTCTGGTCGATCGGGCCGGTGCCCCCACCGCCGATGCTCGCGGTGGACAGGGTCTGCGTCGCACCCCAGCCGTTGGGGTTGGTCGGGTCGCTGGAGGTGCGGTAGGAGAACGCGGTCCCGCCCCACTGGTAGGTGAGCACCCAGATGTTCTTGGGGGCGAAGTAGAACAGCGTGGGCGCGACCGTGGAGGAGTTCATCTTGGTCTGGGTGGCCGAGGCCATGTCCGACCAGTTCGTGAACGGGCTGAAGGCCATCGAACCCCAGGTCGACCCGGTGTCGTGCGTGGTGGCGTACACGATGTGCTTGCCGTTGTAGGTGACGTTGGTGAAGTCCTTGAGCGACACCCAGCCGGACTTCGGCTGCGCCAGCGCGCCCGTCGAGGTCCAGCGGTACGACGACGGAAGCGGGCACGTGCCGGTCGGCGTCACAGACGGCGACGCGGACGGCGACGCGGACGGCGACTGGGACGGGCCGCCAGAGGTGGTCCACTTCTGGTTGGTCCCGCCGTGGCAGGTCCACAGGTAGACGGGGGACCCGTTGGCCGTGCCGTAGTTGCTCACGTCGAGGCACAGGCCCGACTGCACGCCCGTGATCGTCCCGTCGGAGTTGAGGCGCCACTTCTGGTTGGCCTGGCCGTTGCAGGACCAGATGACCACCTTGGTGCCGTTCGCGGTGCCCTGACCGTAGGCGTCCACGCACCGCGTGCCGTTGAACGTCCGCAGGTCACCCGACGAGGTGAACTCGAACGCCTGGTTGGCCTGGCCGTTGCAGTCGTAGATCTGCAGACCGGTTCCCAGCGCGTCGGTGTTGCCCACCACATCGAGGCACCGGCCCGACCCGACGCCCACCAGCGGCGCCGCCGCCGCCGACGCGGGCGCCGCCGAGACCAGCGCCGCGGCCAGCACCGTCGCCAGTGCGGCGGACACACGCGCCGCCATGGTGACATGGGAACGCCACCGGCCGACGGCCGAACGGATGGGGGGTGAATGCATCGTCTACTCCTGAGGGTGGGTCGAGGCGGAGGCCTGGGTCGTACGAAGTGCTGTTAGCGCTAACATTTTCTGTGGCACGAGAGGTCGCGTCCACGGGCGTCGATGTCGGTGGTGGTAATGGCGGAGCAAACTAGGGGACACCGGGTGGCGTCAAGAGGCCGATCGAGAGGTCCGGTGACGCTTCGGCCTTCAGGGACGCGTTCATCTGGCGTTACCGGTCCGACCCGCACAGCATGCGCGACAGCCTCGTGATGAAACTTTCACACGCGCGCCACGCCGGCGCCGACCTCGCCAGGTCCTGTTGAAGGCCGCCTCCGGGGAGGGCAGAAGGTGAGCTCCAGGACCACGGGCGACGGGGTAGGCGACTGATCAATCGTAGAGGTCGCCCAGCGTGATCAGGCGTACGTCCCCCCCTGATCGGGCGCCGAGTTCGGCGGTGAATCCCGCGCCCGAGTAGCACGTGAGCACCGTGTCACGGGTGTCGTACCCCTTGGCGGTGAGCAGGTCGCGCGCACGGCGGAGCCGGGCCACGTGCTCGGCTCCCATGACCCTGTCCCACTTGACCTCACCCAGCGAGAGGACCCGCCGTGGGCGTCCGTGATCCGCGGGTGCCAGAACGGCGACATCGATCTCGATCTGTGTGCGGTTGGCCGGATCCGTTAGGACTCCGCTCCCCACCTCACCGGCCGCGGCATCGGCATGCAGGGCGTACTCGCGGCAGAGCACCTCGACGTGGGGGCCGACGACCTGCGACAGGAAACGTGCCCTGCTGCCCCGCCACACCGTCGCCGCGTCCCCACGCTCCAGCCGTGCCCACTCCCTGACCATGATCGCCTCATAGAACGTGATGAGCGGTTCGGCCACCCGGTAGTAACTCCGGTTCGGGCGGAAGAGGTCGCGTTCCTTGACCAGGAGATGGCTGTCCTCCAGGACGCGGAGCGGATGCGCGATCTCGTTGGACTTGCGCCCCACATAGCCGGCGATCCCCCCTGACGTCGTGTTGCCGTCGGCTACGGCGGCGAGGACGGAGTGGTAGAGCGACGGGTCGCGGATCTCCGTCTCCTCCGCCAGGAGGTAGCGGGCCTCCCTGAACAACGGGACCTCGGTGTTCAGCACCGATCTGATCACCCAGTCGTCGAAATCCGCCGGTCCGGCCGGGACGTCGCCACGGACGAACTCCCTTCGGTAGGCCGGTGTCCCGCCCACCACCGCGTGGACCTGGACCGCCAGACGCGGGTCGTCGATGCCCCAGAAGCGGGCGGCCTGACGGTAGTCGAAGGGCCTGACGACCATTTCCAGTCCCGCGCGCCCGCGAAGCGGAGCCGTACCGGACAACAACCCGCCCATGACCGACATCGCCGAACCGCAGAGCAGTACCCGGGCCATGCTGCCGGCTCCCGAGCCGCCTGGGCCCAGCTCCCGCTGGATGATCGAGGGAAGCTCCGGAGACGCCTTGACGAGGTACGGAAACTCGTCCAGCACGACAGGCACCGGCCGATCTCGTACCGCGCCGAAGAGGTAGGGGATGGCGTCGATCCAGTCGCGGAAGGCCGGAACAGGAGCGCCGGTGAACCTGATCAGTTCATCGGCGAAGAGGCGCAGTGCCACCGCCTCGGTCACCTCGAGCGCGGGGAAGTAGATGCCGCCCATGCTGCTCGCCAAGGCCTGCAGGAGATAGCTCTTCCCTTGGCGGCGACGGCCGCTCACCACGCCGAGCCGAGCTCCCGGGCTCGCTTCCGAAGCGAACGAGACCAGGCCCGCCCACTCTCGCTCCCGGTCGAACACATGCTGGGGCTTACGCACAGGTCGAAGTGTACTTGAGCGAACTACGGTTGACTCAACCGTACTTCACATTCTCCTCGTCCGCACGCGGCGGGAGCCAACGGACAAGGCCAAGGCGGCGGCAGCGCAGGCGATGGTGGCGAGCAGCGGTGGAGCCCATGGATTTGCGGGGCCGCTGCTGATGTAGTCAGGCTGACTGCCCGCGCTGACCTCCGCAGGGGTGAACGGCCATGGGCATTCGCCCACGAAGACCACCAGATTGACCACCGCCATGACGCCGAGGAGCGCGGCGCCGACCATGCCCGCCTGCCACCGCAGCCAGGAGAATCCGGCCGCCGAAAGGGCGAGCAGCGGCAGGACACCCACCACGAGGAGATCGAGCGCGAGCAGGTGTCGCGCGTCGACTCCGATGAGACGCCAGGCTAAGGAGACGAGCGGCAGGTAGTCGATGCCGCCGCGCGCGGTCATGACCATCAGCAGGGACGGCACCGCTGAGAGGAGCACCGCCAGCGCCGTCCACGGCCACGCCCGGCGACGGGCCCGGTCCTTCTCGATCACCAGCGAATCGTACGGGACCGCCTCGCCGAGGGCCTGCCCTCACGGTGCCGCTTCACCGGCTCCGAGGCGGCTCCCTGTGAATGACGAAGGCCCCGGGACTCCGTGAGGAGCCCGGGGCCGGATGCCGTCGGATGGCGCGGGCCTCACCTCGGTGGGCCCGGCATCGGCGGTGCGAAGCGCTGCTTAGAGCGGGCGGACCTGCTCGGCCTGCGGGCCCTTGGCGCCCTGGCCGGCGGTGTACTCGACCCGCTGGTTCTCCTCGAGCGAGCGGTAGCCGCGGCTGTCGATGGCCGAGTAGTGGACGAAGACGTCCGGAGTGCCGTCGTCGGGGGCGATGAAGCCGAAGCCCTTCTCGGCGTTGAACCACTTGACGGTTCCCTGGGCCATACTGCTTTCTCCTTCATGAGACGATCTCGAGGGCCACGGGTGTGGTCCCTCGGGCTGCTGCGACCGACCGCCTCGGGAAAGCCTCGGCTCCGTACGGCAACGCCCGCTGTCACTACTCAGCAAGCGTTTCAACGCATACTGGTACTTCGACACAACCTCTGTCTCGACATTACACGCCGCGACGCGGTTCTCGCGCCCCCCTTTTGCAAAACCCCGTACGCGCCCTGCGGGCCGCACCCCTCCAGCGGCCGAAGGCACAAGGCCCGTAGGTGAGGGAGCCTCTCGATCTGTGATGACGGACACACGCGTCACAGACGGGCAGACCGTCCTGTCCTTTCTCAGCGAACGGAAACTCGTGGCGACCAGGGGGGCTCGCAATGGAAGTACCCGACTTGAGCGGGAAGCTGGCGGTGGTGACCGGGGGCAGCGACGGTCTCGGTCTCGGCCTGGCCACACGCCTGGCCCAGGCCGGGGCCGAGGTGGTGCTGCCGGTCCGCAACGTCGCCAAGGGCGCCGCCGCGCTCCAGAGGATCCACGCGGCCGCGCCGGAGGCCGTGATCTCCACTCGTGAGCTCGACCTGGCCTCGCTGGAGTCGGTCGCGAAGCTCGCCGACGCCCTTCGGCACGAGGCCCGCCCGATCGACATCCTGATCAACAACGCGGGCGTGATGGCTCCCGCCTCCCGGCACACCACCGCGGACGGCCTGGAGCTGCAGTTCGGCACCAACCACATCGGCCACCTGGCGCTGGTGGCACGGCTCCTGCCGCTGCTGCGCCTGCGCGGAGCGCGGGTCACCACCATGACCAGCAGCGCCGCCCGCTCGGCGAAGATCGACTGGGCCGACCTGCAGAGCGAGCGGAAGTACTCGCCGGTCCGCTCGTACGGTCAGTCGAAGCTGGCCAACCTTCTCTTCGGGCTCGAACTGGACCGGCGCAGCAGGGCCGGCGGGTGGGGCGTCGTGAGCAACGTCGCCCATCCCGGCACGACCCTGACCAACCTCTACGCGTCCGGGCCGAACCTCGGCCGCGCCCGCTCCGCGCCGTACGAGCGGATCATGACCCGGCTCCTGCGGTTGGGTCTGTTCGTGCAGCCGGTCGGCGCCGGGCTGCTGCCCGCCCTGTACGCGGCCACCAGCCCGGACGCCCAGGGCGGTCGGCTGTACGGCCCCGACGGCATCGGCCAGTTCACGGGCGGCCCCACGGAGCTGCCCCTCTACCGGTCGGTCCGGCCCGGGTCCGACGCGGCCCGGCTGTGGGACGTCTC
Source organism: Microbispora triticiradicis (assembly GCA_003260025.2). Classification (GTDB taxonomy): domain Bacteria; phylum Actinomycetota; class Actinomycetes; order Streptosporangiales; family Streptosporangiaceae; genus Microbispora; species Microbispora triticiradicis. Next base: position 54,530 of record QFZU02000076.1, on the reverse strand, counting down.
CGAGCGGCTGGCCGGGGTTGAGTTCCCCTCCTGACCCGGCCCGTCCGCGCGGGAGACTGCGGCGATCTTGGCGGGGTTCATCATCCACAGCACCTGGTCGATGCCCTCGTCGGAGGCGTTGACGGTGAGCACGGTGAACACCTCGCCGTCACGGCGGAGCACCGCCGCCGCCTGCCCGTTGACGTCGGCCCACTCCACCTCGGCCCCGGCCCAGAAGCGGTCCGCGAACGCCCTGACGTACTTCGCGACCCGCATCGCGCCGACCACGGGGATGCGGGAGGCGCGGACCGCGCCGCCGCCGTCGGAGTAGCTGACCACGTCCGCGGCGAGGATCCGCTCCAGCGCGGCGAGGTCGCCGGAGCGGGCGGCGGTGACGAAGGCGCCGAGCAGCCTGCGCTGCTCGGCTCTGGTCACCGGCGCCCGGCGCTTGGAGGCGAGGTGCTTGCGGGCCCTGCTGACCAGTTGCCGCACCGCCGCCTCACTGGTCTCGATGATCTCGGCGATCTGCCGGTAGGGGTAGTCGAACGCCTCACGCAGCACGTAGGCCGCGCGTTCGGTGGGGGTGAGCCGCTCCAGCAGGAGCAGGACCGCGAAGCCCAGGGCCTCGCCCCGCTCGGCGCCGAGGTGGGGGTCGTCGCGGGTGTCGACGGGTTCGGGGAGCCACGGACCGACGTACGTCTCGCGGCGGACCCGGGCGGACTGCAGGACGTTGAGGGCGAGGCGGGTGGTCACCGTCGCCAGGAACGCTCCCGGTTCGGCCACGGTGTCGCGGTCGTAGGCCTGCCAGCGCATCCAGACGTCCTGCAGCAGGTCCTCCGCCTCGGTGGAACTGCCCAGCATCCGGTACGCGATCCCGAACAGGCGGGGCCGCACGCTCTGGAAGACGGCCGCCGCCTGGTCGAGATCGTCCACATCGCGGACGTGTCTCCCCGATCCGGTGTCCCCCATGACGATGGCTCCCGTTCCGCCGGCGATGGACCCGTCCAGCCTTTCACTCGCCCATCTCGCGGCTTCGACGGGGGATCCCTCAGCTCCAGGGGCCCTTCAGCAGGGTGTGGAAGCAGTCGGCGCCGAACTCCAGTGCCCGCACCGAGACGCGCTCGTCGGCGCAGTGCAGGCGGTCGCGGTAGACGACCTCGGGTCCGTGCAGCAGCGGCATCCAGCCGTAGCACTCGATGCCGAGCCCGCGGAAGACCCGCGCGTCGGTCGAGGCGGGCGTGATCACTGGGACCGGGACGCCGCCCGGGTCCCTGTCCCTGAGCACTCCGGCGAGCCGGTCGTAGAAGCCGCCGAGTCGCGGTGGCGGGCTCTTCTCGCCCTCCACGAGGATCTCGACGTCCATCTCGCAGCCGGCCCGGGCGCGCAGCCCGGCGAGGAAGTCCTCCGTCGAGAAGTCGCCGGGGAGCAGCCGTCCGTCGAGTTCGACCGTGATCTCGGAGGGGTGCACGTTCGTCACCGTGCCGCCGCGCAGCACGGTGGCGGTGACGGTGTGCCGGACGAGCGACTGGAGATAGCGGGAGGCCGTGTCGCCCAGCCCGGCCAGGAGGGCGGCGTTCCCGGGGTCGGCCCGGAACGCCTCGACGGCGCGTCCGGCCTCGGGCGGCAGCGCCCGCGCCAGTTCGCCCAGCATGTGGTCGACGACCGGGGTGAGCCGGACGCCGAGGCCGCCGTCGGAGATCGCGTCGAGCAGCCGGGCGAGTTTGCGTACGGCGCCGTCAGAGGACGGCACCCGGGAGGCGTGCCCGCCCGGCCCGCGCAGGGTCGCCCGGACCCAGCAGGTGCGCTTCTCCCCCACCACGACGGGATGGACGCGTGCGTACGCGCCGAGGCCCAGCTCGGCTCCGCCGTCCTCGCCGATCGCGTGCCTGACCCCGGCGAACAGCTCCGGGTGCCGGCCCACGAGGAACCGCGCCCCCACCGTGCTCCCGGCCTCCTCGTCGGGGACGACGGCCAGGATGACGTCACCGGGCGGCTCCTCGCCCGCCGCACGCATGCGCAGCAGCGCCGCCAGCATCATCGCGAGCTGGCCCTTCATGTCGACGGCCCCGCGCCCCCACAGCTCGCCGTCGACGATCTCCCCGCCGAACGGCGGGCGGGTCCAGGACTGCCCCTCCACCGGGACGACGTCGGCGTGCGCCTGGAGCAGCAGGGGCGGTTCGGCGCCCCGGCCGGGCAGCCGGGCGACGAGGTTCGGGCGGCGCGGGTCCGCCGCGAGCAGCCGCGTCTCCAGCCCGGCGGCGTCGAGCAGGTCGCGGATCCAGCCGACGCAGTCCGCCTCGTCGCCCGGGGGGTTGACGGTGGGGAACCTGATCAGCCGCTGCGCGATCGCCGTCGCCGTCGGTGACGACTCGCCCGGCGAAGGCGGAGCGGCCTCCTCCGCCCGCCGCGTCGCCACCTCCACCGCACCGCGGCCGGGACCGGCGGCGGACGCGTGACCGTCGCCTGCGAGACCGCCGTGGCCGAGGCCGTCGCGCAGCCGGGTGAGCGCCGCACGCATGACCGTCTCCTCGTGGACGAGGGCGACGCGCAGGTGCCCGGCCCCCGGGTTCACGCCGTACGGCCCCTCGGCCGCGAGATAGCGGCCCGGCATGACGGACAGGCCCTGGTCGCGCCACAGGTCCCGGGCCGCCGCCTCGTCGTCCGGCACCGGAAGCCAGAGGAAGAAGCCCGCCTCGGCCCTGCGATAGCCGGGGAGCCCGCCGAGGATCTCGTCGGCCAGGTCCCAGTTGCGGGCCAGCGCGGTCCGCAGCCGCGCCACGTGGGCGTCGTCGGACCACAGCGCGGCGGCGGCCGCGCAGACGGGCAGCGGGCTGGAGACTCCGCAGGCCCGGTTGTGGGCGGCGTACGCGGCGACCGTGGCGGGGTCGCCCGCGGCGAAGCCGCTGCGCAGCCCCGGCGCCGCGGACCGCTTCGACAGGCTGTGCAGCACCAGGAACCGTCCGGGCGCGACCGAGCCGTGCTCCACCAGCGAGAGGTAGCCCGGGGGCTCGCGGCCGGTGGACAGGTCGGTGTAGCACTCGTCGACGACGAGCAGCGCGCCGGCCGTGGCGGCGATCTTCGTGATCTCGCCGAGGGCCTCCTCCGGCAGGATCTCCCCCTCCGGGTTGCCGGGGTTGCACACGATCAGGGCGGCGACGGGGGAACGCGCGGCGTCCACGGCCGCCGCGACGGCGGCCGGGCCGTCGCCCCCGGCGAAGAACTCCGGCCGGGCGCCCGCCGCCTCGGCTCCCGCGAGGTACGTCGGGTAGAAGGGGTTGGGCATGACGACCGAGGGCGTCTCGCCGTCGCGGCGGGCCCGCGCCCTGGTAGACGTGACGGCGAGGCCGACGGTGGCCGCGACGGCCTGTTTGGTGCCGGGGGTCGGCTCGATCGCGATCGCCTCGTCGTCCACCCCCCGCCGCACGCCGAAACGGCGCTCCAGCCAGCCCCGGTAGGCGGCCCGCAGTTCGGGGGTGCCGCCGAGCGGCGGATAGCGGGTCCACCCCTCGGCGTCGTCCAGGAGGCCGGGCGCGAGCGGGGGCGTCACGAGCCGCGACTCGCCGAGGTGGAGCCGCACCGGTTCCCGGTCCGTAGGCGGGGAGACGCCGTCGAGCAGGTCGCGCAGCAGGGCGAACGCGCTCCGGGCGGTGGTCACCGGTCCAGGTCCCGTACGAGGTCGTTGAGCGCGGTCTTGCCCCGGGTCCGCTCGTCGGCGTACTTGACGATCACCGCCGCGTACGTCGAGAGGCCGGGCCGGCGCGGGTCGGTGCGCGCCCCGGGGATCACCACGGCGTTCTCCGGCACCTCCCCGTAGGTCACCTCGCCCGAGGCCCGGTCGACGATCGGCGTCGAGCGGCCCAGGTAGACGCCCATCCCGACGACCGCGCCGCGGCGCACCCGCACGCCCTCGGCGATCTCGCTGCGGGCGCCGACGAAGACGTCGTCCTCGATGACGACCGGGTCGTCGCCGATCGGCTCCAGCACGCCGCCGAGGCCGGCGCCGCCGGAGATGTGGCACCGCGCGCCGACCTGCGCGCAGGAGCCGACCGTCGCCCAGGTGTCGATCATGGTGCCCGGGCCCACGTACGCGCCGACGTTCACGAAGCAGGGCATCAGCACGGCGCCCGGCGCGACGTACGCCCCGAAGCGGACGACCGCGCCGGGGACGACCCTGATCCTCGCCTCCTGGAAGTCGGGCTCCTTCCAGGTCTCGAACTTCAGGGGCACCTTGTCGAAGGTCCGGGGGCGGCCGGGGCCCGCCTCGGCCATCTCGCTCCGGCCGGTGAGGAACGACAGGAGGATCAGCTTCTTGACGAAGGTGTCCACCACCCACTCCTCGCCCAAGGGGCGGGCGGCGCGCAGCTCGCCGCGGTCGAGCGCGCCGAGACCGGCCTCGATCTCCGGGGCGAGGACCGCCAGTTCGGCCTCGGTCAGCTCGGCGCGCCGTTCCCAGGCGGCCTCCACCGCGGCTTCGTTCACAGGCTTCGCTCCTCGTGCTCGTGGTTCGGGAGGCCGGCCGGCGGCGCGATCGGCACCGGCTCCGGCTGCCAGCGGGCCGTGGCCAGGTAGTCGTCGACGGTCTCGGCGCGGCGGATCTCGACGACGTCGCCGCCGGGGGTCATCATCAGCTCCGCCGGTCGCAGCCGGCCGTTGTAGGTGAAGCCCATGGCGTGCCCGTGCGCGCCGGTGTCGTGGACGAGGGCGATGTCCCCCTCACGGGGATCGGGCAGCATCCGGTCGATCGCGAACTTGTCCATGTTCTCGCAGAGCGAGCCGACCACGTCGAACCGCGACCGCTCCCGCCCCCGGGCGAAGGGCAGGCTGACGTGGTGGTACGCGCCGTACATCGCGGGGCGCATGAGCGCGGACATCGACGCGTCGACGCCGACGATCTCGCGGCCCTTGCGGCAGCGGTTGACCACCCGGGTCACCAGCACGCCGTGGGGCCCGGTGACGTACCGCCCGCACTCCATGAGGATGCGCGGGGCCCGCTGAGGGAAGCACCGGCGCCGCGCGGCCACGATGGCGTCGGCGTACGCCGTGAAGCTGAGCGGCTTGTCCTCCGGACGGTAGGGGATGCCGAGGCCGCCGGCCACGTTGACGTACTCGATGTCGACTCCGGCGGTCTCGGCCACGTGCGCGCCCAGCTCGACGACGTCCACCGCCGCCCGGATGGCCCGGTCGACGTCCAGCTCGTTGGCGCAGGTCATGCCGTGGATGCCGAACCGGGTCACGCCGCGCCGCCGGGCCTCGCGGTAGGCGTCGGGGAGCTCGTCCAGGGGCACGCCGAACTTGGAGCCGGTCGGGTCGCCCATGAGGGACGAGCCCGCCGCGAGCCCGTTGGGCGAGGCGCGGAACGCCACCGTCTCCGGCAGGACGTCCGCCTTGCCGAGGAACGACCGGTCGTCGAACGTGATGAGCGCCCCCGCCTCCAGGGCGGCGCGGTACTCGGAGAGCCGGGTGTTGTTGGAGGTGAAGATCACCTCGTCGCCGGCCGCGCCGACGCGGGCGGCCAGCTCCAGCTCGATCGGGGACGCGCAGTCGAGCCCGCTGCCCTCCCGGTGCAGCAGGGAGAGGACGGCGGGGTTCGGCAGGGCCTTCACGGCGAAGTACTGGCGGTAGGGCTCGCCCCGGAAGGCGTCCACCATCCCCCGGTACGTCTCGATGATCCCCTGGGCGTCGTAGATGTGGAACGGCGTGCCGTACGCGGCCACGACGTCCGGGAGCACGGGCAGGAGCTTGCGGGCGAACCCGTCAGAGATCGGCACGCTGGTCCTCCTCGGTCACGGCACCCGCGCGACGCATATGGTGCGGTTGCGCATGCCGCTGATGGGCCGCAGATAGGGGAAGTAGTAGCTCTCCAGCGGCTCGAACCCGAACGACGACAGGGTGTCCTGGAGGTAGTCCTTCGAGACGAACCAGAAGCCCTCGACCCGCTCGTGCGGCGCGAAGGCGACGTGCCGGTCGCGCGGCGCGTCGTTGGAGAAGACCAGGCGCGTCCCGGACCGCAGGCCCAGGCTCTCCAGCTTGCCGAGGGCGGGCCGCAGCTCCTCCACGGGGTCGAAGAGGTGGCCGAGCAGGCCGTCGGCGTAGACCGCCTCGGCGTCGCCCACGTCGGCCGCCGTCAGCGCGAAGTAGTCCGCGGTGAAGGCGTCGACGCCCTTCTGCCGGGTCAGCCGCACCGCCTCCTCGTTGTAGTCCATCGCCCTGACCTTCCGTTCGCAGTGCACGAGGTCGGCCTCGACGAACCCGTTGCCGCAGCCGAGGGAGAAGACGCCGGAGCCGTCCGCGGTCAGCGACAGGATCTTGAGGACCATGTGCGAGCGGTATTCGGGGACGTACGTGGAGGGGGTGATGGAGTCGTTGTACGCGCCGCCGCTCTCCCAAATGTCGTAGATGGTGGCCTCGGCCCCGCCGACCTCGCGCTGCGTGCAGTAGTACTCGCGCACCGCGTCGAGCGCCTGTCGGGTCTGGGTCATGTGCGTTCTCCTTGGTCAGGCGTCCTGGTCAGGCGTCGCCGTGGGCGTGGAGGTGCTCCTGCAGGTAGTCGACGGAACGGAGGGGACGCGAGCGCATCTCCTCGATCAGGGGCAGCAGTGGCGCGGGGTTCGCCGGGCCGTAGGCGCCGTACAGCGCGACGGCGGGCTCGCCCCGGCCGGCGAGCAGCGCGTCCGCGAGGACCCGGGCCAGCGAGCGCAGCCCCGCCAGGACGACCTCCGGGTCGCCCTTGAGGAGGCCGTCTTCCAGGGCGAGCGCGCCCAGCTGGACGAAGTAGGACAACTGGAGGAACATGCCGTCGCTGTCGGGGAAGTGGCCGAGGCCGCGGTCGACGTACCGCAGGCACTCCCCCAGGTAGTAGGCGACGGCGTCGGCGCCGGACAGGTCCATGCGGGGCGCCCACACGTCGGCGAGGATCAGGATGCCGAAGACGTCGGCCGCGACCTCCTGGAGGACGACCGACGCCCAGCGGTCGGCGGCGTTCAGCTCCTTGTAGGCGGTGGCCGGGCGGCGCACGCTGTGCCCCAGCTCGTGGCCGAACACGCCGAGCGCCGGGATCCGCGCGAAGCGCTCCCCGCCCGGCTCGTACGGCTCGCCCAGGTCGAGGTGCCGCGCCGCGAGCGGCCCGGAGAAGCCCTCGACCATGGCCCGGTGGGTGTTGCCGAAGTAGTAGGTCTTCTTGAACGGCGAGCGCTTCACCCCCTCGTCCTCCGGGAGGAAGTAGGCGATGTGCTTCGGGTGGAGGGCGCCCTCCCCGGCCATGAAGAACAGCCGGGTCGCCGCGAACGCCGGCACGTCGCCGAGCCGCAGGTCGGCGTGCAGCCGGGCGAGATACTTCGCGACGTCCTCCTGGTACGTCAGTGCCTCCGACACGTCGGCCTGGCGGTCCGGATCGCGACGGCAGGCGAACGCGGTCGGCAGCCCCCGCAGGTCCTTGCCGTACCAGGTGGAGATCTGGCCGGCGACGACCGCGACGTCCTCCTCGACGCCGACGAGCTCCTGGAGGATGTCGTCGGTGTAGCCGTGCTGGACGGCGTCCGCCCGCAGGGCGAGCGCCCGGCGGTCCACCTCCCCGGGCAGGTGCCCGCCGATCCGGCGCATCGCCTCGGCGACGGGCAGCGGGTCGGGGAGCCGGGTCCGGGCGGGTGCGCCGACGGTCTTGACGGTGCGCCACTCGTCCTCCACGGCCGCGCCGAGCGCGGCCAGGTCGCGGAGGAAGGCCGGCCCGAGGGCGGGGGCGGCGTCCGCGAGGTCGAGCCGCCGCAGTTCGTAGCGGTCGGACGGCGGCCAGAAGGCGTTGCGATGGTCGCCGTAGGTCGTCGCCCTGGCGAGGTTGGCCGTGTAGTCGAAGCGATCAGCGGGGGGCTGTCCGGTCACCGTTGCACTCCCATCCTTTGTCTGCCGCGTCAGCCGGTGGTGAAGAGCCGGCCCTCGCGCTCCCATCGCCGTACGGTCTGGTAGTCGGCCTGCAGGACCTCGGGGTCCGGATGGCTCATGAAGACGATGCCGGGGCTCGAGTAGAGGTCGGTGGTCCGCGTGACGGTGTCACCGGCCCTCGGCGCCTTCTGGATCCAGGTGGTGCTCTCCAGGGTTCCCAGCAGTTCCTCGTAGTGGGACCGGGTCACCGTCCCCGACTGGGCCGAGATGAACTGGACCTGCCACAGCGGGGCGTGCAGCCCCTTCTGCTCGTCGGCGAGCCGCGCGGCGAACGGCTCGCCCTCGACGACCAGGCGGGCGGCCAGGTCGAGCATGCTCGCGCCCACCGCGTGGTTGGCGGCGGGCCGGTTGAGCCCGCCGGACAGGCGCGAGGCGCACTCGATGAGGACCGGCCCCCGGTCGGTGACCATCAGTTCGGTGTGGTGGGCGCCGTACCGCACGCCCAGGGCGTCGAGGACCGCCTTCACGTAGTCGACGATCCGCTTCATCTCCGGGTCCACCGGGTCGAACAGGACGCTGCGGTCGTAGATCAGGCCCGCGCCGGGCACCGGCACCTTGTCGGTCCGCCAGATCTCGGTGACGACATGCCGCCCGTTCCCGCTGATCCCGTTGATGAAGTACTCCTGGCCCGACAGCAGCCGCTGCGCGAGCACGGCGTCGTTGCGCTCGCCGAGCTGGTTCACTGCGCCGTGCAGGCGGTGGAAGACCTCCTCCAGCTCGCCCTCGTCCGCGCAGAAGGTCACGGAGTCGGTGCCGGCGCTCGCCGGCGGCTTCACGACGACGGGCCAGGCGCCGGCCTTTGCCCAGGCGAGCAGCCCGCCGAGGTCGTGCGCCAGGTAGTGGTCCATGGCGGGCAGGCCCGCGCCGATCAGGCGGTTGTGCATCTCGTACTTGTCGCGCCGGGCGGCGCTGGACGACGGGTCGTTGCCCGGCAGGCCGAGCGCGGCCGCCAGGAGGTCGGCGACGATCACGCCGCTCTCCGTGCCCGGCAGCACGGCCGCGGGCCGGTACGCGCCGACCTCGCGGGCGAGGGCCTCGATGTCCCCGTCGTTGTCGAACTCGGCGAGGTAGTCGCCGGGCCGGTAGGTGGCCCGGAAGTACTCGGGCAGGCTCGCCGACGCCCGCACGTGCACGCAGTCCCAGCCGTGCTCCGCCATCACCCCCGGCAGCTGTGAGCCGGACGAGTAGCCGTCGACGATGACCAGGACCTGCCGTGGTGACGTGCTCATGTGGTGTCCTTCGTGACGTGGGGGCCGGTGCCCGGGCGCTCGTCCGCCGCGCTCTCGCGCTCATAGGCGGCGTGCGGGCCGCCGCGCCCGTGGTCGGCCAGGATCATCGCCGCGCCCTTCTCGGCGATCATCAGGCTCGCGGCGTTCGTGTTGCCGGAGACCAGCGTCGGCATGACGGACGCGTCCACCACCCGCAGCCCCTCCACCCCGTGCACGCGCAGCCGGTGGTCGACCACCGCCATGGGGTCGTCGCCCATCCGGCAGGTGCCGGCGGGGTGATAGGAGGTGTCGCCGTGGGCGCGGGCGTAGGCGAGCAGTTCGTCGTCGGTCCGCACGCCGCTCCCCGGCGTCAGCTCGTCGCCCCGGTACGGGTCGAGCACCGGGCTCTCCACGATCTCCCTGGCGATCCTGATCCCGGCGACGAGGCGGGAACGATCCATGCCGGACTCCAGGAAGCGCGGGCGGATCTCGGGCGGGGCCATCGGGTCGCGCGAGCGGACGTGGATGGAGCCGGACGACTCCGGGCGCAGCGGGTAGACGCCGAGCGTCATGCCGGGAGCGGTGTCGAGCCGCCTGCTCGACCCGGGGCCGTAGCTGGCCGGCGCGAAGTGGAACTGGATGTCCGGCCGCGTCTCGTCCGGCGAGGAGCGGACGAAGCCGAAGCCGAGCGCGATCGGCAGGCTGAGCAGGCCCCGGCGGGAGGTCAGGTAGGTGGCGACCTCCCGCGCCAGCGCGAGCCCGCGGCTGCGCTCGTTGAAAGTGATCGGCCGCCGCACCCGCCACCGCAGGCGAGCCGCGAAATGGTCGCGGAAGTTCTCGCCGACGCCCGGCAGGTGGTGCACGACCGGGATGCCGAGACCGCCGAGCACGTCGCGAGAGCCGATCCCGGAGAGCTCCAGGAGCTGAGGGGACTGCACCGCGCCGGCGCTGACGATCACCTCCTTGGCGCAGCCGGCCCGCTCCGTCTCGCCGTCCCGCACGTACGTCACGCCGGTGCAGCGGGTGCCGTCGAACCGCAGGCCCGTGACGTGGGCCCGGGTGAGAAGGGTGAGGTTCGGCCGGAGCCGGGCGAGCTTCAGGTAGGTCCCCAGGGCCGACGACCGCCGTCCGCCGTCGTGGTTGACCTGGTAGTAGCCGAAGCCCTCCTGGTCTCCGGAGTTGTAGTCGGGGTTGGCGGGGTAGCCCGCCTTGGCCGCCGCGGCGAGGAAGACGTCGCACAACTCGTCGCGGTCGCGCGGCGGGCCGACGGCGATCAGCCCGTCCCGGCCGCGCGTCTCCCCGCCGATCCCGGTCACGCGTTCCAGGCTGCGGAAGTACGGCAGGACGCCGGCCCAGGACCAGCCCGGGTTGCCGAGCCGCGCCCAGTCGTCGTAGTCCTCCGCCTGGCCCCGCACGTAGATCATGCCGTTGATCGCGTTCGAGCCGCCGAGCAGGCGCCCGCGCGGGATGCGCACGCTGCGGCCGTCGATGGTGGGGTCGGGTGCGGTCTCGAAGCACCAGTCGTACCTGGGGTTGCCCATCAGGATGGTCTCGGCGGCGGGGATCGTCAGCAGCGGGCTGCGCCGCTCGTGCCCCGCCTCCAGGAGGAGCACGCTGACGGACGGGTCCTCGGTCAGCCGGCCGGCGAGCACGCAGCCCGCCGCCCCGGCGCCGACGATCACGAAGTCGTACGTCTTCATGAGGCGATGGCCTCGCCGACCGGCACCGGGCTGCCGGTGGACAGGTGACCGGCGATCGTCGTGCGGTGCATGAGGCGGCGATACGCCTCGTAGTCGTAGGGGGTGGCCCGGTGCATCGCGCTGCGGTTGTCCCACAGCAGGATGTCGCCCGGCTGCCACCTGTGGCAGTAGGTGAAGCGCGGCTGGACCGAGAACTCCTGCAGGAAGGTGACGAGCGGGGCGCTCTCGGCCTCCGGCATCCCCTCGATGCGCCACGGGACGTTACCGCCGCTGTAGAGGGCGTTGCGGCCGCTCACCTCGTGCCGGCGCACGATCGGGTGGCGCATGTCCACCCACGCCGCCCGCTCCTCCGGCGTCGGCGCCGGACGGTCGGGATAGTTGTACGGCCGCGACTGCACCCGGCTGATGACGACCTTGAGGTCGTCGATCCGTTCCTTCATGGCGGCCGGCAGGGCGTCGTACGCCGCCATCATGTTGGCGAACCAGGTGTCGCCGCCCTCCGGCGGGACCTCGATCGCGTAGAGCATCGTCCCGGCCGGCGGGTCGGAGAGGTAGTGGCCGTCGCTGTGCCAGACGCGGCCGCTGTAGGCCGACCCGATGGGCTTGCCGTCCCGGGTGATGTTCGACAGCACGAGGATCTCGGGGTGCTCGGGCTCGTTGAACTCCGAGCGGGTGTAGGTCGTGATCTCACCGAAACGCCTGGTGAGCGCGATCTGCTGCTCCGGGGTCATCTTCTGGCCGCGGAACAGCAGGAGGCAGGTGTCGATCCAGGCCTGGTAGATGCGGTCGAAGTCGCGGGCCGATATGTCGCCGGTGACGTCGACGCCGCGGACCTCCGTGCCGATGGAGTCGGTGATGGGGACCAGTTCGAGCATGGCGCAGCTCCCTCGGTGTTGCCTGCGTTCACATCGCTACGGCGCTCGTCAGCCGAGCGACACCTGGTAGTCCTCGATCCACCTGCGCATCTCGACGAGCTGGATGAGCATGTGCGGCGCGCTCGTCCCGCCGGGCAGGTCCGGCCGGAGCCGGTCGGCGGCGATCCCGCGGATGAACTCCGCGAGGCGCGGCCGGTCGAACATCCGGCCGATCGGAGAGCGCTCGTCGCTCACGATCCAGGTCGCCTCCTCGATGAGCGCGTGGTCGTATTCCGGGTTGTGCACATGGGGATAGGCGCTCTTCCGCCGGTTCAGGGTGCCGGGTGGCAGGACGTCGGCCATGGCCGCCTTCAGCAGGCCCTTCAGCCCGCCCCGGGACTTCATCGACCAGGGCACGTTCCAGACGTACTCGATGAGCCGGTGGTCGCAGAACGGGATGCGCACCTCCAGGCCGGACGCCATGCTCATCCGTTCCTTGCGGTCGAGGACGACCGCGAGCGGCCCGGACATGCCCAGGTGGAGCACCTCGCGCATGCGCGCGTTCTCGGGGTCCTCGCCGGGCAGCCGCGGCACCTCCGAGAGGAGCTGGGAGAGCCGGGCGCGCTCGTCCTCGACGGGGTCGGCCATCTCCCGCATCTCCGGCGAGAGGTAGTCGGCGAGCCGGGGGCCGTCGCCCATCCACGGGAAACCGTCGCGGTTGACGAGTTCCGGCTTGAAGAAGTACGGATATCCGCCGAAGATCTCGTCCGCGGCCTCGCCGGACATCGCGACCGGGCCGATCTCCCGCATCTCACGGAAGAGCAGGTACATCGAGGCGTCGAACTGCCCCCAGCCGGGCAGGTCGCGGGCGTGGCGGGTGGCCGGGACGGCGTCCAGCAGGTCGCGCAGGCCGACGGTGACGGTGTGGTGGCGGCTGCCCATGAATTCGGCCGCGTCCGCCGCGTACGGCGCGTCCACCTCGGGCCGCAGCTCGGTCGGGGAGAAGTGCGCGGAGTCGCTCTCGAACCGGACGCAGAAGGTGTCGAGACTCCTGCCGTCCCGGGCCGCCAGGGCGCGGACGGCGAGCGCCGCGACCGAGGTCGAGTCGACGCCGCCCGACAGCATGGCGGCGCACGGCCCCGAGGCGGGGACCTGCCGGCCGACCGCGTCCTCAAGGAGTTCGCGCACGTGGCGGGTGGTCTCCTCGAACGAGTGCCGATGCGGCTCGCTGGACAGCCGCCAGTAGCGGCGCGGCGACGGTCCGTCCTCCGACCAGATGACGACGTGGCCGGGCGGGACCTCGCGCAGCCCGGCCAGCGGCGTCTCGCCGGGCAGGGTGAGGCGCGGCTGCAGGACGATCGGGAGGGCCGCCGGGTCGAGGCGCGCCTCGAACAGCGGGTTGGCCATGATGCCCTTCGGCTCCGAGGCGAACAGGATGCCGCCCGGGTACGCGAAGTAGTACAGGGGCTTGAGGCCCATGCGGTCGCGGCCCAGCAGCAGCCGCCGCGACCTGCCGTCCCAGACGGCGAAGGCGCCCATCCCGTCGAGCCGTTCGGCGAGCCGGTCGCCCCAGCGGAGGTAGGAGCGCAGCAGCACCTCTTCGGAGGATCCCCCGCCGAGGTCGGCCGCGTTGTAGATCTCACCGGCGTGGACGACGGCCACCGTCTCGCCGCCGATCTCCGCCGTCAGGGGCTGGGCGTCACCGCCCGCCGCGCCGCCCGCCGTGTCGCCGACGGCGAGCCTCCGGTGCCCGAGCGCCGCGTGCCGCGACAGCCAGAGCCCCTTCGCGTCGGGACCGCGGTGCTGCATGGTGTCGGCCATCGCGTGGAGGACGTCTTCCTGCGCGCCGAGGTCGCGCCTGAAATCCATCCAGCCAACGAATCCACTCAATCGATGTTTCCTTACTCGTCAATTCGCAGGCGAATACCGGCCGTGAACGCGGCCGGCGGTTTACCGGAATATAGAGACACCGTGCAGGCGGAAAGAGCGATCGGATAGCGGAGCGAGAATTGCCGGAAATATCGTCGACCAATAACCTGCCGACGACGATGAATCGCCGGCCGCAGCCAGTGGACATCTGTTCATCACGCAAAACGATGACGCCGTTCGGAAGTATACGTACCGGACAAGCGGCCGCAATAGACCTTCGAAGTGACACACGTCACACGCATTCCGTACAAGCCGGATAGCGGAATAGTGCACCTGTCGAACGACCCACAGGCGCGTCGTACGCCGGACGAAGCGGCAGCTCAGACGGCGATTGTTAGATTTATTACGGTCCTGCCGGAAGCGGAAACCGGACGGATATTCTCTCCGGGTACGTTCGTCCTCGTATCGTGGGCTGCGCGGGATAAAGCGCCGACCGTGACCGCGCGCCCGCCGACGCCGCTACCACAGGGAGAAGACATGGCGAACTCCGACGGAGTGCTCCTTGTCATGGCAAGTGGGTTCCCGCACTACAGGGAGTACCTTCTGGCCTCGATCGCGCAGCGCGGCGGGCCGGTCTGGCTCTTCGAGACGGAACGGCCCTCCTGGCAGACCCCGTACATCGCGGGCAGCACCGTCGTCGACGTCTTCGATCCGGAGGCGGTCGTCGCCGCGGCCCGGAAGCTGGCCGCGCGGACACCGGTCCGCGGCGTGATCAGCTACCACGAGGCGGTGATCGAGGCCGCCGCCCGGGTGGCGGCCGAGCTCGGCCTCCCCGGGCCCGCCCCCGAGGCCGTGACCGCCGTACGCGACAAGCCGACGACGCGGCGACTGCTCGACCGGGCGGGGATCAGGCAGCCCCGGCACGCGCTCGTCGCGACCCCGGAGGAGGCCGCGGCGGCGGCCGGGCGCATCGGGTTCCCCCTGGTGGCCAAGCCCCGGGGCCTCGGCGCGAGCCAGGGGGTGGTGAAGGTCGCCGGCGAGGCCGAGCTCGGCTGGGCGGTCGGCGTCAGCCGTACGGCACGCCAGAGCGGGATGCCCGGCCACGACGAGATCCTGCTGGAGCAGTTCCTCGCCGGGCCCGAGATCAGCGTCGACGCGGCGGTCCACGACGGCGAGTACCTGCCCTACCTGGTCGCCCGCAAGCGCCTGGGCGGCGAGCCGTACTTCGAGGAGACCGGGCACGTCGTGCTGGCCGACGAGCCGCTGCTTCGGGACGCGGACCTGCTGCGGCTGCTGGCGGACACGCACCGCGCCCTCGGCTACACCCACGGCACGACGCACACCGAGGTCAAGCTGACCTCCGAGGGCTACGCGCTGATCGAGGTGAACGGCCGGCTCGGCGGCGATCTCATCCCCTACCTCGGGCTGCTGGCCAACGGCGTCGACTCCGGGGTGGTCGCGGCCGACCTCGCCCTGGGGGTGCGGCCCGACGTGACCGCGCACGGGGCCGGTGCAGTCGGCATCCGGTTCCTCTATCCGCCGGAGACCTGCGTGGCGCGGCGGGTGGAGATGCCGGAGCCCGATCCCGAGGCTGGATTGCTGGCGTCGGTGGCGGTCGCCGGCCCGGGGACACCGCTGATCCTGCCGCCCGACGGCGCCATCGCCCGGTACGGCTTCCTCATCGCCCGCGGCCGTACGGCGGAGGAGTGCGACGAGGTGCTCGACCGGGCCGAGCGGGCCGCGCGGTTCGAGGGCGACCCCCCGCACGCCGCCCGGAAGGTCGTCTCCGTCTGAGAGGCGACACAGCCCGTCCGGTGGAGAGAGTGAGGAGTGAGGACGTGTCCGAGGACCAGCCCCCCGTCGCGGCGCCGCAGGGGGACGAGCGCGCCGGCGTGCTGCGGACGCTCCGCGAACTGCCCCCTCCCGTGCTCGCCCTCCTCTGCGGGATCGCCGTCAACCGGATGGGCAGCTTCGTCTCGCTCTTCCTGGTGCTCTACGTCACCGGGCTCGGCTACCGCCCGGCCGAGGCGGGCGGCGCGCTCACGGCGTTCGGCCTCGGCGCGATCGCCGGGGTGGTGACGGGCGGCGCCGCGACCGACAGGTTCGGGGCGCGGAACGTGATCGTCGCCTCGATGGCGCTGTCCGGCGTGGGCGTCGGCGCCGTCGGCTTCGTGACCGGCTACCTGCCGCTGCTGGGGATCAGCCTGGCGATCGGCGCGGTCACCCAGCTCTACCGGCCGGCCTCCACGACGATGCTGTCGGAGCTGACCCCGCCGCGCCGGCTGGTGATCACCACGGCGGCGAGCCGCCTGGGGCTCAACGTCGGCGCGACCCTCGCCCCGCTGCTGGGCGTGTGGCTGGCCGGATTCGGCTACCGCGCGGTCTTCCTCGCGGACGCGATCACGAGTGTCGTCTTCGCGGTGGCGGCGATGTTCGTACTGCCTGGAGGCCGGCCCGGGCGCGAGGCGGCGGAGGCCGTCCGGCACGAGGACGGGACGCGCGGCGGCTACCGCGCGGTCCTGCGGGACCGCCGTTATCTCCTCGTCCTCGCCGCGATGTTCGCGACGGCCCTCGCCGAGGTGCAGTATCAGGCCGTCCTCCCCCTGGAGATCAGGGACCGGGGCCTGCCGACCGCGGTCTACGGCGCCGTCGTCGCCCTGAACGGCGCCCTGGTCATCCTGCTCGAACTGCCGCTGACCCCGTACGTCCAGAGGCTGCCGATGCGGACGGCGATCTCGGTGGGGACGCTGCTCATCGGCGGGGGGCTCGCGTTGGCCGGCGTCTCGGCCGGCGTCTGGCTGCTCTTCGCCGGCGCGCTGATCTGGACCATGGGCGAGATCGTCAGCGCGCCGTCGTCGAACGCCTATCCGGCGCTGGCCGCGCCGGGACACCTGCGCAGCCGTTACATCGGCGCCTTCGCCGCCTGCCACACCATCGGGTACGCGGTGGGACCCGCCGTGGGCACGGCGCTCTTCCAGTACGACGGCGCGCTCGTCTGGCTCATGTGCGCCGGGCTCGGCGTGGCCGGGTTCTTCGGCATGTGGTTCGGGGTCCGGACGCCGGCCCACGAGACCGCCCCCGCCGCGCGGGCGACGCCCCGGCCCGCCACCGACCTCAACTGACGAGATCTTGGGGAGTCGGCTCGCGGGGTTGGATCGGCGGGCTCCTCGACGGCCGACGTGTCCCAGGCGTGGAACGACAGGGAAGCGGGATCGGCGACCGGCCGGCGATCCCGCGCCCCCTCGGGCCGGTGAGGTGTCTACCCCCGCAGATGCCGGGCGAGGAACCGGACCGCGCTGTCGGCCTCGAACCCGGGCACCTCGTGGTGCCCGCCCACGTTGGCGTGCAGCGTCTTCTCCTTCGAGGCCAGCGCGTCGAACAAGGCGAGGCCGGATTCACGCGGGACGAGCTCGTCGTCCCACTGGAGCGCGAACTCGACCGGCACCGTGATCCGTCCCGCCGCCTCGGCCAGGGCCTCGTCGTAGGAGTAGAGACCGAGCACCGCCGCGGTGATCCTGGGTTCGGCCGCCGTCAGCGGCAGCCCGATCGCGGTGCCCATGCTCACGCCGTAGTAGCCCACCGGCCCGCCGGCGCCGATCTCCGGCAGTTCCTGGAGGGCGTCCAGGGTCGCCCGCCACTCGGGCACCGCACGCCTGGCGATGCCGGCGTTGAAGGCGACGACGATCGGGCCGACCGGCTCGCCCGCCGCCATCGCCCGCCGGAGCGCGGCGATCTCCCGCTCGTCGTCCTCCGTACGCGGCCGTCCGCCGTGACCGGGTGCGTCGATGGCGGCGACGTGGAAACCGCCGTCGCCCACGAGGCGGGCCGCGCGGCCGGCCATCCCCGGCGCCCTGCTGTCCTGGCCGCCGCCGTGCCCCAGCAGCACCAGCGGCGCGCGGCCGGAACCGGACTCGGGCGACCAGAGCATGCCGGGGACCTCGCCCACGGTGAATCCGCGCGCGATGACGCCGTTCGACGTTTCTTCCGAAGTGAAATGCACAGAAGGCATTAGGTTGTCGCTTTCCGGGAGTGCTTGTTGTCCAGGCGCTCCCGGCGACTCCTTATGTCAGTCGCCCGACCGTGATGACGAGAGGGAGCACCCCATCGACACAACGTTCATGGGTCTCACCTCCTCGCGGCCTGTCACGATCACCCGCACGCTACCAGCCCCAGACCATCCCGCCCAACCGTTTCACCGCGAATACGGGCAGCCGGATAACTCGTGTGTCGGTGTGAGGGGGGTGGCGCAAATGGGGTGGCCGCGAAAGGCGATCCCCCGCCACTTTCAAGCTATAGCGCACCGGGGGGCTTGCGGCAAGACCCCGGTCGTACCGCAGAATCTCCGTCCGAACAGGGAGCGGGACCTTGTCGTATGGGGGATTCATGATCGACGTGATTATCGCCGGTGGCGGGCCGACCGGCATGATGCTGGCCGGTGAGCTGCGGCTGCACGGCGTGCGGGTGGTCGTGCTGGAGAAGGAGACGGAGCCGACCGGGTTCGTCCGGGCGCTGGGCCTGCACGTGCGCAGCATCGAGGTGCTGGACCAGCGCGGCCTGCTGGAGCGGTTCCTCCCGCACGGCCGCAGATCTCCGGTCGGCGGTTTCTTCGCCGCCATCGAGAAGCCCTCGCCCGAACGGCTGGACACCGCGCACCCCTACGTCCTCGGCGTCCGGCAGACCATCACCGATCGCCTGCTGGGCGAGCACGCCGCCGAGGTGGGCGCCGAGATCCGGCGCGGCCGCGCGCTGGCGGGGCTAAGTCAGGACGAGCACGGGGTGACCGCGGAACTGGCCGACGGCACGCGGCTGCGCGCGCGCTACCTCGTCGGCTGCGACGGCGGCCGCAGCACGGTGCGCAAGCTGCTGGGCGTCGGTTTCCCCGGCGAGCCCACCAGGGTCGAGACGCTGCTGGGCGAGATGGAGGTGGGCGTGCCGCCGGAGACGGTGGCCGCCGTCGTGGCCGAGGTCCGCGCCACCCAGAAGCGGTTCGGGCTCGCGCCCTTCGACGAGGGGGTGTACCGCGTGGTCGTGCCCGCCGCTGGAGTGACCGAGGACCGTTCGGTCCCGCCGACCCTGGAGGACTTCAGGCAGCAGCTGCGGGCCGTCGCCGGCACCGACTTCGGCGTGCACTCCCCCCGCCGGCTCTCCCGCTTCGGCGACGCCACCCGGCTGGCCGACCGCTACCGGGTGGGCCGGGTGCTGCTGGCCGGCGACGCGGCGCACGTCCACCCGCCGGTCGGGGGGCAGGGTCTCAACCTCGGCATCCAGGACGCGTTCAACCTCGGCTGGAAGCTGGCCGCCGAGATCGCCGGCTGGGCCCCGGAGGGGTTGCTGGACAGCTACGAGACCGAACGGCGCCCGGTGGCCGCCGACGTGCTGGACAACACCCGCGCGCAGATGGAGCTGCTGTCCACCGAGCCGGGCGCCCAGGCGGTGCGCCGCCTGGTGTCGGAGCTGATGGACTTCGAAGAGGTGAGACGGCTCCTGGCCGAGAAGATCACCGCGATCGGGATCTGCTACGACTTCGGCGAGGGGCACGAACTGCTCGGCCGACGGATGCGGGACGTGGCACTGAAGCGCGGGCGCCTCTACGAGCTCACGCGCGGCGGCCGCGGACTGCTGCTCGACCAGACCGGCCGGCTCTCGGTCGCCGGATGGGCGGATCGGGTCGACTACGCCGCCGACGTCAGCGAGGAGCTGGACGTGCCCGCCGTACTGCTGCGGCCGGACGGTCACGTGGCGTGGGCCGGCGAGGATCAGGCGGGCCTGCTCGATCGGCTGCCCAGGTGGTTCGGCGCGCCGCGCGGCTGAACGCCTCGTACGGCTCGCGCGGATGACCGGTGGGCGGAAGCGGGACTGGTTCAGACCGTTCCGAGTGCCTCGGTGGGCTGCATGCGGGCCGACGGCGGCGGTCCTCGCGACGTCGGCCGGACGCATCCGGTGGAGGCCCTCATGGTGGTCACGCGGCGGTTCCCGGGATCGTCACCCTCCGGCGGCCGGGGAGGCCTCCGAGGCGCCGTGCGAACCGTCCGGCACCCGGAGCGCCCGGGTGACGGAGCCGGTCCGCCGCGCGGTGCCCCACATCCACTCGACGCTCGCCTCGGCCCGCCTGCGGGCGAGCCAGTCGTCGAAGATCCGGTTCTCGATCGCCTGCCGGGTCTCGTCGTCGAGGACGGCGGGGCGCACCTCCAGGACGCAGGTGACCAGCGGCTCCGGCCCGCAACCGGCGACGACGTCCCCGGCCCCGGCGCCCGCGGCCTCCGGGCCGAGTTCGCGGCGGTACACGAGCGCCGGCCGGACGTCCGCGCCGTACTCGAAGGCCTCCTCGGCGGCCTTCGCGAAGATCGCCGCGCGGGCGTCCTCGGCCCGCAGCCGCGCGGCCGCCGCCCGGGCGGCTTCGAGGTGGGGATACCGCAGGCGCATCACGCTCAGGCGGTCGTGGCCGCCCGGATCGGCGGCGAACAGCCCGGCGGCGTCCTCACCGGCCACACGGCGACGCAGCCGGGCGATGGCGGCCTCCTGGTGGACGATCACCTCCAGCGCCGCGTGGTCCAGCCCGCGCTCCGTCATCCAGTCACGGGTGGCCCGCACGGTGAGCAGGCCGCGGGCCCGCCGGAAGGCGTCCATGGCCTCCTGAAGCTCCTCGGCGGTCAGCTCGACCGGTTCCCGCTCCAGTTCCTGCTCCACCAAGGCGGCGTTCACCAGGCGGACGGCCAGCGAACTGTCCCCCCACAGCCCGTCGAGCACCGCCATGGCCTGCTCCATCCTGACGTCGGCGCCGTCTACACGGACGACGACCTGCTCGCCGGCGCTCTGGCTGCCGCGCAGCGGCCACGGTACGGCCCGCGCCGGCGCGAAGGCGACCGACACCGTGCCGTCCGGCGCCGGGATCAGCAGGTCGTAGTGGTGGCTCCCGCCGGGATGGTCGCGCTGCCAGACGAGGCGCATCGGCACGTTCGGGTGCCCGGCCCGCAGGTCGTCCAGCAGGCGCCTGGCGTCGGCCGGCTCGGCGCCGGAGATCCGGCGCAGGAAGGCCAGGGCGTCGTTCAGCAGGTGGTCGGGGAAAAGCGCCACGTCAGGCTCCTCGCAGGAGGTGTTCGCAGATGGCCTCGCTGATCGGGAGGCCGGTGAGGTGCTCCACCCAGAGCCACTGCGCGTTGGGGTTCACCTCGAGGAAGACGTGCCGGCCCTCGGGGGTGAGGATCAGGTCGATCGCCCCGTACGCGAGGCCGAGCCGCTCCATGAGGGTGAGGCACCGGGCCGCGACGTCGTCCGGCAGGCGGTGCGGGCGGTGCGGGGTGACCCGCGTGTCGTAGCGCCGCCAGTCGACGCTCGACCGGTTGGACACCTGGGAGTGGATCTCCGCCGCGAAGATCCGGCGGCCGACGACGGTGACGCGCAGTTCCAGGCGCTTGTCCACCCGCTCCTGCACGATCATGGGACAGAACCGCAGCCCGTCGGCGTACGCCAGGTCGCGGGGCGACACCTGCTCGCTGAGCCGCGTGACGGTGAGGCCGTCGCCGACGCGCTCGATGAAGGGGATGTGGAACGTCTTGGTGATGACGCGGCCGTCGTGCCGCTCGTGGAACTCGAAGAACGACTCCGGGTCCGTGGTGATCAGCGTGTCCGGTACGGCGAAGCCGAGCTCCGCCGCGAGGGCGAGCTGGGAGGCCTTCTGGCCGGACCGGCGCCAGACCGACTCGCGGGCGGGGAGCTGCGGGCACGGCAGGTGCTCCCACAGGTCGCTGAGCAGGCTCTGGCACTCCCTGGCCGCGTGCGCGGCGACCGCCGGGTCGGTTATCTCCGGATGCGGCGCGGGCGGGGTGGGACGGCGCCACCACAACGCGGTGACCGTGTCGAGCGCGATCTCCTCCGCACCGCCCCTCAGGAGGCGCGGCGTCATGCGGCCGTCCGCCGCGTAGCCGACCTCCACCCTCCAGGAGACGGGGAAGCCACCGGGGTCGAAGACGGTGACCCGCGCGCCGCGCCCGGCGAGCAGCGCGCAGACGCGGTCGGCGTGGGGATCGTCCTCACCCGTGAGGACGAGAACGTGCGGAGATGGCAAGGCCGGGCCTTTCGTGATCAAGGTGGAAGGCGGGAGCGCCGCCGCGGGCGCTCCCGCCCCGTGCCTCGGCGACGGTTCAGAAGCGGTTCAGAGGCGCTTCACAGAGCGCTTCGGGAAGCGCTTCGAAGGGCCGCTCAGAGGGCGATGTCGTCCCAGGAGCACATGTTGCCGCCGTACGAGCCCGTGTTGTACTCGGGCCACATGCCGCCGCTGATGCCCCGCAGGGTCTCCTCGTCGAGTTCGGCGCCGACGGCGTCGATGTCGGCGAGAACGGTCCGCACAGTCATTCCGGTGTCTCCCTAGCAGTAGACGTCGTCGCGGCTGGCGTACAGGCCGGTGTGGCTGTAGGCCCCCTCGGGGTCCATGCCGCCGTTGATCCCCTGGAGCCGGCTCTCGTCCAGCTCGGCGCCGATCTCGGAGATGTCGCGCAGCTCCGTGCGCAGGTCCTTGCCCATCTGATCTCCCTCCTTTCCGTACGGGAGCCGGGACGGCTCCCGCGCCTCAAGGCTCGGTGGAAGATCTTGGAATCGTCTTGCGAGCAGATTGGAGGGGGGCTGAGCACCGCTGCAACCACAGGTCGGGGGGCGGGCCCGGCCCTCTCGCGGCCTTCCCGCGGCGTGGAAACCCGGCCCTCGCGGCCGGTCCCCACGCCGGGTGATCCAAGTCGCCGCGCAGTGGGCGACGGAACACTGCGGGAACCATGAGGTTCAATCGCACGAGGGTGCCGCTGCTGTTCCAGGACTCCATGACCGAGTGCGGCGCCGCCTGCCTCGCCATGGTCCTCGGCGCGCACGGTCACCACACCACGGTCCGCGCGCTCACGGACGAGATGGGGATCGGGCGCGACGGCGGGAACGCTCTCTCACTCATCCGGGCGGCACGCCGGCGAGGCCTCACCGCCCGTGCCTTCTCGCTGCCCGCGGACGGGATCCGGCAGGTTCCCCTGCCCGCCGTGGCCCACTGGGAGTCGCGCCACTTCGTCGTCGTCGAGGCCCTCGGGCGCGGGCGCGTCACCATCGCCGACCCGGGTTCGGGACGCCACCGGATCAGCGACGAGGAGTTCGCCGAGTCCTTCAGCGGAGTGGTGCTCCTCTTCGAACCGGGGCCGGAGTTCACCCGAGGACGGTTCGGGAACGCGCGGAGCCGCTCGTGGCTCCGGTTCCTCCGTACGGCGTTCGCCGCGCGGCGGTCCCTGGTCGCCCTGCTGGCCCTGCTCAGCGTCCTGACGCAGGCGTTCGGGCTCGTCCTGCCCGCCCTGACCGGCCTGATCGTCGACCGGGTGGTCCTCTCGGGCGAGCGGGACCTGATCACCGCCCTCGGCGCGGGCCTGCTCGCGGTCTTCGCCGCGCACACGGCGGTCGGGGTGCTGCGGGCGTTCACGCTCGCGGCCCTGCGCGTCCGCGCGGACGCCGACCTGCTGGAGATCACCGCGACCCGCCTGCTCGCGGCGCCGTTCCGGTTCTTCGCCGGGCGGACGTCGGTGGACCTGTCCAACAAGGTCATGGGCACCGTGCTGATCAGGGAGATCGTGATCGGCCAGGCCCTCCTCGCGGTCTTCGACGGCCCGCTGGCGCTGGGATACCTGGTCACGGTGGCCGTACGCAGCCCGCTGACCGGCGCCTGCCTGCTGACCTTCGCGGCGGCCCAGATCGCCCTGCTGCTGGCCACCCGGCGGCACGTGAGCGACCTGGCCCGCCGTGAGGCGGACACCCGCAGCGACGTCCAGGGCCGGCTCGTGGAGGTGGTGCGGGGCATCGAGAGCATCAAGGCCTCGGGCTCCGAACCCCGCGTCCGGAGCCGGTGGACGAAGCTGCTCGCCGTGTACGTCGGCCGGGCCGGGCGCAGCAGCCGGGCCCAGGGCCTCCAGCAGGCGGTGTTCGACGCGATCAGGTTCACGGCCCCGCTGGTCCTGGTCTGGGTCGGGGCGCGGCAGGTCGTCGGCGGGGAGATCTCCCTGGGAGAGATGCTCGCGCTGCAGGCGCTCGCGGCCGTCGCGCTCTCCCTGCTGTCCTCGCTGATCAGCGGCCTGCAGTCGCTCCAGGCGGCCCGGCCGTACGTGGACCGCCTGGCCGACGTCTGGGACGCCGAGGCGGAGGCGGTCCCCCCGGGCGCGGTGACCACCGAGGTGAGCGGCCGCGTCAGCGCCGAGGGCGTGGGCTTCCGGTACACGGCGGAGGCGCCCTGGGTGGTGCGGGACGTCAGCGTGGAGGTGCCGGCGGGCCGGAAGGTCGCCCTGGTTGGCCGGTCGGGCTCGGGCAAGACCACCTTGGCCCGGGTGCTGCTCGGGCTCTTCGCCCCGGCCGAGGGCGAGATCCGCTACGACGGCGTCCCCGCCTCCCGTTTCGACCCGGGCGCGCTTCGCCGCCAGTTCGCGGTGGTGCCGCAGGAACCCGTGCTGTTCACCGGCACGATCGCCGAGAACATCGCGCTGAACGCGCCGGGCGCGTCGGCCGAGGAGATCGCCGAGGCGGCCCGCCTCGCCTGCGTGCACGACGACATCACGGCCATGCCGATGGGGTACGGCACCCTGCTCGCCGAGGGGGGCGGCCTGTCCGGAGGGCAGCGGCAGCGGATCGCCCTGGCCAGGGCCCTGCTGTCCAGGCCGAGGCTGCTGCTCCTGGACGAGGCCACCAGCCACCTCGACACGGCGACGGAGGCGGCGATCGAGGCCAACCTCGCCGGGCTGGACATGACGCGCGTCGTCATCGCGCACCGGTTGAGCACGGTGCTGGACGCCGATCTCATCCTCGTGCTGGAAGCCGGCCGGGTCGTGGAGGCCGGCGGTCACGCCGACCTGCTGCGGGCGGGCGGGCCGTACGCGCGCCTGGCCGGTGCGTCACCGGAGTCGTGACCGGGCGGCAGAGCCGTACGAAGATTTTTCACTTCGCTTTCCACCCTTCCGACCTGCCGAAAAGCCGCCGGCCCGCCGCCCTGCCGCAGATCGGTCCGCATGGATTCGGGCTAGATGGGAAAGGTCTCCACAAACCCACGGAAGAGACACGGTTTGACAACAAATATAACGATCGCCACTGTCGGGTAGCGGAGCAACGCGCTCCGGCCGCCGCCAGTCCGGCGGAAACCATCACACCGCACGATATGGAGGAACGGTGACGCCGACCAACCCCCGCCGCCCGAAGGAAGGACAATCGTCCGGCCCGGGCGGACCACGCAGGCGCATCTCCCACCCCATGATCCTCGCCACCGCGTTCGTGCTGACCGCGACCGGCGGAGTCGGAGTGGCGGCGGCCTCCGCCGCTCCCGTCACCCCGCCGGCCGACGCTCCGGAGCCCGTGGTGACGGCCACCGTGACGATCACCCCCACGCCGGTGGACCTCCCGGCCGAGACCACCACCGAGGTGCCTCTGGTGGGCCCGTTCCTCGGCGTACTGCACGGCCAGATGGTCGTGCCGGCCAGGAACAGGTGCGACACCGTCACGGTGTTCACCCAGACCGGGCAGGCCGTCGCCGTGGCCGAGGGCTCGGTCACCATCCGGAGCCAGGACGGCTTCGAGCGGTCGTACTCCGTCGACGACTCGACGCGGGTGTTCACGGGCCGCCGCGGTGGCGAGATCCGGCAGGACGCCTGGGTCTCCGTGGTCGCCGCGGAGCCCGCTCCGCAGACCCCGCCCGAAGCCACGCCCACTCCCCCGGAAAGCACGCCCACGCCTCCCGAGGAGACCCCCACGCCACCCGAGAGCACACCGACTCCTCCCGAAACCACCCCCACTCCCCCTGACGCGACGCCCACGCCTCCCGAGAGCACGCCGGCTCCCCCCGGGGAGACGCCCACGCCCGATCCGCAGACGTCGACGGCTCCGGCGGCCCCCGCCGTACCGGGGCAGGCGGACACCGTCGCGCCGAAGACCGAACCGTCACCCGCCGCCTCTCAGGGGGAGACCGCGGCGGCCGCCTACGTCTTCGATCTCTCCCGGCCGAGCAAGAAGCTGTGGAACCTCGGCAAGATCTCGCCGTACTTCCCGCACTGGCGCTCCGGCAAGCCCGCCTGGCGCACTCCCGAGCCCTGCCCGACGCCGACGGTGACGCCCACGGCGCCGACCGACACCCCGACCGTCCCGACCACCCCGAGCGCCCCGGCGGAGACGCCTGCCGACACCGTGTCTCCCACCCCTGAGCCGACGCCCACCGACGCCCCGGCCCCGTCCGGGTCCTGATCACCCCATACGGCCGGCCCTCGCCTTCGCGGGAGGGCCGGCCTCCGGCTGTCCGGCGCGAGAATACGCCGCGGACGCCGGGAGGCCGCCATGCCCGGCGCGCGGGAGGAGGCCGCCTATACTGCCGCTGCCGGCGGATCGGAGCGGGCGCGAATCCACGAGCGGCAGCGGCCCGGCTCCGGCCCTCCGTCCCACTACTGGCACGATCCCGGTGAACGCGCGGACGCGCGGCCGCCCTCGGCAGTACGGCACTCCGCCCGGCGCATGCCTTCCGTGCCACCCTCGAAGTACCGACGAAAGGTGACGCAGGCCATGCTGGAAGGACTTCGACAGGCGGCCGGAAGAGACGGCGCCGCCGCCGTACGGCTCGGGGACGACGCACTGGCGCCCGCCGAGCTGCTGCGCGCCGCGAGCGCCGTGGCCGGCGGGATCGCGGGCGCCTCCGCGGTCGCCGTCCACGCCACGCCGACGATGGACACCGTGATCGCGGTGGTCGCGGGACTGCTCGCGAACGTCCCGGTCGTCCCGGTGCCCCCCGACGCCGGGCCCATGGAGCGCGACCACATCCTCCGCGACTCGGCTCCCGCGCTCATGCTGGCGGCGAAGGGCGCGCTGGCGGACCCGGGCGCCCTCGGCGTCCCCGTCGTCCCCGTGGACGACGTCGCGGGCGCGGAGACCTCCTTCCCCGGCCCGGAGCCCGGCTCCACCGCTCTGGTGCTCTACACCAGCGGCACGACGGGCCGCCCGAAAGGCGTGCGGATCTCGCACGGCGCCATTACGGCCAACCTCGGCGCGCTCGCCGAGGCGTGGGCGTGGACCGAGGAGGACACGCTGGTCCACGGGCTGCCGCTGTTCCACGTCCACGGCCTGATCCTCGGCGTGCTCGGCGCCTTCCACACCGGCTCGGCCCTGGTGCACACGGGACGGCCGGCCCCCCGCGCGTACGCCGGGGCGCCGGGGACGGTCTACTTCGGGGTCCCCACCGTGTGGTCGCGGGTCTGCGAGGACCCGGAGTCCGCGCGGGCCCTGCGCGGCGCCAGGCTGCTGGTCTCCGGCAGCGCTCCGCTCCGGCCTGCCCTGTTCGAGAATGTACGAGCCCTCACCGGGCACGCCCTGCTCAACCGGTACGGGATGACCGAGACCCTGGTCACGCTCAGCGGCCGGGCGGGAGAGGACCAGACGCCCGGCTGGGTCGGGACCGCCCTGCCCGGCGTGGAGACGCGGCTGGTGGCGGAGGACGGCGACCTCCTGCCCCATGACGGCTCCGCCCTGGGCGAGCTGGAGGTGCGGGGGCCGAGCCTGTTCACGGAATACACCAACGCGCCGGAGGCCACGGCGGCCTCGAGGACCGCCGACGGCTGGTTCCGCACCGGCGACCTGGCGGTCGTCGGGCCCGGCGGCGTCCACCGGATCATGGGCAGGGCGTCGACCGACTTCATCAAGACCGGCGGCTTCAAGGTGAGCGCCGCCGAGGTGGAGGACGCTCTCCTGGCGCATCCGGCGGTGCGCGAGGCCGCCGTCGTGGGCGCCCCCGACGACGATCTCGGGGAGCAGATCCACGCCTACGTCGTGGCGGACGCGGTCCCGGCCGACGAGCTCGTGCACTTCGTCGCCACCCAGTTGTCCGTCCACAAGCGGCCCCGGCAGGTGCGCTTCGTGCCGGAGCTGCCCAAGAACCGGCTGGGCAAGGTCGTCAAGGGTGAACTCGGCCGCCGGTGAGCACACCGGCCAGACCACTGGCGAGCGCACCGGCGAGATCCGGGCGGGATCACCGCCGCCTCATCGGGAGGCGGTGATCCGTC
The DNA here is from genome assembly GCA_003260025.2 of Microbispora triticiradicis. GTDB lineage: Bacteria > Actinomycetota > Actinomycetes > Streptosporangiales > Streptosporangiaceae > Microbispora > Microbispora triticiradicis. The sequence continues at coordinate 26,946 of QFZU02000076.1, read as the reverse complement.
GCGGACGGCCCGTGCCGGCCCGCCGTTCCCCGGAGAGGCGCGGTTCAGCGGCCGCGCCTGCGCCCGGCCCTGCCGCTCACCCCGCCGAACAACGCCAGGCCCCGCACCACGACCACCGGCGCGGAGGGATCGATGTCCGGGCCGTTCTGCACGTCGAAGCCGCCGAAGATGCCGGTCCCGTGGCAGCGCAGCTCGACCCCCTCGGGCACGATGATCTCGGCGCCGCCGAAGATCGCGTTGACCGTGATCTCGACCTCCTTCGCCTCGAACTCGGCGGAGGTCAGGTCGAACTGCACCCCGCCGAAGACGGCGAGCGCCTTGGTCCGCCGCCGTACCCTCCAGCGGCCCTTGCGTACGGCGCCGCCGAAGACGGCGACGACGCTCTCGGGCTCGGAGGTCGCGTCGGGATGGTAGGACACCGGGGTCGCGGCCGGACGGCGCCGGTCGACCTGCAGGTCGTGGGTGAGCACGTCGAGCTCTCCCACGGTCTTCGCCTGGTAGAGGGTGTCCAGGCGCTCGGAGTACTCCTCGTGACTCAGCTGACCGTTGCTCAGAGCCTCGCCGAGCAGGGCGGCGACCTGCTCCCTGTTGCTGTCCGAGGCACGCAGGTGCGACATCTGCGAGTCGCCACGCTCGGGGGGGTTATCCATGATGGTCACGATAGTTCTCCTCGGCCCCCGTCAGGGAGCCGAACGTACGCGCGACGCGATCCCGCCGAACCGCGGCGCCCGACGCACGCCCTGCCGTGTGGTGCCGGGGCGCCGCACGACCGGCGGCCGGTGCCCCTCCACGCGCTCCACCGGCGCGGAGGGGCACCTTCCACCGGTGTCTAGTCGCAACGGCCGCAACGCTCGCGGCAGTCGGGTCCCCAGATGGCGTTGGCCCAGAGACAGTTGTCCCACCAGCAGTCATTCCAGGAGGGAATGACACTGCCGCACGGCTCCCCGAAGGAGGAGGCGTTGCGCCAGTCGTTGAAACTGTTGTCGAAGGTGTTGTTGACACCCACGGTGGTGTAGCCGTCGCCGTACCCGGTGGTGCCGCAGGGGGTCCGAGCGGTGTTGCGCCAGTTGTTGAAGCTGTTGTCGAAGGTGTTGTTGAACAACAGTTCTTCGCCCGGGCTCGAGTAACCGTATTCGGTTGGAGCGGTCGCCGCGGCCGCGGCCGCGGCGCTCACCGCGAGAGCGCCACCGGCGAGCGCGGTGGAGAATGCGAATCCGGCGATGACCTTCTTGAGCTTGGGCATTCGTGTCCCCCTCTAAAGGATCAACTGCCTGATTGCACGACATGCACTCCAGAGTGCTATGTCGTTGAGTTTGACCGTTAAGCCGCCATCACCCCGCGCTTGCATGGTTTCCAGGCCGAATGACCGATAAACGGTGATTTACCGTGTTTGATGCCCCATTGTGAGCAATGGGGCATTCTAAGTCCACTTATGCGTCGTTTATCCCGAAATGTCCGAATCCGCGCCGTGGGTGGACGGCTCCTCCGGGGTCTCCTCCGGAGCGGCGCCGGGGTGGGCCGCGACGAACCGTTCGAGGATCTCGTCGGGCACCTTCCCGCGCGCGGGCACCTCCAGCCCCTGCTCACGGGCCCACTCGCGGACGTCGGTGAGCGTGTGACCGCGCAGGCGCGGCGACGCGTCCGCCGCCTTCTTCGCGCGCGACGCCTGCTTCACCTCACGGGCGTTCTCCAGGACTTCCTCGACGAAGGCGAGCGCCTCGTTCAGTCGCTTGTGGTTCTCGTCGCACAGGTCGATGGCGAAGGTCCGGTTCAGCAGCGGGAACTCCCGTCTCGCCACGTCATCGCCCTCGGAGTGGTCGAGGTCGTCAACCAGTATCACCTTCTGCGCCACGTGCCGCCCTTTCCCAGGTGGATCTACGTCTTTCCGGACCGTGGCATCCTACTCGCGGGGTATCCCGCTCGCGCTGGTCACCCGCCACCCGCCCCCGCCGCTCTCCGGCGGGACGACCCGGGGTGACTTCGGAGGCGGGGCGGGTAGGGCCAGGGCATGCCGGAAGGGCATCTGGTCCATCGTCACGCACGCGAGCAGCACGAGGCGCTCGCCGGGCGCGTGGTCCGGGCCATCAGCCCCCAGGGCAGGTTCGACGCGGCGCCGTACGACGCCAGGGCCGTCGAGCGCGTGGAGGCTCTCGGCAAGCACCTGCTCTACTGGCTGGAGGGCGCCCCGCCCATCCACGTCCACCTCGGCATGCGCGGCCTCTTCCTGCGGTACGACGACCCCTCGGCCGAGCCGCGCCGGGGCACCCGGCTTCGCCTGGCCACCGGCGAGGTGGCGTTCGACCTGATCGCCCCGATGCGGTGCGAACCGCTCGACGAGGGGAGGCTTCGCGCGCTCAGGGCCGCGACCGGCCCCGACCCCCTGCGCGGGGACGCCGACCGGGAGGACGCCGTACGGCGCCTGCTCGCGGCCCCCGCCCCGGTCGGCGCGGCCGTGCTCGACCAGCGGGTGTGGGCCGGGATCGGCAACGCCTGGCGGGCGGAGCTGCTCTTCCTCACGGGCCTCGATCCCCGCGCCGCCGGCATCGGCGCGGAGGCGGCGGGGCGGCTCTGGGACACCGCCGTGCGCTGTCTCGCGCTGGGCCGCGACGCGGGGCAGGTGGTCAGCGACCCGGACGCGCCGGACGAGCGCTGGGTCTACAAACGCGAGCGCTGCCGCCGCTGCGGGACCGCCGTCCGCACCTGGACGCTGGCCGCGAGGACGGCGTACGCGTGCCCCCTCGACCAGCCCGCATATGCCCCCTGACCTGGGAAGTCACGCCACCGCCAGGTTGTTACACCCAGGTGAACGAAGGCCACCGGCTCCTGGACATCCGCCGCCTCTACGTCGAGCCCGCCGCGGCCGGACTGCCGCGCGGCAAGGAGATCCTCCAGCGGTTCCCCGACGCCGAGCGCGTCGAGATCGAGTCGCACCACCGGATCCCCGAGCTGTACGGGGACGAGTCGAACGTCTCCCGCTGGGTCAGGATCAAGACGGAGGCTCTGGTCCTCGGCGTCAAGAAGTCGCTCACCGCGCGGCCCAACGGCCGGTCGAGCGACTTCATCGCGCCCTCCACCGCGAACGGCTGCGCGATGGCCTGCGCGTACTGCTACGTGCCGCGCCGCAAGGGCTACAGCAACCCGATCACGGTGTTCGCGAACATCGACAAGATCACCGGCTATCTCGCCCGGCACGCGGGACGGCAGGGCGTCAAGCCCGAGCCCAACCAGGTCGACCCGCACGCCTGGGTGTACGACATCGGCGAGAACTCGGACTGCTCGGTGGACGCGACCGTCTCGGACAACGTGCGCGACCTCGTCGACCTGTTCCGCGACCTGCCGAACGCCAAGGCGAGCTTCGCGACCAAGTACGTCAACCGCGACCTGCTCGGCTGGGACCCGCGCGGCCGTACGCGCGTCCGGTTCAGCCTGATGCCGGCCGCGGACGCGAAGCTGCTGGACATCCGCACCTCGCCCGTCGCCGACCGCATCGCGGCCATCGACGACTTCGTCGAGGCGGGATACGAGGTGCACGTCAACTTCAGCCCCGTCGTCGTACGGGACGGCTGGCTGGAGGACTGGGCCGAGCTGCTCGGGCAGCTCGACGACGCGCTGGGCCCGGCGGCGCGCGCGCAGCTCGCCGCCGAGGTCATCTTCCTCACGCACAACGACCGCCTGCACGAGGTCAACCTCGGCTGGCATCCCAAGGCCGAGGAGGTGCTGTGGCGTCCCGACCTCCAGCAGCCCAAGCGCTCGCAGACCGGCGGATGGAACGTCCGTTACAAGACCGGCCACAAGGGCCGCTACGTCACCGCGCTCACCGGCCTGATCGCCGAGAGGCTGCCGTACTGCCGGGTCCGCTACGCCTTCTGACCGCGGGCGTACGCGGCGGGGAGGGCCGCGCCGATCTCGCGTGCGACCTCGGGGTGCGCGAGGTACTCCTCCACGTCGTGCACCCGGCTCAAGGGGTTGGTGACGCACGTCTCGACGAGTTCGCCCTGCCAATCGTCGTCGAGCGGGCATCCGACGGTGACCGGGTCGGTGGGACACCACGCGTTGAACCAGTGGGCCACCTGGCCGGGACGCTTCGGGCCGCCGGCGAGCAGGCTCCGGTACACGGTGTCGAGGCCGAGCGGGCTGCCCGCGGTGACGAGCAGGCCGACGTTCACGGCCGGGCCGAGGCGGATGAGCAGGTCCAGCGCGACGACCGTGCCCAGGCTGTGGCTGACGATCACCAGCGGACCGCGGGGCGTCTCCCGCAGCACCGTGTCCAGCACGGCCTCCCGGACCCGTTCGTCCCCCAGGTAGGCGGCCACGTCCGCGAAGATCGCGGCGATGGCGAGCCGGTCCAGGTCGGTGACGGCCGCCAGCCAGCTCAACCCACCGTGCACCAGGTCCGCCCGTTCCCCACCCGTCGGCCGGGTTCCGGGCATCCCGGCCCTGGCCGCGGCCTCCACGATCAGCTGCTCGTACAGCCGTCTCGTGCCGTAGAGCACGGGAGCCGCCGCGTCGACCGGGTCGGCGAAGATCTCCTCAAGGGAGTGCGGCGCGGGGCGGGAGGGCCGCAGGGCTTCGGCGAGCCGGTCGCCGTAGAAGGGGAAGCAGACGTCCCCCGGGGTGATCGTGGGCAGTCCCGCCCGGGTCAGCCCGCCGTTCAGGCCCGCCGTCCAGTAACGGCGCAGGTGCTCGGGGTCGCGTCCCTGCTGGCCTCGGCCGTGCAGGAACACCAGGTGCAGGGCACCCCCGAACGCCGCGGAGTCCGCGGAGAGCCCCGTCGTGCCGGGCTCGTCAGGAGACACCGTGGTGGCCTCTGACGAGCCCCGCATGACCGGCCGCGTGGCCGCGGACTCCGCCGGCCCCGCCGGCGCCGTCACGGGTGACGCGGTGGGAGCCGACCCTGCGGCGCGGCCGTCCTGGAGCCCCGACTCCGGCCCCATCTCCGCGAGCAGCGCCGTCCACGCGCCGTCGAGCCGCAGCGTGACCAGGTGCCGCAGGATCGAGCTGACGCGCACGCCCTCGTTGGACACCCAGTCCACGGCGTCGTCGCCGTCACCGGCCTGCCAGACCTGGCCGTCGCGACGGAGGATGCGGTCCTGGTCGTCGGTCCTCGGCACGCCGCCATGGTGGAGCGCCGTCACCTCCCACTGGTCGTTGTACACGGGCGAGCCCGAACTGCCCGGCTCCGTGTCGGTCTGGTATTGCAGGAAGTCGTCCAGACGGACCTCCAGCCGGTTCTCCCGGATGGAGATCTCCTTCAACCGGCCGCCGGGATGGCCGACGATGTTCACCGGCTCGCCGATGACGAGCTTGCCCGGCTGCGCGCTGAGCGTGTTCCAGCCGAAGATCTCCCCCGCCGGCCGTCCGCCGGCCTCGGGAGCGACCAGGACGAGGGCGAAGTCGAGGCCCTCGTCGGCCACGAAGAACGCGTCCGGATCGAGGGTGAACCGCTTGGCCACCTCAGGCGTGTTGTCCACGCCGACCTGGGCGTCGAACTCGGCGAACGCCTGCCGTACGGCCTCCGGGCAGGGGAGGACGTGGTGGTTGGTCAGCAGCAGCCGGGGCGAGACCAGGAAGCCGGTGCCGATCGGCAGCTCCCGGCCGTTCTCGCTCACCGAGATCCTGGCGACGGTGCGGGCCGCCCGAGCCCCGCGCGGCAGGAAGCTCCACGCCTGGAGGTCCTTGGCGACGCCGAGGATGCGCTCGTGCATCGCGGGCCGGTCCAGGCGGACGCCCCGGGTGGCCTCCATCACTGCCTCGACCGGCACTCCCTGACGCTGGACGAGCCGGGCGGCACGGGCCGCGAGCAGGTCCGGCGAGTCGGGGAAGGCGTCGCCCTCACTCTGCCTGCGGCGCACCTCGTCCCGGACCGTGCCGCTGCGGCGATACCTTACGGCTGCCGCCCTGGCGTGGCGCAGGCCCTTCTCCCGGACCTCATCGGCGATGTCCACGGCGTCTCCCGTCACTTCGCGATCGTCAGCACGCCGTCCTGGCAGGACAGCACGGTGAGGTCGACGCGCCCGCCTTCGGGGAAGACGACGCGCACGCCGCTCTCCCGCGCGTGCCAGCGGCCCGTCACCGGCCGCGGGCGGTCGGCGGGGCCAGGGCGGAGCTCGACGAACGTGCCGTCCGCCCGGAACTCCAGGCCCCGGCGCGGACGGCGAGAGGGCCGGAACGGATGGCGCGCGGGGCGGTAGACCTCCGCGTCGCCGGTGTCCTCCTCGTAGGAGTGCAGCCACTCCCCCACGATGCCGATGTCCGGTTCCGTCACGGGCTCACCCGTCCGGGTGGCCGCCGACCATGCCGATCGCGGCGCGGATGTCGTTCAGCACCTCGGTGGTCAGCCGCTCGCTGTCCTGGAGCAGCCGCTCCACGTCCCCGTCGTGGCTGGGACGCCACGTCTCCGGCATCGCCCGCGTGAGGCGCTCCTCCTTGGCGGGCGCCTCTTTCGCGGGTGCCTCCTTCGCCGCCGGCGAGACGAGGAAAGAGGCCCGCACGCCCTCCAGGCAGGCGTTCATCCGCGCGGCCTGCCCCCGGGTGAACATGAACATGCCGGCGTCGTCGGTGTAGTCCATGTAGTTCACGAACATGTCGCCGTTCGGGCCGTTGCCGCAGGTGACGCGGGGAAAAGCCGGCAGCCCGTAGTTCGCGTCCGCCTGGTTCGGCGTGTCGGCGACCTTGTCGTCGCTCGTGCAGGCGCCGTCGTCGTCTCCCCAGACGTGGTAGAGGTCCAGCCAGTGGCCGATCTCGTGGGTCGCCGTGCGGCCGCCGTCGAAGGGGTGGGCCGCCGTGCCCGTCGTCCCGAAGGCCGTGTTGAGGATGACGACGCCGTCGGTCTGCGGCGGGCCGCCGGGAAACTGGGCGTACCCGAGCAGGCCCCCGCGAAGCCGGCACACCCACAGGTTCAGGTACTCGTCGCTCGGCCACGGGTCCGACCCTCCGGTGGCGCCCGACTTCACGCCGTCGTCCACGGTGAAGTCGTGCCGGTCGGTGGCGACGCGCACGATCCCCGTCGCGGGCTCGCCGTCGGGCCCGCGCGTGGCCAGGCGGAACTCCACCCGGGCGTCCGCCACCAGGGCCTTCCACACGTCCGGCACCTTGGCCACGTCCGGATTCGCCGCGCGGAAGTCCCGGTTGAGCGCCTCGATCTGGCTGTGGATCTGTTCGTCGGCGATGTCGTCGGCCGGCACGGCCCGGTCGTGCACCACGTGCACGACGACCGGGATGGTCAGCACCTCGGTCCGGACGGGGGCGCGCCGCCCCTGCTCGTACCGCAGGGCCCGGGTCTCGATCGCCGCGCGCCGCGCCCGATAGGTCATGCTCTCGTTGAGCAGCCTGCGGTGCACCAGCATCGTCCCGCACAGGTCACGGGCCGGGAACCGGGCGTTCGTCGGTTCGGTCATGGCGAGTCCTTACGCTCGAATATGTGGTCACGCGCCAGGCGCCGCTGCAACTCGACGTTGCGGAACTGGTAGAACGGCCCCTCGGTGCGCAGCAGGCCCAGGCGGTGGGCGTCGTCGAGGAAGCACATGGCGCGCAGCGGCAGCCGTCCGCGCCTGGCGAGCCGGGGGATCGTCAGCGTGTAGGCGAGCCAGGCGTGGTGGCTGCCGAGTATGAGCCCGAACAGCGGCCCGAGCAGCAGGCCGCCCGCGAGCACGGCCGGCGGATTCAGCTTGGCCACCAGGCCGACGGCTGCGACCGTCAGACCGACGCCCAGCCCGCACAGCGCCCGGATGAGCGTGAGGTTGCGGTCGGCGCGCCAGGTCGACCGGGGGGAGCGCGCCGTCGTGCTGCTGGTCGGATGCTCGACCCACCGGATCAGGCCGACGGTGAGCACGTATGTGAGCCCGGACAGCACTCCGATCTTGAGCGCCCCGTCGGGTTTGTGGCCGCTCGACAGCCAGCCCACCAGCGCGCCCAGCAGGCCGGCGACCACGGCGGCCGCCAAGGTACGGCCGAGCAGGGACATCCGTCCGCGCACCTGGAAGCCGGCGTGGCCCGGCGGCTCGGTGAACCACGACCTCGTCATGAGCAACACGGCGATCGCGGACAGCAGGCCGGTCGCCACTCCGACGGACGGTGTGTGCGTCACCGCCGTGATCAGGATTGCCACCAGAATCCCGCTGACGAGGCTGACCATGAGCCGGACCATCCCGGTGGAGGCGTACCGCGCCAGACGCCACCAGGCGACGTTCCGCGTGTCCTCTCCGAGGACCAGGATCTGGCCCGACAGGTAGGCGAGCCAGTGGCGCACGTGGTCCGGGTCCCAGGCGTGCCGGGGCCGGAACGGCTCGGCCGCGTCCGCGGCGGGCGTACGCGCACCCACGAGGGCGGGGATGAACCGGTCGCACAGGTGGTCGTCAGAGACGGGCCGCGTCCGTCCGCCCGAGGTCGAGCAGCGGCGCGGGGTGCTGGCGGGTGACGACATAGGCGGAGCGGACGAGCCACAGGCCCAGCGGGGTCGCGGTGACCTCGGCCAGGGCGGGTGCGTTCCCCTTTCTCAGTGCGTCGAGCACCTGCACCCAGGCGAACTGCGGCCTGGGCGGCAGGCACGCCTGGAGGTAGTCGGCGGCCGTCTCCGCGGTGATCTCCCCCGGCTCGATGACCGCCGCCGCGGTGAGCACGTTTCCCAGCAGGTCGACGGACTCGGCGAACTGCTCCGTACGGCAGGTAAGGATCAACTGGTCGTGGTCGCCCATCGAGTGGTTGAGCGCCAGGAGCAGCCCTGCCCGCGCCTGCCCCGGCAGTTCGTCCAGGCCGTCGAGGACCGGCAGGACCTCGCCGCGCGCCGCCAGCGTCCTCGCCGCGTCGGGGCCGAACTCGTCCGCCGTCAGCGCGGGATAGTCGACGGCGAGGCAGTCGGCCAGCCAGTCCTGTAATCGGGGATGGACCTCGGTGTCCCAGCGCGCCGCCGACAGCAGCACCGGAACGGGCTCATCGGGGAGCCGGGTCCGGAGCAGTTCCATCAGCAGTTGCACGGCGAGGGTCGTCTTGCCCGATCCCGGGCCCCCGATGACGGCCAGGCGGCGGCATCGCAGTGCGCGGAAGTCGGCCGCCATGCCGGCGAGGTCCGCGTTCAGGCTGGGGAAGCTGACGAAGTCCTTGGCGATCAGGCGGGGGTGGTCCATCAGCTCGGCGTGCTCCGTCGACCGCCACGGCACCGGAATGGGCTCGGGGTCCGCCAGCGACCTCAGGAGCGTCTCGTCCTTCCACTGCTCGGACACGAGGCCGGCGAGGGCGTCCTTGGCGGTGTCGACATCGCTGCGGGTGAGGGCCGGTGGCGGTCCACTGGACCTGAACCACCGGGACATGAGCGGCAGGATCCCGTTGACCAGGCCCACGGCGCCGGTCGCCAGGCTTATGAGCGTCGCGACGTTCAGCGATTTGATGCGCGCCGACGTTTCCGGCAGCGTCGGTTGCTTGACCCACCACAGGAACAGCAGCCCCAATGCCAGGAACAGGATCCCCAGCACCACCGAGGTCCTCGAGCTGCGCCGTCGATGCCACCTCGACCTTTCCACAATGCCATCATGCGAACCGCCCTCCCCGGAGAGTAAGAAGGACATCTGCATGGTGTGGGAAAGTGCTCGTACATGTGCGCGCGGGCAGGTCAAGCCCTCGGTAGATCGGCGGGCCCCCGCGCGGCGGCCCGCCCCCGGGGGCCGGGCAGGACGAGGTTGCCCTCCACGACCAGCATGAAGCGCTCCAGGCCCGGCACGACGACGTGCACGGCCGTTATCCGCCCGGGGAGAACGGCCACCGTACGCGTGAGCGGTGTGTAGCCGCGCGCGCCGAGGCGGGCGGCCACTTCGCGGAGCTGGTCCCGGGGACGGCCCGGCCGCGCTCCGTCCTCAGGGAAGGGAACCGTACGGGCCGCACGCAGATGCTCGGTGAGGTCGAAACGCCCGCACGCCAGCAGTTCGGGATACCGGGCGAGCCGCTCCGCGTCCCCCCGGCGCTGGATTCGCTCGCCCACGGTGGTCTGCACAAGCTCGGTGAGCGCCCGCCATGCGGCGTGAGCGGGGCTCAGGGAGGTTCCGGCTCCGCGCCGGTGCGGGCGGTCCGGCGTCGGCGCGACGTAGGCGAGCATGGTGGGGACCATCAAATCGCTGGTGATGTCAAGCAGGTGGACGGGCGCTCCGGTGACCTGACCGGCCACGGCGTGGGCGCGGGCGAGCTCGGGCGGCAGGGTGCGCGGATCGACGACCGACGGCCGTTCGCCCGTGCCGAGGAAGGCGCGCACCAGCAGCAGGGAGAGCGCGTCGCGTTCGATCGTCTCGTTGAGGGCGTGCAGCAGCGCCTCCGTCGCGGTGACGCCCACGGCCGATCCGCTGTTGCAGCTGTACCTCATCAGACCGGTGTAGTCGTGGGCGTCACCGGCCCGCTCGCGCAGCCGCGCCGCGTCCGCCTCGACGTACCAGGGGGCGGACAGGAACAGGGGCACCGGGACGGCGCCCCCGGGTCCCTGATACCGGTGACAGGCCAGCGGCGCGGCGCATCGGCCGTCGAGCAGGACGGCGGACGCGTCCGCCCGCAGCGGCCCGGCCGCGATCCTGGCCGGTTCGACGGGTTCCACCGCCGCCGGGTCGAACAGCGCCGGGCCCGTCAGGTAGTGCTCCAGCGCCTCGAACAGGGCGCCGGCACGGGCCTCCGCGCGCCGTCCCTTGCCCATGCCCTCCGCCGACGGCGCCGGGACACCGTCCGGCCCCCGCAGGCGGCAGTGCCAGGCGGCCGGCTCACGGCCCTCGCCCATGTCCACCAGGTCGGGCGTCAGGCCCAGATGCGCGAGGGCCGCACCGGCCCGGCGTACGGCCTCCGGAAGCGGGACGACCCGCTCCGCGCTAACCGGCGTTCTCGTCGCGCTCCTCGGTGATCTCGCGCAGCCGTTCGCGTTCGGCCTCGGTGAGCTCCTGTTCGACGTCGTCCAGCGACTCGGCTCTGGCGAAGTCCACGCCGCGTCCCATGGGCTGCTCCCTTCAACAGGCGGGAGGGACATCTGCCCGCGTCCGGGTCAGGCCAACACCATCAACCGGCCACCTCCCGTACGACGTCCGGCCTGTTGGTGATGATGCCGTCCACACCCGCGCCGGTCAGGCGGCGTACGGCGGCGGGCGCGTCCACCGTCCACGCGAGGACCTTCATCCCCAGCCTGTGGACGCGGCGGACGTAGCCGGCCGTGACACCGGCGTACGGCGGGTTGATCTGGTCGGCGAACGCCGCCAGGCGGGGCAGGTCCGCGACCGGCGGCGTGCCCAGCAGGCCGATCGGCACCCCGGGCACGAGGCGGTGGAACCGGCGCATCGACTCCCAGTCGAACGACTGCACCACGATCCGGCCCCGCCAGCCCGTGTCACGCCCGATCTCCTCGGCCACCCGGGCCTCGATTCCCGGGTAGAGCCGGGGCTCCTTGATCTCCAGCAGCAACCCGAGCCCGCTGCCGCGCATCTCGCGCAGCGTCTCGCCGAGTGTCGGCACCCGCTCTCCCGCGTACTTCCGGGAGAACCACGAGCCGGCGTCCAGCCCGCGGATCTCGGCCAGCGTGAGGTCGCCGACCCGCCACGGCGACCGGCCGGGAAAGACCTTCTCCACGTCGGTCGTACGGCTGAGCGTCGTGTCGTGCATCAGCACCAGGTGATGGTCCGCGGTCTCCTGCACGTCGAGTTCGAACATGTCGGCGCCCTGGTCACGGGCCAGCCGGAACGCGGCGACGGTGTTCTCGGGCGCGTACGCCGACGCGCCGCGATGAGCGACCACCAGCGGCCGCGACGCCGCCGCGGCGGGAACGACGAGGGTGAGAAGGGTCAGGACGAGTGCGACGATAAGGCCGAGTCGCCGGCGCATGGTTCTCCTCGGGTGTCGGGAGGCGTCCTACGACCCGAACCTGACCACGCGCCATTACACCGAGTTGAGTTCCCGATGGCGGCCGGGTGCCGTCTCGATGAGCATCACCTCCGTCTCCGGACATTTCGCCGTACGGGTCAGAGGCGCGCGGCGGTGACCACCACCGTGACGTAGGCGACGGTGAAGCCGCCTCCGATCGCGTCGATCGCGGCCCCGACCTCGGCGAGCATCTCCGACAGCGTGTCCGGCGGGAGCCGGGTCAGCAGGCCGGACGTGGGCAACTGGTCCAGCCACTCATCGCGCGTGTAGAACCGCTGCCAGTCGAACCGCCACTCCTCGGGCTCGCCGAACGCGCCCACCTCCCGGATGCCGTCGGCGGCCTTGTTCAGCAGCGGCCGGTATCCGTCGAGGGCCGACTTCGGACGCGCGCCGTCCTGTGGCGGGAAGCCGGGCAACACCTTCCGGTAGACCGCGGCGAGGGACTCCGACACGGCGGGCGGCGGCTCGAACACGTGCCAGAACGCCGCCAGCCGGCCACCGGGACGCAGCACCTCGGCGGCCTTGACCGCGCCGGCGACCGGATCGACCCAGTGCCAGGCCGTCCCGGCGACGACCGCGTCGAACGTCCGGCCGGCGGGGTGCCAGGCCTCGAACGTCGCGACCTCGACCTCGATCCCGCCGCGGCGTGCGAAGGCGGCCATCCGCGCGTCGGGTTCGACGCCGAGCACCCGGCAGCCCGCCGACCGGAACTGCCGTGCCGCGAGGCCGGTGCCGCAGCCGACGTCGAGGACCTCGGGCCCGGGACTGGCGGCGACGATCCGCTCCACCATGGCCTCGGGATAGGCGGGCCGGGTGCGGTCGTACCGTTCGGCGTCCTCACCGAACGACTCCGCCATCTGCCTGGCCTTGTGGGGGGCACCTTCAAAAGTGGGCATGTGCCCACTTATAGTGGGCACATGCCCACTCGTCAACGGCGTTCACCCCGGCGTTGTTTTCGAACCGACCCGCCCTTCACGGCCGCCCGGGTGGGAAGCATTCAACTCGCTACCCATAGTGACGACCAAGCGTCTGGAGGAGATGGTGACCACCATTCAGGACTTCGAGCGCCTCGGCGAGAAGTACTTCTCCCACTGGCTCGCCAAAGGCGAGAGCGACGCGATCCTCAACGTGCTGGAGGCCCGGGGTCTGGAGGTTCCCGACGACGTCCGCGAGCGGATCCGCCGCTGTCAGGATCTGGACCAGTTGCGGACCTGGGTACGCCGGGCCGTCACCGTCACCTCGGCCCAGGAGTTGTTCACCGAGTAGCAGACCCGGCGACGACCTGACCTTCGTATCCGTCCACGGTGGTGGAGTCGCACACTCGGTCCTCCAGCTTCGAAGACCGAGGAGGCGGCACCGGTAAAGTCGATCGTGGCGGAGAGGAGGGACGAACGGTGCCGACGGGAGTGGCCCTCCGCGACGTACGCACGCAGTTGTTCGACGCGGCCGAGCGCGTGCTGCTCAGGGACGGACCGAGTGGGTTGACCAGCCGGGCGGTCACCACCGAGGCGGGCTGCGCCAAGGGTGTCCTGCACCGGCACTTCGCCGACTTCGACGCCTTCCTCGCCGAGTTGGTGCTCGACGGCATCGCCAGGATCGACCGGCAGGCCGCCGCTCTGCGCGAGTCCGCCGGGACCGGCACCGTCGCCGGCAACCTCACCGACGTGCTGACGGACCTGTTCGGTTCGGTCGCCGTCGCGGTAGTCGGCCTGATCATCTCCCGGGACGGCCTGCGCGCCCGGTTACGTCAGGCCAGGCCCGGCCAGGGCCTTCCACTCCTGACGGAGGCCGCGGCCATGCTCGCCGCCTACCTCGCCGCCGAGCGCGATCTGGGCCGGATCGCGGCGGACGCCGACGTCGACACGCTCGCTCCCACGCTGCTCGGCGCCTCACACCTGCTGTTCGCCGACCGCGACGGCGGTCCGCCCCAGGCCGACGCCGTGCACAAGATGGTGAACACCGTCATCGCCGGTGTCGTACGCGACTGAGCCGCGAACCCTCCCGCCCTGCGCGCCGTCGGCACAGAGCGCCTCGGGGCCCCGGCCGGGCCGGTGCAGCCGATCAAGGTGCCACCCGGAATAACCACGTGATCGTCAGGAGCGTGGCCGGTAACGTGACCTGGTGTGACGAGGCCGGCGCTCTTCAACCGCGAAACCCGTTGCCCTGGTAGCCGGGCGTGAACGACGACGACCGGCTGATGCTGCGCCGAACCTTCACCGAGGACGCCGCCCTGTACGACCGGACGCGGCCCGGCTACCCGGCCGCGATGTTCGAGCACATTCCCGAAGGCAGCCGGGTGCTGGAGATCGGTTGCGGCACCGGTCAGGCCACGGTCGCCCTCGCCGGGCGCGGCTGCGCGGTCACGGCGGTCGAACTGGGGGCCGAGATGGCGGCGCTCGCCCGCCGCAAGCTCGCCCGGTTCACCGGCGTGGAGGTGGTCAACGCGGCCTTCGAGGAGTGGCCGCTGCCGCCGGAGCCGTTCGACGTCGTCTTCGCCGCCACCAGCTTCCACTGGCTCGACCCGGCCACACGCGTGAGCAGGTCGGCCGACGCGTTGCGGCCGGGCGGCCTGCTGGCCGTCGTCTCGACCGAGCACGTCGCCGGTGGCAGCGAGGCTTTCTTCGCCGAGGTGCAGCGCTGCTACGAGCGGTGGGACCCCGCCACGCCGCCTGGCCTGCGGTTGACGCCCGCGAACGACATCCCGTACGACAGCGGCGAGATCGACGACTCCGGCCGCTTCGGGCCGGTGCGGTTCCATCGCTACGAGTGGGACCACGCCTACACGACGCGGGAGTATCTCGACCTGCTCAATACCTACTCCGGCCACCGCGCCCTGCCCGACGAGGCCCGCACGGGACTGCTCGGCTGCATCGCGGCTCTCATCGACGGCCGTTACGGCGGGCGCATCGTCAAGCGTTACCTCACCCAGCTCGCCCTCGCACGGAAGCTCGGCTGACGGTCAGCCGGGCGGCGCGGTGAAGGCGGCTTCGAGACCGGGGCAGGGTGTGGTCAGCGGAGTAGGTCCAGGGCGCGGGCGGTGCCGAGGGAGTCGTCGACGGCGGTGTGCCGGGGCTCGGCCTCGCCACGCAGCACCTCGTGGATGTGGCGGATGCCCCAGGAGAACGTCGAACCCTCCCCCGGCTCGTGCCGCTCGACCAGCCGCTCCTCGCGCCAGACCTCCAGCACGTCGTACGGCTTCGGGTGGAAGGGATTGGTCAGGCGGATCTCCCCGCCGGTGCCGACCAGCCGGGCGTACGTCGTGGACGGCAGGTCGAAGCTGCAGCTCAGCAGCAGGCGGCCGGGATCGAATTCGAGCACTCCGGCGGTCTCGATGTCCACCCCTGCCTCGCCCTTGACGGTGGCGGCGTGACCGGCCACGGCCTCGCGGCCGAACAGCAGTTGCGCGAACCGTACGGAGTAACAGCCCACGTCGTAGAGGGCGCCGCCGCCGAGGGCCGCGTCGAGCCGGATGTTCTCCGCGCCCTCAAGCCGGAAGTGGAAGGACGACCAGATCTCCCGCAGGTCGCCGATGACGCCCTGTTCGAGGAGGTCGCGCAGCCGGGCCGTCTGCGGGTGGAACGGGAAGACGAACGCCTCCCAGAGCGGGCGGGCCGACCGGCGAGCCACGTCGATCACGTTCTCGGCCTCCGCGGCCGTCAGGCACAGCGGCTTCTCGCACAGCACGGCCTTGCCCGCCTCCAGGGCGGCGATCGTCCACTGCGCGTGCAGGGCGTTCGGGAGCGGGACGTAGACCGCGTCGATGTCCGGGTCCTCGATCACGGCCTCGTACCCGCGCACGGCACGCTCGACACCGTTCTGCCCGGCGAACGCCTCGGCCCGTGCGAGGTCGCGACCCGCCACGACGGCGGCCGTGCCGCCGCCCGCCTCGCGCAACGCCGGGAGGAACGCCCAGGCGGCGATGTTCGCCGTGCCGAGGATGCCCCACCGAACACCGCTCATACCGATCCACTCCTCGTCGCCCAGATCCTGCGGGGACGGTAGCACAGGTGAATTTTTGCCCCTGGATTCCGATATCGGGCAGGTCAGGGGGGTAGGCCACCCGCCGATCCATGACGGGGGAAACGCGATGAGCGAGGAAATACGGCGATTCACTCACCGGCCGGGCGACCGGGCGCCGGGGCCCGACTATTCGGGCCCCGGGGTGGAGGCGGAGCTCACCGGGCTCATGCATCCGGACGACCGGCCGGAGGACCGGACAGGTGAGCGGACCGGCGAGGCGGCGCGGCCGGGACCGGCCCGGGAAGGCGGGCCGGGGCGGGAGCGGCGGGGCGAGCGCGGGGGCGACGGATCGTACGACGGCCTCTACACGGCCCGCGCCTCGTCCGCCCTGGGGAAGGTGGCCTCCGACGACGGCCTGCTCGACGTGCGCATCAAGGCGCCCCCGGAGCTGGGCGGGCCCGGTGGGGAGACCAACCCCGAGCAACTGCTCGCGGCGGCGTACGCGTCGTGCTTCCACAACTCGCTGGCCCTGGTCGCCGGACGGCAGGGCACCCGGACCGCCGACGCCACCGTCGACGCCTCCGTCACGCTGCGCAAGCGGGGCGCCGCCGACGACTACACGATCAGTACGGACGTGACCGTACGCCTGCCGGGGGTCGAACCCGAGACCGCCCGGCGGCTGGTGGACGAGACCCATCGCATGTGCCCGTACTCCCGGGCCTTCGCGCACGGCGCCGAGGTCCACGTCCACGTCGCCTGAATCGCGTACGGCCGTACGCGGGCCCGTGCCCACGGGGAGCACGGGTCCGCGTCAGAGCAGCCGGGCTCAGGGTCAGACCCGCTGCCAGAGCGCCGGGACGTTCGGCGGCTCCCAGCCGGTGAGCGCGGTGTGCGCCTGGATGCACCGGTAGGTCACGCCCGCGTAGGTGACCCGGTCTCCCACCTTGTACGCCGTACCGGCCGCCCAGGTGCCGCCCGGAACGGTCGGGGTCGGCGAGGGACTGCGCGTGGGAGAGGCGCTGGGAGACGGGCTGGGCGAGGGGGTGCGCGGCGGCGTCGGAGACGGGCTCGGGCTGGGCGTCCCGCCCGAACCGATCTGGAGGTCGACGCAGGCGTAGAAGGCGTTCGTCGTGTCGGCCACGTTCCAGACGGCGAGGACCTTCTGCCGGCCCGTGCGGCCGCCGAGGTTCACGCTGTGGCTGACGGTGGCCGGCGGCTGCGCGCCGTGGTCGTCGAAGACGGCGATCCGCGTGCCGCCGATGTAGTACTCCCACGTGCTCGTCGAGTGGCGGGCGGTCAGCGACCAGGTGAAGGTGACGGTGTTGCCGACGCTGGTCGCGGGCCACGGCCTGCTCTCGTCGTCGAGCTGGGCGAACCGGGCGTTGCCGCCGCTGCAGCTGCGCAGCCCTTTCGGTCCTTCCACGCTCTGGGGTTCGTACACGATGTCGCCGCAGTTGGGGACACGGCCCTGCGCGCACATCGCCTGCCGGCTCGGCGGCGACGAGATGTACCCGTGCGCCTGAGCGGGCGAGGCGATGAACACGGTGGCACCGATGACGACCGACGCCGTCGCGAGGAAGGTCAGCGCTCTTCGCATGTGCTGCTCCTCACTGCTGGGGGTGGCGTAAATATAAAAGAAGGTTTCCTAACAGTGAAGGCCCAATTGCTGCCACCACCTGCGGAATTAAGATCCTCTTGGGCGGATCGGTCCATCACCATCCCCTTCAGCGGACATCCGGGGTGGTGCGTCGTTGACAGCATGGTCCGGTCACCTAAACTTCTTCATGTGAACGACCGTTCAATCGTTGTGGACATCGAGACCGCCGATTCCTGCGCGCTCCCCGTGGTCGACGCGGACCGGGTGGAGAGCGTCAGGCGGGTCATGCCGGGCCCGGAGACGATGGAGGACCTGGCGCAGATCTTCGGGCTGCTGTCCGACCCCGGACGGCTGCGGCTGATCGCGGCGCTGCTCGAAGGCGGCGAGATGTGCGTGTGCGACCTCGCCGCGGCCACCGGGCACAGCATGTCCGCGGCGTCCCACGCCCTGCGCCTGCTGCGGGCCCACAACGTGGTGAAGGTACGGCGTACGGGAAGGATGGCCTACTACCGCCTCGCGGACTCGCACGTGCGACTGCTGTTCGATCTGGCGATCACGCACATCACGCATGAGGAGAAGGACCGAGACGATGGGTGAGACCGGCATGGGTGTAACCGGCACAGGGCACGAACCCCCGCAGGGACACCGGCGCGGGACGGGACAGGCACAAGGGCACGGGCATGCGCACGGTCACGGGCACGGTCACGCGGTCAGCGCCGAGGCCGACCGGCGGCTGCTGACCGCCGCGCTGGTGCTCATCCTCGGCTTCATGGCGGTCGAGGTCGTCATCGGTTTCGTCGCGCGCTCCCTCGCCCTGGTCTCCGACGCCGGGCACATGCTCACCGACGCGATCGCGATCGCCTTCGCGATCGTGGCCATGCGGATCGCCGCCCGGCCGCCCCAGGGCGGCTTCACGTACGGCCTCAAACGTGCGGAGATCATTTCCGCGCAGATCAACGGCATCACGCTGCTGCTGCTCAGCGTCTACTTCGTCTACGAGGGCGTACGCCGGCTGATCGAGCCGCCCGAGGTCGCGGGCGCGTACGTGGTCGCCACGGGTCTCGCCGGGATCGTGGTCAACCTCGCCGCGACCTGGCTGCTGAGCAGGGCGAACCGGTCGAGCCTCAACGTCGAGGGCGCCTTCCAGCACATCCTGAACGACCTGTTCGCGTTCATCGCGACCACGGCCGCCGGCGCGGTGGTGTGGGCCACCGGCTGGAGCCGGGCCGACGCCCTGGCCGCGCTGGTCGTGGCCGCCCTGATGCTCAAGGCGGGGTGGGGCCTGGTGCGCGACTCCGGCCGGGTCTTCATGGAGGCCGCCCCCGCGGGCATGAGCCCGGCCGAGATCGGCCGCAGGACCGCTGCTCTGGAGCACGTGGTCGAGGTGCACGACCTCCACATCTGGGAGGTCACCTCCGGCTACCCGGCGATGTCCGCGCACATCCTGGTCGCCCCCGGCTCCGACTGCCACGCCGTACGGCAGGCCGCCCAGCGGATGGTCCACGACGAGTACGGCATCGCCCACACCACCCTCCAGGTCGACCACGCCCCTCCGGACCTGCTGGCCATCGGCGGCCCGGCCGAGCCCCACTGCGCGGAGGCGCACGGCCCGGCGCACACGAACGGGCGGCCGCAGCCGTCCGACGACACCACCGGAAAACGCGGCCCGAACGGGTGCCCGGGACGCCGCCGGATCAGTTTCCGGCGCCCCGACCGCCTCTCCGACCACCCCACCTGACCGCCGCGCTCACCGGTTCACCCCGCCGGGGTCCGGTCGTCCGGGGCCCATCCCCGGCGGAGGAACAGCCGGTAGCCGATGACGGCGGGAACGCTGACGCCGAGCTTTCCGGCGTCCGTGGTGAGGATCTCCTCGCTGGAGTGGAGGCGGCCCGTCCCGAGATCGATGACCAGGACCAGCCTCCTTGGCAGTCCCCTGGTCACGTCCAGGGCGACGGCCTCTCCGGCCCGGCCCGCCCGGTCGGTCGTCCGGCCCAGGTAGCCGAGCCCCGGCCGGTCGGCCAGCATCCGCCACAGGGCGGCCGAGAGCCGGGGAGGGACGTTCCACTCGCTGTGGAGGTCGATGACGGCCCGGACCAATTCCTCGGCCTCGGTCACGTCGGCGGGCACGGGTCCCGGCTGCAGGAGTGCCCGGCGGAGGGCGGCGGCATCCAGCGGCAGCCGGTCCGGCGACCGGCTCGACAGCACGGCGTCCGCCGCGAACACGTCGTCCGACTCGGGGGCTCCGGCAGCGGCTGCCGCCGCCGTCCGCTCGCTGCCGTACCCGATGACGATCGGCGCGCCACGACGCTCGACCCGCCGCACCTGGTCCGCCGGGGAGAGCGGCGTCCACTGCTCCGTGACCGTGGGCACGACGGCGGTGCCGGTGCGACCGCCGGAGACGGCGACGCTGAGGTTCCACTCGTTGAGCCGCAGGTAGCTGTAGCCGGCGTCCGCCGGTCTGACCGGCTCCGGTTGCCGTCCGGCGGCCTTCGCCAGGCGCAGCAGTATCGGACGCGCGGACGGCAGGCTTCCCGTCATCGACGACTCACCCCCCGATCGGTGGTAGGACAGCATGGCGACTGTCGGGACACGGGCTGCGGGCTCGTCGGCGGGGACCCCCCGCGTGATCCCCGCGAGGAGAGCGGCCGCCACGCACCCGGCCGTCAGGCCCGTGATCGTCGCGCGCCTGACCGAGAGGCGCCCGGCTGCCCTGCGCCTTGCCGCCACGTCGAAGGCGCGCCACCGGCCGGGCCGACGCCCCGCTGTGGGGTTCGCGGTGGAATCCGGCGGTGAGGAGACGATGCCCCGCAGCGTCGCCCGCGCCTGCGGAGTCCACGCGGCTCCGGCGAACGTCTCCGGCGGCGCCGGGTCGATCGGCGCGAGCAGCCGCCGTACGTCGGTGAGGTCATCGGTCATGACCCGCGCTCCTCTCAAGCGGACCGGACCGCGGCGGGCCGGGAGGGGTGGCCGCCACCCCGTGGTCGCGCAGAGCGGCGAGGAAGCGCTGCCGGGCGCGGCGGGCACGGGCGGCCATGGCCGCGGGCGAGCATCCGAAGACCACCGCGGCCTGCGAGACGGACAGGTCCTCCCAGCCGATCAGCCGGAGGATCTCCCGATCCGCCGGGCTCATGCGGCGGAGGACCTCTTCCAGTGCGGTGGTTGCCACCACGTCCTCGCCGTGGTCGCCGGTGACCGTCCGCCCGGACCGCGCGAAACTCGCCAGGCGGGCGAGCAGGCGCCCGCTCCGCCGTTCTCGGCGTTCCTCGTTCGCGATGACCCGCCGCGCGACCCCGTACAACCAGGGCAGCACGTCCGCGTCCCGCGACGGCACGTCCCGCAGCCTCCGCCAGGCGATGGAAAACGTTTCCCCGGCGATGTCACCGGCCGTGTCCTCGCCCACCCGCCGTGCCGCGTAGCGCAGGACGCTCTCGTAGCAGGTGTCGAACATCCGCGTGAACCTGACCACCTGCTCCGACATCCATGTCCCGCCCTCCGTCCGTCCGCACCTGTTTATGTCCGGCACCGCCAGGAGGATGACAACGGGCCGCCCGAGCCGTAGTGGCCGGGGGCGCGGGCGGCCGCTCGGCGGCGCTGTTTGCCGTACGACCCCAGGGGTATCAGCCGCGCATGTTCACCCCGTCCGACCTCGACGTTCTCGTGCCCACCAGGGATCGCCCCGGTGCGCTCGCCGTCACGCTGGCGGGTCTGGCGGCGCAGACCGCGCCGGGGTTCCGCGTCGTGATCTCGGACCAGTCGCGGGAGCCGGTCGCCGGGGACCGGCTGGTGGCCGCGCAGGTGCGGATCCTCGGCCACCGTGACCGGCCCGTGGACGTCCTTCGTCACCTGCCCGCGCGGGGCATGGCGGAGCAGCGGGCGTTCCTGCTCGACCGGGCCGACCGGCGGCTCGCGCTCTACCTGGACGACGACGTCTGGCTGGAGCCGGAGGCGATCGAGGTCCTGCTGGCGGCGATGAACGGCCTGCGCTGCGGGTTCGTCGGCTTCGCCCTGCACGGGCTGTCCTACCGCGACGACGTACGCCCGGCCGAACTCGCGCCGTACGAGGAGTGGACCGGCGGCGTACGGCCCGAACGGGTGCGCCGGGGGTCGCCGGCCTGGCGGCGGTGGACCCTGCACAACGCGTCCAATCCGCTGCACCTCGCGCAGGAGCACATCGGCGCCCCGGGCCCCCGCGAGTGGCGGCCGTACAAGGTGGCGTGGATCGGCGGCTGCGTGCTGTACGACCGGGAACGGCTGCTGGAGTGCGGCGGGTTCGACTTCTGGCGCTCGGTGCCGCCCCGGCACGCGGGTGAGGACGTGGCCGCGCAGCTGCGCGTCATGGAGAGGTACGGCGGGGCGGGACTGCTGCCGAGCCGGGCCTACCACCTCGAACTGCCGACGACGATCACCGACCGCGGCGCCGAGTGCTACGACTACGTCTTCGAGGCGGCGGCAGGGGCGCGGTGATGGCCGCGCCGATCGACCCGCCGACCGGCACCGCGACCGGCACCGCGACGGGGACGGTGATCGGCCCTGAGACGGGGGCCCGGCGACGAGGACGGCGATGGGCGGCGTGATCGAGGGGGTGGGCCGGATCGCGGTCCTGCGGGCCAACGCCCTCGGTGACCTGGTCCTCGCCATGCCCGCCCTGGAGGCGCTGCGCCGGGCCTACCCGGGGGCGCGGCTGACCCTCCTCGCCAGGTCCTGGCACGCGCGTTTCCTGGAGGGCAGGCCAGGGCCGGTGGACGACGTCGTCGCCCTGCCGCCGATCTCGGGCGTCTCCTCGGCCGCGCGCGGCCACGCGGCCCCGGAGAGCCTGTTCGAGGAACTGCGCGAGCGGCGGTTCGACCTCGCCGTGCAGATCCACGGCGGCGGCCGTTACTCGAATCCGTTCGTCAGGGCGATCGGCGCCCGGGTCACGGCCGGGCTGTGCTCGCCGGACGCCGAGCGGCTCGACCTCTGGGTGCCGTACGTCTACTTCCAGCACGAGACCCTCCGCTACCTGGAGGTGGCGGCGCTGGTCGGTGGGACGTCCGAGGTGCTCGATCCGCGGATCGCCGTGACCGACGCCGACCGGGCCGAACTGGCCCGCGTGTACGGCGAGCCGCCGCCCGGCCTGGTGGCCATCCACCCGGGGGCGACCGATCCGCGGCGACGCTGGCCGGCGCGTCACTTCGCCGAGGCCGCCGACCGGCTCGGCCGGCCTGTGGTGATCACCGGTGTCGAGGCGGAGCGCGAGGTGGTCGAGAAGGTGGCGGCGGCGATGCGGCGGCCCGCCGTCACGGCCGTCGGCACCCTCGGCATCGGCGGCCTGGCCGCGCTCTACGAACGGTGCGACCTGGTGATCTCCAACGACACCGGCCCGCGGCATCTGGCCGCGGCGGTGGGGACCGCGACCGTGGGCGTCTACTGGTGCGGCAACCTCATCAACGCCGGGCCGCTCACCCGCACCCGGCATCGGTCCCTGATGTCCTGGACCGCCGAGTGCCCGGTCTGCGGCGTCAGCGGGCTCGACCCGCGTGCGGGGCGGTGCCCGCACGACGAGTCGTGGGTGACCGGGGTCACGGTCGACGAGGTGGTGGAACAGGCCGAAGACCTGCTGCGCGGCGGATGACGAACCTGTCACCGCACCGCCTGGTCCACACCGGCCCTCCGTCCGGGAGGACGCCCGCGGGAGCCGTGCGGGCCGGTGCGCGGGCCGGTGCGCGGAGGCGGCAGGCCCGCACTGTCCGGGGACAAGACGGATGCAAGGTCCCTCCAAGGCTCCGGCCCTAGGGTCGGCCGACATGAGCAAGAACCTCGTCATCGGCGGACTGCTGGCGGCCGTGTCGGCCCTGGGCCCGCTGGCCGCTCCGGCCCACGCCGCCACGCCCAGGACCGCGACCCAGGCCGCCTTCACCCAGGCTGCCCCGACACAGGCCGCCCCGGCACAGACCACCACGGCGTCGGCCACGAGGACCCGGTCCGCCGCGGCGCCGCTCATCCACTGGGGGCCGGTGCGGTCGCGGGCCGGGCACCGCGGTTACGCCAAGGCCGACGTCTGGATCACCCGGTTCAGCGCGGAGACCTTCGTCGTCTCCGGCAGCCTCCACGACCGTGACGCGCACGGCGGCCACTGCGCCTACGTCCGGGCGCGCTTCCACTACGTCGGCGGCGGCACCGGCTGGGCCCTGCCGCGGACGACCTGCGCGCCCCGGAGCACGTTCCGGCTGTCGTCGGACGGCCAGATCAAGCGCGTGGACGTCAAGGTCTGCGTCGTGGACCGGGCCCGCCGCGCGACGCTGAACTGCCACAGCGACGCCATCACCCCCGGCATCATCGCCAACTGGCCGCAGTGACCGCGTACTCCCCGAGCGGTAGTGGGACGCGCCGCTGATGCGGCGGCGGTAGCCGCAAGCGCCTTCCGGCGTGCGACGACGCGGGCGGCCCCCGGCGACGACGATCGGAGCGCCGCCGGGGAGTACGCGGCCGGGCGGAAGACCCGCCCGCGTACTCCCCGAGCGGTAGCCGACGTGTCTCTCACGGAGGGACGACGCGCCGGTTCGACATGGGACACGATCCCGGTGATCCCCACAGTCCGCTCATCGAAGGGAGCACCGCCGTGCGCAAGGTCTACGCCGTATTCGCGGGACTGCTGCTCGCCGCCGCCGTCGTCCAGATGTACCTCGCGGCAGTCGGCGCGTTCGACAAACCACAGGACGACTCCTCGTTCGCCGCACACAGCATGAACGGCATGCTGGTCATCCCCGTGCTGTCGCTGGTGGCCACCGCCGCCGCGGCGGCGGCCCGGGCGCCGGGACGGCTGATCGGCCTGACCGTCCTGCCGGTCGGGCTGGTCGTCGTACAGGCGCTGATCGTCGCGCTCGGCGGCGCGTTCGAGGACGCCGCGGGCAACACCACCCCGCTCTCCCTGGCGATCCTCGGGCTGCACGCCCTCAACGGCATGGCGGTGTTGGGCGTCTGCGGCACGGTGTTCGGCCGGGCCCGGCGGCTCGCGTCGGCCGGCCCCGAGCAGGTCGAGGAAGGCGCTGTGGACGGCCCGGCGGTGCGCGCGTCGTGACCACCGACCGGCTCATGGTGCTCGACCTGCTCGTCTCGGTCCTGGCCGCGGCGGCGTGGGTGGGCGCGGGGGCGGCGGCCGCCGCCCGACGCCCGAGGACGGCCGCGGCCCTGATGGCGGGGGCCTTGGTCACGTCACCGGCCCGGGCCGGGTCCGTTCTCGCGCTGGCCGGGGCCGGCTGGTGGTTCGTCCAGGAGAAGGTCACGATCGCCCTGCCGCTCCTCCTGACGGCGAGTGTCGTCGCCGCCGTGACGGCCGGGCCGCGTCTGCTGGCCGCGTCCCGCGCGGCCTCGGAGGCCGGCCGGGACGCCGCGAGGTCGCCCGCGGTGGTGGTCCCCCTGCTCGGGGCCGGGTACGCGGCGGCGGCCGGCCCCGTCCAGACGTTCCTGCTGGGGTACCCGGCGGAGCCCGGCAGCGCTCTCATCCTCCTGGCCGTCGTCGCGGGGGCCGTACTGCTGACCTGGCGGGCGATGACCCCGCGGGTCCCGCTGCTGCGTGCGGCGACGGCGGCGACGGTCGTCGCCGCCCTGGCCGGCGGGGCCCTCACGTTCCTCCCCGCCACCACCGCCGAAGCCGCCACCCCGGTCGCCGCCACCGCCGGAGCCGTCGCCCCGGCCACCGCCGAGGGCGGCCACGACATGCCGGGGCATGACATGTCCACCCAGGCATCCGTTCCCGTCCGCCCGGTCACGGATCTGCGCGGACCGTCGGCGCCCGCGCCCGGCGGGACCGTACGCCGGTTCACGCTGACGGCGCGGACGGCGACGGTCACGCTGTCCTCGGGCCGGAAGGTGGCCGCCTGGACCTTCGACGGACAGGTTCCCGGTCCCCCGATCACCGCCGAACAGGGCGACCTCGTCGAGGTGCGGCTGCGCAACGCGGACATCACGGAGGGCGTGACCCTGCACTGGCACGGCTACGACGTGCCTTCGGGAGAGGACGGCGTGCCGGGGCTCACCCAGGAGGCCGTGCCGCCGGGCGGTGAGTTCGTCTACCGGTTCGTCGCCGCCCAGACGGGGACCTACTGGTACCACACGCACGAGGTGTCCGATATCGGCGTACGGATGGGCCTCTACGGCATGCTCGTCGTGACGCCGAGAGGGTCCGCGACCACCGGCGTGGATCTCACGCTTCCCGTGCACACCTTCGCGGGCACGACCGTGGTGGGCGACCACGACAAGCCCGTCCTCCAGGAGGTGGCGCCGGGCACACCGGTGCGGCTGCGCCTGGTCGACACCGACAACACCCCGCACCGGTTCACCCTGGCCGGCACGGTCTACCGGCTGGTGGCGGTGGACGGCACGGACCTGAGCGGACCGGGCCCGCTGAGCCGGGCCGGGCTGAGGCTCCCGGCGGGCGGCAGGTACGACCTCGCCTTCACCATGCCGTCCGGCCCGGTGGTCCTGCGGGTGGACGACCGCACCGAGGCCGTACGGCTCACGACCACGGCGAACGGCCCCGGTCACGGCCCCCGTCATGGCACTGGGAACGGCTCCGGGAACGGCCTCGCAACCGACGACGCTCCCGGCGCCGAGCGCACCGCGGGCCCCACCGCCCGCTCCGATCACCCCGGCGACGTCACGGACGCCGAGGACGCCGCGGCGGCGGCCGGGTGGCCGGAGCTCGACCTCACCCGGTACGGCACGCCGGCGTCCACGCCGTACACGTCGCGGTCCCGCTTCGACCGGCGGTTCACGCTCGTGCTCGACCGGGGGCTCGCGCTCGGGGACGGACTGCCCATCTACGCGCACACGATCAACGGCCGCGCCTATCCCCACGTGCCCACCCAGGTGGTCGCGGAGGGCGACCTCGTCCGTCTCACCGTGGTCAACCGGGGCAGGGACACCCATCCCTGGCATCTCCACGGTCACCGGGTGCTGGTGCTCGCGCGTGACGGCCGCGCCCCCACCGGGAGCCCTCTGTGGCTCGACACCTTCGACGTACGGCCCGGGGAGGTGTGGGAGGTCGCGTTCCGCGCCGCCAACCCCGGCCTGTGGATGAACCACTGCCACAACCTCAGCCACGCCGACCTGGGGATGATGCTGCACCTGGCGTACGAAGGGGTGACCACGCCCTTCCACGGCGGTCACGGCGGGTGAGAACCGCGCCGGATGCGAAGCCGGGTAAAAAATGCGGCCTCGGCGCCGGGCGAGGTGTAAACGCACGGTAATCAGATCACAACTTCGGGTGAGTGGAGCAGGCCTGGGTCCCCTCGCCGGGCGTCGAGCGACGCGACCCGAAGGGAGAGATCGTGAGAGTGGCCAGGATCGTCGTTCCCGCGCTGGCGGTGTGGGCCTCGGCGGGGTGGGCCTCGGCGGGGTGGGCCTCGGCGGGATGGCTCGGCCATCCCACGTACGGCTTCGCGGCGGCCCGGCCGCCCGCACCGGGCGGATCCGTGGCCACCGTGCCGCACCGGGAGGCCGTCCGCCCGCCGGAGCGCCCCGGGCGGCACGCGGCC
>QFZU02000075.1 GCA_003260025.2 Microbispora triticiradicis | reverse complement strand
CGGTCCGGGTGTTGAAGGACTGGTAGGCCTGCTTGCCCGGGGCCACGTCGGTCACGGTCTTGTTGCCGAACGCGGTGTTCAGCGTGATCGTGGCCGGCGCGTCGCCGTCGTTGACGGCGGTGACCGCCAGGTAGGCGGTGGTGCCGATGCAGCGGGTGGCTGCGGTGACGGTCAGCTTGACCTTCGGCGTGGCGATCGTCAGCTTGAGCGACTTGGTCGCCTCGACGTTGCCGGCCTTGTCGGTCGAGCGGTAGGTCACCTCGTGCTGGCCGTCGCCGGAGACGGTGACCGGGGCGGTGTAGGCCGTCCAGGCGCCGCCGTCCAGCGCGTACTCGGTCTTGGCGACGCCGCTGCCGCCGGTCTCGTCGACCGCCTTCAGCGTGACCGTGACCGGACCGGCGAACGAGCCGTTGTCCGGCTGGGCCGGGTCGGTCGTCGCGGTGGTCACCGGAGCGGTCTTGTCCTCGCTACCCGCCTTGACCAGCTTGAAGTAGTCGAACTTGACCGTCTTGGACGCGCCCTGGTTGGTGCCGATGGTGTAGACGCCTACCTTCGACGCGTTCGCCACGGCGCTGTTCTTCACCACGGCGACCGCGCCGCTCGTGGTGAGGTCGGTCCAGGTGGTGCCGTTCGAGGAGTAGGCGCCGGTGAAGCTGTCGCCCACCTTCTTCAGGCGCAGCCAGTACGGCCCGGCGGTGAGGTTGTTCACCTGCGGCTGCGGGTTCTGCACGGTGCCGCCGACCTCGCTGCGCAGCTCGATCGTCCGCGCCACCGTCGACCCTGCGGCGTTGGTGGTGAGGAAGTCGAACTTCACGTAGTTGTCGTCGTCGCCGTAGACGATCAGGCCGCCCTGCTGGTACTGCTCGCTGAGAGCGGAACCGTCGACCTTGGTCTCCAGCGTCCAGTCACCGCTCGGCGCCGTCTGCAGGATGAAGTTCTTCGGGCCGCTGTTGGTGGTCCCGTAGATGTCACCCGTCGTGGTGTCGAGCTCCAGGTTGCCGCCCGTCACCCGCGCCGCCGTCGCGTCGTAACGCACGTTGGCGCTCCAGCGGCAGGTGTCCAGCGTGGTGCCGTTGAACTCGTCGTCCGGCGCCGGCGGGCCCGCCTTGTCGTCGGGAGTGATCTGGAACCAGTCGAAGGCCGCGTCCACCACCGGGTGGTTGGCCCCGGCCAGCGAGATCAGGCCGATCTTCGGGTTGGAGATCCCGGCGAGCGGCTTGGTCTCCGACATCGCCGTGAAGTTGGTGCCGTCCGAGGAGTAGTGCGCGGTGATGTTGGTGCCGTCGCTGATGAACCGCACGTACACCGTGTCGGGGTAGGCGTCCCCGAGCTGGGCCGTGTTGCTCGCCGTCACCTCGTTCGGTGCGCCCTTGTCTTCCCGGATGAACTGGAAGACGCGGTTGGCGTGGTTCGACCCGTTGGTCGACCGGCCCTGCAGCACCATCTTGGCGTAGTTGTCGTCGTCACCGTAGATGACCAGGCCGGCCTGCTGGTAGGCGTCCTGCGCCTTCAGCGTGAGCTTGGCGGTGGCCGTCCAGGCGCCCGCCGGAGCCGGCTGCACGACGATGTTCGGCGTGTTGTTGGTCGTCTGGTAGATGTCGGTCGTCGAGGTCGGGATGATCAGGCTGCCGTCGGCGACCCGCAGGTCCTGGTTCTCCCGGATGACCGACCAGCGGTCATGGTCGAGCTGGGTGCCCAGGAAGTCGTCCGAGCGGCCGCTGAGGCACACCGTGGCCGGCGTGTTCACCTTGACCTGCACCTGAGCGCTGCCGACGGCGCCCTTGGCGTCGGTCACCGTCACCGTGGCGGTGTAGGTGCCCGGCGCGGTGTAGGTGTAGCTCGCGTTGGCCGTGGTCGGCTGCGGCGCGCCGTTCACCCCGAAGTTCCACTTGTAGGTGAGCGCGTCGCCTTCGGGGTCGCTGGCGGTGGTGGTGAAGTCGACCTTCAGCGGGGCGACGCCCGTGGTCGCGTTCGCGGCCACCGACACCGTCGGGCGCTGGTTCTCCGTGGCGCCCTTGCCGACGAAGTCGACCCAGTTGACGTTGATCAGGAACGAGTTGTCCGCCACGCTCGCCGGCTTGCGCACGACGAAGTACAGCGGGCCGCTGGTCGTCGGCGGGTTGGTCAGGTTGACCGTGACGTCCTGGAACGTCTGCCAGCCGCCGGTGCCGGGCACGTTGGCGGTGCCGACCAGCGTCCCGGTCTCGGGGTTGCCCTGCCGGATCTCGACGGTCCCACCGGAGGCGTTCGACGCGGCCCGCAGCCGGATCGCGTTGATGTTCCCCAGGTTCACCGGGGAGAACGACCACCAGTCGCCGTCCTGGATGTTGCCGATGTCGCTGGAGCCACCGGCGGTGTCGCTGGTGGTCTCGATTGCGACACCTGCGGTGTCGGTGCCCTTGCCGCCCGCGACCCGGCCGGTCTGGCTGAAGTGCTCGGCCTGCTTGCGCTTGGGCTGCAGGACGACCGAACCCTGTCCGGTGAGCGGCTTGGCCGCCCCGGCGCCCTTGTCGGTGTAGGTGGCCGCGAGCGCGTAGTAGAGGTTGTCGTAGGTGCCGTGACCGCTGTCGGTGAGGGTCTGGATGACACCCTCACAACCATTGTGCTGGTCGAGGGGGTGACCATGGCTGTCGTGCCCGAGGAACGCCTGGACCTGGACCTTGTCGCAGTCGATCGTGCCGTCCTCGGGGTCCGTGACGACGACCTTGTACTTCACCTGGTCGCCGAACTCGAAGAACCCTCCGTCAGGCGGCGGCACCAGGGTGACCGTCGGGCGGGTGTTGCCGGCGACGATCGGCACGCTGGCCGTCGCGGTCACATTGTCGGTGTTCTTGATGGTCAGGACCGCGTTGTAGTTGCCGGCGGTGGTGTAGGTGTGCGCGGGGTTGGGGTCGGTCGAGTCTACGGTGCCGTCGGCGTCGAAGTCCCAGGCGTAGGTGATCGCCTTGCCGTCGGGGTCCCGCGACCCCTCGCTGGAGAACTTCACGGCCAGCGGCGCCGGGCCGTCGGTCTTGTCGGCGGCGGCGCGGGCGACCGGCGGGCGGACGCCCTTGATGTAGTCGACGCGGTAGACGCCGGAGTCGGTGTTGTTGCCGTTGAAACCGGAGCCCCACTCGATCAGGTACAGGGCGCCGTCGGGACCGAACTTCATGTCCATGGGCTTGATGAAGCTCAGGGTCTGAAGGATCCGGTTCATCTCGACGAGCTTGGTGGCGTCCTCGTTGACCTGGAACGACCACATGGCGTTGTTGTTCCACTCACCGAAGATGGCCTTGCCGTCCCAGTACGCCGGCCACTTGTTCGTCGCCGTGATGTCGGCGTTGTAGCGGTAGACCGGGCCGCCCATCGGGGCGCCGCCGCTCAACTCGCCGATGCAGTACGGCCAGCCGTAGTTGCCCGGCTTGGAGATGAGGTTCCACTCCACCGTGTTCTGCGGGCCACGCGTGG
Source organism: Microbispora triticiradicis (assembly GCA_003260025.2). Lineage (GTDB taxonomy): Bacteria > Actinomycetota > Actinomycetes > Streptosporangiales > Streptosporangiaceae > Microbispora > Microbispora triticiradicis. Next base: position 5,308 of record QFZU02000075.1, on the reverse strand, counting down.
CACTGGCGGAGTTGGAGTCGGGGCCGTACTCACCCAGCATCACGTTGCCGGTCTTGGGGTCGATCCCCATCCGGAACGGATTGCGGAAGCCCATGCCGTAGATCTCCGGCTTGGTCTTGTCCGTGCCCGGAGCGAACAGGTTGCCCGACGGGATGGTGTAGGTGCCGTCCGCCTCGGGGTGGATCCGCAGCAGCTTGCCGCTCAGGCTGTTGGTGTTGGCCGACGACCGCTGGGCGTCCCAGCTGGACCGGCCCGACTGCTCGTCGATCGGCACGAAGCCGTCGGAGTTGAAGGGGTTGGTGTTGTCGCCCGTGGCCAGCCACAGGTTGCCGGTCTTGGGGTCCATCACCAGGCCGCCGCCATGGTGGCAGCACTCGGCCCGCTGCACCGGCACGTCCAGGACCTTCTTCTCACTCGCCAGGTCCAGGGTGTCCCCGTTGACCGTGAACCGGCTCAGCCGGTCGACGTTCTCCGAGCCCGTGGGCGAGTAGTACAGGTAGATCCACTTGTTCGTCGCGAACCCGGGGTCCAGCGCCATACCGAGCAGACCGCTCTCGTTGGCCGTGAACACATTCAGGTGCGCCGCCGTCACGGTGCCACCGCTCGGCTTGATGATTTTGACATCACCCAGCCGGTCGATGTAGAAGACCCGGCCGTCCTTGGCGACGTCCAGCATCATCGGGTTGCTGGTGTTGTCGTCGAGGGTGATCTTGTCGTAGCTGCTGCTCTGCGAGGCCGAGCAGTCGGCCTTCACCGCGCCCGCGGCGGTCTTGATACCGCCCAGGAGCAGCTTGAGGAAGTTCGCCTCGCTGTAGTTCGCCTTCTGGTGGCCCAGGCCGGTGTACCACGAGCGGCCACCGTCGTAGTCCTGACACCACGTGTTGGGGTGGTCGGCGCCCATCGTGCCGCCGGTGTAGGACTTCTCGTCCAGCGACGTCAGCACGTGAACCGTGTTACGCGGGTTGGTCCGGAAGTCGTACCACTCGTCGCTGCGGGTCCAGGTCGTCGGCAGGCCCGCGGTCGACGGGTGCGCCGGGTCCTCGACCTTGACCGTGGCCTGCTGCTCCGCCGGGTGCTGCTTGAAGTAGGCACCCACCAGCTTGCCGTACCACGCCCAGTCGTAGCCGCTGTCGGCCGCGGCGTGGACGCCGACGTAGCCGCCGCCCTTCTGGATGTAGCGCTGGAAGGCGTCCTTCTGGACCGCCGCGATCCCCTCGGGGATCGAGTCGTGCCGGAAACCGGTCGTCTTGGAGAAGACGAGCACCTTGAAGTCAGGGGCCGCCGCGGCCGCCGTCGTGGCGGCCTGGGCGCTCACCGGCGCCGCGAGAAGGGTGATTACGGGAGCGGCGAGGGCCAGGGCCGTCGTCGCCGCGGTGAGACGTTTCGGACGTCGTCCGCTGGTTGGCAGGGTCGCGTTGAGCGACCTGGCCCACGTTCGAGAACGTGGAGACATGGAGAACCCTTTCCTGACTGGGGGGAAGGTCAGGCAAGGCGCGCGCCGCCGCGCTTGTTGCCACTTGGTTGTGGTGGATATTGCGGGGTGTTTCGGGGTGCTGGAAGGTGCCGTTCCAGGTCTGTGGGGGCCGTCAGTGAACTGCCGGCCGGGGTAATGAATCGAGGATCGAGGTGGGGTCGGCGATGATCTGGTCGACCACCATGCTCGCGGCGCCGCGTGACGCGGCGCCGAAACCGAGCGTGGAGGCGACGAACCGGCACTGGGCGCCGGAGCCGGCCACCACCAGCCGGTTCAGCTGGTCCTGCGCGTGGGGCAGCAGCCACTGAGCCAGCGAGGCGAAGTAGCCTCCGATGACGATCACGCGGGGGTTGAACAGGTTGGCCAGGATCGAGCCGCCGAGCCCGAGCCATTGGCCGACCTGCGCGACCGCCTGCGTCATGCGCCGGTCGCCGGAGGACAGGCCCCGGGCGATGTCGGCCACGCGCTCGTCGGGGTCGGGCACCGGCATTCCGGGCAGCCCGTACGCCTGCTCGGGCATGGCCGCGCGGACCAGTGCGGCCAGCCCGACCTTGGTCTCCCAGCATCCGACGCGGCCGCAGCCGCACTGGTCGCCGTTGGGGTCGACCCGCAGGTGCCCGACCTCGCCGGAGTAGCCGTCCGCTCCGCACAGGAGCCTGCCGCCCGAGATGATGCCACCGCCGACGCCGACCTCTCCGGTGAGATAGACCAGGTCGGGCGTGCCGGCGGCGACGCCCGAGGTGAACTCGGCCAGCGCGGAGAGGTTGGCGTCGTTGTCCACCCTCACCGGAACGTCCAGAGGCCTGAGCATGGAGGTCAGTTCGTCCGCCAGCGGCAGGTCGTGCCAGTAGAGGTTGGGCGCGAGCGTCACCACGCCGCGCGCCACGTCCACGAGGCCGGGGACGGCCACCGCGACGCCGGCGGGGACGGCCCGGGCACGTTCCATAGCCTCCGCGGCCTCCTTCGCGACGAGCCCGAGGCGGCGGACGGCTCTGTCGGTGCCGCTGCCCATGGTGTCGAAGGCCACGCGGCGCTCGACCAGCACCCGGCCGCTGAGGTCGGTGCCGTGGACCGCGATGTAGTCGACATTGATCTCCAGTCCGAGGGCGCCCACGTGCGCGCCGTGCAGCGCCACGGCCCGCCTGGGCCGGCCGATCGCGCCCACGTGCTCGACGCCGACCTCCCGCACCAGCCGCCGCTCGAGCAGCTCGGCCATGAGGTTGGAGACGGTGGCCCGGTGGAGCCCGGTCGCGTCGGCGATGTCGGCGCGGGACAGGGACTCGTGGTCACGCAGCTCGCGCAGCACCAGTGAGAGGTTCGCCCTGCGCAGGGCCGCGGGGCCCGCCGCAGTCGGCGTCGCGCCGGCAGAGGTGCGGAGGAGGTTCGGCTCGTACGTCACCTGACCCTCACCCGCCCTTTGTTTGTCTCTGAGATCAATTAATCAGCGTTGTAACACGAGGATGTCCGGACCTGCACCCATCTGTCGAGTAACGAGTTGGCATCGGCGGCCCAATCGCAGCTCAACGACCATCTGTACCTGGGGTTATCGGACTGTTACGGAATCTGCAACCGGTTTCAGTCTTGCGTCTTCCGGAAGTCGCTGGCATTAATTCGGCGAGCCACACGAACTAATTGAGGGAGAGGCGTGGACCGAAGCAGGGCCGACGGCCGTACGGGCGACTCGTTGAGTCGCGGTCTGTCCGCGGGTGTTCCCGCTGACCAGGCCACCGTGCGCCGTTCCAACCTCGCTCTGGTGCTGCGTCACGTGAGCGTCTCGGGCCCGTGCTCCCGGTCGGCTGTCGCGCTCGCCACCGGGCTGAACAAGACCACCGTCACCAGCCTGGTCAGCGAGTTGCAGGCACGCGGGCTGGTGATGGAGACGGGACCGCAGCACGCGGGCTCTGTCGGCCGCCCGAGCGTCGCGCTCGCCCTCGACGGCTCGCGTGTCGGCGCCCTGGGCGTGGAGGTCAACGTCGACTACATCGCCGCCATCGCCACCGATCTGGCCGGCCGGGTGCTCGTGGACCGGCGCGTCGGCTTCGACGCGATGGGGTCCAGCCCGGAGCGCTCGCTCGACGAACTGGCCCTCGTGGTCGAGAAGACCCTGGCCGACCTCGACCGGCTCGGGGTGACGCCCGCGGGCGTCACCGTGGCCATCCCGGGCCTCATCGACACGATCACCGGCACCGTCGTCGTGGCGCCGAACCTCGGCTGGCACGGAGTGGCGGTCGCGGAGCGGCTGTCCCAGGCGGGCATCCGCCCGGACATCCCCATCGTGGTGGACAACGACGCCAACCTCGCCGCGCTGGCCGAGTACACTTCCGGCTCCGAGGCCGGCACGTCCGACCTGGTCTACCTCACCGGCGAGGTGGGCGTCGGAGGCGGTGTCATCTCCGGCGGGCGGTTGCTGGGTGGAGCGGACGGATTCGCCGGGGAGGTCGGTCACATAATGGTCGATCCCGCCGGTGAGCCCTGCCGCTGCGGCCGTGTCGGCTGCTGGGAGACCAAGGTCGGACTGGCGGCGCTGGTGCGCATGGCCACACCCGACCGTGCGTACGGCATGGGCCGGCAGATCGTCCGTGATCCGGAGGAACGGCTGGCCGAGATCGAGCAGCGGCGGGCGGAAGGTGACCCGAGGGTCGAAGCCGCCATCGCGGAGGTGGGCCGGTGGCTCGGGCTCGGCGCGTCGGTGCTGGTCAACCTCTTCAACCCACGAGTCATCGTGCTCGGTGGCTACTTCGCCAGGCTCGCCGACCGGCTCATCCCCGCCGCCCGGCAGGAGCTGACGCGTCTGGGCATGACCGGCGCGGTCGAACGCTGCCGGTTCGTCGCATCCGATCTCGGCTTCGGGGCGGCGGCACGTGGAGCGGCCGGTGTCGTCGTCGAACGAGCGCTGTCCGATCCCACCGCCATATCGATCCGACATCCGCTGCCATCGGGGTGATCGAGAACTCCGACGACCTGTCCGGCGGCGGACGCCTCTGTCCGCGGGCCGGTTCCGACCCCCCATCCTCTCCTCAGCCGTCCCCTTCGAACGTCCCGTCCGCCTGACCGTGCTCCCCGCTCGGTACTCCCCCCCGCCCATCCCGCGTGCCGTGGCGATGGGACATGCGGTCAGGCGGACGGGATCACCACCACCATTCAGCCATTCCGAGCCCTATCCCACAAGAACGTCCCGCCCGCCTGTACGGCTGTCCGGAGCCGCGTCGGCATCGTTGACGCCGACATCGGTGCCGTAGCGGCGGTGCCAGCCGGCGCCGTCAGGCGGGCGGGGCCCGGCCGCACCCACCCCTAGGAGGCCTCTGTGCAGCCGTCATCGTCCGAGTCGTCCCTGCTGGAGATGCGAGGCATCGTCAAGCAGTTCCCCGGTGTGCGTGCCCTGAACGGCGTCGACCTCGATGTCCGCGTCGGTGAGGTGCACTGCCTGCTCGGCCAGAACGGCGCCGGAAAGTCCACCCTGATCAAGACTCTGGCCGGGGCGCACCAGCCCGACGAGGGAACGATCACCTTCGACGGCCAGGAGGTCCGGCTGACCAGCCCGACGGCCGCCATCCGGCAGGGCATCGCCACGATCTATCAGGAGCTCGACCTGGTGGACGGGTTGAGTGTGGCCGAGAACATCTATCTGGGTCATGAGCGGGCGCGGTTGGGGTTCTCGCGCCGGGGGGAGGCCGAGCGGGCGGCGGCTGAGCTGTTGAAGCGGTTGGGTCATGGGGAGATCCGGCCGCGGATGGAGGTGGGCCGGTTGTCTCCGGCGCACAAGCAGATCGTGAGTATGGCGCGGGCGTTGTCGCATTCGGCGCGGTTGATCATCATGGATGAGCCGTCGGCGGC
>QFZU02000074.1 GCA_003260025.2 Microbispora triticiradicis | reverse complement strand
GCCCGGGTGAGCCGGCCCCGCCGGAATGGAACCGGCCGCCGCCTCTGCTGAGGCGGCGGCCGGGGTCGGGGGTTACGGCGACGTTCTGATCGGGCCGGTCGGGCCGATCGGCCGGGTCAGGAGGAGCAGGCGGCGCCGTTGAGGGTGATCAGGTCGGGCGTGGGGTTGGCGCCGGGAGACGACACGCCGTTGTAGCCGATGACGACCGTCTGGCCGGGCCTGATGGTCTTGTTCCACGTCTCGTTCTCGGCGGTGGCGGTCGCCCCCTCCTGCGAGAAGTTGGCGCTCCAGCCGTGGTCGATCTTCTGGCCGCCCAGGAACGACCACTTCAGCTTCCAGCCGTCGACGGCCTTCGTGCCGGTGTTCACGATCGTGATCTGGGTGGTGAAGCCGGTCGGCCAGGAACCGTGCGTGGTGTAGGTGACCTTGCACGCGCCGGGGGCCTTGACCGTGCCGTCGCCCTGGTCGGCGATGAACGCCGAGATCCACGACATCGGCGAGTTCCAGTTGATCGTCAGCTCGTTGGTCGCCCACGAGCCGATGTCGTCGATGTAGCAGAACTGCGCCACGCAGCCCCTCAGCTTCGCCTGGGCCACCGGGTCCTGGATGCTGGAGTTGGGGCCACCGGCGAGCGTGCCGCGCGGCGGGTTCGGCAGCGAGGTGTCCAGCGAGTGGGCGTACCACCTGCTGTGCTGGTTCTTCGACGCCACCTCGCCGTAGCCGGTCACGTACGACTGGTTGAGCGCGTTGCGGCCGAGGATGTAGTCGACGCCCTGCAGCACGCCGTCGCGATACTTCAGGTCGCCGGTGATGTCGTAGGCCGTGGCCATGACCACCATGTTGTTGAGGACGATGCTGTTCGATCCCCAGTCGTAGGACGCCGCGTCGTACGGCAGGCCGTACGGGTGGGCCGTCAACTTGGCGAGGTACTTGTCCGCGCCGGCCACCACCGAGGCGCGCACCTCGCTGCGGCCGGGCAGGGCGTTGGGCACGGTCGCCAGGTCGAGCCGGCCGAGCGCCGCGACGTTGCCCCAGTCCATGGCACCCGTGTTCCAGATGTCGGCGGTGTGCAGCGGCGAGGCGAGGAGGTAGTTCTCGAACTCCTTGTCGCCCGTGGTGATGTAGAGCTCGGCCGCCGCCCAGTAGAACTCGTCGCTGACCTTGGCGTCGTCGTAGGTGCCGCCGCCGACGCCGTCGGAGGCGGAGGCGAGCATGTTCGGGTTCGCCTTGGCCGCCGTCCACGCCTTCTTCGCCGCCGCCAGGTTCTTCGCGGCGAACGCTGCGTCGTACGGCGCGAAGATCCGGGCCGCCTGGGCGGCGGTCGCGGCGAGGTTCAGCGTCGCGGCCGTGCTCACCGGGTGCAGTTCGCGCTTCTGCGGGTCCAGGTTCGGCAGCAGCGGCAGGCCGGTCCAGTTCTCGTCGTGGATCTTGTGGTGGACCATGCCGTCGGACCGCTGCATCTTCAGCAGGAACTCCTGCTCCCAGCGGGCCTCGTCGAGCACGTCGGGAACGGCGTCGCCGCTCTCGGGGATGTTCAGGCTGCCGATGGGCTTGGCGGTCGGCGCGTTCTTGGTCCGCTCGAACTCGCTCATGATCTGGGCGACCGAGATGCCGCCGTTGACCACGTACTTGCCGTGGTCGCCCGCGTCGTACCAGCCGCCGGACACGTCGAGACGGTAGTCGCACACGCCCGGCTGGCAGGGGACGTTCTTGTCGCCCTGGTTCGGAGCCACGTCCACGTGACCGGCGGGACGGCCGTACCCGGGCCGCAGCGCGTCGTCGATCGCGATGCCGCTGCGCTGGGTGTAGTAGAACTTCAGCGCGTCGAGCTTGAGGTCGGCGTACGCGTCCGGCTTGATGTCGAACGGCCGGCTGGTCTCACCGTCGGCGGTGAGCGTGTAGCCCGTCCCCGCCTTGACGTACGAGCCGAAGTCGATCGAGTGGACGTTCTGGCCGGAGCTGGCGTCCACGCCGCGCGGGGTCGTCGTGCCGTGCGCGACCACGGTCCCGGCGGAGTTCTTGAGCTGCCAGGGCAGCGCGGCGGTGGCGTCGGTGACCACGGTGGCGTTCTTGGGGCCCTTGGGCAGGTAGGCCACCTGGTTCACCCGCACCCGGGGACCGGTGTCGGGCTTGTAGACGTCCGGCGGAGCCCCGCCCTTGAGCGAGACGTTGTCGACGCAGAAGCGCCACGGCGTCGCGCTGCCGCCGATCTGGAAGACGACCTGGGCGTTGGGCAGGTCGACCGGCGAGGTGAACGTGTAGCTGTAGGTGTTGCCCGAGACGCTGACCTCGGGAGCCGCCGCCACGTACTGGGTGTAGGGATCCGTCGGCAGCTGGACGTACGCCCTGGCGACCTTCGACGGGTCGGCGGTGGCGAAGAAGCTGAACGCGTAGGTCTCGTCCTTCACCAGCGGGATGTCGTTGACGCCGATGATCGCGTCCCAGGGGTTGACCGTCCCGCCGGGGACGTTCGTGCAGAGCCGGCCGCCGGACAGTTCGAAGTCCAGGTTCGAGGTATGCCACCACGGGTCGGCGGTGGTGTCGAACGTGCCGTTGGGGATCTGTTCCGGGCCCTCGTCCGCCGTGACGGGAGGCGCGCCGGTCAGGCAGGCCGTGGCTATCGCCGCCACGGCGAGAATGCCGATTCTTCTGAGCACAGTGGTCCTCGGGGTGGTCCTCGGGGTGTCCGCGAGGGGCTGGTGATGGAGAGGCAGTGTGGGAACGGTGGTGTGGGAGCGCTCCCAAAGGGGAGCGGCACCGATGTTTCCGCCGGGTTTCCAGGGGCGTCAACGACGGCCGTGCTCCGGCCCACGTCACCGGTGGTTGGGGGAGCGCGCGGCTGAAACTTTCATTTTCGCAAAGGAACCTTTGCGAAGCGCGGGGGTTGTTAGCGTCCCCGGCATGGATCAGGAGGTCTACCACGTACGGGACCCGCGCGCGCTGAAGGCGGTCGCGCATCCGCTGCGGTCGCGCCTGCTGGCGGAGCTGCGCGCCGATGGTCCCGCGACCGCCACGGAACTGGCCGCGCGCCTCGCGGAGAGCTCCGGCTCCACGAGCTACCACCTGCGGCAACTCGCGCGGTACGGGTTCGTGGAGCCCGACGCCGAGCAGCGCGACCGGCGTGAGCGGCGCTGGCGGGCGATCCACCGGTTCACGTCGTGGAGCGACGTGGCGACGGCCGCGAGCGCCGAGGGCCGGGAGGCCGCCGCCTGCCTGCGCCGGCGTCAGCTGGAGCGGCTCACCGCCGACGTGGAGAACTTCGAGCGCGAGCGCGACCTGTGGAGCGAGGCGTGGGCCGAGGCGGCCGGCATGTCCGACCTGGTGGTACGGCTGTCGCCGGCGACGGTCGCGTCCCTGTACGAGCGGGTGTCGGCCCTGCTGCTGGAGGCCGAGGAGCGGGACCGCGACGACCCCGACGCGCGCGGCGTCACGGTCCTGCTCGCCGCCCATCCGCGCAGCGGTCCCCGGGGAGGCGGGCGCGAGTGACGGTGGTTCGCCGCGATGTGCGGCGCCCGGGGGCCCGGTAGAACGACATTCGGTTCAGGGCGGCACAATCAGGCAGCGAAGCTGCGAGAGGGGCGTGGACCGGTGAGCAAGGGGAGCGTGACGGCGGCGAACGAGGCGCAGCGCGCGGCGTGGCGGGGCGGCGGGCTGCCGGAGGTCGAGCGGGTGCGCCCGGGGCTGTGGTCGATCCCCGTCCCGATCCCGATCAACCCGTTGCGCTACGTCCTGGTCTACGCCCTGGAGGTCCCCGACGGAGTGGTCCTCGTCGACGCGGGATGGAACACCGGCGAGGCGTACGACGCGCTCGTGGCGGGGCTCGGAACGGCCGGATACGACATCACGGACGTGAAGGCCGTGCTGGTCACGCACATCCACCCCGACCACTACGGCCTGGCCGGGCGCGTACGGGAGGTCTCGGGCGCCTGGATCGGGCTCCATCCGGCCGACGCACGCCTCCTCCGCGGCCGCTACGACGACTCGGCGGTCGACGATCTCGTCGAGCAGGAGCGCGCGCTGCTGCTCCGCTGCGGCGTGCCGGACCTCACGGCGCAGGAACTGGCGGGCGCGTCGGTCATGCTGCGGCAGTTCGTGACGATGGCGGTGCCCGACCGGCTCATCGAGGACGGCGACCGGCTCGGCCTGCCCGGCTGGGACCTCCGGGCGGTGTGGACCCCCGGCCACTCGCCCGGCCACCTGTGCTTCGCCGAGCCGGAGCGCAGGCTGCTGTTCTCCGGCGACCACGTGCTGGCCAGGATCACGCCGATGGTCGCGGTGCACCCGCAGTCGGCGCCCAACCCGCTGGCCGACTATCTCGACGCGCTGCGCCTGGTGGGCGGGCTCGACGTGGAAGAGGTGCTGCCCGCCCACGAGTACCGATTCCTGGAACTGGCCGCCCGTGCCGACCACGTCATCGCGCACCACGAGGAGCGGCTCGCGGAGATACGGCGGGTCGTCGCGGACGGCGACGGCCCGGCGTGCTGGGCCATCGCCACCCGGCTGAGCTGGTCGCGCCCGTGGGAGACGATCCCCGCGCACATGCGCAGGACGGCCAACGGCGAGACCCTCGCCCACCTGGTCTGGCTGGAGCATCGCGGCCAGGTCACCCGAGTGCCCGGCGAACCCGACCGCTGGTACCCCGCCGGCTGAGCCAGGCCGTACGGGACCACCCCACTGCTCCCGCGCCGCGCGCTGTCTGTCAGGCCAGCCGCACGGCTCCCCGGCCGGTGGCGAGGGGGAGGTCGAGGAGCGTGCGGATGCCCGGCGGGGCCGCGCACACGGCGGCGATCGAGTTGACCGCGTGGGCCGCCGCCCCGGCCAGCCCCTGGGTCATGTCGTCGATCGTCACCGCCATGCCGGGCCGTCCCTGCACGTGCATGGTGAAGCCGAGGTCGCCCCACTGCGGCACCCGGCGGCCGTCGGCCTTGTAGACGCACTCGACCGTGATGAACGGCCGGCCGCGCGCCAGTCCGGTGAACACCCAGCGGGACGCGGAGATCGTGCCCTTGCGCACCTCACCCGCCGCGATGTCGAAGTCCTCGGTCGCGAGCAGGTACTCGTCGGTCTGCTCCACCTCGTCCAGCGGCACGCCGAGCGCGGCGGCGACAAGCTCGACGCTCTCGCCGAACAGCGCGCGCTGGAAGGCGCGGAACGGCCGGACGGACGTGCTGTAGTCGTCGGGCTCCCGGCCGAAGCCCATCAGGTCTGCGGTGACGTGCCGGGAGGGATGGCCCCGGTAGTCCGAGCACTCCCGCACGTAGATGTGGTCGAGCCGGTCCGACAGCCCGGTCAGCGCCAGGGGCAGCAGGTCGCTCATGAAGCCCGGGTTGATGCCCGTCCCGTGCAGGGACGCCCCGCCTCGGGCGCAGGCGGCCTCCAGGCGGTCCACCAGCCCCGGGCCGTACGCGCGGGGGTAGACGAATCCGGTGGTGGTGACGACGTTCTTGCCCGAGGCGAGCAGCGCGCAGATCGTCTCGGCGTCGGTCCCGGGATCGCCGCCGAAGTAGGACGCGGGCAGCGGCATGTGCAGCACGCAGTCGGCCTCGGTGGCGAGTATCCGTTCGGCGTCGTCGGTGCAGGCGACCCCGACGGGCCCGAGCCCCACCAGTTCGCCGGCGTCCCGGCCCACCTTCTCCCGGTCGTAGACGAGCACCCCGGCGAGCTCGAACTCCGGACGGGCGATCACGCTGCGCAGGGCGCGCCCACCGACCGCGCCCGTCGCCCATTGGATCACGCGCAGGGGAGCGGACGAGGACATGCGTGCCTCCAGCGGGTTCGCTCGGGCGTGACCGCGCGGTGAGAGGGGAGTCGCCGATCCGCGCCCAGTTCTGGACAGGAACTGAGGAACGTTCACGAGCACGCTCACTGTACGACGCCACGCCGCCTTGGCCTGCCCGAATGGCGATATCGCCTCAGGGGATCGCCGGGCGGCGGGATGGCGGCTCGCGGCCGGGCGGTTGTGTGATCCGCAGTTCGGGGAAGGGCGGCGACGGGTTGCTCCGGGACTGCGGGCGCCCGCCGAGCGTCAGGGTCTCACCGTGGTGCGCCAGCGAGACCGGCGAGCCGTGCAGCAGCCGGTACGTCGTGTCCTCGGACGTGACGTCGACCCTCAGCAGGCGCCCGCGGTAGCGCACCCGGAAGGTGAGCCGGGTGATCTCCGAGGGCAGGCGGGGGGCGAAGCACAACCGCCCCTCGCCCGCGCGCAGGCCGCCGAACCCCGACACCAGCGCGATCCATGCCCCGGCCAGCGAGGCCATGTGGACGCCGTCACGGGTGTTGTGCTGCAGGTCGCGCAGGTCGATGAGCGCCGCCTCCCCGAGGTAGGCGTAGGCGAGCCCGAGCTGACCGACCTCGGCGGCGAGCACGGCCTGGGTGGCCGCGGACAGCGAGGAGTCCCGCACCGTCAGCGCCTCGTAGTAGGCGAAGTTGCGGGCCTTCTGCTCCGGTGTGAACGCCTCGCCGCACAGGTGCATGGCCAGTACGAGGTCGGCCTGCTTGACCACCTGCTTGCGGTAGAGGTCGAAGTAGGGGAAGTGGAGCAGCAGCGGGTACTGGTCGGGCCGGGTGTTCTCGAAGTCCCACACCGCGTGCCCGGTGTAGCCCTCGCTCTGCGCGTGGACCCCCAGCCGCTCGTCGTACGGGAGGTACATGGCGGCGGCGGCGTCGCGCCACACCGCGATCTCCTCCAGAGTGACGCCGAGCTGCCCGGCCCGGTCGAGATGCCGTACGGCCGTCGCGGCGGCGGCCCGCAGGTTCCGGCGGGCCATGAGGTTGGTGTAGAGGTTGTTGTCGGAGACCGCGCTGTACTCGTCCGGGCCGGTCACCCCGTCGATGCGGTAGCGGCCCTCGGCGTCGTGGTGGCCGAGCGCGCACCACAGGCGCGCGGTCGCGACCAGCAGCGGCAGGCCGGCGTCCCCCTCGAACGCGGTGTCCTCGGTCGCGTCGACGTACCGCGTCACCGCGTCGGCGATGTCGGCGTTGACGTGGAAGGCCGCGGTGCCGGCGGGCCAGTATCCCGAGCACTCCTCGCCGTTGATCGTGCGCCAGGGGAACGCCGCCCCGCCCAGCCCGAGCAGCTCCGCCCGCGCCTCGGCGAGCGGGAGGATCGACGCGCGCCACTCCAGCGCGTCGCGGGCGGCCCTGGGATAGGTGTAGGTGGCGACGGGCAGCACGAAGCTCTCGGTGTCCCAGAACGCGTGCCCGTCGTAGCCGGAACCGGTCAGTCCCTTGCCGGGAATGGGCCGCCGCTCCAGCCGGGCGCCCGCCTGGAGCAGGTGGAAGAGCCCGAAGCGTACGGCCTGCTGCACCTCGGCGTCGCCCTCGACCTCGACGTCCGCGCCCGCCCAGTAGTCGTCGAGGAAGGCGCGCTGCTCGGCGCACAGGCCGTCCCACCCGGTGAGCCGGGCCGCGGCCAGCGCGGCCACCACCTGGTCGTGCATCGCGGGCCGGGAGCGCTTGGCCGACCAGCCGTAGGCGAAGAACTTGTCCAGCCGCAGCCGTTCTCCGGGTCTCAGGCGGGTGGCGACCGTCACGCGGCTGACGTCGCCGCCGCCGTCGCTGTCGACCCGGGTGCCGCCGGGGCCGTCGACCTCGTGGCACATGGCGGCGGCGACCCGCAGCCGGCTGGCGCGGGTGGAGTGGACCATGACGCACATGCCGTCACTGCCGGTCGCGTTCTCCTCCAGCACCAGCGGCGCCTCCAGCGCGGCGGCGGCGCGGGGGTCGGCGGCCGCCGTGGGGACGGTCTCGTTGGCCACCAGCTCCGACTGGACGACCACGTTGACCGGCTGGTCCACCGGCTCCACCTCGTAGCGGATCGCGGCCACGGCCCGGTGGGTGTACGACACGAGCCGGGTGGAGCGCATCCGGATCTCCACCCCCGTGGGCGGGCTCCAGCGGACCGTGCGGATGAGCGTCCCGGCGCGCAGATCGAGGAGCCGCTCGTGTGAGTGCAGGGTGCCGTACCGCACGTCGAACGGCTCGTCGTCCACCAGCAGCCGGATCAGCTTGCCGTTGGTGACGTTGACCACCGTCTGCCCCGACTCGGGGTAGCCGTAGCCCGCCTCGGCGTACGGCAGGGGACGCAGTTCGTAGAAGGAGTTGAGGTAGGTGCCGGGCAGCCCGTACGGCTCGCCCTCGTCGAGGTTGCCGCGCAGCCCGATGTGCCCGTTGGACAGTGCGAAGACCGACTCCGTCTGGGCGAGCACGTCGGTGTGCAGGCGGCACTCGCGGACCGTCCACGGCTCGGTGGTGAAGGCGGGATGCCTGATCATCGTTCGTCCAGCAGGTCGGCGAGGTCGCCCACCACCACGTCGGCGCCGTTGTCGCGCAGGGCCTGGGCCTGGTTCGCGCGGTCCACGCCCACCACCCAGGCGAAGCCGCCCGCGCGCCCGGCGGCGACCCCCGCCAGCGCGTCCTCGAAGACCGCCGCGGCGGCCGGTGGGATGCCCAGGGCCTCGGCGGCGGCGAGGAACATGTCGGGGGCCGGCTTCCCGGCCAGGCCGCGCTCGGCCGCCACCGCACCGTCGATCCGCGCGTCGAACATCTCGGAGAGCCCCGCGGCGGACAGCACGCGGGCGGTGTTGGCGCTGGAGGAGACGACCGCCCGGCGCAGGCCGGCCTCGCCGACCTCGCGCAGATAACGCACCGAGCCTTCGAAGACCTCGACGCCCTGCCGGTCGAGGACCGCCTGGACCAGTGCGTTCTTGCGGTTGCTCAGGCCGTTGAGCGTGGGCATGCCCGGCGGGTCGTCCGGCTCGCCCTCCGGCAGGGTGATGTCCCGGGACCGGAGGAACTCCCGCGTGCCGTCCAGGCGCTTCCTGCCGTCGACGTACCGGTCGTAGTCGCCGGTCGCGTCGAAGGGGACGAACGGCGTGCCGGTGGCGACCGCCCGGTCGCGGAGGAAGGCGTCGAACATCTCCTTCCACGCCGCCGCGTGGACTCCCGCCGTACGCGTGAGCACCCCGTCCATGTCGAACAGGCAGCCGCGTACCCGCTCCGGCAACCCCAGCATCCGCCCTCCAAGAAGTCCTGTTTCCTCTCCTACCCTGCTCTGCCCTCCGTCCTGACTTTTGTTGAATTCAGCGAAAGATTGCATCAGATCGGTAAAAGGTCTTCCTTGTCGTGGGGAAAAGGGGTACGTTTCCAGCCAATCACGTGGACGCGGAGGCGTAGGTGAAACGGACGACCATCAGGCCGGAGAACGTCCATCAGGCCGCGCTTCTGCGCTTGCTGAGGGACGGCGGGCGCTCCCGCGCCGAGCTCGGCGACGTGGTGGATCTGTCGCGATCGAAGCTCAACGTGGAGCTGGACCGGCTCGTCGAGCTGGGTCTGGCCGAACCGGACGGGCTCGCCGCCTCACGCGGCGGCCGGCGTTCGGGCCGCGTACGGCTGTCGCAGTCCACCCGCTTCGCCGGCATCGACGTCGGCGCCACCTCGATCGACGTCGCGGTGACCGACGGTGAGCTGAAGGTGCTCGGCCACCTCAGCGAGCCCTGCGACATCAGGGAGGGCCCCGCGGCGGTGCTTGACCGGGCGATCGACCTGCTCGGCAAGCTGCGCAGGGACGGCCTGTACGACGATCTGACCGGAGCGGGGATCGGTGTCCCCGGGCCGGTGAGCTTCGCCGAGGGCGTCCCGGTAGTGCCGCCGATCATGCCCGGCTGGGACCGTTACCCGGTGCGGGAGACGATCGGCCAGGCACTGTGCTGTCCCGCGATGGTGGACAACGACGTCAACATCATGGCGCTGGGAGAGCTGCACACCGGTCTCGCCCGGAGTGTCGGCGACTTCCTGCTCGTGAAGATCGGCACCGGCATCGGCTGCGGCATCGTGGTGGACGGCAAGATCTACCGCGGTGTGTCCGGCAGTGCCGGCGACATCGGCCACATCCGGGTGGACGACCTCGGCCCGGTCTGCTCCTGCGGCAACTCCGGCTGCCTGGAGGCCTACTTCGGCGGAGCGGCGCTGGCCAGGGAGGCGGTCGAGGTGGCCCGCTCGGGCGGCTCGCCGTACCTGGCCGAACGGCTCGCGGCCGCGGGCACGCTGACGGCCGAGGACGTGGGCGCCGCGGCGGCGCAGGGCGACCCCGGGGCGATCGGGCTGATCCGCGACGGCGGACGACGGGTGGGCCAGGTCCTGGCCAGCCTGGTCAGCTTCTTCAACCCCGGACTGGTGATCATCGCGGGTGGCGTGGCCAAGCTGGGCCACGTGCTGCTCGCGGAGATCAGGAGCGTCGTCTACCGCCGCTCGCTGCCGCTCGCCACCGGCAACCTGCCGATCGTGCTTTCCGAACTCGGAGAGACCGCGGGTGTCATCGGCGCCACCCGACTGATCAGCGATCACGTCTACTCCGCCAACTGACATCGTTGGGAGACCCCATGGGAGACGAGCACCCCCTGCTCAAAATGAGGGGGATCGTCAAGCAGTTCCCCGGCGTGCGTGCGCTGGACGGCGTCGATCTGGAAGTGAGAGCCGGCGAGGTGCACTGCCTGCTCGGCCAGAACGGCGCCGGGAAGTCAACGCTCATCAAGACCCTCTCCGGCGCGCACGCGCCCGACGAGGGCGAGGTGCTCATCGACGGCACCCCCGTACGGCTGGCGCCGCCCACTGCGGCCATGGCCCTCGGCATCGCCACGATCTATCAGGAGCTCGACCTGGTGGACGGGTTGAGTGTGGCCGAGAACATCTATCTGGGTCATGAGCGGGCGCGGTTGGGGTTCTCGCGCCGGGGGGAGGCCGAGCGGGCGGCGGCTGAGTTGTTGAAGCGGTTGGGTCATGGGGAGATCCGGCCGCGGATGGAGGTGGGCCGGTTGTCGCCGGCGCACAAGCAGATCGTGAGTATGGCGCGGGCGTTGTCGCATTCGGCGCGGTTGATCATCATGGATGAGCCGTCGGCGGC
>QFZU02000073.1 GCA_003260025.2 Microbispora triticiradicis | reverse complement strand
GAGCGGGCGATGCTCGGCGACGCCGGGGCGAACGCGCTCGGCGCGCTGCTCGGGCTCGCCGCCACGGCCCGGCTGAACCGGCCCGCGCGCCTGGCCGCCCTCGCCGCCGTCGCCGGGCTCACCGCCGCGTCCGAGAAGATCAGCTTCACCAAGGTCATCGCGGGCAACCCGGTGCTCAACCGCCTGGACATGCTCGGCCGCCGCGCTCCGCAGCCCGCTCCCGGCACGCCGAGGCCGCTCGGGTGACCTGGAGCTCCACCCATCGGCCAGGCCGGCGACGTACGGCGACCGAGCCGTGAGCAGACGGCTCGGAGCGGGGATCGCGGGGGCCGCGATCCTCATCGGGGTCATCACGGTCCTGGCACGGGTGACGGGGTTCGCCAAGCAACTGGCCTTCGCGCGCACGGTCGGCACGAACTGCCTGGCCAGCGCGTACTACACGGCCAACAACGTGCCCAACATCATCTTCGAGGTCGTCGTGGGCGGCGCGCTCGCGGGCATGGTGGTGCCCGTGCTCGCCGGAGCGGCGGCCCGCGCCGCCGGCGACGGCACTGTGGCCAGCACTGTGGCCAGCACTGTGGCCAGCCCTGTGGGCAGCCCGGCAGGCGGCCCGCTGAACAGCACGGCGATCGGCAGGGCGGGCGGCGGAGCGACTGTCACGACGACCGGCAGGACGACCACAACGGGCCGGGACCGGGCCCGCGACGAGGCCGGGTGGATCGCCTCGGCGCTGATGTCCTGGGTGCTGGTGCTGCTCGTGCCCCTGGGCGTGCTGACGGCGCTGGTCGCCGGGCCGGTGGCGGGGCTGCTCGCCCGGGTGCAGGGGTGCGACGCCGGTCAGGTCGCCGCCGTCGCCGCGCGCATGCTCGTCGTCTTCGCCCCGCAGATCCCGCTGTACGGCATGGCCGTCGTCCTGTACGGGGTGTTGCAGGCGCATCGCCGCTTCTCGGGCCCGGCGCTGGCGCCGCTGGTGTCGAGCGTGGTGGTGATCATCGCCTACCTGGCCTTCGGGCCGCTCAGCGGCGGCCACCGGGAGCCCGCCACCGTGCCCCGCCCGGCCGAGATCGCGCTGTCGGCGGGAACGACGCTCGGCGTGCTCGCCCTCGTCCTCACCGTGGTGTGGCCCACCTGGCGGCTCGGCCTGCGATGGCGGCCCACCCTCCGCTTCCCCGAGGGCGTCGCCGCGCAGGTGCGGCGGCTGGCCCTCGCCGGGCTGAGCGCGCTGGTCGCCCAGCAGGTCGCCGCGCTGATCGTGATCCCGCTGGCCAACCGGATCGGCGGGGGCGCCCTGCCCGCGTACAACTACGCCTGGGCCGTCTACCAGGTGCCGTACGCCGTGCTCGCGGTGCCCATCGCGACCAGCGCGTTCCCCGCGCTCGCCGCCCGGGCCCACGGCGGGGGCGAGGGCTTCGCGGCGCTGTCCGCGCGCACGACCCGGGCGGTCGTGCTGGTCTGCGGACTCGCGGCCGGCGCGCTCGCCGCGGTCGCCGAGCCGGTCGCGCACGTGTTCCTCGCCCGCGCTGACGCCGCCGTCGGCGCGGCGGAGTTCGCCCGGGGCATCGCGCTGTTCGCGCCCGGCCTGATCGGGTACGGGCTGACGGCCCATCTGAGCAGGGTCCTGTACGCCACGGGACAGGGCAGGGCGGCCGCCCGGGGGACGGTCGCCGGATGGCTGCTCGTGGCCGCGGCCCAGGTGGCGCTGGTCTTCCTGCTGCCGCGGGGCTGGGGGCTGGGGGCGCTGGCGCTCGGTCAGGCGGCGGGCATCACGGTGGGCGCCGCGCTGCTGCTCGCGTCGGTCGTGCGGGCCCGCGGCCCGGAGGCCGTACGCGGAGTCGCCCGGGCCGGTCTCGCCGCCCTGCTGGGCGGGGGCGCGGGCTTCCTCGCCGGAGCGGCGGCCGCCCGGCTTCCCCTGGGCGACGGCGGGCCGTGGGGCGGCCT
>QFZU02000072.1 GCA_003260025.2 Microbispora triticiradicis | reverse complement strand
GGCGATCCGCGCCGACCAGCGGCGCGCGGCGGCGGCCGTGCCGACCGGCAGGGCCAGTCCGGCGGCGAGCAGACCGGCGGCGAGCACCGGCGCGGCGACCGGCAGCAGGAAGCCCGCGATCACGACGGCGGTGAGCCCGGTGACCAGGGCGGCGACGGCCGGGAGCAGGCACCGCACGAGCAGGTCCTGCACGGCGTCGGTGTCGTCCACCATCCGGCTGAGCAGGTCGGCGCCGCGCTGCGGCAGCGGCCCGGCGGGGATCAGCGCCCGGTAGAGGCGCTCCCGGGTGCCCGCCTGGGCGCGCAGCGCGACGTCGTGCCCGGCCAGCCGCTCGCCGTAGCGGAACACCCCCCGGGTGGTGGCGAACGCCCGCACCGCCACGATGGCGACCGACAGGGCCGCCAGCGGCGGCTGCTCGGCGGCCCTGGTGATCAGCCAGGCGGCCGACGCGATGAGCGCCACCCCCGCGAGGTCGGCGGCCGACCCGGCGACCGCGGCCAGCACCAGCCGCCGCCCCGTCCCGGCGACGGCGACCACAGACAGCGGCGACGGGCCGGCCGTCCTCGTGCGGCTCATCCCGCCTCCCCGTCCTCGCCGCGATCCGCCGGTCTCCGCACGTCCCCGGGGCCGCCGGTCCCGTGCCCGGCCCGGCCGCGCCACGCACGCGGAGCGGCGAGGGCGCCGGGAGCGGCCTCGCCGCGCGGTCCGTCCTCCCGTCCGTCGTGCGCGGGCTCGTTCCCGGCGGGGACGAGGGCGCCGCCGTCGAGGCGGACGACCCGGTCGGCCAGCTCGATCATCGCGGGGCGGTGCGCGACGATGATCGCCGTACGGCCCCGCGCCAGCCCCCGGGTGGCCGCCACGACGGCCGCCTCGCTCCTGCCGTCGAGCCGGGCCGTGGGCTCGTCCAGCAGCAGCACCTCGGTGCCGGTGCGGCAGAAGGCCCTGGCCAGCGCGACCCGCTGGCGCTGGCCCGCCGACAGGTTCGCCCCCCGCTCGCCGAGCGGGGTGTCGTACCCCTGGGGCAGGGATTCGGCGAACTCCGCCACCTGGGCCGCCTCGGCGGCGGCCCGGATCTCCCCGGCCGTGGCGGCCGAGCCGAGCGAGATGTTCCGGGCCACCGAGTCCGCGAACAGGTGCGGGCGCTGCGGCACGAACGCGAGCCGCCGCCGCCACTCGCCGAGGTCGAGGCTCGTGAGGTCCTCACCGCCGACGAGCACCCGTCCCTCGTCGGGGGTCACGAACCCGAGCAGCAGGTGCAGCAGCGTGCTCTTCCCCGCGCCGCTCGGGCCCGCGATCGCCACCCGCTCACCCGGCTCGACGACCAGCGTGACCCGGTCGAGCGCGGCCTCGGCCCGTCCCGGATAGCGCACGGTCACGTTCTCCAGCCGGATCTCGGGAGGCTCCGGCCCGCCGGGCGGAGCGGCGCCCCTCGCCCGTCTCGTCGCGGCCGGCGCGGCGTGCTCCGCACGCGTCTCCGTCGCGGGCGCGGCGTCTTCCGGCGTCACCGTGGGCGCCCCGGCGGGCGCGTCCTCCCGTACGGCCTCGCGCCCGGTGTCGTCCGTCTCGCCGGGCCGTCCGGGGGGCGAGATCACGGCGAACGCCTCGTCGGCGGCGGCGACGCCCTCCATCGCGGCGTGGAACCGGGTGCCCATCGCGCGCAGCGGCAGGTACGCCTCCGGCGCCAGCAGCAGCACGAGCAGCGCCGTGCGCAGGTCGAGCGAGCCCGACAGCAGCCGCAGGCCCACGGGCACCGCCACCAGGGCGAGCGACAGCGACGCCACGAGTTCGAGCACCAGCGACGACAGGAAGGCCACCCGCAGCGTGCGCATGGTCGCGGCGCGGTGCGCCTCGGCGACCTCGCGGATCACCGACGCCTGGTAACGGGCCCGGCCGAAGGCGCGCAGCGTCGGCAGGCCGCGCACCACGTCGAGGAAGTGGCCGCCGAGACGGGCCAGGGCGCGCCACTGGCGTTCGGTCACCGCCCTGGTGGTCCACCCGACGAGCGCCCCGAACACCGGGATCAGCGGCAGCGTGAGCACCACGATCACCGCCGTGGCGAGATCGGCGGCGAACAGCCGGACCACGACCGCGAACGGCACGACCCCGGCCACGGCGGCCGACGGGAGATAACCGGTCAGGTACGGATCGAGCGCGTCGAGCCCCCGCCCCGCGAGCGTCACCACCTCACCCGACCGGTACGACGGCCCGAGATCCTGCACGCGTCCGAGCAGCAGCCGCCGCAGGGCCGACTTCAGCGCGGTGGCCGCGCGGCCCGCGAGAACCCCCTGTGCCCAGCCGAACAGCCCGCGCGCCGCGACCACCAGCGCCAGGGGGAGCAGCGCGGCGACGGCGAAGCGGCCCGACAGCACCCCGGCGAGCAGTTCCGCCTGCACGAGCACGAGCAGCCCGGCCGCCACCGCCGCCGCCAGGCAGCAGACGAGGTGGAGACGGACGCTCCGCTCGGCGCGGGCCAGCCGAAGGAGATCCTTGTGCACCGGTCACCCATCTAGAAGAACGTCGGCAGGGCGCCCTTCGAGAAGGTGCGCCACACCCATACTTGCGCGCCCACGAGGAACGGGACGAACGGCACCACCATGACACCCAGCACCGTCAGTGTCTGATCCGGGGCGGCGTCGCCGAGCATCCGCCCGGCCGCCCCCGCCACGACCAGCGCCGCGGGAAGCGCGGCGGCGCAGGCCGACAGCAGCAGCGAACCGCCCCGCGCGCCGTCGAGCCGCCACGCGGCGAACGTCCGCCCGTGCCAGGCGAGCAGCGCCAGCAGCGCGACGCCTCCCGCGAGGCCGAGCGGGTCGAGGGGCGAGGCGGGCAGTCCGCGGGCGACGGCCGTCAGCACGGCTCCCCAGCCGAGGGCCAGCCCGGCGGAGCCCGCGCACACCGCGCCGTCCCACAGCAGCCGCCAGCGGGCGCCGCCGGCCCTGCGGCGGAACCACAGCCCCGCGTCACGCACGATCCAGGCCAGCAGCACGACGGAGACCAGGGGATAGAGGCCGCTCAGGACCGGGCCCTCCAACGCCGGGAACGCACCGAACAGCACTCCGGCGAGCGCGATCAGCCACACCTCGTTGGCGAGCACGAACGGGGCCATCGCGCCGACGAGGCGGTCCCGGGCGGCGGGGGAGCGCCCCAGAACGGGCAGCAGGACGCCGAGTCCGATGTCGAAGCCCTCCAGGGCGAAGTAACCGGCCAGCAGGACGGCGAACGTCGCGAACCAGACAATCTCCATTGCGGGGTCCTCAGAACGAGTGGGCGGGGGCGGGAGAGTGATCGGCGGAGTGGTCGGGAGCGCCGAGGGCGACCTCCCCGGGACCCCGCCGCACGGCGCGGATGATCAGAGCCCAGTCCACGACGGCGAGCAGGCCGAGCACGCCGGCGAACGCGGCGAAGGAGGCCGTGATCGCCGCCGGGGTCAGCCCGGGGGTGAGGGCGTCGGCCACGGAGAGCTTGCCGTACACCAGCCAGGGCTGGCGGCCCACCTCGCGCGTGAGCCAGCCGGCGATCGCCGCGACGAACGGCAGCGGGGTCATGAGCATGAGGAGCGGGTGCAGCCAGCGCCAGCGGGCCAGCAGGTCGCGGATGAGCAGCGGCGCCAGCACGAACATCACGCCGAACTGGACGAACTGCCCGATCGTGATCATCAGTCCGAGTGCGAGGCCGGGGACCGCCCCGTGGAACTTGTCCGGCTGCACGTCGCTGACCGGCCCGAACTGGGCGTAGCCGAACCCCACCGTGAACAGCGACCCGATGAAGGCGGTCAGCACGCCGATGCGCAGGGAGCGGGTGAAGAACTCCCGCTCGGCGGTGCGCCGGTACAGGTGATAAGCGCTGGCGCCCATCACGACGAACCCGCCGGCCCACAGACCGGCGCTCAGCACGTGGGGGAGCGCGAAGACGAGGGTCGGGTTGGTGAACAGGGCGCCGAAGTCGCGCAGCACGAGCCGTCCGCCCTCCTCGGCCGAGCCCACCGGGTTCTGCAGGAAGGAGTTGGCGACCATGATGAACAGGGCCGAGGCGTACGCCGTCAGCGTCACCAGCCAGATGCAGGCCACGTGGAGCCCGCGCGGCAGGCGGTGCCAGCCGAAGATCCACAAGCCGAGGAACGTGGACTCCAGGAAGAAGGCGAGCAGCGTCTCCAGGGCGAGCGGTGTGCCGAACACGTCGCCCGCGTAGGACGTCAGCCCGCTCCAGTTCAACCCGAACTGGAACTCCATCACCAGGCCCGTGAAGATGCCGAGCGCGTAGTTGATCACGTAGATCTGTCCCCAGAAGCGGGTCATCCGCTCGTACAGGAGATTCCCGCTGATGGCGAGGCGGGTGTGCATGATCGCCACCAGCGGAGCGAGCCCGAGTGTCAGCACGACGAACAGGAAATGGAGATTTCCCGTCACGGCGAACTGCAGCCGGGCGAGATCGACGACATCCATGATTCTCCCAGGGAAAAGCGTAGGCAGCCTACATGTAGACAGCCTACATATACACTGAGGCGGTGACGAACCTGGATAGGCTGCGATCGTGAACGCCGACGCGCTCCGGGGCCACATGGACGCCCTGCTGCTCTCCGTGCTGGAGCGCGAGCCGCTGCACGGCTACGCGATCATCGAGGCGCTGCGCGAGCGCAGCGGCGGCGCGCTCGACGTGCCGACCGGGACGGTCTACCCGGCGCTGCGGCGCCTGGAGCGGGCCGGGCTGCTCGCCGGGGAGTGGGCCGCCGACGGCGGGCGCAGGCGGCGGACCTACCGGCTCACCGACGCGGGACGCAAGGCACTGGCGGGGGAGCGGTCGGCCTGGCGCTCGTTCACCACCGCGATAGGGAGCGTCCTCGATCCGCTGCGCTGAGCGCGGTGACCGCCGTCGTGCAGCGCAGGCAGCGTGCCGCGCTGAACAGGGCGGATCCGGCGAACAGATAACTGATGGCCGACACGGCCACCCCCGGTAGATAGGTCGAGAACCCCACCGGGCCCCGGGCTGCCGCCGCCAGCGTCAGGCCCATCGCCCCGACCAGCGGCGTCTGCACCCAGACGAACAGCCCCAGTCGCCGGGTGACCAGCGCGGGGCGGCGGATCCGCCGCAGGCCGCGGCCGAGCGCGAGCAGCGTGAGCCCGCCCACGACGCCCACGCCGAGCTGCAGCAGGTCCACCGCCCTGGCCAGCAGGCCGAACCATCCCGGCTTGACCTGCTCGATCCGCGCGGTCTCGGGGAAGACCCGCCAGATCACCGCCCACAGGAACGCGGTCAGCGGCACGCTCAGGAACAGCAGCGCCGCCGTCCGCCTGCCCTGGCTCACCGCGAGCTCCCGCTGGAACCCGGGCGCGATCTCGTCCACCGTGCCGAAGTCGGCGATCGCCCGCCGCTCGGCCTCGGCCCGGGGGAGGCCCCCGGACTCGTAGGCCTCGGCGGCGTCCAGCAGGCCGTCGCGCGCCTCGGCCAGCAGGTCGCGCCGCACGCCGGAAGGCCCGCGCAGCGCACGCCCCAGCGCCGCGACGTACTCGTCGATCACACCCGCCCCCGCCATGGACTCCCTCCCCGGCCAGGGGCCAGCGTACGGTCCGGGAGGCCGGGGCGCATCAGGGTGATCCCCGATCCCGCACCCATCCGCCGTGCTCGCCCGCCGGTGGGCCTGGGCGAAGGTCCCAGGACGCGGGGACCTGCGCCACCCCGGCACGAGTACTACGGCACTGCCGTCGGCCCACCCCGACATGATCTTCTTTAGACACGGCAACGGCCGGGAAAGGAGTTGCTATCCACTGAGCAAAACGGCCGAGCGGCACCGCTCCGGTCCACCGATACCCTGTCCTCAGACCGGGCCGCATTCCAAGACATGGCCTGTTCCCGATGGGACGAGAGGGGCAGAGGGGCTTTGTGGGTACGAGGATGCTCGTGGACCCCTGTCTTCTGACCGTTTCGCCGCGGCAACATGCCGTTAACCCCGGTGGGCGAGACTGAGAGCGGAGAGCGAGGCGGGACGTGAACCAGCCGAAGATCGTGGTGGGAATCAACGGATCGATGGCGTCGCAGGCCGCACTTCGGTGGGCCGCCGCCGAGGGTTCGCTGCGCGGCGCGGTGGTGGAGGCGGTGTACGCCTGGGAGTGGACGGGCGGGCTGCACGCGCACTACGCGCCGATCGCGGGCCGTACCTCCCGGGAGGAGGAGCGGGGGGCCGCACTGGACATCGCCGGGCGGGCGGTCGCCGAGCTCGGCGAGCGCCATGTCGAGCCCGTCGTCGTGGAGGGCCCTCCGGCCCAGGTCCTGCTGCGCGCGACGGACGGCGCGGACCTGCTGGTGCTGGGCGCCCACGAGGCCGAGTCCGAGCCCTACCCCGTGCTCAACCCCGTCGTCTCCGCCTGCCTGCTGCGGGCCAGGTGCCCGGTCGTCGTCGTGCTGCCCGGCATGGAGCACGACCGCCGTCCCGGGATGCTCGCCGGCAGCCGCTCCTGATCTGCCGCTGATCCGGCCCGGGGCCGGACGTCCTCCCCGTTTCGGGACTTTCCGCCCTGCCCGGCCGTACGGCGCCGGGGCAGCCTGAGGGCATGGATGCTGACAGGCGGCAGGGGACCGGCCAGGAGATCGGCCGGCGGATCGGCCAGGGGACCAGCCGGGAGAGCGGCGAGGAGACCGGACGGGGGATCGTCGTCGGGTACGACGGCTCCGACTTCGCCATGCAGGCGCTCGACTGGGCGATGGACGAAGCCGAGTTCCGCCGGGCGCCCATCACCGTGTGCCACGCCTGGCAGTCGCCGTACGCCCCGGGCGACGAGGAGGCGCGCAAGTCGCTGCACCACGCGGCCGAGCACGTGCTGTGGCACGGCGCCGAGTGCGCGCGCCAGTGCACGAGCGGCGTGCGCGTGCGGGAGGACCTGTTCGAGGGCCAGGCCACCGAGAGGCTCGTCGCGTTGTCGGCGACGGCCGATCTCGTCGTGGTGGGATCGCGGGGCCTGAGCGGAGCGGCCCGTCGCGTGATGGGCTCCGTCGCCGGGCACGTGGCCACGTACGCACGCTGTCCCGTGATCGTGGTGCGCGGCGTGGGATCGCTGCCGCACCCCCGCCACCCCGGCCCGATCGTCGCGGGCGTCGGGGGCGGTGACGACCACGTCCTCGCCTTCGCCTACCGCGAGGCCGCCCTGCGCGGGCTGTCGGTGATCGCGGTGCACGCCATGCGCTACCCGGCCGCCGCCTGGAGCGCGGGCATGGCTCCCATGGTGATGTCCGACGTCCCCGGCCGGGAGGCGGTCGAGCTTCTGGAGGCCGCCGTACGGCCCTGGCGGGAGCGGTATCCGCAGGTGGAGACGGCACTCCAGCCCGTCTCGGGCCCGGTGCTGGACGTCCTGGCCGACGCCTCCTCCGGCGCGACCATGCTGGTCGTCGGCGCGACCCGGGAGAAGGGCGCGCTCGCCAGGCTCGGGTCGGTCACCCGGCCGCTGATCGACGCCGTCACCTGTCCGGTGGCGGTCGTCCATCCCTGACCCGCGCTCACCGATCCGCCCGCTTCGATCCGACCGGATCTGTGCGGCCGGAGGGTGCGCAGGGAGCTGAGCCGGTGGGCTGAGCCGGGGGCGCCGGGCCCGCCCGATGGACCGATCCAGCACCGGCCGCGCCGCGCAATGGCAGCACGCGCACTGCCGTGCCGTACGCAGATCGTCAAATTAAGCCAATGTTTTACTAAAGACACCATTTGGTCCTGGTGTTGAGGGGGCTTGCCCTTAAAGTCCGGGGCATGCGTGCTCTCTCCCGAGTCAGCGCCGCCGACCACCCCGGTGGTCGCGGCCTTCGCCGCCGTGTTCGCGGGCGGGCCGTCGCCGTGCTCGCCGCGGCCGGCCTGTTGCCCGTCCTCGCCACCGCCATCTCCCCGGTGCCCGCCTCGGCCGAGCCGGGCACCGCCGTGATCAGCCAGGTGTACGGGGGCGGCGGCAACACCGGCGCCCCCTACACCAACGACTTCGTCGAGTTGTTCAACCGCGGCACGGCCACGGTCAGCCTGGACGGCTGGTCGCTGCAGTACGCCAGCGCGACCGGCACCGGGTCGTTCGGCTCCCAGAAGCAGAACCTGTCGGGCTCGCTCGCCCCCGGGCAGTATCACCTGGTCCAGCTTTCGGCCGGGACGACGCCGAGCGGCGCGCTCCCGGCGCCCGACACCGTGGGCACGCTCACGCTGAGCGGCACGGCCGGGAAGGTCGCCCTGGTCCGCTCGGCCACGGGTCTCGCGTGCAACGGCGGCTCCATCCCCTGCACGCCCGAGCAGACCGCGCAGATCGCGGACCTGGTCGGATACGGCAACGCCAACTACTTCGAGGGAACGGCGGCGGCTCCCACGCTGAGCAACGCCACGGCCGCCCTGCGGGCCGGCGGCGGCTGCGCCGACACCGACGACAACGCCGCCGACTTCGCCTCGGGCGCGCCCGCCCCGCGCAACACGGCCACGGCGCCGGCCCCCTGTGGCGCGCCGTCGCCGTCGGCGACCCCCTCGGAGTCCCCTTCGGTCACGCCGTCGCCCTCCGTCTCTCCCTCCGTCTCACCCTCTGCCTCTCCCTCGGCCACGCCGTCCGCGTCGCCGTCGTCCACCCCCACCGGGGATCCCTGCGGCGTGTCGCCGGACCGGCAGATCGCCGAGGTGCAGGGGAGCGGGACGGCCTCCCCGCTGACCGGGCAGACGGTCCGGGTCGAAGGCGTCGTGACCGGCGACTTCCAGCGCACCGACCAGCTCAGCGGGTTCTACTTCCAGGACCCGACGCCCGACGCCGACCCCGCCACCTCCGACGGCCTGTTCGCGTTCGCCCGCGAATCCTTCAAGGACGTCAAGGTCGGTGACCGGGTGCTCGTCACCGGCCGGGTGGCCGAGTTCAACGGCCTGACCGAGCTGTCGCCGGTCACCGCCGTCGACGTCTGCGGCACCGGAAGCGTCAAGCCTGCCGACACCGCCCTGCCGAGGGCCGCGGGCACGACCTTCGAGCCGCTGGAGAACATGCTCGTGACGTTCCCCGAGCCGCTGACCCTCACCGACCACTACAACCTCGGCCGGTACGGCGAGGTGACCGTCGCGGCCGGAGGCCGCCTCTTCCAGCCGACCGACCGGAACGGCGTCGACCCCGCGCTCGACGCGCGGCGCTCCCTGCTGATCGACGACGGCTCGACGGTGCAGAACCCGGCCACCATCCCGTACGTCGGGACGCGGGGCGTCCCCCGCCTGGGCGACACCGCGTACGGCGTCACCGGAGTCCTGACCTACGGCTTCGACGTGTACCGCCTGCAGCCCACCACCGAGATCCGCTTCGCCCGCACCAACCCGCGCCTCGGCACCCCCCAGGCGGTGGGCGGCACGGTGCGGGTGGCCAGCCTGAACACGCTGAACTGGTTCACCACGCTCGGCTCCCGCGGCGCGAACACGGTCGTGGAGCAGCAGCGCCAGCTCGCGAAGATCGTCGCCACCCTCCAGGGCCTCGACGCCGACGTCGTCGGGCTCATGGAGGTGGAGAACAACGGCCAGACCGCGGTCCAGGCCCTCGTGGACGCGCTCAACGCCAAGGTCGGCGCCGGCACCTACAAGGCGCTCACCCACCCGTACCCGGGCGGCGACGCCATCCACGTGACGGCGATCTACAAGCCGGCCAGGGTCACCCCGGTCGGCGCCGCCAGGTCGTCCACCGACCCCGTCTTCCGCCGCCCGCCGCTCATCCAGGAGTTCCGCCGCGTGTACGGCGGGCCGTCGTTCACGCTGGTCGTCAACCACTTCAAGTCGAAGGGCTGCGACACGGACGCTCCCGCCCCGGACCAGGAACACGGCCAGGGCTGCTACAACGACGAGCGGGTGCGGCAGGCCAGGGCCGTGCTCGGGCTGATCGACAGCATGCACCTGACCAGCCCGCTGGTGATCGGCGACCTCAACGCGTACGGCGAGGAGGACCCGATCCACACTCTGGAGCAGGGTGGGCTGGTGAGCCTCACCAAGCGGTTCGTCCCCGAGGCCCTGCGCTACAGCTACCTGTTCGACGGGCTGTCGGGCGAGCTCGACCACGCCCTCGCCGGCGGCGAACTGGCGAGCCGGGTCACCGGGGCGACGATCTGGCACGTCAACTCCGACGAGTCCCGCATCCTCGACTACAACACGGAGTTCAACCCGCCGGGGCTGTACCAGCCCGACGCGTTCCGCTCCTCCGACCACGACCCGCTGCTCATCGGGCTGGACCTGCCCGGCGGCAAGGGCTGACGGTCCGCACGTGAAGGAAGGGGCCCCCGGAGACGGGGGCCCCTTTCCATGCCGCCGCGGGACCTGCGACGCCCCAAAACGGGCCCGGAGCAGTGGGCGGCTCACGCGTTGGGATCGAAGAAGTCCCGCTTGGTCTCCGGAGGCTCGCCCGGCTTGCCGCCGGCCCTCGGGTAGCGAAGGTCGAAGGCGGGCCGCTCGGAGCGGATCGGCGGGATCGACACGAAGTTGTGCCGCGGCGGCGGGCAGGAGGTGGCCCACTCCAGCGAGTTGGCGTGCCCCCACGGGTCGTCCACCGTCACCCTCTCCCCGTGCCGCCAGGTCCAGAAGAGGTTGTAGATGAACGGCAGGGTCGACAGCCCGAGCAGGAACGCCCCGACGCTCGACACCTGGTGCATCCAGGTGAAGCCGTCGTTGGCCGAGTAGTCGCCGTACCGCCGGGGCATGCCCTGCGCGCCGAGCCAGTGCTGGATGAGGAACGTCAGGTGGAACCCGATGAACAGCATCCAGAAGTGGATCTTCCCGAGGCGTTCGTTCAGCATCCGCCCGGTGAACTTGGGCCACCAGAAGTAGAAGCCGGAGAACATCGCGAACACCACCGTGCCGAACACCACGTAATGGAAGTGGGCCACCACGAAGTAGGTGTCGGTCACGTGGAAGTCCAGCGGCGGAGAGGCCAGGATCACCCCGGTCAGCCCGCCGAGCAGGAACGTCACGAGGAACCCCACCGCCCACAGCATCGGCGTCTCGAACGTGAGATGGCCCCGCCACATCGTGCCCGTCCAGTTGAAGAACTTCACCCCGGTCGGCACGGCGATCAGGAACGTCATCAGCGAGAAGAACGGCAGCAGCACGCGCCCGGTGGCGAACATGTGGTGGGCCCACACGGTCACCGACAACGCCGTGATCGCAATTGTCGCGCCGACCATCCCGACGTACCCGAACAGCGGCTTGCGGCTGAACACCGGGATCACCTCGGTGATGATGCCGAAGAACGGGATCGCGATGATGTAGACCTCGGGGTGGCCGAAGAACCAGAACAGGTGCTGCCAGAGCAGCGGGCCGCCCGTCTGCGGGTCGTAGATGTGCGCGCCGAGCTTACGGTCGATCTCCAGCGCCAGCAGCGCGGCGGCGAGCACCGGAAAGGCGAGCAGGACGAGGATCGAGGTGAAGAAGACGTTCCACGTGAAGATCGGCATCCGGAACATGGTCATGCCCGGCGCGCGCATGCACATGATCGTCGTGATGAAGTTGACCGAGCCGAGGATCGTCCCGAGGCCGGACAGCGCCAGCCCCATGATCCACAGATCTCCGCCGAGTTGCGGGGTGAAGGGCGCGGTCGACAGCGGCGTGTAGGCCGTCCACCCGAAGGTCGGCGCCCCGCCCGCCAGCGACGACCCCACCACCATCAGCCCGCCGAACAGGAACAGCCAGTAGCTCGCCATGTTGAGCCGGGGGAACGCCACGTCCGGAGCGCCGATCTGCAGCGGCATGACGGCGTTCGCGAACCCGGCGAACAGCGGAGTGGCGAACAGCAGCAGCATGACGCTGCCGTGCAGCGTGAACATCATGTTGTACTGCTGCAGGGTGACGAACTGCATCCCCGGCTCGAAGAGCTCCGCGCGGATGATCATCGCTTCGATGCCGCCGACCAGGAAGAAGCAGAACGCGGTGACCATGTACAGGTTGCCGATGACCTTGTGGTCGGTGGTCGACAGCCACGAGGTGATACGGGCGCCGGGGCCCCGGTGGGGCACCAGATCACTCGGCCGTACGGCGTGGGTCGTCATCCGCCTGCTCCTTCGAACGTCAGCTCAAGGGGGGCTCCTACCCGGTGACATGAGGCTCACTGCGAATGGAATGCTTGAATCGTCCGGCTGGTTATGCCCGCTGAAGACCGACTGAAAGGAGTCGCCCATGGCAACCGTCGAGGTGACCGAGAAGAACTTCAACGACATCGCCGACAACGGCATCGTACTGCTCGATTTCTGGGCGTCCTGGTGTGGCCCCTGCCGATCGTTCGCACCGATCTTCGAAAAGGCGTCGGAAGAGCACGCGGACATCACGTT
Organism: Microbispora triticiradicis; assembly: GCA_003260025.2. Taxonomy (GTDB): domain Bacteria; phylum Actinomycetota; class Actinomycetes; order Streptosporangiales; family Streptosporangiaceae; genus Microbispora; species Microbispora triticiradicis. Next base: position 152,879 of record QFZU02000072.1, on the reverse strand, counting down.
CGGCAAGATCGACACTGAGGCGCAGCCGGGCCTGTCGGAGGGGTTCGAGATCACCGCGATCCCCACGATCATGGCGATCCGGGACGGCATCGTGGTGTTCGCGCAGCCGGGCGCGCTTCCCAAGCCGGCGCTCGAGGACCTGATCAGTCAGCTCCGCGCGCTGGACATGGACTCCATCCGTGCCCAGATCGAGGCGGAGGCCAAGAACGGCTGAGGCGCCGGGCCGCGCCGGGCCGTGTCGGCCCGGCCCTCCCGTCACCCCGGACGCGGACCGGCCGGGGCGACGGTGCCGGTCTCAGCCGGACTTCAGCTCCCGACTTCAGCTGGAGCGGTAGAGCTCCGCGACGCGGAAGGCGAGATCGAGCGACTGACCGCGGTTGAGGCGGGGGTCGCAGGCCGTCTCGTACCGCAGCGCCAGGTCCTCCTCCACGATCGCGTGCCCGCCGCCGACGCACTCGGTCACGTCGTCGCCGGTGAACTCGATGTGGATGCCGCCGGGGTGCGTGCCGAGGGCGTGGTGGACCTCGAAGAAGCCCGCGACCTCGTCGAGCACGTCGTCGAGCCGGCGGGTCTTGTGGCCGCTCGGCGCCTCGAACGTGTTGCCGTGCATGGGATCGCACACCCAGGCCACGGTCGCGCCGCTCGCGTTGACCTTCTCGACGAGCGTCGGCAGCGCGTCGCGCACCTTCCCGGCGCCCATCCGCGTGATGAAGGTGAGCCGCCCCGGCTCGTTGTCCGGGTTGAGCTTGTCGATCAGCGCGATGGCCTCTTCCGGCGTGGTCGTCGGGCCGAGCTTCACGCCGATCGGGTTGCGGATGCGGCTGAAGAACTCCACGTGCGCCCCGTCGAGCTGCCGGGTGCGCTCACCGATCCACACCATGTGCGCCGACACGTCGTACGGCAGGCCCGTACGGGAGTCGATCCGGGTGAGCGCCCGGTCGTAGTCGAGGATCAGGGACTCGTGGGAGGAGTAGAACTCGACGGTGTGGAACTCCTCGGGGTCGGCCCCGCAGGCCCGCATGAACGCGAGCGCCTGGTCGATCTCCCGCGCGAGCTGCTCGTAGCGCCGCCCGGCCGGGGACTCGGCGACGAAGTCCTGGTTCCACGCGTGCACCTGGCGGAGGTCGGCGTAGCCGCCCTTGGTGAAGGCCCGCGCGAGGTTCAGCGTGACGGCCGAGGAGTGGTAGGCGCGCAGCAGCCGGTTCGGGTCGGGGCGGCGGGCCTCCGGGGTGAAGTCGAACCCGTTGACCATGTCACCCCGGTAGGCGGGCAGCTCGACGCCGTCGCGCACCTCGGTGGGCTTGGAGCGCGGCTTGGCGAACTGGCCCGCCAGCCGGCCGATCTTGACGACCGGGACGCGGCCGGCGTAGGTCAGCACGATCGCCATCTGCAACAGCGTCTTGAGCTTGTTGCGCACGTTCTCGGCCGTGGCGCCCGCGAAGGTCTCGGCGCAGTCGCCGCCCTGCAGGACGAACGCCTCGCCGCGGGCGACCGCGGCCATGCTGTCCTTGAGCTGGTCGCACTCGCCCGCGAAGACCAGCGGAGGCAGGCCGGCCAGCTCCGCGACGACCTTGTCGAGCTCACCGCGGTCGGGCCAGTCGGGCTGCTGGGCCGCGGACAGGTCACGCCAGGTGTCGAGGTTCGATGCGCTCACGGACACCAAGGTTATTGCACCGCGTCCCCTGTGGCCCCCTCCTTGTCCATCTGCTGAGATCCTTTCACTCGTGGCGGAAGACGGACGTGCTCGGGGAGCACGCCGAGGCCGACGAATCTGGGCAGCAGCGAGCGGACCACCGGCACGCGGGTGAGATCGGGAATCCGCCGTACGGCGCCGGAGGCGAGGGCGGGCCGGACGAACCGGTCCTGCACCAGCCGCTGCGCGGTCTGGACGACGACCGTGGGTATCCGACGGCGGCGCTGCACCCTCGCCAGCAGCGCCGAGGGCGCCCGGCCGCGCAGGAGGGCGGGCCCGACGATGTTGGCCGTCGCGACGGCGTCCTGCACCGCGAGGTTGATCCCGACGCCGAAGATCGGCGACATTGCGTGGGCCGCGTCGCCGATCAGCAGCAGCCCGGGCAGGTGCCAGCGGGAGACACGGTTCACCTCGACGCGCAGCACGCCGGCCTCGTCCAAGGAGCGCAGTTCGTCCACCCGGCCGCCGAGGAAGGGCAGCAGCCGCCGCACCCGGTCGCGCAGTTCCGCGACCCCCTGCGCCCGCAGCGCCTCGAAGCCGCCCTTGGGGATGACGTAGGCGAGCTGCCAGTGCGTCTCCCTCACGATGGCGACCATGAGCTCGCCGGCCGACGCCCGCAGGAACGGCTGCCCCGGATCGCCGGCCTCGCGCGACAGCCGGAACCAGACGACGTCCATCGGCGCGCCGAACCGCCGGGGCGCGAGACCGGCCGCCTGCCGCAGGACGGAGTTCCGGCCGTCCGCCGCCACCGTCAGCGCGGCCCGGATCTCGTGCTCCGCGCCGTGCTCGTCGCGGTAGCGCACCCCCCGGACGGCGCCGCCGTCCCGTACGAGGTCGGTGACCGTGGCGTTCATCAGCAGGCGGAAGTTGGGGTAGCGGCGCGCCTCGCCGGTCACGAGGTCGAGGAAGTCCCACTGCGGGACGAAGGCGATGTACTTGTACCTGCCGGGCAGCCTGCTCAGATCGGCGATGCGCACCCGGCCCTCGTCGGTCTCCAGGGACATGGTGCGCGCCTCGAAGTGCGGCAGCCGGTGGAACGCCTCGGCCAGCCCGATCTCGTGCAGCACCTGAAGGGTGGAGGGATGGATCGTGTCGCCGCGGAAGTCGCGCAGGAAGTCCGCGTGTTTCTCCAGGAGCGTGACGTCGACGCCCGCACGGGCCAGCAGCAGCCCGAGCATGGCCCCCGCGGGCCCGCCGCCCGCGATTACACATGTCGTGTCCATAATTCATCACCCGTTGAGATTGTCGCACGAGCGGCTCGGGGACTCCATACCCGGCAGGCCACCAGATGGTGACCCCCGGGAGCGGGGAGGGGCGAGGAGAAGCGGGCCTACCGGAGCGGACCACGGCGCGCTATTTTTGTGATCAGTAGAGTCGGCTGTGAGGAGTCGTCGTGATTGCTCGTGTCCCCCGCGCGCCGCGTGTCGCGGCCGGAGCGATGGTCCTGGCCTTCGTGGCCTCGGTGACCGTCGGCGCCCCCGCGGCCGTCGCGGCGACCGGCGACGCCGAACCGCACACCGGCACCGGCTGCGGCTCGCAGTCCCTCGTGCTGGACGCCTGACCCGGAACGGACCACACCCCCGTGACCCTGGGTGGTCACGGGGGTGTGGCGTGCCCGTCGGACGGTGTGACGGGCCGGGCGGGAGCCCGGTTCAGACGCGGGCGTGTGGCCCGTGCTGTCGCAGGCCGGCCCTCAGGGTGTCGAGGGAGCTCGCGAGTGATCGGGTGGACAGGTCGCGGATGCGGCCGTAGGACTCCTCCGGGTACTGCCGGGGGCCGTCCTCCACAAGCATGATCAGGTAGAGGTAGACCCGGTAGAGGGCGAGCCGGATCCGGGCTCCGTCGCCGAGGTCCGCTTCACCGCCCTCCGCCCGGTAGCCGACGAGCAGCGGGTCGTCCTCGCGTAACTCGCCGAACAGGGTGGGAGTGACGAAGTCGGCCAGGGGATCGCCCCAGAAGGCCCTCTCGAAGTCGATGACCGCCTGGATGCGCCGGTCGCCGTCGAGGAACACGTTGCCGGGCCACACGTCGAAGTGGACCAGCGCCGGGGTGACCACCTCGTCGAGGACGTGCGTGTTCCTGTGGACGAGCCCGGCGATCTCCACGATCGTCGCGGGGAGCCGGGTGTTGTAGTGGACGGCGTCGTCCAGCACCGCGCCCATCATGACGAGGAACGCGTCCCGCCACGTCCGGCCGGTCAGCCCCGCGTACGGGTAGCCGAAGACGCCGGTGCCCGGGATAGCGTGCAGCCGGGCGAGATGGCGGCCCAGCTCGAACCGGACCGCGTTCTCCTCCGCCGGGCCGAGAGGGGTGTCGCTCCACGAGGTGCCGTCGAGGGCGGACAGGACGAGGTAGTCGCCGCCGAGAGCCGGGTCGTCGAACGAGGCGCGCAGCAGGTCGGGCATCGGCAGCCCCGCGGGCTTGGCCAGGTGGTAGACCATCGCCTCGGTGCGCAGCAGGTGCCGTTCGTAGGTCAGCATCCGGAGGTCCGGCGGCGGCCCCACCTTGAGGACCACCTGGCGCCCGTCGTCCAGCCCGAGCCGCCACACGGCGTTGGCGAAGCCGTCGGTGAGCTCTTCCGAAGAGGTCAGCCCGCAGCCCAGCGCGTCACGGGCGATCTCGCCGAGCTGCGCGGGGGACAGTCGTCTCTTGGTCCTGCTGTCCATCAGCCTTCCTCGTTGACGGCCGCGATGGTCCACGTGGCCTCGTGCTTGTCCCCCGGCTGCAGGACGATCAGATCGGTGCCCGAGTTGAACGCGTCGGGCGGGCAGGTCATGGGCTCCACGGCCAGCCCCTGGTGGCCGAGCCCCGTACCGGTGCAGATCTGCACCCACGGCATGACCGCCGGGTCCCAGGTCAGGTCCACCCCGCCCTCCGGGCCGCGCACGCGCACCCGGCCGTCCGCCACGCCGGTGAAGGCGTGGTCGACGGCGGTCTCCCCGATGACACGCGGGGCCCTGAAGTCGTACGGCGTGCCCGCCACGTCCACCAGGTCGGTGGGGGCGAGCAGTTCGTCGGTGAGCAGCACCCGGCCGGCCGGAAGCTCCAGCTCGTACGTGGTCACGTCCGGCCCGGCGAGCAGCCAGGGGTGCGGCCCGCAGCCGTACGGCGCGGCGCTCTCGCCGACGTTCTGCGCGGTCAGGGTGGTGGACAGGCCTTCCTCGGAGAGCGCTTGCCGCACCTCCAGGGAGATCCTGTGGGGATAGCCCTCGACCGGCTCCACGATGTACGTCAGCCGGACGTGGCCGTGGTGGTCCTCCACCACGAGCAGTTCCGCGCACTCCCAGTCGCGGTCGGAGACCAGGCCGTGCAGGGCGTGACCGCGGTCGGGCTCGTTCACCGGCAGGTGGTGACGCCGTCCGTCGAAGGCGTACTCGGCCCCGACCACCCGGTTCGGCCAGGGAGCGAGCATCGTGCCGCTGTAGTAGGGGACCGGCCCGCCCTCCGGCCAGCTCGTCACCAGGTCGCGGTCTCCGTGACGCAGCACCCGGAGCGCGCCGCCCCGCTCGCTGATCGTGGCCTGGTAGCCGCCGCCGGTGATCGTGTAATCAGGCACGGGGGGAGTCCTTTCGCTGACGCGAGGTCAAGAAACGGGTCATCTGCCGGTGTGCAGGGACTTTATCCCAGCTCATCGCCCTTGATCCAAGCGGGGTGGGGGATGAGTGGGAGCGCTCCCACCGGAGGTAAAGCTAAGTCTTTCCGACGAACGCGTCAACTTATTCCGGGATTGTGGTGTAGATCGGTATAACAGCTTTGAATTTGCCGTTCCACGGCGTCTCGCTGCACGTGCATGGGAAACCGCCCACCTGACCGCGCTGAAAGTTTCAGCCGCTCACGGCACGTGTCGCCGCCCCTCGCCGGGCGAGGGCCGGCGGGCGCGTGCGAAACACGCGGGTGTGCGCGCCGTGCTCTCCGGGCCGGGCGGCCCGGAGCGATGGGCAGAGCATGCCGAGCCCGTGGGCCCGGCAGCGGACGGGCGGCCCGGAGTCAGGGCCCGCGGAGCCGGATCCGGCGAGGGCGGCCGGCCGGGGCGGAACCGGCCGGGCGGATGGCACAGCCCTGCGGGGCGGGTGGCACGGCCCTGCGAGGGCCCTGCGAGGGCCCTGCGAGGCGGGTGCCGCCGCAACCGCGCGGAGCGCGGCCCTCGCGTCAGCGCAGTTCGCCGCTCTTCACGACGTCGCGGTACCAGAGCGCGCTGTCCTTGGGGGTGCGCTTCTGCGTCGAGTAGTCCACGTAGACGATGCCGAAACGCTGGCTGTAGCCCTGCGCCCACTCGAAGTTGTCGAGCAGCGACCACACGTGGTAACCCTCCACCTGCGCGCCGTCCTCCATGGCGCGGTGCATGGCGGCCAGGTGGTCGCGCAGGAACGTGATGCGCCGCTCGTCGCGGACGCGGCCGTCGGGGCCGGGCGCGTCCTCCGTGGGCAGGCCGTTCTCCGTGATGATCATCGGTACGCCGGGGTAGTCGCGCTGCACCCGCACCAGGATGTCGTGGAAGCCCTCGGGGTAGACCTCCAGCCATTCGGCCTGGGTCCGCTCGTGCAGGAAGACCCGCTCGCCCTTGGCGTCCACGAAGATCGGCGTGTAGTACTGCACGCCGAGGATGTCGATGGGCTCGCTGATGACGGCGAGGTCGCCGTCCAGGATGTAATCGGCCATCGGGCCACGCTCGGAGATCCAGCGCAGCGTGTCCTCGGGGTAGGAGCCCTTGAAGATGGGGTCGAGGTAGAGCCGGTTCTCCAGGCCGTCCTGGTGTCGGGCCGCCTCAAGCGCCTCGGGAGTGTCGTCGGCCGGGTACGTCGGGTGGAGGTTGAGCGCCGGCCCGATCCGGCGTCCCGCGTGCCGCTCGTGCAGTACCCGCGAGGCGAGGCCGTGGGCGAGCAGCAGGTGGTGGCAGGCGACGAACGCGCGCGCGTCGTCCTTGAAGCCCGGCGCGTGCTGGCCTTCCCGGTAGCCGCAGTCGACGACCGTCTTGGGCTCGTTGATCGTCAGCCAGTCCCTGATCTCCAGGGCGTCGAAGCAGATCTCGGCGTACTCGGCGAAGCGCTCGGCGGTGTCCCTGTTCTCCCAGCCCCCTCGGTCCTGCAGCGCCTGCGGCAGGTCCCAGTGGAAGAGCGTGGCCATCGGCCGGATGCCGCGTTCGACGAGCCCGTCGACGAGCCTGCGGTAGAAGTCGAGGCCCTTCTGGTTGGCCTTGCCCGAGCCGGTCGGCTGGATCCGCGGCCACGCGATCGAGAAGCGGTAGCTGCCCAGACCGAGATCGGCGATCAGGTCCAGGTCGTCGTTGTAGCGATGGTAGTGGTCGGCGGCCTGGTCACCGTTGTCGCCGTCGAGCACGTTTCCGGGAACCGCGCAGAACGTGTCCCACACCGAGGGCCCGCGGCCGTCCTCCGTGGTCGCGCCTTCGACCTGGTACGCCGCGGTCGACGCACCCCAGACGAAGTCGGTCGGAAACCGTGCGGGTGAGTTCATGAGAACCTCCGGTGGATACCCCCGCCTTCGGGCGGGAGCGGAATCGGACCCCTTGCGGAGCGGGGCATGGGCAGGCGGTTGTCTGCCAGGCGGAACGCCGTACGAACAAAGGTGCGAACCTTGGCCGGGCGGGTGGCTTGATGTGCGGCGTGGCGCAGATCGTGAGGCGGGCTTACCGGTACCGCTTCTACCCGACTCCCGAGCAGGCGTCCGAGCTTGCCCGGACGTTCGGGTGTGTGCGTGTCGGCTACAAAAAGGCCCGTCCGATTCCCGATCTGACCGACCAGGACGGCAGGGTCACCAACCCCGGCCATGAGCGGGCCGGCCGCAGGCGCATGGGCAAGGCCCAGCGCTCGCTCGCGCGTAAAGCGGCGGGCAGCGCGAACCGGGCCAGGGCCCGGCTGAAGGTCGCCCGCGCCCGGATCGCCGACCGGCGCCGGGACGTCAACGCCGCCAAGAATGTCCTCGCCGCCGGGCCGGCGGAGAGGTGAAACGCCTGTGGAGCTGGTGTAAGACCTCGACGAGAGCCCTCTCGGACGAGGCGACCGGCAATGAAGCAGGAAACCCGCCCGGCGACGGTCGGAATGCCCTCCCTTCAGGGAGGGGATGAGGTCAACCATTCTCGGTGAGGAAACGCGCGGGTGATTCGAGCGCCGACCGGAGTTCGCCGAGGAACTCCGCGGCGTCGCGGCCGTTGACGAAACGGTGGTCGTACGCGAGGCCGATCGCGGCGGTCTTCCGTACGGCGAAGCCCGAGCCGTCGGGGACGACTTCCGGGCGGGGCGCGGTCAGCGAAAGCGCGCACGTCTGGCCGGGGAAGACGATCGGGACGGCGTGCACGATGCCGTCGCTGGTGTGCAGGGTGAGCGTGATATTGCCTCCTTCGAGGTCGCTTTCCCTGAAGGACCCGGTGAGGGCCGTCTTGCGGAAACCGACCAGGTCGCGGGCGATCTCGGCGAGCGGCCGGTCGGCCACGTCACGGACGACCGGGATGAACAGCCCACGGCCCACGTCGACGGTCACGCCCACGTTGGCGGCGGTGGCCCGCCGCAGGCGCGGGCGAGGGCCGGGGCCGGGCTGGGCGAAGAACACCGGGAAGCGGTCGAGCAGCCCACCCGTCGCCTTCACCACCATCTCGGGCAGGCCGACCAGGGCGCGCAGCCTCCGGGTGAGGTCGCGGGCGAGCGACAGCACCTCGGTCACGTCGACGCTCATCACGGTGAAGGCCGCGGGGATCTCGCGCCGGGACCGCTCGACGACCTCGGCCGTCCGCTGCTGCGCCCGGGACAGCGTGATCCACTCCGCGTCGTCGTCCCGGCCCGCGCCGTCGGGCGCCGCCTCGGCCAGGGTGAACCCGGCCCGGCCCACACCGTTCGGGGTCGAGCCGGCCGGGGCCGGGTGGGCCGTGGCCGAGAGGCCGTCCACGTGCCCCGGCGTGCTCGGCCGGTCGCTCCCGGACGCGCCTCCGCTCGTGGCGGTGCTCCCGGGCGGGGCAGGGGAGGGGCGCGCCGGGCCGCCGAGCAGCTCCTCTACGTCGGCCCGCCTGATCACCTTGCGGCCCAGGGCGTACACCCGCTCCATCGCGACGCCGTGCGCCTCGATCAGTTCGCGGGCGGGCATGGTGACGACGACGCCGGAGCCGTCGCCGGTACCCGCGCCGCCGGGACCGCCCGGAACGGAGTCGCCGGGCGCCGCCAGGCGGCCCGGCCCGCGCGGGTCGCCGCCCGCGCTCTCCGCGCTTCCCGTACTCCTCACGGTGCCTGCCGGGTCTTCCGGGGCGGCCTCGTCACCCGGCCCGAGCAGCTGGGCGATCACCTGCCCCGGCTCGCACTCGGCGCCCTCGGCGAGCAGCCGCCGCAGGACGCCGTCCCGCGGGGCGACGACCTCCTCGGTGGCCTTCGACGTCTCCAGCAGCACGACCGGATCACCGTCGCGCACCGCCTGGCCGTCCTCGGCCAGCCACTCGACCAGGACGTACGTCGTGTCGTTGTTGTTGAGCTTGGGCACGGGGAAGCCGGTCACGACAGGGCCTCCCGAACCGCGGCCCGGATGTGGCCGGCCTGCACGAGCACCTCGCGTTCGAGATGGGGGGCGGCGGGAATCACGCTGTCCGCCGAGTTGACCAGGGTGATCGGGCGGCGCAGGCGGCCCCACAGGCGCGGGTAGAGCGCCGTGGCCACCTCGGCCGCCCAGGTGCCGCCCTCGGTGCCGTCGTCCACCACGCAGACGTGCGGCGCGTCCTCCAGCCCGGGCAGGTGGGGCACCGGGTAGAGCTGGGCCGGCACGAGCAGTTCGCAGACCAGTTCGTCCTCCAGCAGCAGCGCCCGCATGGCGTCGAGCGTCCGGTGGACGAGCCCGCCGTGGGTGACCAGCGTGCAGTCGGGCGGGCCCGCGCCGTCGACGTACACCCGCGCCACGTCGTCGGTCACCTCGAACCGGAACAGGTCGCCGGTGTCGTGCATCTGCCGGGTGTAGAGGACCTTGTCCTCGAAGAACAGGCAGGGCCGGGCCAGCTCGAACATCCGGGTGAGCAGGTCGCCGGCGTCGTGGAACGGCGTCATCTCGAACAGGGACAGCCCCGGCACCCCGATGAAGTGCTTCTGCGGGTTCTGGCTGTGGGTGGGGCCGTAGCCGCGGTTGCCGCCCGTGGGGCAGCGGACCACGAGCGGCACCGGCACGGGCCTGCCGTACATCGAGGTGGACTTGGCGGCGAAGTTCGTGATCTGGTCGAACGCCAGGGCCACGAAGTCGGAGAACATGATCTCGACGATGGCCTTGTCGCCGGCCAGGGCCAGCCCGGCGCCGACCCCCGCGATGGCGCCCTCGCTCAGCGGAGTGGACCGCACCCGGGAACCGAACCGGCTGGACAGCCCACGGGTCACCTTGAACGCGCCGCCGTACGGGTCGCTGACGTCCTCGCCGAGCAGGTGGACCGAGGGGTCCGACTCCATGAGATCGTGCAGCGCCTGGTTGAGGTGCTCGGAGACTCTGGTCACGGCCGGGCCTCCGGCGACGGAGTGGCGAGGGCGGCCGAGGCGGCCGGGGCGGCGGGCCGGGCGGAGACCTCGGCGACCACCCGTTCGACGAGGTCGCGCTGCTCCCCGTCGATCCGGGCGAACCGCTCGGGATCGGCCTCGGCGTACCGGTCGTACCAGTCGGACTCCCGGACCCGGCGGATCTCCTCCGGCGAGCGGGTGTCGTCGCCCTTGCTGTGCGGTCCGAGACGGTGCGTGGCGAACTCCACGACCAGCGGGGACGGCTCGGCCCGTACGGCGTCCACCAGCGGGGCGAGGCCCGCCCTGATCTCATCGACGTCGGTGGAGGCGATGTGGTGGTGGCGGACGCCGAAGGCCGCCGCCCGGGCGGCGATCGTGCCGGCCATCTGGACGGACGTCGGGGTCGACTGGGCGATGCCGTTGTGCTCCACCACGACCAGCAGCGGCACCCGCCACAGGGACGCCATGTTGAGCGCCTCGTAGACGGCGCCCTCACCCCAGGTGCCGTCCCCGATGTACGCGCAGGCCAGCGCGCCCGTGCCGGCCAGTTTCAGGGCCACCCCGGTCGCCACCGGCAGGCTCTCGCCCTGTACGCCGGTGGACAGGAAGCGCTGGTGGTAGATGTGCTGGCTGCCGCCGACGCCTCCGCACAGAGCGCCCTCCCGGCCCATGATCTCGGCGAGCAGGCCGTCCGGGTCGGGATGGCGGGCGAGGAAGTGACCATGCCCGCGGTGGTTGCTGAACACGAAGTCGTCGTCCCGGAGCAGGGCCGAAAGGGCGACCGGGACGTACTCCTGCCCGAGGCAGGTATGGGTGGTGCCGCTCAGCACACCCCGCTCGAACAGGCGGAGCAGGGCTCGCTCGAAGTGCCGGATGAGAAGCAGCGAGCGGAGATCCTGGTCGCTCACGGCGGGCCGTGGGCTCCGAGGGGGTGCGGCGGCGGTGACGGTCAAAGGTGGTCCGCTCCTGGTGCGTCACTGACGGAGGGGCGCGCTCGGTCACCGGGTTCCCGGCCTAGGGACAGGAGCACCCATTCTGGGAGCGCTCCCACGGAGCGTAGGTGGGGTAAGGGGTGCTGTCAATCCTCGGCGATAGGGCGATTTGGCTGGTTGTAGCCCATATTGTCCGCGATCTGCGGCAATATCCTCACATTCCCCGTCCTGGGTCTAATAACGGACAGAAACTTCCATGACTCTTGACGAACGAAAGGTCCCATCCCTAGCCTCCGTTGCCGTGGGAGCGTTCCCACTTATGCGTCTTGTTTGAGGGGGGTTACCGGCGCGAAGAGCGGCGAAATTCGCGCCGCGCGCGCCGGCATCAGGCGGGAGGCCCGCCGGCGGTGATTCGGTCACCGCCGTGTCGTCGGCCGCCCGCATATCCGCACCGGCCCGCCGGCGTGCCGGTGCGCGAAGCGCACAGAGGAATGCCATGTTCATAACGCAGGATTCACCCGAGGTGCCGGCGCCGTGACCCGAACCGGTCTCTCACCTGCCAAGCAGGCCCTGCTGGCGCAGCGGCTCAAGGCCGGGAAAGCCGCGAGGGTCACCGTGCCGCCGCGCCCGGCCGGCACCCACCCGCCGCTCTCGCACGCCCAGGAGCGCCTGTGGTTCCTGGAGCAGTACGCGCCGGGCACCACCGCCTACACCGTCGCCTTCGCCGTACGGCTGGAGGGCGGCGAGATCGACGAGACGGCCCTGGAGCGCGCGCTCGCCGAGGTCGCCCGGCGCCACGAGAGCCTCCGCACCCGGTTCGTCACCACCGACGACGGCACCCCGGAGATCGTGCTGGACGACGATCCGCCGGTCGGGTTCCGGGTGTCCGGCGACGCCGCCGCCGTGCACGAGATCGTGCAGGAGGAGCTGGACCGGCCGTTCGACCTCGCGAACGGCCCGTTGTTGCGGGTGCTCCTGGTCCGGCTCGGCGCCCGGGAACACGTGCTGGTCCTGACGATGCACCACGCCGTGACCGACGGCTGGTCCTGCGACATCGTGATGGAGGAACTGCTCGCCCTGCACGAGGCGTACCGGACCGGGACTGAGGCCGATCTCGCCGCCCCGCCGGTGCAGTACGGCGACTACGCGGTATGGGAACGCGGGCGGACCCACGACGACGACATCCGTTACTGGCGGGAGCGGCTCGCCGGGCTGCCGCCGCTGGAGCTGCCGACCGACCTGCCGCGCCCGCCGGAGCAGGGCGCCGCGGGCGCCGCGCACCGCTTCGTGCTCGACCGCGCGCTCGCGGACGCGCTGACCGAGCTGGGCCGGGCCAACGGCGCGACGCTGTACATGACGCTGCTCGCCGCGTTCGAGGTGCTGCTCGCGCGGTACTCCGGCCAGGACGACTTCGCGGTGGGCTCCCCGGTGTCCGGGCGCGAACTGCCGGAGCTGGAGCGGGTGGTCGGCCTCTTCATCAACTCGCTGCCGATGCGGGCCGACCTGTCCGGCGACCCGGCCTTCACCGAGCTGCTCGGCCGGGTGCGCGAGACGGCGCTGGACGCCTACGCCCACCAGGAGCTGCCCTTCGACCGGCTCGTCGGCGAGTTGGGGGTCGAGCGCGACGTGAGCAGGTCACCGGTGTTCCAGGTGATGTTCGCGCTGCAGAACTACCGGTCGGCCCCGCTGCGCGGGCAGGGCCTGACCCTGTCGGCCTATCCGTTCGAGGTGACCGCGAGCCGGTTCGACCTCGGGTTGTACCTGATGGATCTGGGCGACGGCCTGCACGGCAACCTCACCTACCGCACCGAGCTGTTCCGCCCGGCCACCGTCGCACGCCTCGCGGAGTGCTTCGAGAACCTGCTGAGGTCGATCGTCACCGCCCCGGACACGCGGGTGTCGGACCTGGAGCTGCTCCCGGAGGCGGAGCGGCGCCGCGTGCTCGGCTTCGCCGGCGTGCCGGTGGACGGGCCCGCCGCCGAGGTATCCGGTGCGACCCCGGCGTCACCCGAGCCCACCGCCGCGCGTCCGCACGAGACGACCGCCGCGCGTCCGCACGAGACGACCGCCGCGCGTCCGCACGAGCCGGCCCCGGCGCGACTCGCTGAGCCGCCGGCCGCCGAGCATGTGCACGAGCCGGCCGCCGCGCGTCCGCACGAGTGGAACGCCGTGAGCCTGCACGAGGTGATCGCGGCGCAGGCGGCCCGCACTCCGACCGCGACCGCCGTCGTGTGCGGCGATGACGCTCTCACGTACGCCGAGCTGGACGCGGCGGCCGACCGGCTCGCCCGGCGGCTGCGCGCGCTCGGCGCGCGGCGCGACGACCGCGTGGCGATCTGCCTGGAGCAGTCCACCGGGCTCGCGGTCGCGGTGCTCGGCGTGCTGAAGTCCGGCGCCGCCTATCTGCCGCTTGACCCGGAGCACCCGAAGAGCCGGCTCGGCTACGTGCTGGCCGACGCCGGGGCCGCCCTCGTCGTCACCAGCGCCGACCTGCTGGACCGTCTCCCGGACGACGTCACCCCCGTGTACCTCGACGACGACCGCGCACCGGAGCCGCCCGCCACCGACGGGGAGACCGGGACGCCGGGCGACCTCGCGTACGTGATCTACACCTCCGGCACCACCGGGCGGCCCAAGGGCGTCGCCGTGCAGCACCACGAGGTGCTGGTCTACCTCGCCGGAGTGCGCGAGAGGCTGGAGGTGGAACCCGGTTCGTCCTTCGCCCTGCTCCAGTCGCTCGCCTTCGACTTCGGCGTCACGGTCTTCTACCTGTGCCTGATGACCGGCGGCACCCTTCATCTGGTGCCCTCACGCACCGCCGGCCCGGAGCTGGCGGAGATCTTCCGCCGGACCGGGATCGACTACCTCAAGATCACACCGTCGCACCTCGCCACTCTGCTCGCGTCCGTGAGCGAGGCCGCCCTCCCCGCGTCCGTGAGCGAGGCCGCCCTCCCCGCGTCCGGTCAGCTCGCCGGCGCCGGACCGGCCGACCTGCTGCCCAGGAAGCTGCTGCTGCTGGGCGGCGAGGCGGCCCCGCGCGGCTGGGCGGCCGAGCTGGCGGCGACGAGCCGTTGCCGGGTCGTCAACCACTACGGGCCCACCGAGGCCACCGTCGGCGTGACCACCTACGACGTCGCCCGGCTCCCGGCTCCCGACGGCCCGGCCGAGGCGAGCGTGAGCCTGCCGATCGGCTCGCCGCTGCCCGGGGCGCGGGCGTACGTGCTGGACGAGCGGCTGCGGCCGGTCCCCGCCGGGGTGCCGGGCGAGGTCTATCTCGGCGGCGACCGGCTGGCCCGCGGCTACCTGAACCGTCCGGGCCTCACCGCCGACCGGTTCGTCCCCGACCCGTACGGCCCGCCCGGGGCGCGCATGTACCGCACCGGGGACCTCGGCCGATGGTCCGGCTCCGGCGACCTCGAGTTCCTGGGCCGCCGCGACCTGCAGGTGAAGATCCGCGGCTACCGCGTCGAGCTCGGCGAGATCGAGTCGGTGCTGACCGACCACCCGGACGTCGCCCAGGCCGTCGTCGAACCACGCGGGGAACAGCTCGTCGCCTACCTCGTCCCCGCCGCCGGAAACGCGACCGGAAGCACGGCCGGAGGCACGGCCGGGCCGGCCGCCGGGGCCACGCCCGGGAGCACACCGGACGGCGGGCCCGGGGAACGGCCTGCGGAGCGGCCCGGCGAACGGCCCAGCGCCGCGGCCGTGCGCGCCTGGCTGGCCGACCGGCTGCCCGCGTACATGATCCCCTCCAGGTACGCCTGGCTGGACGAGCTGCCGCTCAAGTCGCACGGCAAGGTGGACCGCTCGCGCCTGCCCGAGCCGGAGGCCGACGTCCCGGCGGCCGAGTACGTCGCCCCGGAGCCCGGCCCCGAGGAGGACGTGGCGAGCGTCTGGGCGGAGGTGCTCGACGTCGAGCGGGTGGGGGCGCACGACGACTTCTTCGCGCTGGGCGGCCACTCGCTGCTCGCGATGCGGGTCATCGCCCGGCTGCGCAGGGCGTACCCGGACCGGCCGGTCACCGTGCTCGACGTGTTCAAGCACCGCACCGTCCGGGAGCTGGCCCGGCTGCTCACGGCCGAGGGGGACGTGCCGCGCTCCCTGCTGCACCGGCTCACCCCCGCCCGGACCGCGACCACCACCCTGGTCTGCGTGCCGTACGGCGGGGGCAGCGCGGTCGTCTACCAGCCGCTCGCCGACGCGCTGCCCGCCGACTGGGCGCTCTACTCGGTCGCCGTGCCGGGCCACGAACTGGGCGAGGAGCCCCGGCCGTTCGACGAGGTCGTCCTCGGCTGCGTGGCCGAGATCGCCGAGATCATGGACCGTAACGGCGGTTCGCTCGTTCTTTACGGCCACTGCGGCCTCGGCGTCATGCTGTCCGCCGAGATCACCCGGAAACTGGAGGCGGACGGCCACACAGTGGACGCGCTGTACCTCGGCGGCGTGTTCCCCTTCGCCCGTCCGGGTCGCGGCATGAGCTGGATCGGGACGTTCTTCGATCACCTCACCAGCGACCAGCAGCGGGTGAACATGCTCACCGCGGCCGGGCTCGACGTCGAGGACCTCGGCCGGGAGCAGATCAAGCTGATCGTGCGCAACCGCCGGGAGGGCACCCGCGCCGCCGAGCGGTACTTCACCCGGATCTTCGAGGAGGGCGGCGGCCCGGCGCTGCGCGCGCCGGTGATCGCCGTGGTCGGCGAACGCGACCCGGCGGCCGAGTTCTACCAGGAACGCTACAAGGAGTGGCACTGCCTGTCGGACGAGACGGCGTGCGTCGTGCTCGACGAGGCCGGGCACTTCTTCCTGCGATACCGGAACACCGAGCTGGCCGACATCGTCACCGGCACGCATGCCGCCCTCGCCTCCGGGCGCACCGAGGGGATGGAACGGGACGAGAGCCGCACCTGGTGGCTCCAGGGCGTCTCGCGACGGCCCGAAGCCGAGGCCCAGGCCGCCGGAACCGGTCGGAGCGGCGTGGACGGTGTCATTCATGACGGCCCGGCGGAGACCGCGGCGAACGGCGTGAACGGCATCGGTCACGACGGTCCGGAAGCCGCCGGTCGGGACGGCTCCGCGGGCGCGGCGCAGGACGGGCGGGCGGGGCGCGACGGGCAGGCCGGTTCGGCGGACTCGTCTCCACGGGTCGGCCCGCCTCCCAGCATGCGCCGCTTCCTCGTCGTCGCGGCGGGCCAGCTCGTCTCGATCACCGGCTCGGCGCTGACCGAGTTCGCCATCCCGCTGTGGATCTATCTCACGACGGGGTCGCTGGCCAGGTTCGCGCTGTTCTCCGTGCTCGGCCTGCTGCCCGGCATGCTCGTCGCACCTCTGGCCGGCGCCATCGTCGACCGGTTCGACCGGCGCAGGGTCATGCTCGCCGGTGACCTGGCCGCCGGCGGCACCCAGCTCGCGCTGGGGGTGCTGCTGTGGACCGGCAACCTGCAGATCTGGCACATCTACCCGCTGCTGGTGTGCCTGTCCATCGCGCTGACCTTCCAGCGGCTCGCGTACGGCTCGGCGATCCCGCAGCTCGTGCCGAAACGGTTCCTCGGGCACGCCAACGGCGTCGTCCAGATGGCCGCCGGCACCGCGCAGCTCATCGTGCCGCTGATCGCCGTCGGGCTGATGGCGGCGATCGGGCTGGAGGGCATCCTCGTCATCGACGTGGCGAGCTACGCCGTCGCCACGCTCACCATCCTGCTGGTCCGCTTCCCGGCGACGATGGCGTGGAAGCGGCGGGAGAGCGTGCTCGCGGAGATGATGGGCGGCATCCGCCACTCCTGGGGCAACCGGGGTTTCCGCGCGATGCTGTTCTACTTCGCGGTGCTGAACGTCTTCCTGTCCCCGCTGTTCCTGATGATCTCGCCGCTGGTGCTGTCGTTCGCGTCGCTGGCGGAGGTCGGCCGGGTGTCGTTCGCGGGCGGGCTCGGCGCCTTCCTCGGTGGCCTGGCCATGGCCGCCTGGGGCGGGCCGCGCCGCCGCAGGCTGCACGGCGTGCTGCTGTCCACGCTCGCCCTGTCGGTGTTCTGCCTGCTGACCGGGCTGCGCGCGGACCTGTTCCCGATCGCCGCCGGGGCGTTCGGCATGTCGCTGTGCCTCACCCTGCTGAACGGCGTCTACGCCACGATCATCCAGGTCAAGGTGCCGCAGCGGTTCCACGGCCGGGTCATCGCGCTGAACACGCTGGTCGCCTGGTCCACCCTGCCCATCGGGTTCGGCCTGGTCGCGCCGTACGGCGCGCAGGTCTTCGAGCCGCTGCTCGCCCCCGGCGGACCGCTCGCCGGGACGGTGGGCGCGGTGCTCGGCACCGGGCCCGGCCGCGGGATCGGCTTCATGTACGCCTGCTTCGCCCTGGCGATCGCCGCCGTGGCACTGGTCGGCATGCGGATCGGGGTGCTGCGCCGGTTCGACGACGAGGTGCCCGACGCCCTGCCGGACGACGTCGTCGGCTACCAGGCCCTGACCCGGCGGATCGCGTCGGTCCGGGCGGCCGGCGCCGGCCGGAAGGACGGTGCGGGAGACGGCCCGGCAGGCGGCCCGGCAGACGGTGCGGTGGACGTCCGGCCCGCGCCGGGACGGGCGCTGCTCGACGCGGCCGCCCCGATCGAGCCGGCCGGTGAGCCGGCCCCCGTGTCGACCCTCACGTCCGGCCGGGCAGCCGAGAAGGAGCAGGTATGACGCGCACGACGAGGACGCGGAGGACGCCCACGCTCACCGTGCCGGAGTTGCTGCGGCTGCGCGCCCAGCAGGAGCCGGACGGCGTCGCGATGATCGTGGAGGGGCAGGGGACGCTCACCTTCGCGGAGTGGGAGCGCAGGTCGGCCGCGCTCGCCGCCGGGCTGGCGGAGAGGGGCGTCGCCCCCGGCGACCGGGTGGCGGTGCACTTCGGCAGCCGCGACTGGATCGACTTCGCCGTGGCGTTCTGCGGGGTGCTCGAAGCGGGCGCGGTGGCCGTGCCGATGTCCGACCGGCTGGCGCCGGCCGAGATCCGCTACATGATCGGGCACTGCTCGGCGTCGGCGGTGCTGCTCGGCCGGGACCTCTCCCTGCCGCCGGACCGTTCCGGCGCGGCTCCGGGCCCGGCGGCGCCGGAGCCCTGGACCGCGACCCCGGCGGAGCTCGAGTCCGTCGCCGGGCCCGGCTCCCGCCCGGCCGCTCCGCCGGTGCGGCCCGGCGACCTGGCGCAGATCCTCTACACCTCAGGCACGACCGGCCGGCCCAAGGGGGTCGGCGCCAGCCACGCCAACCTCGCCTACGGGTGCGTCACGCAGCCCAGGCACCGCAGGTTCGCCCACTCGCGGCACCTGCTGCACGCCTTCCCGATCGGCACCAACGCCGGCCAGACCATGTTGATCAACGCGCTGGACGCCCGGCCCACCGTGCTGACCCCCGCGCGGTTCACCCCCGGCAGGTTCGCCCGGCTCATCGAGACGTACCGTCCCGGCACCGTGTTCCTGGTGCCCTCCATGGCGGTCGAACTCCTCGACGCCGGGCTGCACGAGCGGCACGACATGTCCGGCGTGGTGCTGCTGGGCTCGGCGGCGGCGGCGCTGCCCCCCGCCCTGGCGGAGCGGCTCGCGGCGGCCTTCCCGAACGCGACGGTGACGAACTACTACACGTCCACCGAGGCCGCCCCCGCCCAGACCATCATGATCTACGACCGGGCCCGGCCGGCCGCGCTGGGACGGCCCGCGTTCGACGGGTCGCTGCGCATCGCCGACGAGGAGGGCAACCCGCTCCCGCCCGGGGAGACCGGCGAGGTGTGGATGCGGTCGCCCGCCGCCAGCAGGTCCTACTACGGCGACGAGGAGGCCAGCGCCCGCGCGTTCCGCGACGGCTGGGTGCGGATGGGCGACGTCGGATACGTGGACGCCGACGGCTACCTCTACCTCGTCGACCGCGAGAGCGACGTGGTCAAGACCGGCGCGTACAAGGTGTCCACGCTCCAGGTGGAGGCGGCGCTGTACGAGCATCCGGGGATCGCCGAGGCGGCCGTGTTCGGCCTCCCGCACCCGGTGCTGGGCTCCGTGCTGGGCGCCGCGGTCGTCGCCAGGTCGGGCCCCGCAGCGGTGGCGGCGACGGTTCCGGGGCCGGCCTCAGGGCCGGTCTCAGGGCCGGTTCCGGGGGTGGGGCAGGGGTTGTCGGCGAGCGAGGTACGCGCCTTCCTGATGGACCGGCTGGCCTGGCACGAGCTGCCCGAACGCATCCTCGTGGTCGACGACCTGCCCAGGAACCAGTCAGGAAAGGTCATCAAGAAGGAACTGCTCACGTTGCTGGGCGACTCCACGATCAGCAAAGAAGGCGAGTGAGATGTCACCGACGCTCACGGGCGAGGGGGAGCAGGCGTCCCTCGCGCAGCACGGCATGTGGGTGACGGAGCGGATGGGCTGCGGCGGTCAGGTGTACCACATGCCGCTCGCCATCCGCTTCGACGGCCCTCTCGACACGGACCGGCTGCTGGCCGCCTGCCACGACGTGGTCGGCGCGCATCCCCAGCTGGCCACGGCCCTGGCGGAGCGGGACGCCGTGCTGCGCCCCGCCCTGGCCGCCGTTCCGCCGCCGATCGGGTTCGAGGACGCCTCCGGGCGTGAGGCCGGCGAGCTGGTCGACCGCGAGGCGTCCCTCGACCTGGACCTCGGGACCGGCCCGACGGCCCGGTTCAGGCTCTTCCGGCTCGCGCCGGAGCGGCACCTCCTGGTCGTCGTCGCCCACCACGCGGTCTTCGACGGCATGTCGAAGGACCTCCTGGTGCGCGGCCTGGCCGACGCCTACGCCGGGCTGCCGCTGCCGGTCCTTCCGCTGACGTACGGCGAGGCCGTCGAGCGGGAGAACGCCCGGGTGGCCGAACTGCTCGACGAGGCCGCCGCGTTCTGGCGGGACCGCTGGCAGGACCGGCAGGACCTGCGGCTCCCCGGGCTGTCGGGGGTCTCCACCCGGGCCGCCGCGGGAGAGGCGGTCGATTTCGCCCTTCCCGCGGGCCTCGCCGTCGCCGCCGAGAAGATGGGCGTCACCCGGTTCGAGCTGGTGCTCACCGCCGTGCACACCCTGCTGGCGGCGTACGGCAACGAGGACGCGGCGGTGTCGGTGGACCTGTCCACCAGGACCGACGAGACGCGGGAGCACATCGGCCTCTTCGTGAACGAGCTTCCGGTGCGGGCCGGGACCCCGAGCGGGACGTTCGCCGACTTCGCCCGGTCGGTGCGCGGCGAGCTGCGGGCCGTCTACCGGTTCCGGCAGGTGCCGCTCGCCCGCGCGGTCGGCGGCGTCAGCCCGCGCACCGCGCTGACGCCGGTCTCGGTCAGCTACCGCGGGCGCGACGGGAGCGCGCCGGAGTTCCCCGGGGTGGCGGCGTCGGTCGACTGGATGTCGTTCAACCACGCGGTGCGCGGCACGCTGCACCTGCAGGTGGTCGACGCGCCGGACGGCATCACGGCCCGGCTGCAGTTCAACCCGGCGATCCTCAGCCGTTCCGGCTGCGAGTCCCTGGTCGAGCACCTGCTCGCCCTCCTGGAGGCGGTGGCCACCGCCCCGGACACCGAGATCTCCCACCTGCCGCTGCCGGCCCCGGTCGAGGTCACGGTCGATGTCCCGGCCGGGCCGTCCTCCGTACGGACCGAGGCGGAGCCGGCCGCGGTGCCGCGCGCCGGCGAGGCGGACGCCACGCCCTACCTGGCGGAGGTCGCGGAGATCTGGAGCGAGGTGTTCAAACGGCCCGGCATCGGGCCGGACGAGGACCTGTTCGACCTCGGCGGGCACTCGCTGACGATCGTCGAGATCATCGCGAAGGTGCGCGAGCGCATGGACGTGGAGCTGTCCTTCGACCTGTTCTTCGACGAGCCGACGATCGCGGGGGTCGCCGCGGAGGTCGCCCTCCTGCGGGAGGAGGCATGCTGAGGGAACGCCTCGCCGAGCTGGTGTCCAAGGCGAGCGGCGGGGACCTGGCCGCCGCCGACGTGCTGGCCGCCGACTGCAGCCTGCCCGCGCTCGGCCTCAACTCGCTCGCCTACCTCCGGCTGATCGACATGGTGGAGACCGAGTTCGACTGCGACGTCGACCTGGACGGCGGCTACCTCGACACGCTCGACGGCCTGGCCGGGCACATCGCCGCGCACACCGGCGAGGACGGTGCCGGGGACCGTGACGGCGGTGGCGACAGCGGCGGGCACGACGACGGGCACCCCGGCGGGCAGCGGAGGTGACCGGCAGCCCGCCTGCGGCGCGGACGCCCGGCCTCACCGCGCTGCCGCCCCGCACCGTGGAGTTCCGTGGCGCGCGGGGCGGGCAGGCCGCGCTGACCTGGGGGCAGCAGGGCATCTGGCGGTCCACCCAGTGGCTGGACGACGGCGACCCCTACTTCAACCTGCCCTGGACCCTGCCGGTGACCGGCGCCGCCGACCTCGACGCCGTGCTGCGCGCCGTCGGGCGCCTCGTCGAGCGGCACGAGACGCTGCGCACGGCGTACGTCCGGGAGGGCGCACACTCCGGGACCGGCACGCAGGCGGGCGCCGGGGAGGGCACAGAGGCGGGTGCCGGGGAGGGGACCGTCCAGCGGGTGAGGCGGGAAGGCCGGCTCACCGTGGGCGTGTACGAGGCGGCGGCGAAGCCGATGACCGCGGCCAAGGCGCTGGCCGCCGAGCTGGCCGCGACCGGGTTCGACTACGCGGCCGAGCTGCCGGTCCGGTGCGCGGTGGTCTGCCTGAGGGGCCGGCCGCGCGCGCTGGCGCTCGCGCTGTCCCATCTCGCGCTCGACGGCTGGTCGCTGAACATGGTGGCCGCGGAGTGGCCGCGGCTCGTCGCCGGGGAGGACCTGCCCGTCCCGGAGTGGCAGCCGCTCGACCAGGCGGCCTTCGAACGGTCGGACCCGCCGCCCGGCGCCCAGGCGCTGCGTCACTGGCGGAGCGGTCTGGCGGCCGCGCCGCGCTCGATGTTCGACTTTCCCGAGCGGGAGCCGGAGGAGCCGCGCTTCGTCCGCTACGGGATGGACTCCCCGGCGGCGGCCGTCGCCGCCGAGGCGCTGGCCACCCGGCACGGCGTGACGACCTCCAGCGTGCTCACGGTCGCGAGCGCCGCCCTGCTGGCCGCCATCACCGGGCACTCCACGGCCGCGCTGCAGCTCATCGTGTCGAACCGGCACCACCTCCGTACGGGGGCGATGGCCGGGCCGGCCGCACAGGACGGGCTCTGCGTCATCGACCTGGGCGCCGGCGATCCGGGGTCCGTCGATCCGGGGCGCGGCGATCCGGTGGCCAGCACCTTCGCCGAGGCGCTGGGGCCGGGGCACCGCAGGACCATGGCGACCTACCGGAACGGGCATTACGACCCCTCGCTCGTGCTCGCCGCCCGGGACGCGGAGGCGTGGAACCGCGGCGCCGACATCGACCTGGACGCGTTCTTCAACGACGTCCGGCAGGGCGGCCGCTGGTCGGGCCTGCCGGACGTCGACCCCGGGGACGCCGCGGCGCTCGCCGCGCTCCGGGGCCGCACCAGGACGTTCTTCGTCGGGGCCTACTCGAAGGTCAAGGCGAAGATCTTCTTCGCCACCGGCCCGGCCCCGTCCACCTGCGAGTTCTTCGTGCTGGTGGACACGGCCTTCCTGCCCGGGCGCGTCGCCGAGCGGATGCTCGGCGGCCTGGAGGAGCTGCTGGTCCGGGCGGTCTCGGCGGACGTGCCGCTGGACCGGGTCGCGGAGGTCGCCGGCCTGGAGCCGGTGCGGCGCCCCGCCGGGTGGACGCGGATCGGTCCCGACTGGGTGAATCTGCCGGAGACCGAGGCGCTGCTGCGCCGGGTCTGCGCACCCGGGCCGGTCGCGGTCGTGGTGGAGCCCGGCGACGACGGGCCGCCCCGGCTGACCGGCTATCTCGTGGCGCGTCCCGGGCTGGACACGCCCGACGCCGTCCACGCCGCGGTGATGCGGGCCGCGGCCGGTCGCACCGGCGTGCTCGCCCCCCGGCACTACGTGCTGTGCCCGGCGCCGCCGGCCGGCCCCTCCGGCTGGCCGGACTGCCCCCGCCTCATGGAGGGCGGCGGCCGGGTCCCTTCTTCCGCAATGACTGCTTTGGGAAGGTGACATGACCGAATCCCCGATGCTCGTGGTCGTCAACGACGAGGAGCAGTATTCGGTGTGGTGGAGCGACCGCGAGCCGCCCGCCGGGTGGCGGCCCACCGGCTTCACGGGCACCCGCCAGGAATGCCTCGACCACATCGAGACGGTGTGGACCGACATGCGCCCGCTGAGCGTACGCGGCAGATGACCGGGCGGATGACCACCGCCGACCGCCGCGCGGCGCTGATCGAGAAGCTGGCCGGGCTGCCCCCCGAGCGCCGGGCGGCGCTGCTGCGCTCCCTCGGGGGTGCGGCGGACCCCGGCGGGCAGGAGTGGCCGCTGTCGCCGGGGCAGGAGCGCCTGTGGTTCCTCAGCCGCTTCGACCCCGCCGACACCAGCTACAACCTGCCCTGGTCCGTACGGCTGCGCGGGCCGCTCGACACGGCCGCGCTGGCCGCGGCGTTCACCCGGGTCACCGAGCGGCACGAGGTGCTGCGGACCCGCTTCCGGCTGCGCGGGGACGCCCCCGTGCAGGTCGTGCTGCCGCCCGCGCCGACGCCGGTGGAGGACCTCGCGACCTCCGGCGAGGCGGGTCCCGACGGGACGGGGGTCGAAGAGGCGTTGCGGGAGTTCGCCGAGCGCCCGTTCGACCTGGAGAACGAGCCTCCCCTGCGGGCCGGCGTGGCCCGGCGGGGAGAGGACGATGTGGTGCTGTGCATCGTCCTGCACCACATAGTGGTGGACGGCTGGTCGCTCGACGTGCTCATGCGCGAGCTCGCCGAGTGTTACGCGGCGACGCGCGAGGGACGTGAGCCCGTCCTGGCGGAGCTGCCCATGCAGTACTCCGCCTTCGCCGTACAGGAGAGGCGGCGGGACCACACGGCGGGTGTGGAGCACTGGGCGGGCCGCCTGGCCGGAGCCCCCTCACTCGACCTGCCGGCCGACCATCCCCGGCCGTCCCGGTGGTCGGGGCGCGGCGCGCGCGAGGAGCTGCTGCTGCCGCCGGAGGAGGTCACCCCGCTGGAGCGGGTGGCCAGGAAACGGCGCTGCACGTCCTTCATGGCCCTGGTCGCCGCCTACCAGGCGACCCTGGCCCTGGCCTCGGGCCAGACCGACTTCTGCGTCGGCGTCCCGGTGTCCCGCCGGACCCGCAGCGAGCTCGCTCCGCTGATCGGCTACTTCGGCAACACGCTGGTGCTGCGGGCCGACCTGTCCGGCGATCCGGCGTTCCACGAGCTGCTCGACCGCGTGCGGGAGGCGACCCTGGCCGGGATGCGGCACGCGGACGTGCCGTTCGAGCACATCCTGGCCGCGCTGCGCGTCCCCCGCGACGTCGGCCGGCCGCCGTTGTGCCAGGCCATGTTCAACCTGCACAGCGACCTGCCCAAGGACGACCTGCTGGGGACCCGGTTCGCCGACCTCGACGCCGAGGTCCACACGATCCCGCCCAGCCACACCAAGTCCGAGGTCTCGCTCGACCTGTGGCGCGGACCGGAGGGGCTGGGCGGCGTCTTCGACTACAGCGCCGACCTGTTCACGCCCGCGACCGCGAGCCGCCTCGTGCGGGGTTTCGCCGAGGTCGTACGGCGGGCCGGGGCCGACCCGGACGCCCGTCTGTCCGCGCTGAGCGGCGCGTTCTCGAATTGAAAGGTGCATGACAGTGAGTGACGCGGTGAGCGGCGGGCCGGCTCCCTCGGGTGCCGGGCAGCCGGGAACGGACGCCGCGACGGCGCTCGCGCTGATCCGCCGGTGGCGTGACGAGAGCCCCGGCGCGGTCGCCGTGAGCGGCGACGGCGGCGTGCTGACGTACCGGGAGCTGCTCGACAGGGCCGACCGGCTGGCGGGGCTGCTGCGCGCCCGCGGCGTCGGCCCGGAGACGCCGGTGGGCCTGTGCCTGGAGCGGTGCCCCGGCATGGTCGTCGCGCTGCTCGCCGTGTGGCGGGCCGGCGGCGCGTACGTGCCGCTCGACCCGGCGTTCCCGGAGGACCGGCTCCGCCACATGCGCGAGGACGCGGGCATCCGGCTGGTGCTGGCCGGGCAGGGCGTCGACTCCCGGCTGCTCGACGGCGTCCCGGACGTCGTCGAGCTGGCGTGGGACGGCGTGCCGTTCGCGGGCCGGGGGCAGGACGGTTCCGGCGACGGCGAGGGTGACGGCGAGGGGCCGGTGGGGGATCTCGCCTACCTCATGTACACCTCCGGGTCCACCGGCCGGCCCAAGGGGGTCGCGGTCCCGCACGGCGCGGTGGTCAACCTGCTGGAGTCCTTCGCCTCCCTGCTGGAGCTCACCCCGCGCGACGCCTGGCTCGCGGTCACCACGCTGTCGTTCGACATCTCCGTGCTGGAGCTGCTCCTGCCGCTGACCTGCGGCGCCCGGGTCGTCGTCGCGTCCGCGCACGAGACGACGGACGGCCGGGCCCTGCGGTCGCGCGCCGTGACCGACGCCGTCACGATCATGCAGGCGACCCCGGCGAGCTGGCGCATCCTGATCGAGTCCGGCGGCGTCCCCGGGAACATCGCGACCCGGCTGTGCGGGGGCGAGGCGCTGCCCCGCGACCTCGCCGACGCCCTCCTCACCGACGGCGCCCGGCTCTGGAACGTGTACGGCCCGACCGAGACGACGGTCTGGTCGACGGCCGGGCGGGTCGCCCTGACCGACGAGAGCGGACTGCCCGCCCCCATCGACCTGGGTGAGCCCATCGGCAGGACGACCGTGCACATCCTCGGGCCCGACGGGCGTCCGGTGCCGCCCGGCGAGGCGGGGGAGCTGCACATCGGCGGAGCCGGCCTGGCCAGGGGTTACCGCGGCATGCCGGGCCAGACGGCGGACCGGTTCCGGCCCGACCCCTTCTCCGGCACGCCCGGGGCCCGCCTGTACGCCACGGGAGACCTGGCCGCGCTGGAGAACGGCAGGCTCCGTTACCTCGGCCGGGCCGACCAGCAGGTGAAGGTGCGCGGTTTCCGGATCGAGCTGGGCGAGATCGAGACCGTGCTGCGGGCCGCGCCGGAGGTGGCCGGCGCCGCGGTCGGCGTCCACGCCGGCCCCGACGGCCTCGCGCGCCTGGTCGCCTACGTCGTGCGCGCCGCCGGAGAGCACACTGCCGGACAGCACACCGCCGGAGAGCACGTCACCCGAGAGGTCGCGGTGGAGACCGCGGCCGGGGAGACCTTCCGGGAAACCGGAGCGGACGCGGACGAGGCGGGCCTGTGGGCCTCCCTCCGGGACCGGCTGCGCCGCAGCGTCCCCGAATACATGGTGCCGGCGCGTCTCGTGGTGGTGGACGCCCTGCCGCTCACGCCCAACGGGAAGCTCGACCGCGGCGCCCTGCCCGCGCCCGAGTGGACCCGTGCCGGGAGCCGGCCGTACCGGGCCCCGTCCACGGCGCTGGAGGAGGACCTCGCGGCGCTGTGGGGCGAGGTGCTGGGCATCGCGGAGCCGGTCGGCGTCGACGACGACTTCTTCGAGCTGGGCGGGCACTCGCTGACCGCCACCCAGATCATCGCCAGGGTCCAGGCGCGGTTCGCGATCGCGGTGCCGATCGTGGAGCTGTTCGAGAACCCCACGGTGGCCGGGCTGGCGGCGGCGATGGACCGGCTCGACGACGACGACTTCGACCTCGCCGAGATCGCCGCGCTCCGCGACGAACTCGACGGCCTCAGCGCCGAGGACCTCGCGGCCGTGCTCGACGGGATGTCGGACCGATGAGGGCGCCGCTGTCGCCGGACCAGGAACGGCTCTGGCTCCTGCAGAAGCTCGATCCGCGCGACGCCTCCTACACCATGTATCTCGTCCGCCGGCTGCGCGGCCCCCTCGACCGGGACGCCCTCGAAGGGGCGATCGCCGACGTGGTGGCCCGGCACGAGGGCCTGCGCACCCGGTTCGAGGAGGAGGACGGCGTCCCCTGGGCGGTCGCGGAACCGGCCGGGTCCCCGCCGCCGGTGGCGTGGCCGGCCGCGACCGGCGAGGAGCACGCCGGGCGGCTCGTCGCCGAGCGCGTCAACGCGCCGTTCGACCTCGCGGAGGGCGTGCCGCTGCGCGTGGCGGTGATCGGGATCGGGCCGCTGGACCACGTCCTGTGCGTCACGATGCACCACATCATCGGCGACGGCTGGTCGCTGGGGATCCTCCTCGACGACCTGGCGGAGTGCTACACCGCGCGGCTGCGCGGCCGCGCGCCGGAACTGGCGCCGCTGCCGGTCCACCCGTCCGACTACGCCCGCTGGCAGCGCCGCCGCGCCGAGCGCGCGGTGCCGTACTGGCAGGAGCGGCTGGCCGATCCGCCGCCGGCCGACCTGCCGTACGGCATCGGGGGCATCGGCGGCGGGGACGCCGACGGCGCGGAGAGCGGTGAGGGCCACGGGCAGGGCGGGTTCCAGATCGTCCGGGTCGGCCCGGAGGTCGCGGACCGGCTGGACCGGCTGGCCCGCGAGCACCGGACCACCCTGTTCACCGTGCTCATGGCGGCCTACCAGGTGCTCCTGCACCGCCACTCCGGCCACGACGACGTCCTCGTCGGGACGGTCGTCGCCGGGCGCGAGCGGGTCGAGCTGGAGCCGCTGATCGGCTACCTCACGCAGACCGTCGTGCTGCGCGGCGACCTCGGCGGGGATCCCGCGTTCAGCGAGCTGCTGCGGCGCACCGGGCGGGAGGCGCTGACGGCGATGAGCAAGACCTCGGTGCCGTTCGAGCGGATCGGGCACCCCGCCCAGGCGCTGATGCCGACCGTGTTCATCCTGCACACGCAGGACGTGGG
Organism: Microbispora triticiradicis; assembly: GCA_003260025.2. Taxonomy (GTDB): domain Bacteria; phylum Actinomycetota; class Actinomycetes; order Streptosporangiales; family Streptosporangiaceae; genus Microbispora; species Microbispora triticiradicis. Next base: position 124,995 of record QFZU02000072.1, on the reverse strand, counting down.
GCCCACCCGCCCCTTCGGGGACCTGTCCGTCGGCTTCTTCCCCGACGGCTTCCGGCAGGTGAAGCTCGGCCTCTACACGGAGGCCTGGCGGGACGGCGCCGGGATCACCGTGTCGTTCGGCCACGACGGGTCCAGCGGCTCCCCGCACGAGGCCGAGGCCGTCCGCCGGCTCGCCGAGCGCTTCCTGCTCCTGCTCGCCTCCGTCGCCGACGAGCCGCACCGCCGGATCTCCGAGCTGAGCGTCTGGACCGGGGACGACGAGGCCGACATCCGCACCCTGGCCGGTGACGGCGCGGACGTCCCCGGGCCGACGGTGCCCGAGATGATCGCCGAGACCGTGCGCCGCACGCCCGAGGCCGTCGCCGTGGTCTGCGGGGAGACCGAGGTCACGTACGGCGAGCTGGACCGGCGGGCGGACCGGCTCGCCGCGGCGCTGCGCGGGTCCGGCGTCCGACCCGGCGACGTGGTCGGCGTCCGCCTGCCCCGATCGGCCGAGGCGATCGTCGCGCTGCTCGCCGTCTGGCGGGCCGGTGCGGCCTACCTGCCGTTCGAGCCGGACGAGCCGGACGAGCGGATGGCCTTCTCGCTCGCCGACGCCGGGGCGACGCATGTGATCACGACCCGTACGCCGCCCGCCGGGCTCACCGCCGTCGACCCGGCGGGCGGGCTCGCCGAGGAAGAGGCGGCCGCCGGCGAACGGCGGCCGGACGGGCCGTACGAAGAAGGGCCGGACGGGCCGTACGAGACACGGCCGGAAGACGTCGCCTACGTCATCTCCACCTCCGGCTCCACCGGCCGCCCCAAGGGCGTCGCCGTCGAGCACCGCGCCATCGCGGCCCGGATCCGGTGGATGCGCCGCGAGTACGGCCTGACGCCCGGCGACCGCGTCGTCCAGTTCGCGTCGCTGAGCTTCGACACCCACCTCGAAGAGGTGTTCCCCGCCCTCGCCGCGGGAGCGACCCTGGTGCTGCTCCCCGGCGGGGCGGCGACGCTGCCCGACCTGCTGGCCGCGCCGGGCGGGGAGCGGATCACCGTGCTCGACCTGCCCACCGCATACTGGCACCACCTGGTCGAGGAGATCGACCAGATCGCCTGGCCGCCCGCGCTCCGCCTGGTGATCATCGGCGGCGAACAGGCGTCCGGCGGCGCCGTGACGCGCTGGCGCCGCCGGTTCGGCGACGGCGTCCGCCTGCTGAACACCTACGGCCCGACCGAGGCCGCGGTCATCGCGACGTGGGCCGACCTCGGCGCCGATCTGCGGGCCGGCCTCGGCGCGGCGCACGGCAGGCCGCCGATCGGCCGGCCCGTCGGCGCGACGACGGTCCACCTGCTCGACGCCGCCGGGGTCCCGGTCCCGCAGGGCGCGATCGGCGAACTGGTCGTCGGCGGAGCCGGCGTGGCCCGCGGCTACCTGCGCCGCCCCGCGCTCACGGCCGCCGCCTTCGTCCCCGACCCCGCAGGGCCGCCGGGAGCGCGCAGGTACCGCACCGGAGACCGGGCACGCTGGAACCAGGCCGGCGAGCTGGAGTTCCTCGGGCGGCTCGACGGGCAGCTCAAGGTGCGCGGCTTCCGGATCGAGCCGGGCGAGGTCGAGGCGCGGCTGCTCGACCATCCGGGGGTCGGCCAGGCCTTCGTGACGGTCCACGCCGAGGAGCTCGTGGCGTACGTGACCGGGACCGCGACAGGGGAGGAGCTCGCCGCGCACCTCGCGCGGACCCTGCCCCGGCATCTCGTCCCCACCGCCTGGGTCGGTCTCGACGCGCTGCCGCTCACCAGCCGCGGCAAGGTGGACCGCGCGGCGCTGCCCGCGCCGGTCCGTGGGCCGTCGGCCGGGCACGTACCGCCGAGCACGGACGCGGAGCTGCTGGTGGCCGAGGTCTGGGCCGAGCTGCTCGGCGTCGCCTCCGTCGGCGCGGACGACGACTTCTTCGCCCTCGGCGGGCACTCGCTGCTCGCGACGCGGATCGCGGCCAGGCTGCGCCGTACGACCGGGGTGGAGGTGCCGGTCCGGACGATCTTCGAGCGGCGCACCGTGGCCGACCTCGCGGTCGCGCTGGAGGACCTGCTCGTCGCCGAGCTGGAGGGCATGTCGGAGGAGGAGGCCGAGCGCCTGCTCTCGTCCGCCGACGGCTGAGCCCTGCTCAGAGGACGGGCTCGCAAGCACGGCCTCGCAAGCACGCGAAACGAGACCGCCGCACACCCCGGGGGGGTGTGCGGCGGTCTCGCGGTAGGGCTCCCGTCAGGCGGAGGCGCGGATCACCAGGTGGGTGTCGAGTATGACGACCGGCTGCTCCAGCGGCTCGCCGTTGATGCGGGCGATCAGGAGCTGCACCATCTGCCGGCCCATCGCCTCCGTCGGCTGGTGCACGCTGGTCAGCGGCGGCTCCGTGTGCAGGGCGACCTTCGAGTCCTCGAAACCGATCAGCGCGACGTCGTCCGGCACCACCATGCCGTTCTCCTTGAGCACGCGCAGCGCCCCGACCGCCATGGGGTCGGACGCCGTGAACACCGCGTCAAGATCGGGATGCCGGGCCAGCAGCTCACGCATGGCCGCCGAGCCGCTCTCCTCGGAGAAGTCGCCGTACGAGACGCGTTCGCTCATCCCGGTGGCGAGCAGCGCGTCGCGGTACCCGGCCAGACGGTCGACACCCACGCCCATGTCCTGGGGACCGGCGATGGTGGCGATCCGGCTCCGGCCCTTGGAGACCAGATACTTGACCGCCTGCCGCGCACCCGCGCGGTTGTCCATGTCGACGAAGCTGTAGGGGTTCAGCCCGACGGGCCGGCCACCGAGCACCGTGGGGACGCCCAGATCCTCCAGCCGTCCCGGCAGGGGGTCGGCGCCGTGCACCGAGGTGAGCAGGACGCCGTCGACGTGCTGCCCGGTCAGGTAGTGCTCCAGGCGGTCGTGCTCGGCGCGGTTCTGCGCCATCGTGAGGATCAGCTGGAGGCCGGTCTCGCCCAGCGCCGAGCCGATCCCGCGGATCAGCCCGGCGAAGTACGGTTCGTCGAAGACGCGCTGCTCCGACTCCGACACCACCAGGGCGATGGTGTCGGTCCGGTTGGTCACAAGGGTACGCGCCGCCCGATTGGGCACGTAGCCGAGCTCCTGGATCGCCAGTAACACCGCGTCGCGGGCACGGTCGCTCACCTTCGGTGAGCCGTTGATGACCCGCGACACGGTGCCGCGGCCGACACCGGCACGCGCGGCGACCGCTTCCAGAGTCGGCCGACCTCCGGAACGGCGGTCCCCGTTCATCTATACTGCCCCCTTATCGCGTCTGCGCTTATTGTGCCCGACCCAGCAGGCCGCCGTGCCTGATGGTGTCGGCATACCACAACGCGCTCGATTTCATCGTCCTCGCCTGGGTCTCGTAGTCCACGTAGACGAGGCCGAAGCGCTTGCCGTATCCCCACGCCCACTCGAAGTTGTCCATCAGGGACCAGGCGAAGTAGCCCTGGAGCGGGACGCCGGACTCGATGGCGGCGTGGCAGGTGCGCAGGTGCGCCTCGATGTAGGCGACGCGATCGGGGTCGTGCACGGTCCCGTCCTCGCCGAACACGTCGTCGTACGCCGCGCCGTTCTCGGAGATGTAGAGGGGGACGCGCGGGTACTCGTCGGCGAGCCGCCGCAGCGTCTCGTACAGCCCGCTGTCGTCGACCTCCCAGCCCATCGCGGTGACCGGGCGGCCGGCGTTGACGAACCCGACGTGCTCGCTGCCGATCCACGGGGACCCGGAGTCGGTCGGGGCGGCCGCGGCCGACACGGCGCCGCCGGGGGCGCCCGACACGGTGAAGCGGCTGTAGTAGTTGACCAGCAGCATGTCGAGCGGAGCGCCGATCGCGGCCAGGTCGCCGTCCTGGATGAAGGACATGTCGGAGATGTGGCTCAGGTCGGCCAGCACGTCCTCCGGGTACGCGCCCTTGAGCAGCGCGTCGAGGAAGAACCGGTTCTGCAGCCCGTCGATGCGGCGGGCGGCGTCCTGGTCGGCCTCGCTGGCGGTGGCCGGCGTGACCGGGTAGAGGTTCACGCACCCGCCGATCTGCGAGCCGGCGTTCTGCGCCCGCATCGCCTGCACGGCGAGGCCGTGCGCGAGGTTGAGGTGGTGCGCGGCGCGCAGCGCGGCGGCCGGCTCACGCCTGCCCGGCGCGTGCTCGCCCGAGGCGTACCCCAGGAACGCCGAGCACCAGGGCTCGTTGACCGTGCTCCAGTTCCTGACCCGGTCGGAGAGCTCGGCGTGGACGGTCGCGGCGAAGTCGGCGAAGCGCTTCGACGTGTCCCGCGCGGGCCACCCGCCCGCGTCTTCCAGGGCCTGCGGAAGATCCCAGTGGTAGAGCGTCAGCCACGGGTCGATGCCGTAGCTGAGCAGCTCGTCGACGAGCCTCTTGTAGAAGTCGAGGCCCTTGGCGTTGTACGCGCCCGAGCCGTCCGGCTGGATCCGCGGCCAGGAGACGGAGAACCGGTAGGCCGTCAGGCCGAGGTCGGCCATCAGCTTCACGTCGTCGCGGTACCGGTTGTAGTGGTCGATCGCGGTCTCGGCGTGGTCGCCGCCGACGATCCGGCCCTCCTGACGGCAGAAGCTGTCCCAGATCGAGGTGCCCCGCCCGTCCGCGGAGAGCCCGCCCTCGATCTGGTATGCGGAGGTCGCGGCGCCCCAGACGAACCCGGTGGGGAACATCAGGCCGGCCGCCTCCGCCTCTGGTCGTGTGTCTTGCGTTGTCACGCCTTGACCGCACCTTCCATGAGTCCGCCGATGATCTGTCGGCCGAACAGGATGAAGACGACGATGAGCGGGAGAATCGACATCAGGGTGCCGCTGAAGATCAGCACGTAGTCCGTGCCGTACTTCGCGTTGAGCGAGTTGATGGCGACCTGAACCGTCGGGTTGTCCGGGGTCAGGACGATCAGCGGCCACATGAAGTCGTTCCAGATCAGCATGAACGTGTTGATGCCCAGCACCGCCATGCCCGGCCGTACGGCCGGCAGGACGACGTTGAACCAGATCCGCAGCGTGGACGCGCCGTCGACGCGGGCGGCCTCGACCAGTTCGTTGGGCACGGCCTGCTGGGTGTACTGCGTCATGAGGAAGACGCCGAACCCGTTGAGCAGGTAGGGCAGGATCACCGCCTTGATCGAGCCGACCCATTCGAGGCTGACCATCAGGCGGTAGAGGGGGACGATGCCCATCTGCTGCAGCGGGACCATCATGGTCAGCAGGACCAGCAGCAGGAGGACCTTGCCGCCCCGGAAGTTCAGCCGGGCGAACGCGAAGCCGGCGAACGTCGAGATCAGCACCACCGAGACCGTCACCGTGGCGGCGATGATCAGGGAGTTGGTGAGACCGGCCAGGTAGTGCGCGTCGGGGTTGGTGAGCACCCGCTGGATGTTCTCCCCGAGGTTGCCGCCCGGCAGGAACGGCGGCGGCATGTCGGTCGCCTCGGTGTTGGTGCGCGAGGCGATGACGATCATGTAGTACAGCGGGAACGCCGAGATGATGATCGTGACCGCGAGGATGAGCCTCGTCATCGGCGTGGCGGTCCAGAGGCCGGAGGCCCCTCCCGGCGCCTTGGCGCGGCGCCGCCGCGTGGAGGCGGGCGCGGAGAGCGTGGTCACTTGTTGCCCCCGATCCGGCGGATGAGCAGGAAGTTGATGGCCGACCCGACGAGGATGAGCAGGAACAGCAGCCAGGCGGCCGCGGAGGCGTAGCCGTAGTCGAACTCGCGGAAGCCCTGCTCGAAGATGAACATCGAGACGGTCTGGAACTGGCTGTCGCTGCCGCCGTGGACGTTGCCGTTGTAGAACGTGGTCGGCTCGGAGAACAGCGTGAGACCGCCGATGGTGGAGTTCAGCACCACGAAGATCATCGTGGGCCGGAGCATCGGGATCGTGATCTGCCAGAACTGGCGCCGCCGGGACGCGCCGTCGATCGAGGCCGCCTCGTAGAGGTCCTTGGGGATCGTCTGCATGCCGGCCAGGAAGATGATCGCGTTGTAGCCGGTCCAGCGCCAGTCGATCATCGTGGCGATGGCGATCCAGGAGGGGAGGCGCTGGGCCTTCCAGTCGATGGGGTCGGCCCCGAACCAGCCCAGCACCCAGTTGACGACGCCCCAGTCGCGGCCGTACAGCTGGGTGAAGACGACCGCCACCGCGACGACCGAGGTGACGAGGGGGAGCAGGACGCCCAGCCGGACGAACAGCTGAAACTTGATTCGCTTGTTCAGCGCGTTGGCCAGCAGCAGCGCCAGCAGAATCTGCGGGACCGTCGCGATGACGAACATCGCGAGCGTGTTGACGACCGCCTTCCAGAAGTCGGCGTCGGCGAGCATGGCGGTGTAGTTGCCGAGGCCCGTCCACTCGACCGTACCGGTCAGGTCGTAGTCGAAGAACGAGTAGTACAGGGTGAACCCGAGCGGGAAGAGCCCGAAGATCAGGAAGAGCAGGTAGTAGGGAGAGACCAGGAGGTACGGAGCGGCCTTGAGGTCCAGCCAGGTCAGGAAGGACCGGCCCGATCTCGGCCGGACGTGCCTCCGGCCGGGCGGCATCGGTGCGCGGGTGGGTCGCCCGGCGTCGACGTGCAGGCTCATAAGTTACCTTTCGGGTGAAAGCAGGCGACCGGCCCGCCGGCGGGGTGCCGCTGCGGCGGGCCGGTGCTCACCTGGCGGGCAGGATCAGCCCGCGGCCTTCACTGCGTCGTCGACCAGCTTCTTCCAGCCGTTCGCGTACGGCACCGAGCCGTCGTCGATCGCCGAGACGACCGACTCGACGGCGTTCTTGACCTGGGCGTGCTTCACGCCGAGGAAGACCGGCTGAAGCGCCGAGGCGGACTTGGCGAAGATGTCGCCGACCGGAGCGTCGTTGAAGTACTCGTTCTTCGCGCCCTGAACGGCCGGGTCCTGCTGCGCCTGGACGTTGCTCGGCATGTTGCCGGCGAAGTTGAAGACGCTGACCTCGGCTTCCTTGCCGGTCAGGTAGTCGAGGACCTGCGCGGCCTCCTTGGGGTGCTTGGACTGCTTCGGCACCGCGAGCCAGGAGCCGCCCCAGTTTCCGCCGCCGCCGGGCACCGCCGCGACGTCCCACTTGCCCTTGAAGTCCGGTCCGGCGCCGCCGTCACCGCTCACCGCGCCGAGCATCCACGACGGGCAGCCGAGGGTGGCGAACTGCGACTTCTTCATGCCGGTGTTCCACTCGGGCGTGAAGTTGCGCAGCTTGGCCGTGAGGCCCTCCTGGCTGATCTTCTGGGCGAATTCGTAGGCCGACTTGACCGCCGGGTTCTTGTCGACGATCAGGTTGTTGTCCTTGTCGAAGTAGGAGACGTTGCCGTTCTTGGCGGCCTCCTGCACCAGGACCACGTTGTAGAGCGTGTTGGTGCCGTCGACGAACTTGGTGTCCTTGATCTTGTCCTGGAACTTGTGGGCGACCTTGACGAAGTCGTCCCATGTCGGCCAGAGCTTGCTGACCTCGTCGCGGTCGGCCGGCAGGCCCGCCTTCTCGAACAGGTCACGGCGGTAGCAGAGGCTCATGCCGCCGACGTCGGTGCCGAGGCCGAACAGCTTGCCGTCGGCGGTGACGCCGTTCTCCCACTTCCAGTCCGCGAAGTCGGCCTTGCGGTTCTGCAGGCCGAACTCACCGAGGTCGGCCCACCACTCGGGGTGCGCCTTGGCGAGGCCCATGCCGCCCTCGTCGATGCCGACGACGTCGCCGGCGCCCGCGCCGGACTGGAGCCACTGGATCATCTGCGGCCAGTAGACCTGCTCGAACTGGTCGGTCAGGTTGTCATACTTGATCGTGATGTCCTTGTGCTCGGCGTTCCACTTGTCGACGGCCTCCTTGTAACCGAAGTTCTTGCCGCCGCCGAACGTCTGAAGCGTGATGGTCACGGGACCCGCCGCCGCGGTGGAGCCGCCTGCCGCGTTGTCGGCGGGCTTGTCGTCCGAGCCGCAGGCGGTGGTGACGCCGAGCGTCAGCGCCGCCACCGCGGCGACCGCGAGCAGCCTGCCGCGGCGCGAGTTGTTGAACATTCTTCCGGACCCCTCTCAGGTGGTACCCGAATCTCTTGGGAGGTTCATCCCAGGCCGGTCCCCGACGTCACGGCCCGCGATCAATGGTTGTGCTTGTAGGAGCGAGCACTGTTGGGAGCGCTCCCACGAAGGGTCCTCTATGAGCAACGCGGGCGTCAATATGCCGAAACCTAACTGTTACTCCACGGGGGGTTAGGGCCTTCAAATGGGATGTTACGGTACATACTACGCATGGGAGCGCTCCCATCACCATATGGGCAGAAATGAATACCGGTTGCCCCTAACCTGCGGCCGGAGTCGCCGTTATGCCGAGCCGTCTCCGACGCCCGCGGCGTCCGTCAGCGCGCAGGTCATGCCCGCGCAGGCCCGGAGCAGCGCCAGCCGGGCCGACAGCACGGCGACGACGCCGGGCTCCGCCGAGCCCGCGATGTTGCGCAGCTCCGCCGGGTCCTCCCACAGGTCGTAGAGCTGCCGCTCCCCGGTCTCGTACTCCACGTACGCGTAGCGGCCGGTGCGCAGCACGGCGTAGCTCGGCGGCGACTGCGGTGAGTAGGAGGGGTGGTAGAACTCGACCAGGACGGCGTCGCGCCAGGGCACGTCGAGCCCGCGCAGCAGCGGGACGAGCGAGCGGCCCTCCGCGGAGAGCGGCACGGACGCTCCGCCCAGCTCGGCGAACGTCGGCGCGAGGTCGACGGACGAGGCGAGCGCGTCGATCACGCCCCCGGCCGGCACGCCGGGCCCGCGCACCACCATCGGCACCCGGACGTCCTCCTCGAAGGGCGTCGTCTTGCCCGGCCTCAGCCGATGCTGGCCGAGATGAAAGCCGTTGTCGGAGGTGAAGAAGATATAGGTGTCGTCGAGCCGCCCCGCCCGGGTGAGCGCGTCCACCAAGGCGCCCACCATGTCGTCCACGCCGAGCATCGCGCGCAGCCGGTCGCGGTGGACCCGGTCGATCCTGCGCACGTCGGCGTCGGACAACGGCGTCCGCTCCTGCAGCCATCGGGGCTCGGCGGACAGGTCGGCCTGGTCGAACGACGCCGTGCGCGGCGCCTGCTCGTCCGCGAAGGCGGCCGCGTGACGCGGCGCGTGGTGCGCGGGCAGGTGCGGCGCGACGGGGGCGAGGTAGAGGAAGAACGGTGCGCTTCCCGACGAGGCGAACGCCGCGGCCTTGGCGCTCAGCACGTCCTCCAGGTAGTCCTCCGGAGCGTCGCCGTACCGCCGGATCGTCCCGTTGTCGTTGAGCGCGTAGCCGTACTCCTGGTAGAGGCGGGTGACCGGCACGGCCCAGTCGTCCCAGCCGGGCGGGACGTACGTGCGCGGCGCTCCCTGGGGGTAGTTGTTGAGATATTTGCCGAAGAGCGCGGTCCGGTAGCCGGCGTCGTGCATCCACGTTCCGATCGTGGACGCCTCCAGCGGCCGGAACTTCGTGAACCCGCCGGTCGGCGCCCGGTTGCTCTCGACCTGGTGACTGTGCATGAACTGCGAGCGGAGGATCGAGGAGCGGGAGGGACAGCACCAGGGATTGGTGACGAAGAAGCGCGACAGGGTGGTGCCCTGACTCACCAGCAGATTGCCGATGTTGGGGAACCGGCTGAGATCCGCCGCGTCGAGGTCGTCGGTCAGGATCAGCACGATGTTGGGCCGGTGCTCCCCCGGGGCGGGCTCGACCCGGGCCGCGCCGGTGAGCCCGAGAGCCAGCAGGAGCGCCGCGGCGAGCCCTGCCCACAGCTTCGTCGATCGTCGCGGTTGCGGCACGGCAGCAACCATATCCCCCTGCCCGCCTGCGGAAACGCACGCAGGGTGACCCTGTGGACGTGCCGCGTCCGGTTCGGGAGGCTTCGCCGTGACATGCGTCCCCGGCCCGGCCACGCCTGTCCACTCCTATTGCGCTCACGCCGGGTCCGTCTCTTGTCGCGCTCACGCCGGGCCCGTCCCTCAAGCCGGGCCCGCTGCGTGCCCGCGCCGGCTGCGCTCACCCCAGGCCCGCCCCCCGGATGCCGCCCCCCGATGCCGCACCCCGCTCCGCGGACGCGCGCACCCGGCCCGTACGCGCCGCCCTCCGCGCGGCGGGGCGCCGCGGGGAGGGCGGTGCGACCGTTCTCTATAGGGCGCTTTCTATAGGCGCGTTCCACAGGGCGCGGGTTCCGCGGGGCGCGGGCCGGTCTCCCTGTCCGGCGGGCCGGTTCCTATCCGAAGGTGGCGGGGTCGGGCCCGAGGCGGCGACCGGCGTCGAGGGCGTCGATCGCCGCCATGTCCTCCGCGCTCAGCTCGAAGTCGAAGACCTCGATGTTCTCCCTGATGCGCGAGGGCGTCACCGACTTCGGGATCACCACGTTGCCGAGCTGGAGGTGCCAGCGCAGCACCACCTGCGCGGCGGTCTTGCCGTACCTGCCGCCGATCTCGGCGAGAACCGGCAGGTCGAGCAGGCCCCGGCCCTGGCCGAGCGGGCTCCACGCCTCGGTGGCGATGCCGTGCCGCGCGTGGAACTCGCGCAGCTCCCGCTGGGCGAGCTGCGGGTGCAGCTCGATCTGGTTGAGCGCGGGGACCACGCCGGTCTCGGCGAGCAGGCGCTCCATCGTGTCCACGGTGAAGTTGGACACCCCGATCGCCCGGACCCGCCCGTCGGCGTACAGCTTCTCCAGGGCCCGCCACGTCTCGACGTACCGGTTCTGCTTCGGCGAGGGCCAGTGGATCAGGAAGAGGTCGACGGTCTCCAGGCCGAGCCGCCGCGTGCTGCCGTCGAAGGCGCGCAGCGCCTCGTCGTAGCCCTGCTGGTCGTTCCACAGCTTCGTGGTGACGAACAGCTCCTCGCGGGGGATGCCGGAGGCGCGCAGGGCCCGGCCGACGCCCTCCTCGTTCTGGTAGAGCCTGGCCGTGTCGATGCTCCGGTACCCGCATTCGAGCGCCGTCGTGACCGCCTTCTCCGCCTCGTCGTCGGCCACCTGCCAGACGCCGAAGCCGAGCCGGGGCATGGGAACGCCGTTGTTCAAGTCGATGTCTTCCATGCCCCCATGCTGCCCCAACGCCCCGGCATGATCCCTTCTGGGTGCGGACCCGCGGTCGGCGTCCATGCGTGCGCACCTGTACGGGCGGCCCGTCAGACGACGGCGGCCCCTGCGGGCGGACGAGAGGCGGCCGGGGCGCCGAGCCAGGTGTGCAGCGCGGTTCGCATAAGGGCGATGTCACACGGCCGGCCGGGCGCGCTCGCCCAGGCGACGGCGCCGTCCGGGCGGATCAGCGCCGCGGAAAGCTGGTCATGGTCGATGGCGGCGGCCGGGACGACCTTCAACCGGTCTCGCCATCCGGCGGCGGCCGCGATGGCGGGGTGGCCGGCCGGCACGAGGAGGACGAAGGGGCCGGTGATGGTGAACCGGCTGAGCCGCGCGGACCGGAGCTCGCCGTCGCCCGTGGTGACGACGCAGGTGAGGTCGGGGCAGAGGCGGCCGATCAGGGGGTGCGCGTGCGGAGGCGTGTAGGGGAAGGAGTAGCGCGTCGCCAGCCCTCCGAGCATCCGGCCGAAGTACCGGTTCACCTCCGGGATGTCCATCAGGTCGGAGACGATGTCGCGCAGCGCGTCGGTGTGCGGCCCGGGCAGCATGAGTGCCGACTGGGCGCGGGTGTTGTGCAGCACGGCGGCCCCGGCGGGGTGCCGTTCGGCCGTATAGCTGTCGAGCAGTCCGGGGGGCGCCTGGCCGCGTATCTCGGCGGCCAGCTTCCAGCCGAGGTTGACGGCGTCGATCAGGCCCAGGTTCAGCCCCTGGCCGCCGTTGGGGGAGTGGACATGTGCCGCGTCGCCGGCCAGCAGGACGCGCCCCTTTCTATAGGTGGTGACCTGGCGGGCGTTGTCGGTGAAGCGCGACGTGTCGGTCATCGCCGTGACGGTCACGTCGACGCCGGCGACGCGCCGCACGCTGGCCTGGAGTTCCTCGCGGGTGAGCGGGCCGTGTGGCTCCTCCTGATCGGGGCTGAAGTCGAAGACTCCGATCATTCCCGGGCCGTGGATGAGCATGCCGGCCGCGGTGCGGCCCGATGGGGGCAGTGCATCAGGGTCGGTGATCTCCACACGGGCTTGGCGGGCCGTCATGAGCGGCGGCGTTCCCGGGAAGTCGAACCCGGCCAGCTTGCGGATCGTGCTGCGCCCGCCGTCGCATCCCACGACGTAGGCCGCTGTGCGTTCGAACCGCCCGCCGGCGGTCTCGGCCGTCACCGTCACTGCGGCGTCGTCCTGGGTGATCGCGGTCACCGTGTGCCCGCGAAGAACGGGGATGCCGAGTTCGGCCGCGTACTCGGCGAGGACGGCTTCCAGGTCGGGCTGCCAGACGAGGGCGCCGCGGCGGTCGGGTTCGTCCCGCGGTGACGGGTCGATCTTGTGGATCCAGGCGAAGTGGTTCTTCTCGCTGCCGTGGTCCCGTGCCTTCTCCGCGGTGCGTTCCGGCTGGTGAGCGGCCAGCCTCTCGCCGAGTCCGCGCCGCTGGAGCGCTTCGAAGGCCAGCGGCCCGACTCCACGCGACTTGCGCTGCGGGGCAGGCTCGGCCAAGCGCTCCAGGATGAGCGGCGAGACGCCGGCCAGGCGAAGTTCGGCGGCGAGCATGAGGCCGACGGGACCGGCTCCGACCACGATCACATCCTCGTGCATCCCATCTCTCCTTAACTTGTTAAATGAACGGGAGCCACGCTGTCCTTAACTTGTTAAAATGTCAAACCGGAGGTGAGCGGAGTGAGGATCGACAAGCGCCGCGTGGCTCAGGCGGCGCTCGAACTGCTGCGGGAGGAGGGCTTGGACAAGCTGACCGTGCGACGGGTGGCGACCGCCTTGGGCGTCAAGGCGCCGGCGTTGTACTGGCATTTCGCCGACAAGCGGGCATTGCTCGACCAGATGACCGACCTCATGCTCGGGCCGGTGGTGGCCGGACTGGGTGGCCCGGGTCCCGCGCAGCCCTGGTGGCTGTGGCTGGAGCGGTCCTGCGATGCGCTCCGGCGCGGCCTGCTCGCCCATCGGGACGGGGCGCGCGTCGCACTCGGCGCCGACGTCACGCGGGCACTCGCGCTCGGCGGTTTCGTGGAGCGCGTCACGGCCGTGCTCCACGAGACGGGCTTCGAGCTCGCGGACGCTTCGCGCGCGGCGGGCGCACTGACGCACTTCGTGATCGGCCGTGCCGTCGAAGAGCAGTCGCGTCCGGCTCCGGACGCCGAACTCGCGATGGTCTCCGACGAACGGTTCCCGTTCCCCACCCTCGCGCGGGCGCTGCGCGAGCGCCACGCGTCCGGTCGCACTGCCGACGAGGACTTCCACTACAGCCTCACGCTCATGCTGACGGGACTACGCGTCCTTCACGAGGACTCGTCGAGGCAACTCGCCGGCGGCTGACCCGCCGACCTGGACATCACACTTTCGGCCAGGGTCCGTTCACCCCGAGTTCCCGCGTACGTCGCATGGGGTGGCTAGGGTGAGCGCGTCGTGAACGAATCCTCACGCGGCGTGGATGACGAGGGACGGCGCCACGCCGCCGGGCAGGGGCAGGCCGTCGCATGGGTGGAGTCCCCCCTGCAGCTTCTGTGCGTCGTCGAGGCGCACAGTGCGGGGCTCCTCGGCAGCATCACCCGGGTGGTGCCGCGGGCGGGGCTGCCCGCGCTCCGGATGACCCGGCGTGAGCTGGGGCGGCTCGGGCTGCCCGAAGGGCTGGAGTTCGCCGAGCCGTCCGAGCGGATTCCCCGGCCGAGCCGAACCTGGGCGGTGGGCGACGCCTTCTCCGGGCGGGTCCAGCTCGCCCTCGTGACGGCCGTTCCCGGGCGCACCGTGCTCGTGGACGACGGGCTCGCCACGATCCGCCTCCTGGAGTTGCTGGTCGCGCGGCGCCCCCTGTTACGCGCCCGCGCGACGGCGAGTTTGGGCCGCAAGGTCCTGGGCGCGGCGGCGGGGTTCCGCCTGCGCACGCGCCGCCCTTCGGTCTTCACCGCGCTTCCCGTGCCCCCCGGCCTCGCCGAGGAGGTGGAGGGCGCGGGCGTCCGGCTCGTCCGGCACGACTTCGCCTGGCTGCGCGCCCAGCCCGCCGATCGGCCGCCGCCGGAGCGCACGGTCGTGCTCGGCACCTCGCTCGTACGCAACGGGCTCATCCACCGCGACCGCTACCTGCGCTGGCTGGAGCGGATCGAGGAGCCCGTCGCGTACTTCCCCCACCGGCGCGAGGACCCCCGCGACCTCGACCGGGTGCGCCGCATCGCCGGCCTGACCGTGTACGACGCCGGAGCCCCGGCCGAGATGACGCTGCGCGACCTGCGGCCCGGCCAGCGGGTGCTGAGCCTGCCGTCCACCGCCGTGACCTCGCTGCGCGTGCTGCTGTCGGCCCGGGGCGTGCCGGTGGAGGCCGTGGACGTGCCGGACGACTGGTGGACCTCCTCGGCCGCCCCGTCCCTCCGTTCCCATCTCCAGTTGTTCGCGCACCAGCCCCAGCAGGTGAGCGGGGCGCCGCCGGACTCTCCCCGTACAAGTGAAGGAAAGGTCGCTCCTTGACCCGTCTGCTCGCCGTGGCCGACTCCGATTCGTACCTCAAGTGGGCCGCGGGCCTGCTCGACGCGCTCCCGGAGGACTGGACCACGGACCTGGTCGTCGTCCGTACCCCCATCGCGCCCTCGGCGGCGCAGATCGCCGCCGCGGTCAGCGGTACCCGGGCCGGGGCCGCGGGGCGGGAACTGCCCGCGGTGCTGCCGGCGCGGCAGTTGCGGCGGACCGCCGAACGGTTCCGGCCCGACGTCGTGCTGCTCGCCTGCACCGGACCCGTCGTGGACGCGCTGGCGGCGGAGACGCTGGCCGGGCTGCGGCCCCGCCCGGTGCTGGTGTCGGGGCTGCCCGGCATCTCCGTGCCCGCGACGGAGAAGGCCTGGCTGTTCCGCAGCGGCTGCGACCTGTTCGTGGTGCACAGCGGCCGCGAGGTCGCCGAGTTCTCGGCCATCGGCCGGGAACTGGGCGGGGGAGGGGCGGTGGCGCTCGCCCGGCTGCCCTACCTGGACCTCGGCGGCCTGGGAGCGGACACCGGCGGGGGCGTCCGCGACCGGGTGGTGTTCGCCACGCAGGCGAAGGTGCCCCGCCGCCGCGAGGAGCGCGAGGACGTCCTGCTCGCCCTGGCCGCGCTCGCGGGGGCCCGGCCGGACCTGGACGTGGTGGTCAAGCTGCGGGCCCGCGACGACGAGCGGCAGACGCACAACGAACGCCACCACTACGAACGGCTGTGGAACGCGCTGGCCGACGAGGGCCGGGTGGATCGCGACCTGGTCCGCTTCGCCGCCGGGCCGATGCACGAGCACCTGTCGCGCGCGGCCGGGTTCGTCACGGTCAGCTCGACGGCCGCGCTGGAGGCCATCGCCGGACACGTGCCGCTGCTCGTGCTGTCGGACTTCGGGGTGAGCGCCGAGATGATCAACTTGGTGTTCGAGGGCAGCGGCTGCCTGGGCACGCTCGACGACCTGGCGAAGGCGGACTTCCGCACCCCGGACGCGGAGTGGTGCCGGGCCAACTACTTCCACGACGCCTCGGCCACCGACTGGACCGGCCGGGTCGCCGCGCTGGTCTCGGCGGCCCGCGCGGGCACGCTGGAGCCCGCCCGCTCGCTCCTGGACGGTCCCGAGCACGCCGCCGCCCGCCGCCGCGCCCGGCTGCGCCTGGAGGTGCCGCCCAAGGTCCTCCGGTACGGCTACCGCGCCAAGCGCCGCATGCGCCGCTACCTCAAGGCCCTCTAGACGACGGCGTCCGCCGCCCGGAGCGCCCGTCGCAGCGTCTCCGGGCCCGCCGGCAGCAGCGGCAGCCGTACGCCGGGGGCCGGGATGCGGCCCCGCGCGTGCAGGACGGCCTTGACGACGGTGGGATTGGGCTCGGCGAACAGGGCCGCCGACAGGGCCGCCAGGCGGTGGCCGAGCGCCCGGGCCCCGGCGGCGTCGCCCGACCGCCACAAGGTGATCAGTTCGGCGAACCGCGCTGTGGCGAGATGCGCCGAGGCGAGGATCCCGCCGTGCGCGCCGAGCGCCAGCAAAGGTGAGATGACGACGTCGTCACCGCCCAGCACCGCGAAGCCCTCCGGCGGATCCGCCAGAAGCTCGACGGTCTCCGCGTCGATCCCACCGGCGGAGTACTTCACCCCGGCCACACCGGGCAGCCCGGCGAGCCGCCGTAGGGCGTCGGCGGACAGGTGCTGACCCGTCCGGTAGGGCACGTGGTAGACGACCAGCGGCACCGGACTCGCCGCGGCGAGCGCGGTGAAGTGCGCGACCACCCCGGCCTCGCCGGGCCGCACGAACGGCGGCACGAGCGTGAGGGCGGCGGTCACCTCGGGACGGCGGCGCAGCGCCGTCAGCGCCTCCGCAGTGTTCGCGCCGACCAGAAGCTCCGCCGAGCGGGCCCGGCAGACCCCGGCGACCACGTCGAGGACGGCGCGCCGCTCGCCGTCTGTCAGCGAGGCCGGCTCTGCCGTGGTGCCCAGCGCGACGACGCCCGTCGCGCCGGCGTCCAGCACGTCGTGCGCCAGGGCTTCCAGCACTGTCAGGGCGACGGCGCCCTCGACGTCGAAGGGGGTGATCAGTGGGACGTACAAACCGGTCAGTGTCATGACGGCAGCGTCCGGCACCGCGATCTATAAGAACAATTTAATTCTCCTGAATTTATTTATTAGCAACTCTAATCATGGCATCAATGCCGCGTTGCTCTCAGGGGAGCCACTCCTGGAGTCCGGCGAGATGCCCGAGTTCCGCCTCGACGCGCCGCCGGTCGTCGGCGGTGAGCTCCAGACCGCGCAGATCGGCGAGCCAGGGATCGGCGGGCTCACCGAGGACCGTGGACAGGTCGAGGAGGTGACACAGGGCGATGGCCCGCTCGACCGGCGAGGCGTCCGCGCCGTGCCTGCGCACCGCGGACTTGAGCGCACGGAAGGCCTGCAGGTCGTCGTTCTTGAACTCGCGCAGGATCCGGGCGTTGTCGAGCGCCTTGGCCAGGCCCGTCAGCTTCTTCGAGCCGCCGTACTCCAACTCGGCCGGCTCGTCGCGCTGGATGAATATGATCGAATTCCCGGACGGATCCATCAGCGTGAACCGGGACGCGCCGGGGCGGTAGCGGGTTATCCGCGGCAGGCCGGAACTCAGCACCTTCCCGTAGACGCGGCGCATCGCCGCGACGAACGCCGCGTGGTACGGCGCCACGGCGTCGACCATGACGAGGCAGCCGCCGGACTCCTCCCGGGCCGGATCCAGGCCCTTGGGCGCCGGACCGAAGTGCAGCTGGAATCCGCTCCACCGCAACGCCAGATAGACATAGGGCTTGCTCTGTTTGTAGGTCGCCTCGAATCCCAGCGCCTCGTAGAACGCCAGGGTCTCCTCCACCGACGCGCACGGCATCAAGGGCACCGTCGTCTCGTTCGGCCGGACCGCGGGCTCACTCAAGTCACTCACCTTCCTGTCGCCCGGCGATGGTTACAGCCTTCGGCGGCACTCGCACATGGATCGCTCCAGACGCCGTGCCTCATGTCACCAGGTGCGGCGGGAGCGCTGGGCCGGGAAGGTCACGGGCCAGAACCTGTCCCGCGCTGCCCACCACCAGCCGCACCATCCCCGGCACCCACTTAAACGGCTAGACCACCGACGAGAACGGCGGCCTGGAGGACATCACCCGCTCCGACTCCTCCCACGCCTGAGCCGCAGGCGGCGTCATCTCCAACGCCGTCGGCCTCAACCGTTTCTACTTCCGGTCCGGGTTGTGAGGACCGGTTCCTCTCCGTCCTCGCGCAAACGGGTTATCACAGCGGGCAGGTCGTGCAGGGTCTGTTCCCGGGTGCTGCGAACCAGGAAGAAAGTCTCGTCGCGACGCAGAGGAGGAAAGAAGCCGGAGTAGCACAGTTCTGCCTTCGCGAAACCATACGCGGCCATGAGGTTGCGCCTCTGAGCACTGTTCGAGAGCACGATCCCCGTGTCCCAGTCGCTCCCGAACAGCTCCATCGTGAGGATCTTCGCCATGGGGAGGAGGATTCCCGGAATTCCGTTTCCCCGCCAGTCCGGGTGGACCCAATGTCCACCGTAGTGCGCCACCGTGCCGGAGATGACCGGCGTATTCGAAGGCAGAAGAAGATTCAGTGGCCCTCCCATCTCCGAGGGAAGCGGGTCGAACCACAGCCGCATGGAGCTCATGTGCTGCGCGAAGTCGTCCGTATGGATCATTCGAGCGGCGATGCACGCGACAGTCCGTGCGTCGCGGTCCCTGACGTCCAGCCAGTAACTGTTCCCTGGGGAAACGGGACTGTGTTCCGGGTCATAAGTAGGATTTATGCCGTCGGTCGCGGGCGCTGTTCGCATGTGACGGACCCAGTTCGAGACGTCCTCGTCGTGTTTCAGAGTCAGCCGTCGCCGACTGAACCAGGCTTCACACTCGCGAAGGAGATCGTCCAGTACCGTGGCGGCGACTATCCGTCTATGGCCTGTCTCCGGGATCTCGTGGAGCAAAATCCGTACCTCCGAACCGGTGGTGTCGCATGGTGCAGCGGGTCGCTCTTATCCGAGTGGCCGCGGTCTGTCGGTAAGGGCCGGGCTCCTGGGCCGAACCCACGGTGGCCGGTCATCGGATCGCCCTGCGAGATCCCCGCGGGGCCGGCCGTCGTGGGAGATCACCATTACCTGTTCGGGATGGGTGTGGGTATGGGCGAACGCCACAAGCGACTGCAGCGCGCCTCTACCGGGGGCGTCCGCTTCGGCTGCGGTGGCCAGCGGGATGTCCGCCTGGTAGCGGTGGAAGAGATCCTGCTCGCCCACGTTCTGCAGGGCGTAGTTCCGCCATCCGGGAACGGGGTCGCCTCGCCTGGCCTGCAGTCCCACGACCGCGTACCCGAGCGGGGCGAAGACGCGGTGCAGTCCCGCGACGGTGGCGCCGGTGCCGAACCCGCACACCAGGTGGCGGACGCCGGGCCAGTCCGCGCGGAGCTGCCGCAGAAGACGCCACGCCCATCGCTCCACGTATCCCACCAGGGCCGGGTTGGTGAACTGCCTGGGCCAGTACCAGCCCGCCCGTTCGTACTCCAGGCACACCTCGTGTGCTTCGCCGATGCTCGTGATCGTGTGCACCCGGCCGCGGAAGCCGCGCCGGGTGAGGTGATCGCGGCCGGACGCGTCGGCGACGGCGACGGTCGGCAGTCGTCGTCTTCTCCCGAGCAGGTCCAGGGCGAGCGCGGTCGAGGAGCCGGAGATCTCGACGAATCCCCGGGCGTCCCGGGGAGCCGCGTTCAGGCACAGCTCGTACGTCAGGTGTTTGAGGCTGCCGGATTCGTACATCCCGCCCCACAGCACGGCGGGGCCGGTCTCCTCGGGCCGGGTGAGGGGGAAACGTGTGAGCGTGGCGTTCATGTGGGGGAGACGCGGCCGGCGACCGGGCCTCGCACGTAGCGGTGGTCGAACAGGTCCACGTACAGGTATTCGGGGTAGGACACCATCTGATCGCGTCCCAGCAGGATGCCGCGCATCATCTCGCCGACCATCATCCCGGCCGCGGTGGTGGCTCCGAGAACGCAGGTGGGAGCGTGTCCGCGTCCGGCGAAGCAGGCGTCCCAATACTCCTGGACGACGTAGCTGCCGAGCCCGGGAACGATCTTGGGGAGGTCGATGCGTCCGTCCGGGAGAATGAACAGGTCTTCGTAGAGGGGCGCTTCGGGCTGGAAGACGTGCAGGGCGGCGCCGAATCCCAGCATCAGGCCGGTCATGACGACGATGCCCCGCTTGCGGCATTCCTGATGCAACCATTCCTTGGCCCGGGCGCCGGCGATGTCGATGGTCTCCACCACGTAGTCCACCGGCTTGCCGTCGAATCCCGACAGCAGCGAATCGACGTTGTCCTCCGTCACGCCTTCGGCGGCCTTGCGGATGCGCAGCTCGGGGTTGATGTCCTGGCACATGTCGCCGACGACCTCGATCTTCGGCTGACCGAGGGTGCTGTCGAAGCTGCCGATCTGGCGGTTGGCGTTGTGCACCTCGTAGACGTCGAAATCCGCCAGCGTCACCCAGCCGAAGCCCAGGCGGGCCAGATCCACCGCGCACTGCCCGCCCGCGCCGCCCACCCCGGCCACGAGAACATGGGTGTCCGCGACCTTCCGCATCGATTCCTCGTCCAGGATCCCCAGATTACGTTGAAGCCGGGGATTCACGGTGAAGCCTTCCATGGGCAACCTCATTTCTGCACACGGAGCCATTCCGCTGTGGAGTGCCGCAGCGCCCTCGGCAGGCTGAGTCAGTGTTTCGAGCCGGGGCGCGCATCTGGATCCTGTCGAGGAAACGCCTCACGGAGCGCCCGACGGGCGTCTCGGTGTTCGTCTCATCGCAGATGCGCGCGGCTCGCGGATATAGGAGGGGAAGACGGCGGCCGCCGCCCTACTCGGAATGACGGGCCGCCCTTTGACGTCCACGGCGATCGTCGTCGGGTTCCACGCCGACATCCTAGGCATATCCGATGTGACACTGTCAAGATTCTGTGACCAGCGCGAACGTCGTTGCGCTCAGGCGAGTGGGCCGGGCGCCCACTCGCGTACCGGCCCGACGCGCCGTACGCGGGAAGCCGGCGCCACGGGGATGTGTGACGATCCGCGACTTCGACTTCGCGCGGTTAAGGATACTTCCAGCGCCTTTTAAGAGCGGCCATAAGTGATCCTCAAGCAGGCTCGCGCACCATGGATGCAGGACATCACGTGAACGATTCGAATTCTCGCTGGGAAATCGTCGTTCATGTGGCACGCGCTCCTTCATGAAGGGCAGGAAGAAGAAAATGAGAACCCGTCGTCTGGCCGCAGCGGCGCTGGTAGCCGGTGGGCTGGCTTTCGGCGCCGTGACCGGCTCCGCCACGGCCGCCTACGCGCAGACCGCTGAGACGTGGCACCTCACGGGGTACTACCAGTATCGCGACCAGTGCTTCAGGGCCGGTTTCCAAGCCATCACCAGCGGCGGTATCGTCCAGGACTTCAAGTGCGAGCTCGCCGGCTCCCGATACGCCCTCTATCTCTACTACTGAACCGCTGACGACTCCGTTCCGGGCCGGCGTTCGCATCGGCCCGGAACGGAACCGCGACTCCACCCGGAAGCCTGTCGACGAGAGTCGGTCTGTCGTTCAGGGCCGGGCTCTCGATGCCGAGATGCCCGTGGATGAGTTCCAGCACCACGTCTCGCTGAGGCACGAGATGGAAACGGTCACCGGCGAGAGCGTGGACGGGACAGTTGAGCGGCGCTCCCTCTTCGTCCGGACCGGACCCGCGTCATCGACAAGGGGAGACACTCCGTGAACGACAAGATCTTTCAGGCCGGTTCCACCGCGGAAGCGCAGTCCATCATGGAGGAGTACCTCGAACGGATCTCCCAGCACGAGGTGGTGCTGGGCGTACGAGCCTCCGCTTTGGATCTGCTGTCCGTCGGCACGGGTGAACGCGTGCTCGATGCCGGGTGCGGGCTCGGGGAGGTGGCACGGGACCTCGCCCGGTTGGTCGGGCCGGCCGGATCGGTCGTGGCCGTGGACCTCAACCCCGCGATGCTGGCGGCCGCGCGGAGAAGGCACGTCGGCGTCCCGGAAGCGGGAACGATCACCTACCGGATCGGGGACATCGCCTCCCTCGACCACTCGGGCGCATTCGACGTGGTGTGGTGCGAGCGCGTCCTGCAGCATGTGGCCGACCCCGGCTCCGCCGTCCGCGCCCTGGCCCGGACGCTCGGCCCCGGCGGGCGCCTGTGCGTCATCGACGTGGACTGGAGCGGGCTGGTCGTCGACGGAGTGGACCAGACCGTGACCGAGCGGGTTCTGGACGCCTTCCGTGGCAAGGTGTCCCACCCGACCGTCGGCCGTACCCTCCGGCGCAGGCTTCTCCGGGCGGGACTCGTCGATCCCGTCCTGCGAGCGGTCCAGGCGGTGTCCACTCGTCTGGACGACGCGGCATCCGTGGTCCCCGTTCTCGACCGGCGGGAATCAGGCCTCGTCCCGGATGCCGACAGGTCCCTGTGGTTCCGGTCACTGGACCTGGCCGACGCGAGGGGAGAGCTCACGATCGCCCTCCCGATCTACGTGGCCGTGGCCAGGAGACCGCGGTAGCCGGCGGCAGCTCGCTGCGCCGAGCGGCCGAGCCTGAAAGGCGGGTTGTGAATTTTCTCGACGGGCGGCGGTGCGTGGCGGCGGCCGCTTAAGCCACCCGCGGGACGGTGTCCTTAAGCGGCCCATCAGTAATCGAGAAGGCCGCTCGTGTTCTCTGTGCAGGCGGGTCTCGGCGGTCGCCGAAGACGTCCCGAGGAACATCGGATGTGAGGGTTGCGGCGTGAGCGAGAACGGTGCGGGTACGGCGGAGCACACGGGCGCGGACATCCACCTGCTGGAGGACGTCGCCAGGGCCGCCTTGCACCGCAACGCGGCCGGCGCGCCCGGTGTGGAGGATGAGTGGGAGATCCGCCACCGCACGCCGTGGACGTATGTGACCCCGAAGGGCGCGGAGACACCGGCACAGGGCTGGAAGCTCCACGTGTCGGCGACACAGTTGTCGGCCCCCGTCGTGCTGGCGCGGGTGGTCGAGGTGCTGGCCCGCCACCGTTGCCCGTTCAAGTTCGCGGCCACCTTCGCCGACCTGGCCGGTCTCACGTCCAGGGGCGCCAGGCGAGGATCGGTCGGCAAGTTCGTCACCGTCTACCCGCCCGGAGACGAGGCGGCGACGGCGATCGCCGAGGACCTGCACACGGCCACCTACGGCCTGCCCGGCCCGTCCATCCTGTCCGACCGGGCGTACCGGCCGGGCAGCCTGGTCCACTACCGCTTCGGGGTCTTCTCGGCCCAGAACGTGCTCGACAACGACGGCACCTACAGTTCGACGCTGACCGCTCCCGACGGCACCCGTACGGTCGACCAGCGCAACGCGTGGTACTCCCCGCCGGAATGGGCCACCTGTCCGTTCGAGTCGGGCCAGGCCCCGGTGCGGTCCACCGCACCGGAGGCCGTTCTGCTGGCCGGCCGCTTCGTGGTGCGCCAGGCGATCCGCCACAACGCCAAGGGCGGAGTCTTCCTGGCGGAGGACCGGGTCTCCGGAAGCCACGTCGTCATCAAGCAGGCTCGCCCGCACATCAGCTCCACTCTGCAGGGACACGACCAGCGCGACCAGCTACGCCACGAGGCGCACATGCTCGACCTCCTCGCGCCGCTGGGCATCACGAGCCGCAAGGTGAGCCTGTTCGAGCAGGGGGACAACCTGTTCCTGGCGCAGGAGCATCTCGAGGGCGCCATGTTGACGACCTGGGCCGCCGAGGAAAGATCCGCGGACCCCGGCCGCCGGCAGGGCCTGGCGTTGACCGTGGTGCACGGGCTGGTCCGCCTGGTCGACGCCGTACACGAGCGAGGCTTCGTGTTACGGGACCTGACACCGAACAACGTCATCGTCGGCCCGGACGGCGACTGCCGGCTGGTCGATCTGGAGATGGCCGCCACTCCCGGCACCCCGGTGTCGAGGGCGTACACGCCCGGGTACGCGCCGCCCGAGCAGGCCCGCGGGCCCAAGTACGGTCCCGCGCCGGGGATCGAGGTGGACCTGTACGCCCTGGGAGCGACCGTTTTCTATCTGACCACGGCCTGCCGGCCGATGCTCGGCGACGACGAGCCGCCCGGGAGCCGGTCGTGGGACTCCCGCGTGCGGGCGCTGGCGGACGTGGCGAGCGCGGGCAACGCCCTGGCCCAGGCGCTGGCACCGATGATCCTGGGCCTGATGCGGGAGGACCCGGCCCGGCGCTGGGATCTGCGGCGGGTCGAGAAGTTTCTCGCCAAGCTGGACACAGAGCCCCGGCCGTTCACGGCGCACGTCACCGGTCACCGCCTCGGCGTCGCGGAACAGGACCGCCTGCTCCGCGACGGGGTCACGCACACGCTCCGGCAGATGAACCGGGAGGCCGCCGCCGATCCCGCCGGCAGAGGGCATCTGTGGCCCGTCATGGAGTTCGGGGCGACCTCGGACCCCTGCGCCGTCCAGTACGGCGCCGCCGGGGTCCTCACGCTGCTGGCCTCGGTGGCGGAGCACGGGGGCGGGGAAAGCGCCGGGCTCCCGTCCTGGCACGCCGATGTCACCGCCACCCTGAGGGACGCGGCGGAATGGACCGTCCGGCGTCTGGTGAGCGAGGCCAGGCCCTCGCCAGGGCTGTACTTCGGCCGGGCCGGTATCGCCTGGGGCCTCCACGAGGCCGGTCGCGTGCTCGGCGACGACAGGTTACGCTCGGCCGGCGTCGACCTGGCGCTGGGCCTGCCGGTCGCCTGGCCGAATCCGGACGTCTGCCACGGCCTCGCCGGGACCGGGCTGGCCCTGCTGCACTTCTGGCACGCCACTGGCGACGACCGGTTCCGCGACATGGCCGGCCGGTGCGCCGACACCCTGCTCGCGGCCGCCGAGCGTACGCCCGGCACCGTGTTGTGGAAGATCCCCGAGGACTTCGCCTCGGCGCTGGCCGGTGCGGTCCACTACGGCTTCGCCCATGGTGTGGCCGGGATCGGAACCTTCCTGCTCGCCGCCGCCGGCGTCCTCGGCCGCGACGACTGCATGGAGACGGCCCTGCTCGGCGGGCGGACGCTGCTGGCCGCGGCCCACCACACGGGCGACGCCGCCTGGTGGACGGAGTCTCCCAGCAACACCATCAGGCAACCGTACTGGTGCAGCGGGTCGTCAGGGGTGGGCACCTTCCTGGTCCGGCTCCACTCCGCCACCGGCGAGGCCCGGTTCCTGGACGCCGCCAGGGCGGCCGCGATCGCCGCCCACGCTTCCCGCCTGTCCTCCGGAACCGTCGCCTGCCATGGCCTGGCGGGGGAGGGCCAGTTCCTGCTCGACATGGCCGACCTGCTCGGCGAACCCGCCTACCACGCCCAGGCCGAGGAACTCGCCGCATGCCTGTGGGCGCGCGCGGTGACGCGAGACGGGCTGCTGGTGGTGCCGGACGAAAGCGGCGACAAGGTGAGCTTCGGCTGGAACACCGGCCTGGCGGGCATCCTCGATTTCCTGCGACGGCTGCGCCACGGCGGCGCCCGTCCCTGGATGGCCGACGTCCCGGCCCGCCTCACCGTGCCGGCCCGAGGCGGGGAGACACGATGAACGCGCCGACGACGAGCGCGGTGATCGACGGGGCGCTGGGACCGTCGCATCCCCCGCAGGTGTGGCGAATCAACTTCCGCTTCTCCGGAAGCGGACGGTACGCCGTTTGCCTCACCGCCCGGGACCGCGACGGCCTGGCTCCCGAGCTGTGGGATCTCACTGGTACGCGTCCTCGGTCCCGTGTCCTGCGCCTGCGGGACGGTGTGAGCCCGTGGAGCGCCGCGGTGCCGACCGGCGACGGAAACATCCTGGTGAACAGCGTCGAAGCCGGAGGGACCCGCCGGGTCCTCCTCGCCGTCCCGGCCGCGACCGGCTCCGCCACCTCGGTCCGGGAGCTGCTCACCGTCCACGACGGGGACCTCGCGCTGGTGGCCGGCCGGAACTCCGGAACCGCCGCCCTGGCCCTGCTGAGGACCCCGGGGCGCGGCACGACCGTGTGGCGGCTCCCCGGTTCGCCCGAACGCCCCGAACAGGTCGCCGACGTGCCGAGCTTCCTGTCCGGAGGCGTCTGGCTCGACGAGAGCGGGGACCTCCTCGCCCTGGCGAGGTCGCAGGGCGGGGCAACGCGAACCGTCGTGCTGGATTCGTCCCGTGGCACCGTCTCCCCCCTTCCCGGCCTGCGCCAGGGCGAGCATCTGCTGCTCGCCGCTCCGTGCGGCGGAGTCCTGCTGACGGCCCTCGAGAGCGGAGGCGTCCACCGGCTGGGAATCCGCCGGCGGGACGACGACGGGCCGACCGTCTTCCCCGAGGACCTGAACGCCGTCGAGGGTACGGTCAGGCCGCTCGCCCTCGACCCGGCCGGAAGGCGTCTCGCGCTGTCGGTCACCCGCGGCGTCCGCTCCGTCGTCCTGCTGTACGACCTGGAGGAGGGCGGCCTCCGGGAGATCGGCCCGGCGACCGGCAGCCTGTTGCCGGCCGCCTGCTGGAACGAGGACGGGCTGCACGTGGTCCACTCCGCTCCCGACCGTCCGCCACGGGTGGTGGCGGTGTCCGATTCCCGTGAAGCGCATCTCGTGGCGGACGGAGAACGGACCCCTTGGGCGCCCGCGGTGGTACGCCGCTTCGACGGACCAGCCGGCCCTCTCGAAGCCGTCGTCTACGGTGATCCCGTCCGCGCCGCGGGTGTGGTGCTCGCCCTCCACGGAGGGCCCGAGGCCGCGTGGCAGCTCACCTACGACCCCCTGTTCCAGCGCCTGGCCGCGGAGGGCGTCGCCGTGGTCGCCCCCAACCAGCGCGGCAGCACCGGATACGGAGCAGCCCACCGCGACGCCATCCGCGGCGCCTGGGGCGGGCCCGACCTCGCCGACGTCCTCCATGTGGGGCGGACCCTGGCGGCCGAGCGCGCGCCCGGCGGCTCCCGGCCGATCCTGTACGGCCCGAGCTACGGCGCCTACCTCGCGCTGCTGGCGGCCGCCGCCGAACCGGACCTGTGGTCCCGCGCCGCCGTCGTCGCGCCGTTCCTGTCCGGACGGGAACTGTACGCCGATGGGCCGGCGATGGTGCGCAACCTGCTCGACCGCCTCGGCGGCCGTGAGGAGATCACCGGCGACGCGCTCGGTCCCCGTGACCTGCTCCGGCTGGCCGACCGCCTCCGGCTGCCGCTCCTGGTCATCCACGGCGAGCGGGATCCGATCATCCCCGTCGGCCACTCGCGACGACTCCGCGACCGGATGGCCAGGGCACCTCACCAAGGTGCCCGGCTGACGTACCTGGAGGTGCCGGGTGCGGGGCACGACCCGTTGACCGGACCGGATCGTCACCTCGTCCTCGAACGTCTCGTCACCTTCCTCCACGCCGCGCCACCCTCCGCCTCGTCGTATGGCTAGGCCGGCTCGCGGCGGAGGGACGACGGCGGACCGGCGTCCTCGCCGCATGCCGCTTCCAGCGGCACCACGAACCCGTCGGCGGCACCGCCAACCCGGTGCCGCCGGTGGAACCAGAAAGAGCCCACATCGAAGTGGGCTGTCCGAGAAAAGGAGAACACCGATGGAACTCGACATCACCGCGCTGGACATGCTGCCCGCTCCCCAGGAGTCCGCGCTCCAGCGGTGCAACGTCACCTTCAGCACCTGCAACGACGAGTACGGCACCTGCGGCACCACCCTCTGACCCCTGGCTCCTGGCCTTCGGTCAGGGCCCTTACCCGGCGATGTCGGCCCTGCCGGGCCGGCATCGCCCCCGCCGGGCCAGTACCGGACAGAAGGAGGATGTCAGATGCCCGTGCCGGAACAAGCCGAAGAGCAGGTGAAGCAGAAACACGGCGACCGCCTCATCGCCTCGCTGGTCCGCGGGACGTGGGCGCCGCTGGCGGTGGCCGGGGTGTCCGCGGCGGCGTCGATCGGCATCTCACTCGCTCTGCCCGCGGCGCTGGCCGCCGCCGTGAACTCTGTCCTCACCGGCCGGGCCTCGCCGATCGCGTGCGCCTCCCTCGCAGCCCTCCTCGTGGCCGAGGCGTTCGTCGAGATCACCACGCACATCGCCGGCATCACCTCCGTCACGTCCGCGACCAGCCTCCTTCGCCTGCGCGTGATCGACCGCCTTCTCCAGTCGGACGTCGGCGGCGCGGCGGCTCTTCCGGCCGGGGAGCTCACCAATCGCCTCGTCGGCAACACGTCGACCGTCGGCTACGTCCCCGTTACGGTGGTGAGCGCCGCCGCGGGAGCCGTCACCTCTCTCGGCGGGGCCGTCGCGCTCTTCACCATCGACTGGCGGGTGGGGCTCGCCTTCCTGGCCGGCGTCCCGGTCGCGGTCGTGGTGACGCGCGTGCTCGTCGCCCGGATTTCCAGCCTGTACGGCGCCTATCAGAGAGCCCAGGGCCGGCTGGCCACACGCCTCACCGAGACCCTGGCCGGAATCCGCACGGTACGGGCCGCGGGCACCGCCTCCCGTGAGATCACCCGCGTGCTCGAACCGCTGCCCGAACTCAGCGCCGCCGGGCGCGCCCTCTGGAGGGCGCAGGCGCACAGCGTGTGGCACATCACGCTGCTACTGCCGCTCATGGAACTCCTCGTGCTGGCCGTGGCGGGTCTCGGCATCGCGCAGGGCCGGCTGCAACCGGGCGTGCTCCTGGAGACGGCCGGCTACACCGCCCTGGCCCTGGCTTTCGTCAAGCAGATCGATCCGCTGCTGAGCCTGGCCTACGGCCGCTCCGCGGCGGTTCGCGTGCACGACGTGCTCGCCCTTCCCGCCCTGCCCTCCGGCGGCGCGCCCCTGGCCGAAGGCCCGGGAGCGCTCTCGTTCCGCGGCGTGACCGTGATGCGCGGGCAGACTCCCGTCCTCGACGACATCTGCCTGGAGATTCCCGCGGGGGCGCTGACCGCCGTCGTCGGCCACTCAGGCGCGGGCAAGACCACCCTCGCTTTGCTGGCCGGACGGTTGACGGACCCCGATCGCGGACAGGTGCTCCTCGACGGCATACCCCTCGGCGACGTCGATCCCGGCCTGCTGAGGAGCGCGGTCGCCTACGCGTTCGAACGCCCGGTGCTCCTCGGTGGTGACATCGCCTCGGCCATCGCCTACGGCGCTTCTGTCAGCACCCCCGAGGCTGTCAGCGCGGCCGCGAGGGCGGCGGGCGTGGACGATGTCGTCCGTCGACTTCCCCTGGGGTACGCCACCCCGGCGGCGGACGCACCGCTGTCCGGTGGTGAGGTGCAGCGGCTCGGACTGGCCCGCGCCTTCTTCAGGCGGGGCCGTCTGACCATCCTGGACGACGCGACCTCCAGCCTGGACACGGCGACCGAGGCTCAGGTGACCAACGCGCTGGTCGACGCCATGCGAGGGCGGACCCGTCTCGTCATCGCCCATCGCCCGGCCACGGCCGCCCGGGCCGACCTGGTCATATGGCTCGACGGCGGCCGGGTGCGGGGCCGCGGCGCCCATCGGGAGCTGTGGCGCGACCCGGCGTACCGCGCCCTCTTCGCCTCCGGCGACGATCCGGGCGCCATCGATCCAGGCGACGACACGGCCGCCGCCGCTGCGGAGGGAACCGGCCACGCGGTGGCGGACGAGGAGGAAGCATGCACGTCCATGCAGTGACCGAGGCCGGACAGGGATCCGGCACCACACCGTCTCCGCCGATCCCGGACCGCGGGCACGCCCCCAGCCCCTGGCGCCTCCTGGCGGATCTGCTGCGTCCCCGGCGGCGCCCGCTCGCGCTGGCCATGACGTGGTCCCTCGTCGAGGCGGCGCCGGCACTGCTGTCGGGCCTGCTCGTCGCCGCGGCGGTCGATCAGGGTTTCCTGGCCGGCCGGCCGGGCGCCGGGATGGCCTGGCTGGGCCTCATGGGCGCCACGATGCTCGTCAAAGCCGTCGCGACCCGGCTGATGTTCCCCCATCTCGCCGCGGTGGTCGAGCCCGTGCGCGACGACCTGGTCCGCGCCGTGGTGAAGGCGACCGTGGTCCGCGCCGCCGACGGCGGCGAGACACCGGACGCCGCCGCGGTCAACCGGCTCACCAGGCAGATCGAGACGCTCCGCAGTCTGCTGTCCGCGATGCTGCGCAACAGCCGAGAACTCGGGATCTCGGTGATCGCCGCGCTGGTGGGACTCCTGGTTCTGTCGCCGGTGGCCGCCGCCCTCGTCGCGGGGCCTCTCGTCGCGGCGCTGGCCGTCTTCGCCAGGCTGCTGGGGGTGCTCGTGGCCCGCCAGCGTGAGCTCGTCCTCTCGGAGGAGACGCTGACGGCGCAGACCGCGCACATCGTGGCGGGACTACGTGACATCGCCGCCTGCGGGGCACAGGACCCGGCGAAAGCCGCACTGCGGACCCTCGTCGACGCCCAGGCGAGAGCGAGCCGCGCGCTCGCGTGGGCGGGCACGAGCAGGCGGCTGGTCGTCATGCTCGGGGCCCACGTCCCGCTGATCGGTCTTCTCCTCGCCGCCCCGCTCCTCATCCGGCACGGTCACCTGACCGCCGGTGAGGTGGTGGGAGCGGCGACGTACCTGTTCACCGGCCTCGAACCGGCCCTGCGCGCGATTCTCGACAGCGTCGGATCCTGGGGAGTCACCCTCACGGTCACCGCGCGGAGGATCGCCGGGACCATCACACTCCCCGCCCTGCCCGCTCCATCGCGGGATTCGGCGCGCGACAGCGTTCCTACCGGCCACGAACTGCGGGCGGAGCACCTGACCTTTTCTTACTCGCCGCAGGCGACCCCCGTCGTACGGGATCTGGACCTGACGATCGGCGAAGGTGAGCATCTCGCGGTGGTCGGTCCCAGCGGCGTCGGCAAGTCCACGCTGGCCATGCTGATGACCGGGTTGCGGCGGCCCACCGGCGGCCGGATTCGGCTCGGCGGAGCGCCGCTCGGCTCGGTCCCGGAAGCGCGGCTGCGGAGCTCTGTCGCGCTGGTGCCGCAGGAGGCGTACGTCTTCGCCGGGACGGTGCGCGAGAACCTGGCGTACCTGTGCCCGGAGACGACCGGCGACGAGTGGTTGCGCACGGCCGTGGATGCCGTCGGCGCCGGAGCGCTCGTCGAACGGCTGGGCGGGATCGACGGGACGATCGAGGAGCCGTCGGCGCTCTCCGCTGGAGAGCGGCAGCTCATCGCCCTGGCCCGCGTCCACGCCTCTCCCGCCGGCGTCGTGATCCTGGACGAGGCCACGTGCCACCTCGATCCGGCCGCCGAACTGCGTGCGGAGATGGCCCTGGCGGCCCGGCCGGGCACCCTGATCGTGATCGCCCACCGCATCAGCTCGGCCATCAGAGCCCGCCGGGTCCTCCTGATGGACGGAAGCGCTGTGCTCACCGGCACCCATGTGGAGCTGATCGACCGGTCGCCCCTGTACGCGGACCTGGTCGGCCACTGGCACAACGACGGGATGCGCGACGGCGAGGCCGCCGGCCGGGGGCTTCCGGCTCGGGAACGGTGAGCGGTTCATCCAGAACCGCTCCGGGATGCTGTGCGGGGTTACGGCGATGTCAGCGCCGTTTCGAGCCGAGATCGTCGGGAGTGGAGGCGAGCAGGGACAGGAAGTGGTCGACAGGTCCTATGAGGGAGATCCGCCCGGCGTAGGGCAACAGCCTCTCGTGGGTCGCCCGGCAGGCGGGCAGGTCGCCTACGGCCGCCTGGGCCGCGCCCTGCAGACACGTGGTGGTCAGCCACGCCCAGTCCAGCGGCGGGGCCGGCCACCCTTCCGCGGCGAGCTGCAGAGCCTCGTCCAGACGGCCCTGGGCGCACCGTTCCAGCACCCGGGCGTCGTGGTCCGCGCTGGGGTGGATGCCGCCGACCAGATCGATCAGCGGTCCGGCGTCGGCCATCGTGCCGCGTTGATAACACAGCATGAGACGACCGCTGTTCACGACCGCGCTCACGTACCACATGCCGATTCGCTGGGCCTGTCGTTCGGCGTCGTCGTAGAGGGCGTCGGCGTCGTCGAACCGGCCGTCGAGGGCGAGCCGGGCAGCCCGCCACAGGGTGTGCTGGAAACGCGGCCACGGTAACTGCAGATGGTCGAGCAGGACGTCGCAGCGGGCGGCGGCCCGGTCTGCGCCGGCCAGGTCGGCCGTCTCCAGCTTGCAGTGGGTGTCCATCATGTGGGCCAGCAACTCGAACTCCGGAGTCCCGGCTCGCGCCGCGAGGACGTGCATCTCCTCGGCGATCTCACCGACCTCGGACAGGTGCGTCACCTGCGGCAGGGACAGCCAGCGCGCGTTGAGCGCCCGCATGAGCAGGTGCGGATCGCCGATCCGGCGCGCCATGGCGACGGCTTCGGCGGACAGGGACAGGCAGCGGGGGTCGCCGGTCCCGTCGTGCAGTTCCTGGGCCAGGCCGCCCAGCAGCAGCGCCCGCTCCGGCGTGTCGTCTTCGGGCAGCGCGCGCAGCGTGGCTTCGAACTGCTCTACCAGGCGGACCTCCACCGGCTCGTACGGGTTGCGCAGCATCCACACGGCCGGGGCGTCCAGCGCGGTGAGGGCTCGGGCGGCCAGCCCGGGGTCCGCTCCGGCGCGGTCGGCGACGCGTACGGCCTGCACGCGGACCTGACGCGCGCCT
This sequence comes from Microbispora triticiradicis, assembly GCA_003260025.2. GTDB lineage: Bacteria > Actinomycetota > Actinomycetes > Streptosporangiales > Streptosporangiaceae > Microbispora > Microbispora triticiradicis. Next base: position 92,886 of record QFZU02000072.1, on the reverse strand, counting down.
ATGGCGTCTCCGGCGTCCAGCAGGGCGCGTACCTGGTGCAGCAGGAGCTCCACATGCTCGGCGGGGTCGCCGTCGCAGGCGCCGTGAGCGGTGACGGCGCGGCCCCACCAGGCGGCGGCCTCCTCGTGCGCCAGGCGCCGGCTCGCCTGACCGGCCGCCGCGCGGGCCCACTGCGCCGTCTCCCGGTACGCCGCCGGACCCGCCTCCACCGCATGGTGGGCGATGACCGTCACGTCGGTGCTGGGCTTGGCGGACAGGACGGTCATCACCTCCCGGTGGATCAGCGCCTTGCGCAGCGGCGGGATGCCGCCGATCAAAGTCTCTCTCACCAGGTCGTGGACGAACGTCATGAACCCGTCGCCGCTGGTGATCAGCCCGGCCTGGGCGGCTTGGTCCAGCATGCTGTAGATCTGCCCCGATCTCCATTCCGATGCCTCGCACACCCACATATCGGCGACCAGGCCAGGATCGAAGGTGCGGCCGATGACCGCGGCAGTATTGAGTATCTTGGTCGCCTGCGGTCCGAGCGCGGCCAGTCGCTGGCGGAGCAGATCGGCCGCCGCGTCGGGCACGACCTCCAAGCCCTGGCCCTGCGCCAGCAGCCGCACGCTTTCGCGTACCAGGAACGGGTTGCCGCCGGTCCGCTCGGCCAGCCGCTCCGCCGTGGAGTCGTCGACCGTGACGCCCATCTGTGCGGCGAGGGCCCCGATCTCTGTGCCGTTGAGGCCGGTCAGCCGGATGCGAACCAGATCGTAACGGCCAAGCCGGTGCAACTGCTCATCCAGGCACGGATTCAGGGCGTCGCCCGGGAGGACGGCACCGAGGTGCGCCGAATCGCGGAACGCGGTGACCAGGATCAGTGCGGAATTCCCCGGCGGGGTCTCCGACAACACGGCGATATCCCTGAGCAGCTCGAGCGTGGCTGAGTCGGCCCAGTGCAGGTCGTCCAGGACGATCACCAGGGGCCGCAGCCGCGCGGTCTCGACGAGCCAATGCGCGATGACCTGGTTCCGGCGGCGCAACGCCGGCTCAGGGAGGCCGCTGGGCCACTCGTCGTCCAGCAGCCCGCCCAACGCCTGGCGCTCCGGCGGCGGCACGGTCTCGGCCAGCGCGCGCAGGACCTGCAGCCACGGCCACAGCGGCGGCACTCCCTCCCCCTCATGGCAGCGGCCCCACAGCACCAGATGGCCGAGATCTTCGCAGTCGTCCCGGAACGCTTGTAACAGCCGGGTCTTGCCGATACCGGGCTCGCCGCTGACCGCGGCGACCACCATGCCGTTCCGGTCCGCCAGGGCGGTGAGCCCCTTCAACTCCGCGAGCTGCTGCTCCCGGCCGATGAGAGGTTCCCGGACCGCGCCCCGGGGACGGACGGCCTCCGCGTGCGGGGCCTCTCCGCCACGGGCCCCTTCGCGTACGGCATCGGTCGTCGCTCCGCCGCCAGGCGGTGCCGGCGTCTCCCCGTGGCGCCGGTCCCGGCCGTGCACCGGAGGGACCTCGGAGGGGGCGGAGGGCAGAGGATGGTGCAGCACGGAGACGGGCTCGGGCGGTGGCGCGAGCGACTGAGCCTGCTGGAGGATGTCCCTCTCCAGCGCCTGCAGCTCCGGACCGGGATCGAGGCCGAGCTGATCGGCGACGAGCTTCCGCGCCCTGCGCAGCGCGGCCAGCGCGTCGGCCTGTCGCCCGGCCCGGTAGAGAGCCAGGGCCAGGAACCACCACAGGCGCTCTCGCAGGGGGTGTTCCTCTGTCTCGGACTCCAGTTCGTGGATCGCCGCCTGGGGACGGCCGAGATCCAGCAGCGCCTGGGCGCGGCGCTCGATCGCGGTCAGGCGCAGCTCGCGCAGGCGGGTCGACTCGGGGATCGCCCACAGCTCGCCGGCGAACTCCCCGTACGGAGAGCCGCGCCAGAGCCTCAGCGCCTCCTCCAGGCGGGGCAGAGCCTCCGCGGGCGGGCGTTGTTCCGTATCCATGACCAGATCGCTGAACCGCAGCGCGTCGACGTCCGTCGTGGTGAGCAGGTAGCCGGGCCGTCGTGCGATCAAGAGCTGCGGGGGAGTGCGAGGCGCGCGTTTCGGCTCGATCGCCCGGCGCAGGTTCGACACGTAGACGTGGATCGAGCCCAGCGCGGTCACCGGTGGCCTGCCGTGGTACAGATCCTCGATCAACGTGTCCGTGGACACGACCGTGCCCGCCGCGGCCACCAATCGGGCGAGCAGGGCCCGCTGCCGCGGACCCCCGATGCCGACGATTCCCTCTGCGCCGTGCACCTCGAACGACCCCAGAACCCGGAATTCGACGTTGCTCACGTGACCGATCGCTCCTTGGGTGCCTCCTCGGCGTTCCTTGCCGAGCCCCCTGCACCGCTCCACACCGGCTGCCTCCTCCGAAGAGAGGGTCACGAGATCGCTCCATCTTGACCCGCGCTTCGCTCCGGCTCGTCCCTCGCAAGAGTGATCCGCTATCCGCCGTAAGCGGGACGCCCTGCCGCCGGGCGGGCTCTGTCGTGGGAGAACGCGCACGACGGGGGAGACGACGGCCGGCCCACCCGCCGGTGATGCCATGCTCCGAACACGCGGCTCTTAAATCCGTCTTGTCCGCCGCTTACGGCCCGGTGCCCGGCCGCGGGCGGGGACATTTAAGCCCGCGATAAGCCGCTGCAGGGATTCTGCTGCCGAATCGCTCGGTTCGTGACGCGAGCAGAACCGTTCGTACGAGGAGATCTCGGGGCACGTGAACGAGCGACGGCACTACTCACAGGAATCTCGCGAGCTGTAACGGGATGCCGCCGGGGACGGCCTCTCATGGGGGACGGATTCAGGACCGCGGCTCAGAACACCGGCGAAGGTGTGCGCAGGAACGAGCGCGCGCACGGCAAACACGAGGAGGCTCTCGTTGGGCGCGAAGATGGACGAGTACGAAGCAGAGCTGAAGGACAGCCGTCAGCGATTCATCAATGATCCGGCCATTTCCCCGCTGTTCTCCCCCGAGTGCGAGGACCGGCTCTTCGCCCGGTGGATGCTGCGGTACAACGCGCACGGCATCCACATGACCCACGACGTCGAACGCTGGATCTCGAGCGCGGGCGAACGATGTGGCGAGCTGGGGATGGATCAACTCGAAAAGGCCCTCAAGGCGCATTCCCGTGCGGAGGCGGGCCACGACCGGATGATGGTCGCCGACACGCACGCCATCGCGAACTGGTGGCGTGAGCGCTACGGAGAGCCTGTCGACGCCGACGGCCTCCTCGCCCTGCCGCCACTGGAGACCGCCGGCTTCTACGCCAGGTTCCACGAGCAGGTCATCGCCGGTCCCACGCCGTTCGCCCAGCTCGCCATCGAATACGAGATCGAACGACTCTCGGTCACCATCGGCCCCGTCCTGCTGGCCACCTGCGAGCGCGTCTTCCACCCGGATGCCTCGTGCTACAGCTTCCTGGCGGAACACGTCGAACTCGACGCCGGCCACACCGCCTTCAACCAGCGGCAGCTCGGCGGCGTTCTCGCCGCTTCTCCCGGCGCGCTGAGCACGATGATCGAAACGGGTAAGGCGGCGCTGGCGTCTTACGCCGCTTTCATGGCCGAATGCCTTGATCTGGCCAGGGGTGATCTGGAAAGCGAGCGGGTAAGCCCGTGAACTCGCCTCGGCATCCCGGCACCGAGCTGCGTTATCCGATTCCCAACGATCGCGGTCCCGGGACGGCGGACGAGCAGATCGAGGCTCGCGGCTTCGAGGTGTGGATTCGCAGGCACCCGGCCGGAGGCCGCCCCGCCGAATGGCTCCATGACATCCGCCGGTTCCGCGCCGAGGTCTTCTACGACCAGGGCCGCCGGCCGGGCTTCCGCGTCGCACAGGGCGAGTACGCGGATCCGCAGGACCTCGACCTGGGCGCCTTCCATCTCACCGCGCATCTGGACACCACTGACGAGATCGTCGCCTGTGTCCGCCTGGCACCACCCGGCCTGGGCGCCGGATTCCAGGCGCGACGCCATCTCGGCGGACGGGCGTACGCGGAGTTGCTCGCCGAGCTGGGCGCCTCGAACGCGCCGGTCTTCGAGGCCGGCCGGCTCGTCGTCGCCTCCGGGATGCAGGGCCGGGGGCTGGGGGGACGGATGGTCGCCGCCATGGTGGCCACCGCCCGCGCCCTCGGCGCCTCGCTCGTCGTCTGCACCTCCGGCACCGGTCATCGGCAGGACGTGCTGTTCGGCCGCCTGGGCTTCCACCCCTGCCCGGGCACCGACAGATACTCCACGCATTACCAGGACACCGTGCGTGTGCTCGCGCATCGCGTGTCCGAGGGGGCGTACGAATTCGAAGCCGTCACGTCGAAGCTGCGGCGAGGTCTCGACGACCTGCCCCGCGCCGAGGTGGCCAGAATTCCGCTGTGAGGTCAGTGGACGCCATAAGTCGCACGCACACGAGAAGTCACAAGATGACCGCGATACCCGTCTTCACTTCCGAATTCTTCCAGGACCCCTATCCGACCTACAGATTTCTGCGGGAGAACCATCCCGTGTGCCGGACGACCATTCCCTTCACCGACGTCGACGTGTGGCTGGTGAGCCGATACGACGACGTCAAGGAGGGGCTGGCGGACGCGCGGCTCAGCAGTGACTACGCGAACGCGTCGCCTGCTTTCCACGCGGCCTCGCTGGCATTCGGATCGGGCACGGTCGGCTCACGCACCATGCTCAATCTGGATCCGCCCGACCACACGAGATTACGGAGGCTGGCCGCCTCGACCTTCACCGATCGGCGGATCGCCCAGTGGCAGACGGCGATGCGGGCGGCGGTGGAAACCCTCCTCGGCTCCTTGCCCAGGAAGGAGCCCGTGGACGTCTTGGAAAGGATCGCCGCGCCGCTCTCGGTGGAGGTGATCTGCACCGTCCTGGGCGCTCCACCCGGTGACAGCGTGCAGTTGCGGGAATGGGGGGACCTGATATTCACCGCCGACCCGAACCTGCGTCACCTGGCGTTCGAAGCGGTGGAGTCGTTGGTCGCGTACACGAGCGATCTCATCGCCGAGAAAAAGAGGCATCTGGGCACGGACTTGATGTCGGACCTGATACGGGCGAGCCGGAATCGCGGCATGCTCAGCGGAGACGAACTTCTCGCCACGATGGTCGGACTCATCGTGGCGGGCTACGAGTCGACCATCGCTCTGGTCGGAGACCTCTTCCTGGCTCTGCTCGACCACCCGGAACAGCATGCACTGCTTCGCAAGGACATTTCGCTCGTCGATGCGGCGATCGAAGAGGTGCTTCGCTATGACGGCCCTCAGGCGTCGTCCTTCTGGCGCTTCCCCACCGCGGACATGGAGCTGGCGGGAGTCCGGATCGCGGCGCACGAGACGGTCCTGCTTCTCGTCGGATCCGCACATCGTGATCCCGCCCGCTATCCCGACCCCGACGACTTCGACATCCTCCGGAAAGACAAGCGCCATCTGGCCTTCGGGCATGGGATCCATCGCTGCCTGGGCGCACAGCTGGCACGCCGGAACGCCAGGACGCTCCTCACGATGACGCTGGAACGATTCCCTCACATGTCACTGGCCGTACCACGTGCCGACATCGTGTACAAACCGAACCTGATCGTGCGTGGTCCGGCGTTCCTTCCGCTGGCTTTCGACCGGTGACCGGGCCGTACCGCCCGTTCCCCTCCATCCCCCGGGCGGCGGCGAAGACGGCATGCCGAGGGAAAACCGAACCGACACAGGAGAGCGCGTCATGCCGAAACTGCGGCCTGCCGGATTTCGCAACCCCTACCCCGCCTACAGCCTCCATCTGCCCGAGCGGCTGACCGGCGTCACCATGCGGCAACTCGCCGTTCAGCATCGCGACGACGACGAGGCGGCCGGCGTGCTGGCGGACGTCGTCGGCAGTCTTCACGGAGCCCACGCTCCCGTGACGTACGAGCATGCCGCCCACGTCGACCGGCTCGGCTACACCAACGACGTCATCCTGGCGTACTGGCTGGACGGCGATGCCGAGAAGTCCTGGTCCGAGGAGCATCCGCTCGGTTCGTGGGCCGCGCCGGAACTGACCGCGAAGGGTGGGCCGATCGGCCTGTGGACGGAGGTCCTGCGGGCACCTGCCGACCACTTCGAGACGTCGTATTCGTACGACTCCCCGACGTGGGGCCTGGCGTCGCAGTTTCCCGCGGTGCTGAACGCGTACCATTCCTACCCGGGCTCCATGCGCGACCGCATCCCGGCCGCCGAAGACGCGGGGCTCGCCGGCGAGGTGGACTCCGTCGTGCAGGCGGCACCCGCGGACTCGGCCGGTCGTCACCTGGTCGTGACCACCCCGGGCAATCTCTGTTTCATCCGGAGTCCGCAGGGCTGGAAACACTGCCCGGACGACGAACGCGCCTGGTTCGAGGAGCGGGTTCTGCCCGTCTACCAGGACGGTGTCGGATATCTGGCGGCCAACCCGCAGGAGACCGGGTGCCTGTCCGCCCGGCTCGCCGACCTGATCGTCTCCAACGACGACCGGGTGCAGACGGCCACGCTCGCATGGTTCCTGAGCCTGTCGCACCTTGAGCGCTGGGCGCACAGCCATGCCACGCACCTCGCGATCTTCAAGAGCGCCGGCGAACTGATCGCCCGCTTCGCCCCCGACATTCACGTGACGCTCGGCCACGAGGTCTACGTGGCGCCGGAGGGCGGCCGCATGGAGTACCTCAACTGCCACGATCGGACCGGCTTCCTGCCCTACTTCCCCGCTCAATACCGATAGGCCGCCGCGAGTCCCCGTCAAGGGTTGCGGCAACCGTCACGGGCATCACCTTAAGGAAAGGACAGAGGTGAAACAAAAGATCATGTGTACAGCGGTCTCGCTCGCTCTCGCAGCGGGCCTGGCCGCCACACCCGCCTCCGCCCAGGCGGCCGCGCCGGTCATGAACAAGTTCGACTTCAACGGTGACGGCTACGGCGACGTCGTCGTCGCCCAACCGGCCAACGGCGGCACAGGGGCGGTGCCCGTCCTGTACGGCGGGCCCGGCGGGCTGAAGGGGCAGGTGCTCCTCCGTCCCCCTGGGGACTGCTCGACCTCGGCCTACTCCTGCAACTCGTTCGGTGCCCAGCTGTCGGCCGCCGACGTCGACAACGACGGCAGGACCGACCTCATCGCCGGCGGCCGGTTCTACACGATCGTCAGTTCGTGGACGTCCACGGGGATCGCCCAAAGCAAGCACTATCTCGGTTACACGCCGTACAACGGCTGGGACGCGGTCCAGGTGATGCGGGCCGGGGAGTTCGACGACCGGCCCGGAGCCGACATCGTCAAGCCGATGCGCACGTACTACTTCTCCAGCGACGTGCTGGCCGGGTGGTACAACGGGGCCGAGCAGGGCGCCTACCAGTATCTTCCTCGCGCCCAGGACGGGACCGCCACGGCTGTCACCTCAACCGCCTCCGGCGACGTCAACGGCGACAGGAAGACGGAACTGGCATACGTCAGCAGCGAAAACGTGGTCGAACTGAGCATCATGTACCCCCCGCACACCTCTCCGCCGCAACGCGTCCTCCTGGGCTCGTCGGCGACGTGCGGAGTCGTCTGCCCCAAGTACGACTCCTTGGTCCACATGGGCGACGTCAACGGTGACGGCCACGACGACCTGGTCATGGTCACCGCCAGCCGCAACTCACTGCAGGTCTGGTACGGCTCGTCCTCGGGCCTGTCCGCCACCCCGGGCTTCTCCACCGACCAGCTGACCTGGCTGGCGAACCAGGCGGCGAGCACCAGCCTGGCCGTCGGCGACGTCAACGGCGACGGCTCCGCGGAGATCGCCGTCGGTGCCGCGAACACCACCGTCTCCGGCAAGGCGGGTGCCGGCATGGTGGTGGTGATACCCGGTTCCACCGGCGGCCCCGTACCGGCCCGCGCGCAGTTCGTCACCCAGGACAGCCTCGGCTCCGTCCCGAATCCGGCCTCCCCGGTCGCCGATCCGATCAGTGAGCGGTCTCAGCCCAAGGACAACTTCGGCGACGCCGTCTCGATCACGGACGTCACCGGCGACGGCATGGGTGAGGTCGTCGTCGGCGCTCCCGGCAAGAACACCAACACCGGCATGCTGGCCGTCCTGCGCGGCTCGCCCACCGGCATCTCCGCCACCAACGCCCAGGTCGTCCACCCCGGCACGGTCGGCGTCGGCAATCCCTCCTACTTCGGCGCCCTCCTCCTGCACTGACGATCGGCCGAAGCGGGATTTCTACCTGGAGGTGCCGGCCGAGGTCGGCCGGTTCCTCCTTGAACGGAGGTATATGTGAAGCGCGCTGTCGTCATCGCGTTCACCTTCCTGGTAACGGCGACGTCGGCGGCCGCCGCGAAGGCCGGGCAGCCGGTCGCGGAAGCCGGCCGGGAAACCGAATACGTGGTCCTCTACAAGGAGGGCGTGAACGCCGCCGATGCCAGGGGTGCCATCCAGGCCGCTGGTGGCAGGATCCTGAAGGAGAACGGCACCGTCGGGCTGGCCACCGTCAGCACGACCGACCCCGGCTTCACGAGCCTGTTGCGGGGCAGTGCCCTGATCGAGGGCGTCGCCCGCAACCGGTCCGTCGGCGGCATGCCCGAAAACGCGCCCATGAGCGATGGGGCGGTGCGCAAGGCCCTCCGGGCCGAGGCGTTCGAGGAGCCGGGGACGGGGGAGCGCGGCACGCCCTCCGCCGTCAAGCGGCGCAAGCCGGCTCCTCAAGCCGAGCCGCTGTCGGAACTGCAGTGGGACATGAAGCAGATCGGTGCCACCGTCGACGGCTCGTACAAGTACGGGCAGGGAGACCCCGAGGTGCTGGTCGCCATCCTCGACACCGGCGTGGACGGCTCCCATCCCGACATCGCGCCGAACTTCAACCGGGAGCTGAGCCGCAATTTCACCGTGGACATCCCGGTCGACGCCGACGGCGAGGAGGTCGACGGCCCCTGTGAGGAGGAGCCGGACCGTTCGTGCGAGGACCCGGCGGACGTGGACGAGGACGGCCACGGGACGCACGTGGCGTCCGCGCTGGCCGCACCGATCAACGGGCTCGGCATCGCGGGCGTGGCGCCCAAGGTCTCGATCGTGAACCTGAGGGTCGGCTCGGACGCCGGCTACTTCTTCCTCCAGCCGAGCGTCGACGCACTGACCTATGCGGCTGATATCGGGGTCGATGTCGCCAACATGAGCTTCTACACCGACCCCTGGCTGTCCAACTGCACCGGCAACCCGTCCGACTCTCCGGAGGAGCGTCTGGAGCAGACCACGATCCGCAGTGCCATGCAGCGGGCGCTCGACTACGCCCACGCCAGGGGCGTGACTCTGATCACGGCCATCGGCAACCAGGCCGTCGACCTCACCAAGGACTACGTCGACAGTTCGAGCCCCAACTTCGTCAGAGTGCCGGGCGAGAAGCCGCACTCACGTACGATCACGCCGGACTGCGACATCATGCCGGTCGAGGGCAACCACGTGATCAGGGTGTCCGCGACCGGCGTCAGCGAGCGCAAGTCGTTCGGCTCCAACTACGGCGACGGCTCCACCGACCTGGCCGCCCCCGGCGGGGACACCTACGACACGCCGGACAACACGCGTGACACGACCCGGGCGACGCTGGCGGCCTACCCGAAGGCGCTCGCGGTGGCACGCGGCGAGCTGAACCCGGACGGCACGCCCAACGTCGCCCGCGTCGTCCGTGACTGCGACGACGCCGTCTGTGCCTACTACCAGTACGACCAGGGCACCTCGATGGCGTCGCCGCGCGCCGCCGGCGTGGCGGCGCTGATCGTCAGCGAGCACGGTCACCAGGACCGGGAGCACGGCGGCAAGACGCTCAACCCCGACGTCGTGGAGGCGATGCTGAAGACGACCGCCACCAGGAAGGACTGCCCCACCCCCGCCGCCTACACCTACACGCGGCACCTGCCCAACGGCACCACCGTGACCGACACACACCTCTGTGAGGGGAACCGATTCCGCAACGGCTTCTACGGCTACGGCATCGTGAACGCCCTGCGGGCCGTCCGCTGACCCGGCCGGGCGCCTGCCGTTCACCGTGCGGGAGCCGGGTATCACCGCTGACCACGGCGCAGCACGGCGGTGCCCGGGCCGTCCCCGCTCGCCGCGTCGTGGAGATCGCGAGGGTCCGCGGCCGTCCTGAGGCGTCGCCCGCGAGGCCGGCGTCAGGTGAGATGGTGGAGCAGGGTGCGGGCGAGGGACTCGACGTCGCCCCCCGGGTCCGGGTGCACGTTTCCCTCCAGCAGGAGGTTGGCGAGACCGTGGGCCAGCGCCCAGGCGGCGAGCGCGGCCGTGCGGTCGGCCGGCCGGAGCAGTTGCTCCCCGGCCCGTTCCCGGGCCACGAGGAGCTCGGGATCCCGATCGATGCACAGCTCGGGCGCCCGCATGACCGCGAAGTGGGCGGGGTGCTTGGTCGCGAACCTCAGGTAGGCGACGGCCCGCTCGGTCAGGTCGTCGCCTCGCACACGCTCAAGCTGGTCGGCCAGCAGGTTGTAGCCCTCGGCGGCGATCGCGGTCAGCAGCCCGGCCCGGCTCCGGAAGTGGTGGGCGGGAGCGGCGTGGGAGACGTTCGCCCGCCGAGCCAGCTCGCGGAGACTGAGCTCGCCCAGCCCGTCCTCGGCGATCGCCTCGAGGGTGACGTCCATCAGCACACGACGCAGGTCGCCGTGATGGTATGGCTGCTTGCCGGCCGGGGCACTCACCCCCCACATGCTACGGATATCGCCGCCACCCGATGTCGTCTCCCCGGCCCGCGTGAGCGACAGGCGGCTGGTCCCGGCGTACGCGGGAGAGTTCCGGACGAGGCCCCGGACGGGCGGAGCCGGTGCCGCACGCCCGTGCCCGGATTCGGTTTCCTCAAGGGCCGGGGCAGGGGCGGCCGAGCGTCTCATCAGGGTCCCGGCGACTTCGGGTCCGAGGGTTGGCGGGGTTTCCGCAGCTGCGCGGCACGGACGTGGAGCGCTGGATCCCGCCCACATTGGAGATCGGATGGATGCTCAGGTGTCACCGTTCACAGGCGTCTTCACCGTGGAACACGAGGCCCTTGTCGCCGAGGTCCGCGACGAGTGGGCGGAAAGCGCCCTTTCCACGCGACCGGCCGACCGGAGCGCGGCGGAGCGGGCCGTGCGGGAGGCGTACACCGCCATGCGGCTGGAGCCGCCGCGCAGCGTCGTCTGGGCCGACTCTCCGGCCGGATGCCTGCGCGCCTGCGTCGGGGACGGTCCCGACCGGCCGGGGCCGACGGACGCGTTCTCGCCCGAGCTCGCGCTCAGACTCCGCCGTGAACTGCGGCGCCGGTACGAGAGCAACCCGTGGAGAGAACTGGAGGACCGGCTGGTGAGCCGGCTTCACGACGCGCTCGGACCCGAGCTGTGGGACGAGCTCAGGTCGCAGATCGGCTCCCGGATCAGGGAACGCCTGTGGAACCGGTTCGGGGTGCGGCTGCGCGGTCATGTCCTGAGCCGGCTCAGTGATCAGCTTCCGTTTCTGCTGGGCGGTCATCTGGGCGGGGTGCAGGACGTCTGGCGGGACGCGTACCGGATAGCGCTCTACACCTGTGCCTTCCGGATCGCGCAGGGGCGACCGGACGAAGGCCTCGAGGCGCTCTCCGACGTCACCCGCCGCGTCGGCTGGTGGATCCCGTCGAGGGACGGCGTCATCCTGTCCGACCGGCCCGGGGTCCTCCTCAGGGACGAGCTGGAGCGGCTTCACTCCGCGACCGGTCCCGCCCTGTCCTGGCCGGACGGGTACGCGCTCCACGCGTGGCACGGCACCCCGGTGCCCGAGTGGGTCATCACGAATCCGACGCCGGAGGCGATCAGGGCGGAGGACGACCCGGAGACACGCCGATGCGCGATCGAGTCCTTCGGCTGGGAGCGCTACATCGCGGAGGTGGGGATGCCCCTCGTCGCCGAGATCGAGGACCCGCGCGACCCCGGCTCGAAACTGGCCCTGTACGACCTTCCCGAAGACATCTTCGACGAGCCGCTCCGGGTCCTGGTGACCACCGATGCGCAAGCGCGGAGGGTGTATCTGGTGCTGTGAACGGCGACCGCCACCGGCTCGTCGGGTGGTCGGTCCCCCCCCGGCTCAGGTCGGCAGCAGGACGCGAATCGCCACGGCGGCACCGCAGAGGAGGGCGTACAGGCCGATCTCGAGAGTCTCGGTCCACGGTTGGATCCCGCGCACCGCACCGTCCACGTGGATGAGCGTCTGGAGAGCGCAGGCGACCGTGATGAGGTCGAACACGATCAGGTGGTGCTCGGGGTCGGGCGCCGCGGCGAGCGCGACCCACGTGACGGCCACCGCGACGGCTCCCAGACAGCGCCCGAAGTACACGGTGAGGTCCGTGGGGGTCGAGGCGGACTCCCATCGGAACCAGCGCGCCCAGCGCAGCGGGACCAGCAGGAGCGGAAGAGCGTAGACGGCGAGAAAGCCGGTTCCGGAGACGATCAGGAACCAGCTGGCGAGGGGGAACCGCGGATCGATCACAAGAACTCCTTAAGGGCCGAATCTGTGGGAAGGCTTTTCGGACGGCCTCAGGCGGAGCTCACCGATGCCCCTTCCGCACGTGAGCGCGGCGTCCGCGCCACGCCGGCACGACCGCGTAGGCTCCGCTGACGGCGGGAACGGCCCAAGGGGACGTGACGGCGGACGTCATCGACGCGGCTCTCACATGGAGCTCCGGCACGTCTGGAGATTGCGGAGGCAGGCCAGCCTGACCGGCTGGTCCCGGTCGACCTCGGTGTTCAGCAAGACGATCGCACGCTCGAGCACCGGTACGGCGGCCTCTGGCCGACCGCGTTTCCAGAGGGTCATCGCGAGATTGTTGAGCGCGACCGCGAGCTCCGGATGGGCCGGGCCCAGGCACCCTTCCTTGATCGCGAGGACCTTGCGAAAGCCCGCCTCGGCCGCCTCGAACCCGCCTCGCGAATAGTGGATCGAGGCGAGGTTGTTCAGGCAGGAGGCCACTTCGTAGTCGTCCTGGCCCAGCCGCGTCTCGAACACGGCGAGTGCCTCCACCAGCAGGCGCTCGGCCTCGTCGAGGTCGCCGAGCGCGTGGACGATCGCCGCCAGCGCGGCCTTGTCGGCGGCCAGTTCCGGGTCCGCGGGACCGTGAGTGCGCCGCCGGATCTCCACGGAGCGGCGGGCGAACGGCTCCCCCTGAGCGTGGGTCCCGCGGGCATGGTTCAGCCCGCCGAGATTGTGGTAGAGGGTGGCCGTGAACGGGTGCTCATCGCCAAGGTCTGCTTCGAGTATCGCGAGAGCCCGTGAATAGAAGGACTCGGACTCCTCGAACCGTCCCGTGTACTTGTGGAGCACGCCCAGGCTGTTGCAGATCCGCGCGACCGCGAGGGAGCCCACTCCGGGCGTCTCCTCGGCGAGGCTGAGCGCGCTCCGCAGGATCTCGTCCGATCGCCGGTACCTTCCCCGAAAGCGGAGCAGCTCGGCGAGGGCGTCGAGTGCGCGCAGATGGGCGTCCTGGGATGGTTCGCTGTCTCGGGTGATCTGGACGGCCCGTTCCAGGGTGCGTTCGGCTTCGTCCAGCCGTCCCAGCCGGCGGTACCGCCCGGCCGTCGACAGCAGGGCCTCCGGCGCGGTGCCGCCGCCGGTGTCGTACGGCGTGGTGTCCGGGGCGGTGCCCGTCGTGGCGCCCGGGATGGCACTGTGTCCCCGGGGGTCAGGCGCCATGGCCTGCGTGTTCGGCGTCGGTGTCGGCGGCGTCGGCCTGGCCGGCGCCGATGACGTTCGCCGCGGGGGCGAGGAGGCGGTCGAGCCTGGTCGCCTGCAGGGCCACGAGGCCGAGCGTCAGGGCCAGGACCAGGAAGAGCAGGGCTCCGCGCCCGGAGCCGACCATCGCGCCGGCCACCGCCGGCCCGACGATGTAGCCCAGCGTCTGCGCGAAGCTGTAGGCCCCGTTGTACCTGCCACGGTTGTCGTCGGACGCCAGGTCGTTCACGATCGCCGGGACGCTCGGTGCCATGAGCGTCTCACCGGCGGCGAACAGGACCATCGCGGTCATGAACATGGCGACGGCGGCCGGGCCGCCGCCGAGATGCGCGGCGCCCACCACGGTGAGCCAGGCGAGGGCCATGAGCGCGGCCGACAGGGCGAACGCGCGGGTACGGCGACGGCCGGTCACGAGACGCAGGACGAACAGCTGGGTGAGAACGACCGTGCAGGTGTTGGCCAGGAAGGTGAGCTGCAGCGCGGCGGCGTCGAGGCCGCCGCTTCGGATCGCGAAGACCGGATAGGCGCTGTAGTACTGGCCGTAGCCGCAGACGAAGACCACGGCGACCGACACGCAGATCCGCAGCAGCAGCCGGTCGGCGAGTATCGCCCGGTATCCGCCGCCGGCGCCGCCCGTCGGGGAATCGCGCGCGCGGGCGCCCCGGTCCTGGCGAGCGCCGTGTCCGGGGGCGGCGCGACCACGGCCCGGTGTTCCGGCGATCAGCACGGCGAACGTGAGGAAGGTGCCCGCGTCGACCACGTATATCGTGACGAAGGTCCGCGCCGAGGAGAGGTCCACCAAGAAGGCGGCGAGCAGGCTGCCCGCGCTGAGCCCGACGTTCAGCAGGGCATGCCGCACCGCGAACACCTGCGAGCGGCGGGCCGGGCGCACCGAGGTGCTCAGCAGCGACTGGAAACACGGCTCGGCGAGCGCGACACCGAACCCGTAGAGCGCGGCCCACAGGGCGCCCTCCCACGCGCTCCGTACGCCGATCATCCCGGCGGTTCCGGCCGCGGCGAGGACGAGGCCCGCCGCGGCGGGCCGCCGCGGACCGAGAAGATCCGCGAGCAGCCCGCCGACGGGGGCTCCGGCCAGTCCGGCGATCGCGATCGCCGAGAGGACGAGCCCGGCCGGGCCGAGCTCGACGCCCCGCACGTCATGCAGGTAGACGAGGAGGAAGGGGAGAGTGAGGCCGGCTCCGACCGCGGACACGGCGTCGCCGCAGAGGATGAGCCATGCGTGACCGGGCAGACGTGGAAGCAATCCCTGCGACGGCGTCCGCTCCATCTCTTCGTCCTTCCGCTGTCACGAGTGCCCTGACGGGCGCTCGACGGGCGCTCCCTCTTCCGCTACTCGCCGGAGCCGGCAGGCGTTGTCAGGCCAGGACGGTCTCGTTGTGGTTGGTGGAAAGGCCGGGTTCGAGGACGGTCTCGTCGTGGTGGAGAGACATCGTGACTCCTTGTGGGGTCGGAGGGCCCGCCCCGCCGGGGGTCGCTCGGGGCGATCAATCTTGACGATGACAAGACTGTCTTGTGGCTTCCTTAAGGCGCGGCGAAGCCACGGCGCCCGGCCCGGTGAACCCCGCAAGAGTCCACAACCGGTTCTTTAGACCTCATCGCTAGACAGAGCCCCGGAACATCATCTGTAAGTCCTGGGGGTCCCCGTGGTACGGCGGCGATTGGTCGGCATCCTGTGTGCGCTGGGAATGCTGGCGGGCTTGGTCACAGTGCCGCAGGCCGCCACCGCGGCCGCGCAGCCCGACGCGGAGACCTCGGCCCTGCTGTCGGTCGTGGAGCGCTTCGCCGCCCTCGGCAGGGGCCTGGGCGCGGTAGGCCCGATGAACGAGCAGTTGCCCCTCGTCGGGCTCGTCCCCGGCGCGGAGGACGGCCTCGGCCTGGGCGACCTGTTCGACGTGGCGGTGTACGACCAGCTCAGGGGGCTCACGAGCCTGGAGGATCTGAAGGACGAGTACCCGCTCTCCGGCCCGCGCGCCGGGCGGCTGCTGGCGAAGGCGAGCACCCAGGGCGGGGTCAGGCGCCTCGACCTGACCCTGGAGGTGGCCAGGACGGTCGCCGACCGGCCGGTCTCGGTCAGCAGCGCGCAGCCCCGGGTCTCGCTGGCGACATCCGGGGGAGTGGACGTCACCCTGAAGCTGGTGGCGAAGCTGCCCTTCGCCTACGATCCCGCCACCAAGGCCGCCTGGCTCGGCAGGGACGTCGCGGTGACGGTGCAGGCCGACGGGCGGCTCACGGCCGGGGCCACGCCCTCGGCCGCCTTCGGAATCCTCGGCGTCGACCTGTCCACCGCCTCCTCGCTCTCCTTCACCTCGGCGTTCGCCTCCTCCGTCGCGGACCCCGACGGCGACGGCAGGCTGAGCCAGGACGAGCTGGGAGCGGACGGAGCGGCGTCCGGGCTTTTCGCCTTCACCAGGAAGGGCTCGGCGACCGCCGCGCTGCACGTCACCGCGAAGCCGTTCGCCGGCGCCCAGGTCGAGGGCGCGACCGCGACCGTCGGCGTGAGCTGGCCCGACCTCGCGACGGGCGGGCCGCAGGTGAGCGTGAGCCAGCCCGACCTGGACCGGCTGGGCCGCTTCCAGACACTCACGCCGAAGGACCTGCTCGACGGGCTGACGCACCTGTCCGGCGCCATCACCGCCGTGCAGCGGGCCCGCTGGGGCGACCAGGGCGATGTGGACCTGCCGTTCATGCGCGGCTCCCTGGCCGACGCGGTGCGCGTCTCCGAGGCCATCGACGCGTTCGTCGCCGGCAACGTCGACCGGAACACCGGCCAGCCCACCTTCACCTCGATCCAGGACATGTTCGCCGCGCTCGGCAGGGCGCGGAACCTGCCCGGCGGCGCGATCATCAAGGTCGCCGACGCGGGCTACGACGACGCCGGCAAGAAGATCGCATTCACGCTCGTCGTCGACCGCCCGGTCAACCCCACCCCCGAGACGCTCAACCCGGCCGGACAGGCCACCACCGGCTCGGGCGCCGGCGTCGCCTACACCGCGAAGACGCTCAAGCACACCGGCCAGAAGTGGACGCCCGGTGAGCTCGCCGGCCGTACGGTCACCGCGGGCACGGCGAGCGGCATGGTGGCGGACAACACCGCCGACACGGTCACCCTCGCCGGGGACGGGTGGCGCGGCGGGGTGCCCGCGGCCGGGACCGCCTACCGGATCGCCGCCGCCGACCCCATGATCGGCCAGGTCGCCTTCGGCGACACCTTCAAGGCCCGCGCGGGCCTCGCCCAGGCCAACGCGGACGTCGCCGTCGCCGGCGTCATGCGCGGCTACCACGCCGCCGCCACGGTCGTGCTCGACCTGAGCGACCCGGTCACCGGTCAGGCGTGCGCCTCCCGGCCGGACGGGCAGCAGAAGGCCTGCCCCTACCGGCACGTCAACCCGGACGGCAGCTCCACCGTGGTGACCGAGCTTCCCCGGTCCGCCGACCGCGTGATGCTGCGCACCGGCCGCGACCTGTTCGGCGCGCAGGTGTCGGTCAGGAGCGCCGTCAACGTCGACGCCGTCGTCGGCTACCTGGCCGTGCAGGTCACCGGAGACCTCACCATGACGGGCGCGAGCGGCGGCGACGTGGTGAAGGTCGCGCTCAAGGACATCGGCGACGTGCCGCTGACACGGCTGTTCGAGCGGCTGGCGGGCAACCCCGGCGAGGTCCTGACCTCCCAGGTGAACGCCGCCGCCCGGGCCAGGCTGACCCTGGGCGTCCCCGGCATGGCGGACTTCTTCGGCGGCAGGGTGACTGGCGACGTGGAGATGCCGGACGTCCGCAAGCCGGACACGCTGAACTTCCGCGGCTTCGACCAGATCGGCAAGGTCAAGGGCTTCGCCTTCGACCCCGACAACCCCCAGGCGCTGTTCGGCACGCTGATCAAGTCGCTGGGGGCGCTGGCCGGCTACCTCGACCACGTCCAGGGCGGCGGCCCGGTCGGCAAGGCGATGACGACCAGGCTGCCGCTCCTCGGCCGGTCGATCTCCGACCTGGTCGCCGCCGAGGAGATGGGCTCGGGCCCCGGCGTCGTGTACGGCGACGGCGCCTGCGGCAGCGAGGACGGCTTCGTGACCGATCCCTCGCGTACGTTCACCCAGGCGCACATCGGGCGCGGCGTGGTGATCGGCACCCGCGTGATGACCGTCGAGGCGGTGTGCGCCGAGCACACCCTGGCCTTTACCGCGAAGTTCGGCGAGGCCGCTCCCGCGCCGGGGAGCGCGTACGCGCTGCGCTCTCCGCTCAGGGACGCGATCGACCGGCTGATCGCGGCCCCGCCGGACACCGTGCAGGCGCTGGTGGCCGAGCTGAACAGGGCGCTCGGCGGCCAGGTCCGCGTCTCCTACGACGACGGCGCGCTGCGGCTGTCGCTGGCATACGACAAGAAGGCGGCGATGAACGAGGCGCTGCGCTTCTCCTTCGGGGAGCGCAGCCTGGTCGCGGCCTCCGGTTCCGGCACGCTCGACGCCTCCGTCACCGGGCAGGTGCGGCTGGGCCTGCGTGTCGCGCTCAAGCGCGACTTCGACCTCGCCCAGGACCTGCTCGTCGACACCGACTCCGGCCTCGACCTGGAGGCGAGCGCGCGGCTGGACGGCACGGTCAAGGCGGACATCGGCCCGCTGCCCGTCTCCGTCGGCAAGGCCGGCGACGACCCGCTGCAGGCCAGGCTCGCGTACGGCGTGAGCCTCCGGTACGACGGCGATCCGCAGGAGGCGGTGCCGCCGGCCGACTTCTTCGCCGGGCTCGGCCTGTCGCTCAACGAGACGACCGAGTCGGTCACCTGCGACCGCGACCCCCGGCGCGACGAGACCGACCTGGCGCTGTGCGCGGTGCTGCCCGCGTACCTCAACGGCAGCCCGATCACCGCGGACGGCAGGCACGCGTTCATCCTGCGGCTGCCCAGGGTCGCCCCGCTGGCCGAGATGTTCGACCTCACCGCGAAGCTGCCTGGCGACATCGACCGGCTGGAGATCCCCAGCTTCGACTTCTCCACGCTGCCCGCCGGGCTGGAACTGGACTGGACCAACCTGGGCGACGGCCTCGACCGGTACCTCACCGCGCTGGAGTCCGGCATGCGCACGGCTTCCTACGGCGGCAGGCTGCCCCTGGTCGGCGCCGACCTGCAGCAGGGCGCGGACTTCGTCGGCGCCAAGCGTGAGGAGATTAAGGCGGCGATCGCCAAGCTGCCGAACGGCGGCCGGGTGCCGACCGGCAAGGACCTGCGTGAGTGGTACAACGCCGAGCTGGCCCCCAAGGTCGGTCCCGGCGCGCAGCCGCTGATCACTTGTGTGCAGGCGCCGGAGCCGGCCGAGCCCACCGCGTGCGACGCGGCGAAGGGCACCGAGCTGACCGGGGTCGAATTCACGGTCGACATCGGCAAGGGCACCGTGGACCCCCAGCAGGGCTGTGTCGAGGGCTGCGCGAGCCTGGAACGGCGGCTGAACATCGGCATCCCCGGTCTCGCGCTGCGCCAGGGCCCGGGCAAGGGCGTGCAGGCCAGGCTCGGCTGGCACGTGAAGGCCACGATCGGGCTGGACCGGACCAACGGCTTCTACATCGACGCCGGCCAGGACGACCGGCCGCAGGCGGGCATCGGCGTGAACATCGCGCTGCCCGAGGAGATCAACGCCAAGCTGGCCATCCTCGACGTCACCCTGAAGAACCGCACGCCGCGGTCTCCGGACCTGTTCGCCGGCACCTTCACCGTCGGGCTCAAGCCGGTCGGCAAGATCGGGCTCCAGCAGCTCGCCGACGCCGGGGACCTGGTCGAGACCTCGCTGAAGGCCAAGACCGCCGTCGACTGGCGCTTCACCGTGACGCCCGGTTCGCCGATGCTCCCCGGGCTGTTCGGCGACTTCGCCCTCGACTGGGACCTCACCAAGGCCGGCGGCCCCGACCCGGCCGACCTGCACATCGCCTTCACGAACGTGAACCTGGAGGCCGGCGACTTCTTCCGCAGCGTCCTCGGCCCGGTGGTGACCCAGGTGAAGCGGGTCACCGACCCGGTCAGGCCGGTGATCGACCAGCTGTACGCGCCCATCCCGGTGCTGTCGGACCTGAGCCGGGCGGCGGGCGGCGGCGACGTGAACCTGATGACGATCGCCAAGAAGTTCAACACCCTGGGCGGGAACAGCTCGACGCAGTTCGTCGAGCGCATGGTCGAGATCACCAAGCTGGTCACCTCCCTGCCCGACTGCCGGGGCGAGCTGCACATCCCCCTGGGCGGTTTCACGGTGGCCGGCGACAGGGCGCTGGTCACGCAGAACTCGCCGGACGTGGCGGACTCGCTGATCGGGGACACGACCCCCGAGACGCAGGACCTCCTGGCGGCGCTCGACCAGGGCGCACGAACCTGTGACAAGGCCACGGCCACGGCCGACGCCGAGCAGGGGCCGATGGGGCAGTCCTCGAAGGCCGGCTTCTCCTTCCCGGTCCTGAACAACGCGGGCCGGTCGATCTTCAGCCTGATCATGGGCAGGGACGTCGAACTGGTCGAGTACGACTCCGGGCCGCTGCGTCTGGGCTTCACCTACAGCCAGTCCTTCGGCCCGGTCTACGCGCCGCCGCCCGTCATGGTCGTCATCTCCGGCACCGCCGGGGTGGAGGCGCGGATCAGGGCGGGCTTCGACACCTACGGCATCCGCAAGGCGATCGAGCAGGGCAAGGCCGACCTCCAGGTCCTCGACAGCCTGTACCTGAGGACCGCCGACGAGCGGGGCCGCCCCCTGCCGGCGATCACCTTGTCCGGCCGCCTCGAGGCCGGGGCGGCGGTCGACGTGCTGCTCGTCAAGGCCGGAGTGAGCGGAGGGATCTCCCTCGGCATCTCGATGAACTGGGCCGACCCGACCAACGACGGCAAGTTCAGGTTCTACGAGTTCTCCGGGATCCTGCTGCGCAACCCGCTCTGCCTGTTCACCATGGACGGCAAGCTGAAGGTGTACCTGAAGGCGTGGGTGGAGATCGGCATCTCGATCTTCAAAAAGCGCTTCGACTGGACGATCGTCGAGGCCACGCTGCTCGACTTCTCGGCGAAGCCGAAATGCGACGAGGCCCCGCCCAAGCTCGCCACCGTCAGCGGCGAAGCGCTGGTGCTGCACATCGGCCCGATGCGCGGCGCCAGGGGAGGCAGCACCGCCAAGCCGGGCGACGACGCCGAGCAGTGGACCGTCAGCCAGCTCCCCGGCGACGAGGGCTTCGTGGTGAGCGCGCTCGGCGTCCGCGAGGAGCACCACACGGCGGGCCTCGACCGGGTGCTGGCCGACGGCCGCGGCGCCACGGGCGACCTCAAACTGGTCTTCCAGGGGTACGCCGACGCGTCCGGCGCGCCGTACCCGTTCGACCGGAAGATCGTCGCCTTCGGCGGCGACGGCGACGACATGATCCTCGCCGGGTCCGGCAGCACCGTGGCGGACGGCGGCAAGGGCGACGACCAGATCACCAGCGGCGACCGGTACGACGAGCAGGGCAAGACGGTGGTCGTCGTCGCCGGAGGTCCCGGCGACGACTACCTGACGGTGGGCGGCGCGGGCGGCTGGGTGGCCGGTGACGGGCGCCTGACCCCCGCCGTCCGGAAGGTCGGGAACGCGGAGGTCGCCGACTGGAACGCCGGCGGCCCGCCCGGCGCGCCGGCCGACGCCCCGGGCGACGGCGACGACCGGATCGCCGCCGGACTCGGTGAGAACCGGCTGTTCGGCAACGGAGGAGACGACACCATCGGAGTCGCCTCCGACAGCCCGCTGGCCGCCTCCGACCCGTCGCCGCGCTTCCGCGCCCAGCCGAGCCTGCTGGTCGGAGGGCCCGGCGGCGACACCCTCACCGGTGGTTCCGCCGCCGACGAGATCTACACCGGACCGCGGGAGGAGTTCGGGCCCGACGCGCCGGGACCCGCGGACTCGGGGCCGAACTATGTCGACACCGGCGCGGGCGCCGACAGGGTGTACGGCGGCGGGGCCGTCGACCTGGTCGCCGGGCGTTCCCGTCCCGGCGAGACCGTACGGATCCTGGGCGGCGGCGGCGAGGACGTCCTCGCGGGCGGTCACGGCAAGGACGAGATCTTCGGCGGCCCCGGCGACGACTGGGTGATCGCCGAGCCGTCCGACGTGAGCGAGGCGCAGGGCCGCGACGAGTACGGCCCCGCCCGGCAGGTACGGCACCTGCCGCTGCCCGCGGGCGTGGAGCCCTCGGTCAAGCTGCTGGCCGGCGGCGACGGCGACGACCACATCGTGGGCGGCGACGGCGGCGCCACGATCTTCGGCGACAGGGTGCGTGACGAGCCCTGCACCGACGCCGAGGCCGACGGCGACGGCCGCGACCTCGTCCTCGGCGGCGCCGGCACGGAGACCGTCTCGGCCGGCGGGGGAGCCGACCGGGTCGAGGCCGGTGGCGGCCAGGACCGCGTGTGCGGTGAGAAGGGCGACGACACCCTGTACGGCGGAGCGGGCGACGACGACGTCGGCGGCGGCCCGGGCGACGACATCGCCTACGGCGACGACGGAGCCGACGAGGTGACCGGCGGCGCCGGCGGCGACACCCTGTACGGCGGAGCGCAGGACGACGTGGTCGCGGGCGAGGCCGGCGAGGACACCGCGTTCGGCGGCCTCGGCGACGACCTGGTCGTCGGCGGCAGCCGCACGGCCGGCCGGGCCGACGCGGGCGACACGCTCTACGGCGACGCCGGAGCCGACCGGCTGGTCGGCGACAACGGCGACGCCACCGGCCCGTCCGACCTGGACGGCACACCGGAGGAGGCCGGCGGGCCCGACGTGATCCACGGTGGCGCCGACGCCGACACCGCCTTCGGCGGGATCGGGGCCGACGAGGTGCACGGCGACGCCGGCGACGACCACCTGGAGGGCGGCAACGGGGCCGACCAGGTCCTCGGCGAAGCCGGTGAGGACGAGCTCGTCGGCGGCGGCTCCGGGCCGCACCCCGACGCGGGCGACACCCTGCTCGGCGGCGACGGACCGGACGTGATCGCCGGTGACAACGCCGTCCTGAGCACGTCCGGCGCGGCCACCTCCGTCGCCGTACGACCCGGCCAGCTGCGCACTCACCGGGTGGAGCCGCTGGCGGGCGGCTCCGGCGCGGACGTCGCCGACGGCGGCGCGGGCAACGACGCGATCTTCGGCCAGGGCGGCCCCGACCGGCTGCGCGGCCAGGAGGGCGACGACTACGCGGAGGGCGGCGCCGGCGTCGACTGGGCCGAGGGCGACCAGGGCGACGACGACATCGTGGGCGGCTCGCACGCGGGGGCGGACGACGCCGCCGACGCGCTGTTCGGCGGCCCCGGCGACGACGTGGTCACGGGCGACAACGCGGTGGTGACACTGGCGGGCACTCCCACACGGGCGACGGTCCGCCTCGGCTCGGCCGGTACGCCGATGACCCCGCGGGCGGTGAAGCTCCTGGACGAGGGCTCGGGGGACGACCGCGTCTCCGGCGGCTCCGGCGTGGACGTGCTGTGGGGGCAGGACGGCGACGACCAGATCTCCGGCGGCGGCCAGGGCGACTACGCCGAGGGCGGCGGCGGCGCCGACCGGATCCGCGGCGATCTCCCGCTGTCGGCGGAGTCGACCCGGACAGCCGGCGAGCCACTCGCCGACCCCGGCTGGAAGGGGGTCGCGAGCGGGACCGCCGAACTGGAGGGCGACGACGCCGCTCCCGGCCAGGACGACCTCATCGGCGGCTCGGCCAAGCCGGGCGCGGCCGACAAGGGCGACGCGATCGAGGGCGGCGGCGGCGCCGACGTCCTGCTCGGCGACAACGGCTCGCTCGTGCGCACGCTGACCGGCAACGCCGAGCGCGTCTACACCGAGCGCTACCCGGCCGGCCAGGCGCCCGCCGACGCCACCCGCAGCCGCACCCACGACCCCGCGCTGCCCGGCGACTCCACCCGGTTCTGCACCCAGGCCCAGGCCACCTGCGAGCCGGAAGGCTCCTACGGCGCCGACCACCTGTACGGCGACGCGGGCGACGACGGGCTGTGGGGCCAGGACGGCGACGACCGGCTGTCCGGCGGCGCGGGCGACGACGACCTGTTCGGCGAGCTCGGCGACGACGAGATGGACGGTGGCGAGGGCGAGGACGCCATGCTCGGCGACCGCGGCGGCGTGGTCGACGAGCGCATCGACGCCGGGGACGCGCAACGTCTCGGCTTCACGGTCAGCCTCAACGCGCCGCCGAAGGAGACCTACCACGGCTTTCCGGCCGGCTCCTACGACCGCCGTACCGACCTGCTGCACGACGCGGACGGCGACGCCTGGGTGAGCGCGGCCATGCCGTACGACGGATTCGCCAAGGGCGGCGACGATCGCATGCGCGGCGGGCCGGGCCGTGACAGCATGCACGGCGGCGCGGGCGACGACCTGATCAACGGCGACAGCGGCGGCGACGAGGTCTTCGGCGACGACGGTGCGGACGTCGTCTGGGGCGGCAAGGGCTGCGACCCCGTCCTGGACGCGGCGACCGCCGACTGCCTCAGCGGCGGCGCCTTCGACCCGGCCGCCCGGGGCGCCGGCGACCGCTTCGTCGACCACGTGTTCGGCGGCGCGGGGGCCGACCTGCTCGACTACAACCCGCGCGGCTCCTATCCGGACGAGTGCGCCCCCGGCCGCATGCCCGACGGCGAGCTGACCACCGTCGTCGACCCGTGCCTGTGGTTCCGGATGACCGGCAAGGACAACGCCTCGGCGGCCGACGACCAGCACCACCAGGGCGTCGACTGGCAGTACGGCGGCGCGGACCGGGACGTGCTGCAGGGCGACCGCACCGCGAACGGGCCCAACCCGGGCGACAAGATGATCGACTGGAACGGCTCGTTCAACCTCTACACCCACTGCGGACCGGCCAACGGCGGGCACAACATCGTCCGCCAGCACTCGCCCGCGATGCGCGACTTCCTGGCCAAGGTGGCCTGGGGCGCGGGCGCGGGCCGGAGCGCGGGCGACGCGTCCGGCGCGCGGGAGCTGGCGATCCCCGCCAACGACAACGGCTCCCCCTATCCCACCTCACCGGGGCACTTCGACTCGCCCGTCGCCTGCGCGAGCTGATCAGGAGATTTGGATGTTACGCCGACTGACGGCGGCCGCCCTGGCCGCCACCGCCCTGGCCGCGGCGGGACTCGTCGCGGCCCCGGCCCACGCGGCCCCCGCGAGGACACCCTCGTGTGATCCCGGGGACTGCTTCACGGTCAGCGTCAGGCTGGACCTCGCCCCTGCCGTGGGACAGACCGCGACGCTCACGGTGGAGGTCACCGCGAAGGAGGACCTGCCGGACGCCACGACGACCATCGAGTTGCCCGAGACGCTGCGCTGGGTGCGCCCGCCCGCCGGGCTCGACCGCAGGGCGGCGACGATCGGCCGCAGCCGGGTGGACCGCGCGAGCCGTACGGAACGGGCCCGGAAGGGTGCGCGGGTGCGGTACGAGGGGGTGGTTACGGCGGTCGCGCCCGGCCCCGCCTCGATCCGCGTGCAGGCCCGGGACGGACGGCCCGGTCCGGGCAGCGAGGGACTCGTCTACCTCACCGTCGGCGCCGAGTCGTCGATATTCGGGATGCCCCCGGGCTCGGCCAAGCCGCACACGCGGACGCAACCCTTGGTGCAGACGGCGTCCCTGGTCGGCGACACCTGCGTGCACGGGCAGGTCACGCACGTCACGCTGGACGCTGTTGTCAGGGGGACACCCTCGACGCTCGTGGAGGCGTGGGATGTCGACGCCGGCGGCGCCGAATACGACAAACTCGGGGCGACCCTGACCGACGACGCCGGTAACTACAGAATCTGCTTCACCGGTACCGAAGAGAACGGGAGTGGGCAGGACGTCGACGTCCAAGTGCTTACGGAGGGGCGCTACTGGCGGATCGTGGATCCGACGGACAACGACAACGTCTATTGGGCCAATGGTTCGGTACACAAGGACATTCCCCCGGGCGATGACAGGACCGTCGACGTCACGGCCCCGCCCGGAACTCCCGTGGAGGACCTGCTTCGGATCATGGCGGCCGCCCACGACACGTGGGACTTCTACATCAGGCAACTCCAGCAGCCGGATAACGACTGCTGGAGACCCGGCGAGGCGGTCTGCCGGACGGTGACCTTCAAATGGGCGCCTACCAGGGTCGTCACGTCGAGCTACTGCTCTTTCGACCCCTGCCGTTTCCAGATCGATCTGGACGCGTCGGTCGGCCTGGAGAAGATGACGGTCGCCCATGAGCTGGGTCATTTCATCATGGACTACACCTACGGTCACCTGCCACCGAGAGATCCTGCCTGCTCCGTGCACTACGTGACCAGCCGGTCGACCGAGTCCTGCGCGTGGGTCGAGGGATGGGCCCACTGGATCTCCGTCCAGACTTACGGAGACACGCACATACGGTGGAAACCCACCGACGGCACGGTCGACGTCGAGAGCCCGACGTGGTTCAGCGCGGGCTGGGACGACGGACCCGATGTCGAGGGCCGGGTGACCGCCGCTCTCCTCGACCTGGCCGACAATCATGAGGAGATCTGGGACACCGGAAGCATAGGAACCCACGGGGTCGTGGCGGCCTTCAGGAAGGCGCCCGCGGACACCTTCGCCCAGTTCCTCGCCGGGCTGAAGCCGGAGGACCAGGCCCTCGCGGAGTCCGTGGCGTTCCAGAACACGATCCGCGGCAGCCGAACGGAGGACCTCGACGACCGTACGACCGTGCGCCGGCTCGCCAACGTTCCGCTGCAGTCGGTCTTCTCCTCCACCACGGGCAGATGGTCGGTGGTGGCCGCGGCCACCTCCGGGGCGGGCAGCGGAGACGTCACCCTTGAGGTGAACCCCTTGGAAGGGGGTTCGACGGTCAGGAGTTCGCAGGGGCTCGGCCCGGATCCGGATTTTGTCGCCGTGCAGCCCACCCTCGTCGACCAGATCTTCGCGAGCCGGGTGAGCTCCGGTGTCGATCTCCGTGAGTACGTGCTGCAAAATGCAGTGGCGCCCCCGGGCGACCTGGAGAGGGGAACCCCCCAGACGTTCACGATGCCCGCCGACCAGTTGGTGGAGATCCGTACGACTCCGATCGATCTGGGCGCGTTCGTGACGTTCACCGTCACGCCCCAGAACGGGCAGGACATCGACCTCTATGTGATGGCTCCGAACTCCACGGCGTGGGGGCTCGCGCGCTCCGCGGCCCGCCGCTCCTCGACCGGCGGGCCGGGGAAGGCCGAACGGATCACCATCGCGGACCCGAAGGTGCCCGGCGTCTACGCGGTCATCGTGGTCAGGAAGAGCGGCGACGGAGACCTCACCCTGACCCGCACCTGATCCCCAACCGCACCGGGGATCAAAACATGTCGACTCGCCCGAGGCCTGTCCGGGCTGAGAAGGGAACTCGTCGATGACACGTCGTCTGCCGGCGGTGGTACTGCTGGTCACCGGCCTTTCCATCGGAGCGGTGGCGGCCCGGGCGGAGACCGGGCCCGGAGGCGCAGCGGCGGAGCGGTGCGTGCCCGGCACCTGCTTCGCCGTCACCGCGGCCCTCGACCGGGCCCCCGCCGTGGGGGAGACCGCCACGCTGACCGTCACGGTCTCATCCAGGGAGAAGGCGGCGGACGTGCGGGTCGTGACGGACCTGCCCGGGAACCTGCGCTGGGTGCGCCCGCCCGACGGAACGAGCCGTGGCCCCGCGACGATCGGGCGCAGCAGGCTGGACCGCGCGAGCCGTACCGGCCCGATGCGGAGGAACGAGCGGGTGACGTACGTCGGCACGGTGACGGCCACCGAGCCCGGCCCGGCCGCGGTCAACGTCCACGTCTCCGACGGGCGGCCAGGGCCGGGCAACGAGGCGCTGGCCTACGTCACCGTCGGCGAGGAGAGGTCCTTCTTCGGCATGGCGCGGCCCGCGACCGCCACCCCTCCGCCCACGACAGAGGACGCGGCGGTGGACGCGGCGGTGGACGCGGCGGAGGCCGACACCTGTGTGCAGGGCAGGGTCAGCCACGTGACGGCGGAGGGCCCCTTCCAGGGTGTGCCCCGGCTCAGGCTGCAGGCGTTCGACCGGGACGCCGAGGGCGGCGACGACCTGCTCGCCAGAGGCGAGACCGACGACCAGGGCGACTACGAGCTGTGCTTCGACGGGAGCGACGGCGACGAGAGCGGTGGTCAGGACGTCTACGTGAAGGGGCTGTCCTTCAGCGACTACTGGTCGGTCGAGGATCCGAGGACCAGGGGCCTCTACACGTTCCAGACGCCGGTCGTCGCGGATGTCGAGCAGGGCGGAAGAGAAATCGTCAACTACCTCTCCCCGCCCGGCAGCACGGACGAGGGCGCGTTCCGGATCTTCACGGCCGCGCACGCCACCTGGAAGGCGTACACGGGCTGGGCCGGGAACCCTGGCGGCTGCTGGGTCGCCGGCGCGGCACCCTGCCGCCAGGCGGTGATTCTGTGGGCCCCCGACGTCACGATCGCGGACGCTCACTACACGCTCCCGGACGACACCATCCACCTGAGCGCGACCGAGCAGCTCGAAAAGATGACGGTGTCCCATGAACTCGGCCACTTCATCATGGATTACGTCTACTCGGATGCGTATCCGCCGACTCCCTCGTGCAACTCGCACTTCATCCTGAGCGCGAGTTCAGAGGGGTGCGCCTGGACGGAAGGGTGGGCCGACTGGCTGGCGGCCCAGACCTACGGGGACACCCGCTACTGCTGGGGACCGCTGGACCCGCCGGTCGAGCTGGAGAGCCCCACGTGGGGCAGCCCCGGCTGGGAGGGGTCGATCGGGCCCGACATCGAGGGCCGGGTGGCCGGCGCGTTGATGGACCTCGCCGACGGCGACCCGAGGAACGAGATCTACTGGGACCTGTCCTCCGAGGGACCGGAGAAGATCGTCTCGGTTGTCCGGGCGAGCAAGCCGAACACCGTGGGCGAGTTCAAGAACGCCCTGCTGCCCGCGGTGCCGACGGCGGGAGGGAAGTCCAACGTGCTGGCCGCCCTCTTCCAGAACACCGTAGACGACGTGTTCTACGAACCCCTGCTGGACAGGGTCGAGCTCAACCGTCCGAGTTTCTGGGGCGGCGACTTCTCCTTCACCACAACACGGCCCACTTGGTCTGTGGTGGCCGCGCTCCACGTGGGCGACCCGGCCAACGACACCAGCCTTTCCCTGTACAAGGCCGTCGGGGCGACCGGCGGGGACGTGATCTCGAGCTGGATGCCCCGCAGCGATCAGCCGGACTTCATCGCGGTCGACGCCACGTCCGGTCCGAGGACCCACCTGCCCCGCGTGTCGACGCTCTCCGCCGGGGATTCCTACCTCGTCGAGTTCGCCGAGTCGGAGGGGTCGCTCGCGCCGGGAAGTTCCACCGAGCTGTCCATGGAGTCGGCCGACGTCGTCGAGATCCGCACGGCGGACCTCACGGCCGGCGTCCCGGTGACGTTCACCGTCACCCCGCTGGACGGTCAGGACCTTGACGTCTTCGTGATGGCGCCCAGTGCCACCAGGTGGGCGAGGCCGAGAGCCGACGCGAAAGGCGCCTTCACCAAGGGACCGAGCGCGGCCGAACGCCTCACCGTCACGCCGGGCGTGACCGGCGCCCATGCCGTGATCGTGATACAGAAGAGCGGGAGCGGGCGCTTCAGGCTGGCCCGTTCCTGACAAGGCCCGGCCGCCGGGGACCGCCGGGAACACGGGGTCTCCGGCGGCGACCCGTGGGGTCAGAGGGTCGTGAACACCACGGCGACATTGTGACCGCCGAACCCGAAGGAGTGGTTGAGCCCGGCGATCTGCCCGCCGGGCAGGGGGCGCGGCTGCCCGCGGACGACGTCCACCTCCACGCCGTCGTCCGGTTCGTCCAGGTTGATGGTCGCAGGGACGACGCGTTCGTGCAGCGCCAGCACCGTGAAGATGGACTCGACGGCGCCCGCGCCTCCCAGCAGATGACCGGTCATCGACTTGGTCGCGGTCACCAGCGGATGCGTCCCGATCGTCTCCTTGATCGCGACCGTCTCGACGACGTCGCCGGCCGGAGTCGAGGTGGCGTGGGCGTTGATGTGCCGCACGTCGGCGCCGGTCAGGCCGGCGCCCTCCAGCGCGCGCCGCAGGGCGAGCCGGACACCCGCACCGGTGGGCTCGGGCTGCGCGATGTGGTGGGCGTCGGCGGAGTAGCCCGCTCCGGCGGCCACGGCGTAGGTCCTCGCGCCGCGTGCCCGCGCGTGCTTCTCCGACTCCAGCACGACGATGCCCGCGCCCTCGCCGAGGACGAACCCGTCACGGCCCCTGTCGAACGGCCGGGACGCCCGCTGCGGTTCGTGATTGCGGGTCGACACGGCCCGCATGGCGGCGAACGCGCTCAAGCTCATCGGATGGATGGCCGCCTCGGTGCCGCCCGCGACGACCACGTCGGCGCGGCCCTCCCTGATCATCGCGATCGCGTAACCCACGGACTCCGCGCCGGAGGAACAGGCGCTGACCGTGGCGTGCACGCCGGCCTGGGCGCCGAGTTCGATCCCGATCCACCCGGCCGCGCCGTTCGGCATGAGCATGGGCACAGTGAAGGGCGACAGCGTCCGCCATCCCCTCTCCCTGACCGTCTCGTACGCCGACAGGATCGTGGTGATGCCGCCCACGCCGCTGCCGACGACGACGCCGAGCCGCGCCGGGTCGACCTCCGGGGCGCCCGCGTCCCGCCAGGCCTCGCGGGCGGCGACCAGGGCGAGCTGCTCGCCGCGGTCCAGTCTTCTGGCTTCGGACGCGGAGAGCAGCCCGGCGGGATCGACGGCCGCCACACCGGCGATCCTCACCGGGACGGAGCCGGCCCAGTCCTCGGTGAGCGCACGGATGCCCGACCGCCCCTCAAGGAGTGCCGACCATGTCGACGCCACATCCGCGCCGAGCGGCGTCACCGCGCCGAGCCCGGTGACGACGACACGCGGCCGCTCCTCGCTCAACTCGCCGCCTTCTTCCCACTCGATCCAAGGAGGTGCATGTCAGCCTCGCTTCTCCGGAATCCAGCCGGGCGGGCCGAAGAGGTGCCCGAGACGGTCGCGCCAGTGGTCCGCCGTACGGACGTCCCGCCACAGACGCGCGAACTCGCCGAAGGCCACCCGAATGGGGTTGTGGCTCTCGACGTCCTCGGTGAGCCCGTAGACGACTCGCCGGCCCTCGGACCTGAAGGTGCCGAAGAGGCGGTCCCACACGATGAGGATCCCGCCGTAGTTGCGGTCCAGATAGACGTCGTTCGAGCCGTGGTGCACGCGGTGGTGGGAGGGCGTGTTGAAGACCGCTTCGACGGGCGCCCACAGCCTGTCCACTCGCTCGGTGTGCAGGAAGAACTGGTAGAGCAGGCTCACCGACTTCTGCAGGAAGATCATCCAGGGCGGGACGCCCAGCAGCGCCAGGGGGAGCCAGAAAGGCAGGGAGGTCATCGGGGTCGTCCAGCTCTGCCGCAGCGCGGTCGACAGGTTGAAGTACCGGCTGGAGTGGTGGACCACGTGGCTGGCCCACAGGAGGCGGATTCGGTGGTGCGACCGGTGGAACCAGTAGTAGGTCAGGTCCTCGGCGAAGAACAGCAGCACCCACGTCCACCCCGAAGCGGCGGAGAGGTGCCGGGGCGCCACCTCGTACAGGCCCGCGTAGGCGAGGACGGCCAGGATGTGCCAGGGAAAGTCGATCAGCTGGTTGACCAGTCCCATGAACATGCTCGTCGCCGTGTCGCGGATGTCGTAGCCGCGCTCGTCGTCGCCGGGCAGGAACCGGTACGACACCGCCTCGGCCACTACGAGCAGGAGGAAGGCCGGGATCGCGTACATGACCGTGGTGACCACTCATACCTACCGGTGCGATGAGAACGCCGACGTGGAGGCGGCCACGCGCTACCAGCGCACGAGGACGAGTTCGGACGAGAAGCCGGGACCCAGCGCGATGAGCAACCCCGGCGTGCCCGGCTCCGGGGGCCGCAGGGCCAGGGTGTCTCTCAGGACGTGGAGCACGGATGAGGACGAGAGGTTTCCCGCCTCCGCCAGGGACCGCCAGGTGAGGTCGAGGGCGCCGTCGGGAAGGCCGAGAGTCTCCGCGACCGCCTGGAGGATCTTCGGGCCACCCGCGTGGCACACCCAGGCGGTCACGTCCCGCGCCGACAGGCCGTGGTCGCTCAGGAAGCGGTGCACGTCCTCCCTGAGGTGGGCACGCACGATGCCGGGAATGCCGGGGTCGAGCACGATGCGGAAGCCGCTGTCGGAGACGTTCCAGGCCATCACCTGCTCGGAGTCCGGGTAGAGGCGGCTGCGGCTGGCGACGACGGTCGGACCGGGTGCGCGCCGCGCGTCCGTGTCCGTTCTGCCGGGCCCGCAGGCCACGACCGCGGCGGCGCCGTCCCCGAAGAGGCCGCTGGCGACGAGGTTGGCCGGGGAGGGGTCCTCCCGCTGCACGGTGAGGGAGCACAGTTCCACTGAGAGGAGCACGGCGACGTGGTCCGGCCATCCGCGCAGGTAGTCGTGCAGGCGTGCGATACCCGAGACTCCGCCGAGGCAGGCGAGGCCGAACATCGGCATCCGCTTGGCGTCGGGACGCATCCCGAGCCGGTTCGCCACCCTCGCTTCGACCGAGGGCAGGGCGATCCCGGTCGCCGTCGTGAACATGATCATGTCGACGTCGCCCGGTGTCAGCCCGGCGGCGTCGAGCGCATCGCTCAGCACCTCGGCCCCGAGGTCGACGGCCGCCTCGATGAACCTGTCGTTGGCCGCCCCGAAGCCGTCGAGCTTGACGTACCGCTCCAGAGGCAGCACGAGGCTGCGGTACTCGACCCGGGCGGAGGCGTGCAGCCGGTCGAGCAGCCGGCGGCTGCCTCCCCGCGGAAGGCACACCTGCGCGAACGCGTCGGTGATCTCCGACTGCGGGTAACGGTGTGGGGGAAGGGCACCGCGGACAGCGGCGATTCGGGTCATGTGAGCTTCCCGGTTGACTGGCGACGGTGTGTCACGAATGAGAGGCCGACATCGGAAATCACCGCGCATTCGGAGACGGGCGTTGTTCGCCGCGACCGTCCGAATGAGGCTCAGACCGGCAAGGGGTGGCCAGGCCCTTCCTTCTCACCTCGATGAACTGAACTTGTCACTGACAAGATGCGCCCGCGCGGGATCGATTGTCAATGGGGAACGTCGGGACCGTGTTCAGGCGCGCTCACGTTCGGCCCGCCGCCGGACCAGCTCCTCGACCGCGAGGCTCTCGACGGACGTCCCGCCCTGACGCGGCTGCTCGGCCTGACCCGCGCCCATGTCCTTGAGGCCATCGCCCACGGCGACTGCACCACGGGAGAGCTCGCCCTGCGGCTCGGCTCCCCGGATCGACCGCCAGCCGCCAGGCGACCACACTGCGCGAGGCAGGCCTCGTGCAAAGCCGGCGCCTCGGACATGCGGTGATCCACACCATCACCGACCTCGGCACCGCGCTGCTCGAAGGTCGCCGCCCGGGGCTGATCGCCTGACGATCGTTCCTGCGGCAACCAGAACGGGTGACTTCAGCCACGGCAGACCTGTTTATCGGGCTCTCTGCCACCAGCCCACGCGCGAGATCGTCATCTACGGCTGGAGTATCAGGCGGCGCGGGCCTTCCTATTTCTCGTGCTGCCGGCGTACGAGTTCGTTGATCCAGATCGGCGCGTACGGAGAGGTGCAGCCCGGGGGAGTCGGGTAGTCCTTGAGCACCTCCAGTCGCTCGCCGATGTCGATCGCCCGGGCGCGGTGCTCGGCATGCTCGATCCCGATCTGCGCCAGACAGTGGTTCATCGCCCACTGCAGGCGATCCGGGGCGTTCTTCATCTCCGCCTCGATGACGTCGAGCAGCCCTGCGAGGTCGAGACCCTCGGGCTTCTTCGTCACGCGTTCGGTGGTCAGCGCCCAGCCGGCACTCGCGACCACGGGATCCGGATCGGCGGACCAGGCCAGACGCAGCTCTTCGGAGTGCGGGTTCTTCTTCAC
This sequence comes from Microbispora triticiradicis, assembly GCA_003260025.2. Classification (GTDB taxonomy): domain Bacteria; phylum Actinomycetota; class Actinomycetes; order Streptosporangiales; family Streptosporangiaceae; genus Microbispora; species Microbispora triticiradicis. The sequence goes on along the minus strand of QFZU02000072.1, from coordinate 59,220 downwards.
CACGTAGTTCACGAGCCAGTCGTGCACCTTGGGGGCACGCGCCTCGCGCAGCATGACGTCCAGCTGGTCACGCTCGAACGCCTTCGGACGGCAGATCAGGATCGCCAGCAGCCGCGCCGCGGTGTCATCCGTCTCCCAGAGCCGGCACGCGAGTTCCTGCTGCGTCTTCAGCCGCTTCGCGAGCGCGCGCAGCTTGCCGAGGTTCACACCGTGATCGTCGCCGTGTCTCTCGTTCACCTCGCGCGCTCTCGGGTCCTCGAGCTCGGCCAGCTCGGTCATCACCGCGGGCAGCGTCGTCTCGGTCGGGGTCGCTCCGGCCACCTCAGCCTCCTGTCCGTCACGTGCGAGAGCAGCCTACGAGCACTCGCACATTCGGCTCAGTCTTCTCGAAACAGGCCACCACCGCTGACGGCGTCCGTGGCGTCGTCGAAGACCGTGTTCAGGCGCGCTCCCGCTCTGCTCGCTGCCGGACCAGTTCCTCGACCGCGCTCGGCAGGGTCGTCTCGAAGTCGATCAGCTTCGCCCAGGTCGGGGTCACCACGATCCGGACCATGCCGTCGTAGAGCGAGCGGACCTCTGCCTCCCACGCGACGCGCTGCTCGGGCGTCATCTCGTACGAGCCGTTCATCTGGAGGTACTCGTCCGGGATGCCGTCGACGACGTCCAGCTCGGCCCGGCCGCGGATCAGCAGGATCCTGGGCGGATGCACCTCGGTGTCGATCGTCAGGGCGACCATCGGGTTCTCGCGCAGAGCCGGGAGCTTCGGGGCGTTCTTCGTGGTGCACATGACGATCTGCGAGCCGTTCCAGGTGAACGCGATCGGGACGTTCCGGGGCGTGCCGTCCTTGGCCACGTACGCCAGCCGCGTCACGTCGCGTGCCAGCAGCTCTCGGCTGATCGGCCGGTCCAGAATCTCGGCGATCTCGTTCGCTCGCATGGCCGTCCCTCCAGGGTCGTTGTCGTGATCCGTCCCAGGGACGGAGCCGCCGGAGCGTTCTCGACATCCGCCGGCCTCCGAGTTCCCGAATTCTTCCGGCTGCGGGGCGACGGTGCGCAGAAAGCGGTCAGCTGTGCGCACAGCGCTGCGAGGTCGTCGAGCTCGGTAGCGTCGCCTCGGTCGAGGCGGTACGGCGGGAACGTGCCTGGTGGCGGCGTTGCTGGCTAGGATTTCGGTCTGCGACAACGCGACTGAGCACGGGCGGAGGCCGGATGCGGGGCGAACGCCTGAACGACGGACTGTCCGTGGCGGCTACCGGGAACGGCGCACCCCTGGTCTTCCTGGCCGGTCTCGGTCCGGGTGCCGACCTGTCCCAAGGGGTCCCGAGAACCATGGCCCGGTCGGCCCGCGCCGTCGCGCTCGGATCTGGCCGCACGGTTCACCTGATCAACCGTCCCATCGACATGCCTTCCGGCACGACCATTGCCCGATTGGCCGGATGGCACGCCATCGCACTGCAGGAGCGGTTCGGCAAACCGGTCGACGTCATGGGTAGCTCCGGTGGAGGCGTCACCGCGCTCCAACTCGCGATGGACCACCCCGAAGTCGTACACCGCCTGGTCATCTCTGTCGCCGCGAGCCGCGTCGGCGACCGCGGACGACATGACCTGCTACGGAGCGTCGAGATGGAACGCCGGGGGAAATCCGCCGCCTGGATCAGCAGCGGCCTGGTCGCACACGGACCCCTGCGCGTGGTCGTCGCGGCCATGTACGCGCTCGGCGCCGGCCAACAGCGAGCCCCCGGTGAGGTCGCCCTCATCGAAGCCGTTCAAGAGTGGGATGTGACGGCACGGCTGGGCGAGATCACCGCACCCACGCTCGTCGTGGGTGGCACCCGGGATCCCCTCGTCCCACCCGCGCTCGTCGAAGCGACCGCACGCGGCATCCCGAACGCTCGGCTCCTCCTGCTCCGTGGCCGAGGCCACATGACAACGCTCTTGGACCCGCGCGCCACACGGGCGACCACCGCCTTTCTCGACGGTGGGTGATCGTGCTGTTGGCTACTCCGACCACGCGAGCATCGCGTAAGCAGCGCGGACGGTCTCCTCTGCGGCGATGAGGTGTACGGCGGCTGCACTGGTCCGCGCGCGTTCCTGGAAGGTCGCGGCCAGGCGTACGTGCTGCGGGTCGCCTCCAACTTCACCACTGGCGACGCCGCCACCAGGCACGTTCTCGCGGGTTCCATCGCCGTGCCCGCCTCGACCGAGCAAATGTCCTGGTCAGCCAGGAAATGGCGGCTGCCGTAGTAAGCCGCGGGTGATATTCCGCGCGAGGGCGAAATGGGCCGCGTGACCTTTCGTCACACGGTTTCCGGAAATTCGCGGCCGACTAATTTCGTCGAAAAATTTCGAAGATGATTCGATAGTTTCTGTTCAGAAGTGTAGACAGGTTACAGATACGTGTCAAGCATCAGGAGTGTCGCGGTCAGTGTGACACCACCCTGAGGCGCGCCCCGCGACACCGCAACCAAGCCGTTGAGCAGGGGTGTTGAACCAGAGGGTCGGTTTCCCCGACGCGTGCGTCCCGCCCGTCCTAGGTCGGCGGGGAGGCTCGGACCGCGAGCCGAACGCCACACCGCCCCTGCCGTCCCCCTGCCGGCAATGGTCGGCGCTCCTCTCCGTGACGAATTACGCCGAAATTTTCGAGAATCCGGCCTGACATATTGAGTCACGCGTTTCGGCGTGCTATTTCTGTGAGTGTTCCGGGACTGTTTGGCCATAGAGGAGTTCGTCCCGCACACGTCGGAGTCGCCCTCGGCACGAGCCCCCACCGACCGTTCCGCAACCGCGCCGCGGCCGCATGACGCCGGCCCTGCCCAGATTCCGAGGTGCCTGTGCAGGCGCGGAAACCCCCTCGCCACCGGAGTAGCCATGCGTAAACACGTCCTCGCGGCCGCACTGCTCGCCGTTCCGCTGATCGGGCAGGCGCAGCCGGCGGCCGCGTCGCCGGTCACCATCGACATCGACGACAGCGTGAAGTACCAGAAGATCGACGGGTTCGGGGTCTCCACCGCGTTCCGGCGGAACGAGCTGATCAAGGCCCTGCCGGAGGACAAGCAGCAGGAGATCCTCGATCTGTGGTTCAGCCGCCAGAAGGGTGCCGGGCTCAGCATTCTCCGGCTCGGCATCGGAGCGCGGCCGGCGGGCAGCCCGTACGACCAGATGATCTCGATCCAGCCGGAGGACCCGGGCGGCCCGACGGCGCCGCCCAAGTACGTCTGGGACGGCGACGACAACAGCCAGGTCTGGATGGCCAAGGCCGCCCAGAGGTACGGCGTGAGGCGCTTCTTCGCCGACGCCTGGAGCGCGCCCGGCTACATGAAGGACAACGGCGACGCGAGGAACGGCGGCAAGCTGCTGCCGGAGTGGCAGCAGGCCTACGCGAACTACCTCGTGCAGTACACGAAGTTCTACGCGCGGGAAGGCGTCAGGATCACCGACCTGGGCTTCACGAACGAGCCCGACTGGACGGCCGGCTACGAGTCCATGCGCTTCACCCCCGAGGAGGCCGCCCGGTTCGTCAAGGTGCTCGGCCCGGTGGCCGGGGCCGCGGGCGTGAAGGTGGCATGCTGCGACTCCTTCGGCTGGGACCAGGCCAAGGCGTACACGGAGGCGATCGAGGCCGACCCCGAGGCCGCCCGCTGGGTGAGGGTGCACACCGGCCACTCCTACGCCAGTCCCCCGACCTCCCCGCTGCCGACGGACCGCCACACGTGGATGTCGGAGTGGGGCCCCGGCGGCAGCACGTGGGACGAGCAGTGGGACGACGGCAGCGGCCAGGACGGCATGACGGTCGCGCAGGCCGTCAACGACGCGCTCACGCTCGGCGGCGCCTCCGCCTACGTGTACTGGCTGGGCGCTTCGAGCGGTGCCACCAGGGCGTTCATCCGCATCGACACCACGACGCAGACCTATCAGGTGTCCCGGAGGCTGTGGGCGATGGCCGCCTACAGCAGGTTCATCAGGCCCGGCGCGGTGCGGCTCGGGGCGACGGCCTCCGACCCCGGCCTGAAGGTCTCCGCGTTCCGCAACGCCGACGGTTCCCGCGTCGTCGAGATCCTCAACACGGGTACGGAACCCGTCACCTGGGACAGGATCAAGGGCCACGGCCGGGCCAGGGCCTACCTGACCGACCAGGACAACGCGGTGGCCCCCATCCCCCTGCGGGGCAAGGGCGTGACGATCGCGCCGCGCGCCCTGACGACGATCGTCCTGGGCTGAGCGGTCCCGCCCCTGGCGCGCGAAGATCACGGAGTCTGATCGGCGGGACGGCTGATTCCGCCGTGCCCGCCCGTACGGCGGTGCCGCACTAAGATCGCGTTCCGTGCTTCCGGACAGTCTCTGGCGGATCATCAGGATCGGATCGGCGGGCCTGGTCCTCGCGGCGGCGGCCGCGGGCCTGGTGCTGGGCGACGCCTGGCTCTGGGTGGCCGTCGAATGGTCGCCGCCGGCCTTCGCGGGGTTCTACGCGCGCGGCGGGTTCGGCACCGCGACGGTCGTGGCGCTGGTCGTGGCCGCCCTGGTGAAGTCCGCGCTCCTGTGGCTGATCCTGCGTGCCCCCGCGCCGGGACTCCTGGACCGCCGGGCGAGGGCGCTGCGCCTGCTGCTGTATCTGGCGGTGGCGTACGCCCTCGTGCTGTGGTTTCCGATCGCGCTGCTCCCCGACGCGGTCGACGCGGTATTCCAGCTCGCGCTGTGGGCCGCGATCGACGTCCTCTACCTGCTCGTCATCCGCTGGCGGTCCCGCGTGCTGCGCGCGGCGGCCGGAGCGATCTTCGCGGTCGAGCTGGCCGGGATGGCCGACGACCTGCTCGACGAACTCGACCTCCCGGAGCTCGGCTCGGGCGGCGTCGTCGGACTGTGCCTGATGCTGGGCGGAGTGGCGGCGACCCTCATCACGCTCGTCGGGCAGCGGCGCGACGGCCGGTGGAGCCGCGGCACGCAGGCCGCCGGGTGGGTGTCGGTGGGCGTCTACGTGCTGGTGATCCCGCTCAACGTCCGCTTCGCGATGATTCCCAGCGGCGGCGATCTGGCGATACCGGTCCTGATGGACGCGCTGGGGCTCGTCAGCACCGTGTGGATCGCGGCGACCGCCCGTGAACTGCCCACCGAGGGCCGCCCGGCGGACCTGCCGCCCGCGCGGCGGCGCGTGATCCGCGTCGCGGCGGCGGCCGTGGCCCTGCTGCCGGTCATCGCGATGATCCACCCGGAGCAGACCCCGCACTTCGCCTACACCGGCTGGTCGGCGAACTGCTATGAACGGCCCAGATTCGGCGACCTGAAACCCGCGGAACGCGACGCCGCGTTCCTGTGCCGGGCGCGGAACACGGACGGCGGAGTCCCGCCCATGTTCCCGGACAGCCTGTCCGACCAGCAGGTCCTCGCGTACGGGCGGGCGCTGTGCCGCACGAAGGACCGCGAGGAACAGGAGGCGATCCTGACCCGGGCCGGGAGCGCGCGGCCCGCCTGGGGCGCGGACCCGTGGGACCTCGTCTACGTCTGCCCGGAGATCGTCGGCGCGACCCATCCCGAGCTGCTGCGGTCGACCGCCGAGACGAAGGCGGCGAACGACGCCTACGTCGCCGAGCGGAACGCCGAGTGCCGCGACCCGTGGCCCCGGACGAAGGGCGTCGTCCAGGCCACCGCCAACTACTTCCTGTTCGCCGACGGCGATCCCGGCTACCTGGTCTACGACCCGCAGGACGAAGCGGCCGACGAGGCGGCGGAGCGGGCGACGGACAAGTCCTTCGACGACAGCGCCCTCATCGGGGTGGCCGGCAGCGCGGTGCTCGTCGGGCACGTCGAGGACGTCGCCGATCTGTGCCTCACGGTGAAGGCCTTCCGCACCCCGCCGCCACGGCGGACGGCCGGGTGGGATCAGGTCGACGAGGTGCCGGTCGTCAGCCGCAGCGGCCGGCTCACCGTGCCGGAGATGGGCGAGGGCGGAGAGGTGGGCGCGGGCGCCCCGATGCCGAACCTGGCGATCGCGGGGAAGGGCCGCTACCGGGTCCGTGTCCACGTGCGGGTCGGCGAGCTGGGAGAGGAGCACCTAATCGTCGTGTTCCCGGGCGCGTCGAGGAAGAGGCTCAAGCTGAGGCCGTGAGCGGTGCGGGGCGCACGCAGTCCGGTGTACGCCCGCACGCGCACGGTCAGCGCTTCTTCAGCAGAAGCTCGGTGTTGCGGTCGCCGGGCAGGCCCGCCAGCCCGCTCCGGATGCCGGGGGAGTTGAACGAGAGCTCCCGGTAGAGCGCGGCGAGGCCGCTCTGGGACAGGTCGGTGAAGTCGGTGCGGTGCGGCGCGGCCGACTCCACCAGCGTGGTGAACAGCGACAGCGTCCCGTCGTGGTTGTCGGCCAGTTCGACGACCCTCGCCAGTTGGGGGTAGTCGACGTGGGAGGCGGTGGAGATCTCCCAGAGGCCGCCATGCGGAACGATCTTGTTGAGGTGGGAGTGGCCGTTGATCCAGGCGGCCACGTTGCCGTGCTTCCTCAGCACCGCCAGCAGTTCCTGCCCGCTGTGGCGCTTCTCGCCGGGCCTGGCGGGGTTGGGGGTGAGGTTCGTCATGGCCCAGCTCGGGTGGTGACTGAAGATCAGCGCGATGTCGTCGGCGTGGGTCTTCAGGGTCCGCTCCAGCCAGGCGAGCTGCCGGGTGCCGACCGATCCGCGGTAGTCGCCGCCGCGGTCGGTGGTGTCCAGGCTGATGCCGACGACCCCGTCGGCGATTCGGAAGGAGTAGTCCAGCCGGCCGCTGTCGAGGTTGTCGCGGGTGTAGCCGTGGCCGGCGGGCCCCGAGCCGGTGTACGCCGGGTCGAGGTGGGCGGCGATGTAGGCGTGCGGGCTCAGCGGGGCGCGGCGCTCGTCGGCGGTGACCGTGCGGGTCTTGCCCCGGTAGCGCTTCCACGCCGCGCGGAAGCGGGCTCCCGTGGGGTCGCCCCGGCGCAGCGCCTGGTAGACGGCGCCGGCCTCGGAGGCGGGCAGGGAGAACAGCTTGCGCGAGCCGGTGGCCAGGTCGGCGAAGAAACCGCCGGCCGAGGAATAGGCGCCGCCGAAGAGCTGGTCGTGGTTGCCGATGGTGGAATACCACGGTACGGCCAGGCCCGGGCTGCTCACTTCGCGGATGGCCGCCTTCAGGAAGCCGTCCAGATGAGGGAACCCCACCCGCTTGTCGACGTCGCGCAGGCCCGAGTCGGGCTGCCAGTAGAGGCCGAGGCCGGAGTTCTGCACGCCCTCGTACGCGCCGGGGTCGCCGGTGTTGGGAGTGAAGCGGCCGCCGGTCATGGCGGTGAGGAACCACTCCATCTCGATCCGGGAGTTGTTGTCGGTGTTGTCACCGGTGGTCATGACGAAGCCGATCGGCGCCCGGGTGGCCGGGCCGTGCCCCAGGGCGTTGATCTGCTCGATCAGTGAGACGGCGCCGACGGCGGTCAGCGCCTCCTGCGGGCGCCAGGAGCCCAGGTCTCCGGCGCGCAGGAACTCGTAGCGCTGCGGATTCTGCGCGTCGGTGATGTGCAGGTCGGTGAACTGGACGAAGCAGGCCAGCACCGTACGGCGTTCGGCCCTGTCCTTCCTGGCGTCGGCCAGTTCGGTGCGGGTCACCCGCCGCCAGCCCGGGCCGTCGGACAGCCTGCGGTAACCGCTGGTGCCGTGTGGTCTGGCGACGGTGCGGACCGTCGTCATGGGGGTCGTGGCCGAGGGCGTCACGGCCGAGGCGGCGGCGGGGCCGGCGGGAAGTGCGATCTCCAGCGCGAGGCCCGAGGCGGTCGCTCCGGAGGCGAGGAGGAAAGCGCGGCGGCTGAGGGCGGGATCCATGATGTTCCCCAGTGGTGGCGTCGAGGCGAACGTCCACTGGGGATGTTTGACAGTCGGAATGACTCCCGGCCTAACGCGGCTGAAACGCCGTCCAGCCATATAACGCCTAGATGTGGCCGTATGTGATACGGACATCTGGCGGCAGCAGGCCGGAAGTCTGCCGCTCTCCCGCCGTTCAGAAGGGCGCTGTGCGGGCCCGCCGCCCGCCTCAGGCGGAGGCGGCCTCCCAGACGAACCCGTCCGGGTCGGTGAAGGGCCCGGCGTCGCCGCCGATCACGATCCGGTGTGATCCCGTGCCCTCCTGGGAGACGCCGGTGTCCTTGGCGAGGGCGCGGCGCGGGTAGAGCGCCAGCGTGACCGCCGACGCCGGGGTGTCGAACTCGACGTACCTGCCGCCGAAGCTCTTGGCCACGGCCAGGCCGCGGTCGGCGTAGAAGCGCCTGCTGGCCTTGACGTCCGCCACCCCCAGCAGGAGCGCGACCTGGTCGACGTGCCGGGCGGCGGGGCGGGTGTCCTTCTTGTTCGAGGTCGCGATCTTGCAGATCGTCCCGTCCGGGGCGCGTACGACGCCGCCGTAGCCCCAGAATCCCTTCGCGGCGGGCTTCAGCGTCGTGGCGCCGGCGTCGAGGGCGGCGCCGACGAGGGCGTCGACGTCGCCCGGCTGGGACGCCACGAGCGACAGCGCGAACCCGCGGAAGCCGTCCGCCGGCGCGTCCGAGGCGCGTACGTTCACGTACGGGCCCAGACCGAGGGCGTCGTAGAAGGCACCGGCGGCCGTGGGGTCGGGAACTTCGAGGGTGACGGACGTGAAAGAGGTCATGACGGGTCCTTCAGGCGAGGTGGGTTCGGCGTCGTGGCGGCGGCCGGGTCGCGGATGGGGCAGGGGAAGGCCGGTGCTCACCGGTCCTGCAGGAGCCCGAGGACGTTGCCGTCGGGGTCGGTGACGGTGGCCACCAGGCGGCCGCCCCCCACATCGTGCGCGGCCTCCTTCACGGTGGCCCCCGTGGCGGCCACCTCGGCCAGCTTCGCCTCGATGTCCGGGACGTGCCAGTAGGCCACCGGCGAGGTCATGCCCTGCGGTCCGCCGTCCGGCACCAGTCCGATGTGCTGGCCCTCCACGTCGAAGCCGACGTAGTAGGGCGAATCGGTCTGCGGCGGGATGCCGAGCAGGGCCGCGTACACCGCCTTGGCCTTGGCCAGGTCGGACACGGGGTGCAGCACGGTCCTGATCACGTTGGGGGAGGCGTCGGTCATGGTCACTCCTTCGGTGGTGGGTCGCGTCGACCCGCTGGGTGCGTGGTCACAGCCTTCCTCCCGGCCCGGTGGGCCCGCATCCGTGGTGACCACGGAACCGGCCACGGATCGAGAGCACGGATCGAGAGCACGGATCGGCGGCGCGGATCGCGGACGGTGCGGATGGGGACGCGGCGCGGATACGCCAAAATGAGCCCAATGGGTACAGGAGTGGAGATCTCGCCTCGGGAAGCCGAGGTGCTGGAGCTGGTCGGCGCGCATCTCAGCAACGCCGAGATCGCGGCACGGCTGTGCCTCTCGGTGCGGACCGTGGAGAGCCATGTCTCCTCGCTGCTCCGCAAGCTGCGGGTGCCGGATCGGCGGGCGCTCGCCCGGCGCGCGCCCGAGGCGGCCGGCGCCGCTCCTTCGCATCCGGCGCCGGTCCTGCCGGCCCCGCTGACCTCGTTCGTCGGCCGGGCGAGCGAGCGGGCCGAGCTGACCGAGATGATCAGGGCGCACCGGCAGGTCACCACCGTCGGCCCTGGGGGAGTGGGCAAGACCCGGCTCGCGCTGGCGGTGGCCGGGGAGGCCGTCGGCGAGTACTCCGACGGGGCGTGGTTCGTCGACCTCGTCCCGGTCACCGATCCGGGCATGATCGCGACCGCGGTCGCCGGGGCGGCCGGTCTCGGTGAGCAGCCCGGCCGCGACATGACCGAGTCCGTGGTCGCCGCGCTGGCCGACCGGCATGCGCTGCTGGTGCTGGACAACTGCGAGCACGTGGCGGACGGCGTGGCGCTGTTTCTCGAGCGGCTGCTGGCGACGTGCCCTCGGATGACGGTGCTGGCGACCAGCCGGGCCCGGCTGATGGTGCCGTTCGAGCGGGTGTATCCGGTTCCGCCGCTGTCACTGGCCGTCGACGGCGAGTCGGACGCGGTCGCGTTGTTCATGGAGCGGGCGGCGGCGGTCGGCTGGCCGCTGGATCCTCCGCTGCGCGACCAGATCGCCGCGATCTGCGCGCGGCTGGACGGAATGGCGCTGGCGATCGAGCTGGCCGCCGCCCGGTATCCCACGCTCGGGCTCGACGGCATCACCGCGGCCCTGTCCCACCCGCTGCGGATGCTCACCGGCGGCTCCCGCGCCGATGAGCGGCACCGCTCGGTGCGGGCGGCGCTGGACTGGAGCCACGCCCTGCTGGAGCCGGCCGACCGGGCGCTGCTCCGGCAGGTGTCGGTGTTCACGGCGCCGTTCACCGCCGTGGCGGCCGCGGAGGTGGTCAGGTTCGGGCCAGGCCCGGTCGGCACGGGCACGGTCGGCACGGGCCCGGTCGACGAGGACACGGTCGACGAGGGCACGGTCGACGAGGGCCCGGTCGATGAAGGAATCGTCGCCGACGGCCTGGCCCGGCTCGCCGAACAGAGCCTGCTGGTGGTGACCGCGTCCCCGGCCGGGACCGGATACCGGGCGCTGGAGACCATCCGCCAGTACGGGACGGAGCGGCTCGCCGAGGCCGGTGAGCTGGTCGACGCCCGGTCCCGGCACCTGCGCTGGTGCCTGGCCCAGGCCGTCGGCCTGACGGTCGTACGAGCGGACTGGCGGGCCCGGTTCGACCTGGTGGCCGACGACCTCCGCGCGGCCCTGGCGTGGGCGGCCGGCCGGCCGGAGCGGCGCGCGGACGCGTACGAGCTCGCCCGGCGTCTGGCGGAGCTGACCTTCACCCGGCACCTGACCGGCGAGTCCCAGCGGCGCTACGAGCAGGCGGCCGAACTCGCGGGCGACCCCGCCGACAGCGCGTCGATGCTCCGGCAGGCCGCGGCCGTGGCCGGCTGCCGGACGATCGGTGATGACATGTACCGCCTGCGCCGCGCGGCCGCGGACGCCGCCCGCGGCTCGGGCGACAGTGCCGGCGCCGCCGCCGACCTGGCGACCGCCGCCACCGTCGCGTTCCGGTTCTCGACCACGTTCGTGCGGCTCCCGCCCCGGGAGGAGGCGCTCGCGCTGGTCCGTGAGGCGCGGGAGCGCGCCGGCGACGATCCGGCCGCGCGGGCCGCGGTGGCGCTGGCCGAGGCGGGGGTGCTCACCGACGCGTTCGGCGCCGCCCAGGGCCCGTCGGAGAACGAGGTGCCGGAGACGATCGCGCGCGCCGAGCACGCGGTCGGCCTCGCCCGCCGGACCGGCGACCCGCTCGCCGAGTCGGCCGCGCTCGACGCGCTCATCGGCGCGCAGAGCTGGGCCGGGGACACGTTCGCCGCCGCCGGCACGGCCCGGCGCCGGATCGCGCTCCTGTCGTCCCTGCCGATCTCGCCGGCCGGCACCCACGAGCTGGTCGACGCGCTCGCCATGGTCACCGAGGCAGGCCTCGGCGCGGGGGACGTGCCGGGCGCCCGCCGATGGGCACGCCGGCTGGCCGGCCACCCATCGCTGGCGGAGGTCGGTCACCGCGCCACATGCCGGCTGCTGATGGTCGACGCGCTGGCGGGCAACGTCGCCGAGGTGCTCACCGGCAGCGTCCGGTTCCTCGACGCGTGGCGGCGGGCAGGCAGCCCCGCCCTGTCGATCCTCCGCCCGGCGGCGGCCGGTGTGGCGATGATCCACGGCCTGCGCGACGACCGGAGGGCCCGGCGCGAATGGCAGGAGGTCCTGGGGCGGCTCGGCACCCCGCCGGAGGGCACCTACGGCTACGGGGCCGTCTTCGACGCGTTGCTCCTGCTGCACCGCGGGCGGGCGCCGGAGGCGCTGGAACGGATGGCGCCGGAGGCCGGGCAGGTGTGGAAGTGGGTCACCTGGATCTGGCACCACTGGTACGTCGCGCTCCGAACCGAGGCCGCCGTGCTCGCCGGGAGCCCCGGCGCCCGCGACCGTCTGGCCGAGGCCCGCACCGTCGTGGCCGGGAACCCGGTCGCCGGCGCCATCGTGGAGCGGGCCGGAGCCCTGCTCGACGGCGACCGGGAGGCGCTGCTGGCCACGGCGGACGCGTTCGACGCCGCCGGCTGCCGCTACCAGTCCGCTCGGACCATGGTGCTCGCCGGAGGCCCCCATGCCGAGCGCGGCGAGGCCGTGCTCACCGGCCTCGGCTTCGCCCCGATGGCCCCTGCCCGGAGCCGATGACGACCTCGCAGCCGTACCCGGCGGGCGTGGCGCCGGAGAGCCCGGCTCGGCGCGCCTTGCGCCGGCGATTCCCGATCCCCGGACGCCCGTCACCTAAGCCGGGCGCGCCGCCCCGGTCTCCGCGTGCGGCGCGGGCTCGGCCGGCGCCACCGGCTGCTCGGCCGGTCGCGGTGCCGTACGGCGGCGGGTGAGCAGGAGCGCGAGCGATCCGGCGACCAGTCCCCAGAAGGCCGATCCGATGCCCGCGAAGGAGGTCGCCGAGGCGGTGGCGACGAAGGTGACCGCGGCCGCCTCCCGCCGGTCCGGCCCGGTGAAGGCGGTGGCGAGCGAGGAGGCGAGGGCCGGGAGGAGCGCGAGCCCGGCCACGGCGGTGACCAGGACCGGCGGTGAGGCCACGACGAGCGCGGTGGCGAAGGCGGCGCCCAGCCCGAGGGTGAGCTGCCCGGCGCCGAGGGCCAGGGTGGCGGTCCAGCGGCGGGCCGGGTCGGGGTGGGCGTCGGCTCCGGCGGTCAGGGCGGCGGTGATGGCGGCGAGGTTGACGGCGTGCCCGCCGAACGGCGCGGCGGCCGTGCTGACGAGACCGGTCGTCACCAGTGCGCCGCGCAGCGGCACCGGATAGCCGTAGGTCGACAGAACGGCCGCCCCGGGCACGTTCTGTCCCGCCATCGTCACCAGGAACAGCGGCAGTGCGATGCCGACGAGGGCCGGCAGGGTCACGGCGGGCATCGTGAACACCGGTTCGGGGCGCAGGGACGCGGCCGGGAACGCGGCGCCGCCGATCGCGAGGCCGGCCACGGCCGCGACCAGCGCCCCGGCGACCGCCCACCGCCGGGCGTACCGCATGAGCACCGCCCAGGTCAGGGTGACCGGTCCCGCCAGCAGCGGGACGTCCACCATCGCGCGGAGCGGGGCGGTGCACAGCGGGAGCAGGACTCCGGCGAGCATGGCCGCCGCCATGGGGCCCGGGATCGCGGCGACGCCGCGGGCCAGCCACGGGACCAGCCCGGCGAGCACCGTCAGGACACCGCACACGGCGAAGGCCCCGATCGCCGCCGGGTAGCCGCCGGAGACCTGCCCGGTCGCAACGAGCAGCGCGGCGCCCGGAGTGGACCACGCGATCGCGATGGGCATCCGGTACCGGACGGAGAGGACCGCGACGGCGACGGCGATGCCCGCGCACAGCGCGAGCAGGCCGGAGGCCGCCTGCCGCGAGTCGGCCCCGACGGCCTGAAGGCCGGCGAGGACGACGGAGAACGAGCTGGCGTAACCGACGACGGCGCTGACCAGTCCGGCGAGCACCGGCTGAAGGATCCGCACCGTTCCTCCCTGGAATCCGGCCACAACCACGATCGTTCCGTTTACGGAACGATTTCAGGTGTCACCATAGCCAGGTGGGTGCAGACGGGACAAGCCGGTTCGACCCGGCCATCGGGCGGCGGCTGCGCGGGCTGCGGGAGGCACGCGGGCTGTCGCTGTCGGAGCTCGCCCGCCGGGCCGGCGTCGGCAAGGCCACCGTGTCCGGGCTGGAGCACGGGACCCGCAACCCCACGCTGGAGACGATGTACGCGATCGCGGGCGCGTTGTCGGTCCCCATGAGCGCGCTGACGCTGGACCCAGGCGCTCCGGCCGGCGCGGCCTCGCCGGTGCGGGGCGCGGCCGTCGTCTCCACCCTGCTGGAGGTGTTCCGGGAGCCGGGCGCGACCTACGAGATGCTCCGGCTGCGGATACTCGCCGGGGTGGAGCAGACCTCGCCCGCGCACCCGCCCGGCGTCACCGAGCACCTCTCGGTCATCCGGGGGACGGTCAGGACGGGCCCGGCCGCCGCGCCGCTGACCGCCGCCGCGGGGGAGCACATCTCGTGGGCCGCGGACGTCCCCCATGTCTACGCGGCCCTCGGCGGCGAGGAGGCGCACGCGATCCTCCTCATCCGCACCCCCCACGACCCACCTCTCCGATAAGCGAACGGCTACGCAGAGGCGCAGGTCGCCTCCGTCGCGGCTGGCGGGCACGGCACGGTCCGGTCAGGCGTCGTCACCAGCACGCCGACGCCCGGTGGCGCGCTCAATGTGTAGACCGTGCGGCAGCCGGCATCCACCCGCCCCGGACCCGGGGAGCAGGTCACCTCGGCCCGCAGCGTCTTCCCCGACTCCCAGGACTCGCTCAGCGAGGGCGGGGCGCCGTGCCAGGTCGTCTCCCGCCTGACGGAGAGGCGTCCGGGGGCGCCCGGAGCGACCCGCACGTCCACCCTGCCCCGCACATCCACGATGATCCTGGGTGCCGTGACGGCGTACGTCACGGTCCTCGTCTCGGTCCCTCGCTGGTCGAGGACCGACGACCGGTAGGAGCCGGGAAAGGAGAAGTCGCCGGCGTGGGGGAGACGGATCTCCAACCACGCCGCCCACGTCATCGCCCCAACCACGGACACGGTCAGCGCCGCACCGGCGGAGATCCATCCGATCCGCACTGCTCTTCGCATCATGTCGCCTCTCGAATCTTCAGGAATCGCAGTACGGCCAGCACTCGCCGGTGGTCCTTCTCGGAGCCGGAGAGGCCGAGCTTGGCGAAGATGTTGTTGATGTGCTTGCCGACCGCGCTTTCGGAGACCACGAGCGCCTCGGCGATGCCGGCGTTGGACCGTCCCTCCGCGATCAGCGCGAGCACCTCGTGCTCCCTGCGGGTCAGCAGGTCGAGCGGATCGCTGCGCCGGCGCAGCAACAGCTGCGCGACCACTTCGGGGTCCAGGGCCGTGCCGCCCGCGGCGACCCGGCGCAGCGAGTCCAGGAACTCGGCGACGTCGGCCACCCGGTCTTTGAGCAGATATCCGACGCCGGTCGTCGCCGTGGACAGCAGCCGGGTCGCGTAGCGTTCCTCGACATACTGCGAGAGGACGAGGATCGGCAGCCCTGGCCGCCGGTGCCGCAGCAACAGCGCCGCGCGCAGCCCCTCGTCGGTGTGCGTGGGTGGCATCCGCACGTCCGTGACGACAAGATCGGGCTCGTGCTCGTCGACCGCCCGCAGCAGCCCTTCGGAGTCGTCCACCGCGGCCACGACCTCGATGCCGGCTGATCCGAGGACCCAGACGAGGCCCTCCCTGAGGAGGACGGAGTCCTCGGCGAGCACTACGCGCACGGAAGCTCCACCTCGATCGTCGTCGGGCCGCCGCTCGGGCTGTCGACGCGCAGGGTGCCGTCCACCGATCCCGCCCGCTGCGCGAGACCGCGCAGGCCCGACCCTCTGGTGGGCTCGGCGCCCCCGTGCCCGTCGTCGCGTACGACGACGCGGAGCACGCCGGCGTCGCGGCGGACGGTGACGTCGGCCCCGGAGGCCCGCGCGTGCTTGGCGACGTTGGTCAGGGCTTCGGAGACCACGAAGAACGCGATCGCCTCGACCACGGGAGCGACCCGTTCCGGCACGTCGACGCTGAGCCGTACGGGGAAGGGGGCGCGCGCCGCGAGACCGGACAGCGCCGCGTCAAGCCCCTGGTGGTCGAGGACGGCCGGGTGCAGCCCTCGCACGACGTCGCGCAGATCCTTCAGCGCCTGCTTGGCCTCCTCGTGCGACCGCGCGATGGCCTGGCGGGCGGGCTCCGGCAGGTCGGTGAAGGCGGCGCGGGCCATGCCGAGGTTCAGGGCGAGCGACACGAGCCGCTGCTGGGTGCCGTCGTGCAGGTCGCGTTCGATCCGGCGGCGTTCCGCGTCGGCGGCCTCGGCCAGCTCGGCCCGGCTCTCGCGCAGCGTCTCCACCCGCCGGGCCAACTCGTCCTTCACGCTGGGACCGAGCAGCGCACGCGCCGCCACCGCGTCGAGCGCGGTGATCCCCCGAAGCAGCCACGGCACCACCACGAACAGCGAGAGCGCGCCCGCCGCGGGCAGGGAGGCGGTCCAGCCGCCTCCGACCATCAGGAGTCGTACGGCGACGATGGCCGCGACCAGGCACGCCGACCACGCCACGGCCCCGCTCAGGAAGCCCGCGGCGCCGATCACGGGCCCGATCGCCAGGTGATAGGCGACCTGCCGCCAGAGGACGCCCGATCGCGCCTGCAGGAGAAGTCGCCTGATCGGGCTTCCGTCCCGGGGGAGACGTGTTACCTCGGGGATCCCGTGGCCGAGGAAGGCGGCGAACCGGGAGCGCTGCAGCCGGGTGAGCCGCGGCACGATCCAGGTGAGGACAAGCAGCGAGACCAGGGGGACGACGACTGTCCACGCCAGCGCTATCGACAGCGCGACCAGCCCCGAGATCGCCGCCGCCGACGTGAGCGCGATCGGTACGCCCGCCGTCACATGGATGGTACGGAGCCAGGTCGGCGACGACCAGTGGCCGCGGATCCGGTCCCAGGGAGTGGTCATGCGCCAACCCTAGAGAGCGGCACGGCTCGACGACATGGCCCGGACATCCCGGGTGAAGGTGCGGCAAACCCCACCTTTCCGCCGGTCGTGGTCCAGGCGGGAGCCGCGGAAGGGCGTCTTTCCTGCCGCGTCATGGCCGTCGGAGCGAGCAGACGGTGCCTGCGGGAGTCACCGTCAGCCTCGTCAGATACCGGTCGGCGTATCCCGTCACGCACGGATCCTTGGCCCGCAGGTAGACGACGTGGACGGGGCCGTCATAGCGGACGGCGACCGAGCCTGGGATCCGGCTCATCAGGAGTTCTGTGACCGGAAAGTCACGGTCGCCGCCAAGTCCCAGCGCGGGAGGCAGGCCGGTCGGCAGGGGGCGAAGCGGGTTCACCGGCCGGTGACGCCAGCCGGAGCAGGCCAGGGCTTCGAGCCCGATGCCGACCCCGCCGCCGAAGTTGTGGGAGATCCGCTCGCTGTGACGGTGGTCGCTGACGAGCGCCTCGTACCCCAGCCTCACCAGGCCGTCCGGGCACCGGGTCGCCACCGCGCCCGGCGAGCTCCAGCTCGCGGAGACGCCCAGGACCTGCTCGCCGAACCAGGCGAAGTCGCCCTTGCTCGCCTTGCGCAGCGCGTCGGCGAACTCCGGTGCCCTCTCCGGAACGGGGAGGACCAGCCGGGCCACCGCCTTGAGGTGCAGATCGGTCAGTCTGATCTCGCCCAGCCGCGCGGAGGCGTACATGACGGGCCTGCGGCCGACGCTCGTGATCATCCGGCGCCAGAGCGTGCGCACGTTCCACCCCCGCAGGGCACACGCGTCGTCATCGGCGCACCAGTTCGTGAAGCGCGTGAACGCCGCCTCGGTGGCGCGCAGTTGTGCGCGTTCCACACCGCGCCAGCCCACCGTCGCGTCGGGTGTGGCGTCGAAAACCATGGCCCGGACGTGCGCCGGATAAAGGCGCGCGTACGCGGCGGCTGGAACACCGCCGTAGGAGAAGGCCAACATGGTGAGTCTGTCCTGGCCAAGGGCGGTTCGGATCGCCTCCATGTCCCTGGCCACCGAGTCGGAGTCCAGGTGGTCGGCAAGACCGGTCGTGTCGTCCCGGCGGCATCGCTGCACCAGGCGTTCGAGGGCGGCTGCCTGGACCTCGTATGCGGCCCGGTCACGCGGGTCGTTGAGCGGTAGCCCGGGAACTCCACAGGAGGGCGGCAGATAGCGCCCCGCCACACTGGTGCGCGGGTTGTAGCCGACGACGTCGAAGTGCTCGCGCAACTTCGTGAACGACTCCGGAGTCGAGGAGAGGACGCCCTGGATGCCCGGACCGCCGTCGGACACGACGAGAACGCTGCCGAGACGGGGCGACGGACCGGTGGCGGGCAGCCGGGCGAGGTCCAGCCTGATCGTGGTCTCTCCCGGCGCGGACCAGTCCACCGGCACCTCGACAGTGGCGCACTCCATGTCCGCCGGGCCCTGGCCCACAGGGCACCCGCTCCAGGTGAGGTTCGGCGTGGCCCGGACCGCCGCCGGCAGTACGGCCGGGCCCAGGAGCGTGGACAGAGCCGACAGGACGACCGGCACGGTCTTCACCCGATGCGCGGAGCGGACCGGTGCCGGTCTGACCGGCTGTTTCGCTGGCTTTGTCATGCGCTCACCGTAGAGATAACGACTGTGCCGGCGACATGGCCGAGGCATCCGGAAACAGGGTGAGGCACGCCCTACCGTCGCCGGGGTGGCCCGCCGGAAGGAGGGCCTTTCACTGGTCAGCGGGTGAGCAGGCGGCGCAGGCGTGAGGCCGGCTGCGCGGGCGGGGGAGGCGGGGGCTCGATCAGGCCCAGCGCCTCCAGCCTGCGCTTCTTGAAGTAGCGGGCCGGGCCGTGGTCGCGCACGTAGGCCGCCGCGGCCTCGCGCAGCCCGGGCTGGGCGGCGCTCTGCATGCAGTAGCCGACCGCCGCGACCAGGGCGGGCAGGTCGTGGGCGGGCGGCTCGGCGATCGTGCCGTCGGCCTCCAGCCGGGGCAGCGTCGCGTCCACGATCGTCGCCGGGATCCGGTTGCTGTTCTCGTAGGGCGTGAGCCGTTCGAGCACGAGGCCGGTTCCGGCGGCCGCGACCGGCAGGCCGAACAGCCGCCGCGCGGTCACCAGCGCGGTGGAGAAGCACCCGGCGACCAGGTCGGGGCGGTGCGCGGCGAAGCACGCCTCGGCGGGCGTCGTCTCCGGCGCCACCAGAAGCTCGACGCCAAGCTCCGCGGCGACCGGCCGCAGCTCGCGGGCGTGCCGCCGCCCGGCCGCGGGGTGCGGCTTGAACAGCACGGTGCGGTGGCCGCGCGCCGCCAGGCCGCGCAGCATCCGCTCGTGCAGCCCGGCCTCCTCGGCGGCGGTGAGCAGGCCCAGCGAGGACAGGTACTGTCCGAGGATCATCGCCTCGGCGCGGGGGGCCGCCTCGGCCGCCTCCGCGACCCGGCCCGTCACCCGCGTGAACGACGCGTCCGCCAGCGCCTCGGCCGGCACGCCGTGCTCGGCCAGCAGCAGGGGGGCCAGGCCCGGGACGAGATCGAGGTGGAGCAGCCGGCCGATCCGGCCGGCGATCTCCTGCGGCAGCGGGTCGCGGGTGGGCCCGTAGCTCATCAGCCCGTCGGAGTAGACGGTGATCGGGCAGTCCTTCACCAGCCCCGCGAGCGTCCGCGCCGGCGGCACCGCGATCGACTCCAGGACCAGCTCGCCGGGTTCCCCCAGCAGGTCGCGCAGCAGGCGGCCGAGCATGGGCGTCTCGATCGAGCGGGGCTTCCAGTCCGACGGGTGCAGCGGCGCGATGATCTCGTTCCAGGACAGCACGCGGTCGAACGCCCCGCGCAACGCGGCGAACCCCGGCGCCTCGTCCGGCGCCGGGGTCACCTCCGGGATCGCCGCGTTGTTCGACACCAGCAGGACCCTGGGCCCGCCGCCGAACCGTCCCTCCTCGATCGCCGCGGCGAGCGTCATCGCGCCGAACAGAGTGGAGGCGTAGAACAGCGTCGGGTCAGGCACTCGGGCCTCCGGGAAGGTAGGGGCCGAGCAGGGCGGCCCGCTCGGGCTCCAGGCCGCCGATCGCCTCGGTCAGCGTCTCGCGCGGCAGCCGGGCGAGCGCCGCCCGCGCCCGCTCGTCGAACCGGGCCCGTACGGCCGGGGTGAACCGTTCGGCCAGCTCGGCGTGGTGGGCGAGCAGCGCGCACAGGTTGCGGGCCGCCTTGGGCAGGTAGCGCGGCTCGGTCTCGTCCAGCACGATGTCGTAGGCGTCGAAGAAGTGCAGCTGCCGCTCGTCGCCGATCTGGGTGAGCGAGGCCGGGAGCCCCCGCCGGTAGAACAGCCCGGCGAGGGACACCACGGCGTACGACCGGGCCAGCCGGTGCAGCCGCCAGATCCACGGGCGGTCCTCGGCGGTGTGCAGGCCCGAGGGGAACGCCAGCAGGTCGCCCAGCTCGCGCCGGTAGATCCCGGCCCAGGCGTAGGGGTAGTCGACCATGGTCTTGAGCCCGGCCGGCAGGATGCTCTCGCGCGGGTCGAGCACCACCCCGCGGCGTGGCTGCGGCGCCCGGTGCGTCTCCCGTTTGCGGCCCTCGGCCTGCACGTGGTCCACCCGGACGAAGTCGCAGCCCAGCCCCTCGATCGCCGCGACCAGCCGGGGCAGGTAGCCCGGCGCGAGCCAGTCGTCGGCGTCGAGGAAGGTGACGTACCGTCCGGAGGCCAGCTTCAGCCCGGCGTTGCGGGCGTCGGCGAGCCCCAGCGGCGCCGCGTTGCGGACGAGCGAGAGCCCCGGCAGGTCGCGCCGGAAGTCCTCGGCGACGTCCGCCGTCGCGTCGGCCGAGCCGTCGTCGACGACGACGACCTCGGTCTCGAACTCGCGCGTCCGGTTGCGCGCCAGGGACGCGAGGGCGTCACCGAGGTACGCCTCGCCGTCCCTGACGGGCACGATCACGGAAAGCGTGATCACGCCGTGACCCGGCGCAGGCGGGCCCGCGGGGCCTCCTCACCGGGGTAGACCCGCTTGACGCCGTCCCCGAGGGACTCCTCGATGATCCGGATGTCGCGGACGAGGTGCTCCAGGCCGCTCGGCTCCAGCGAGGCGGCGTGGTCGGAGCCCCACATCGTGCGGTCGAGCGTGATGTGCCGCTCGACGGTGACCGCGCCCAGCGTCACGGCCGCCAGCGAGATCTGCAGCCCGCGCTCGTGCCCCGAGTAGCCGACCGGCACGCCGTACCGCTGCCGCAGCGTGGTGATCATGCGGAGGTTGGCCTCCTCCGGAGGCAGCGGGTAGGTGGAGGTGGCGTGCATCATCACCAGGCGCTCGGTGCCGAGGATCTCCACCGCGGCGTCGATCTCCTCGATCGTCGACATGCCGGTCGACAGGATGACCGGCTTGCGGGTGGCCGCCAGCGCCCGGAGCAGTTCGTGGTCGGTCACCGAGGCCGAGGCCACCTTGTGGGCGACGACGTCCATGTTCTCCAGGAACTCCACCGACGGCACGTCCCAGGGCGAGGCGAACCAGTCGACGCCGCGCTCCTCGCAGTACTTGGCGATGTGGGCGTACTCGTCGGCGCCGAACTCGGTGCGGAGCTTGTACTCCATGTAGGTCATCTCGCCCCACGGCGTCTGCCGGATCTGGTCGCGCTGCTCCAGCGGCACGCAGATCTCCGGCGTCCGCTTCTGGAACTTGACCGCCTGGCAGCCGGCGTCGGCGGCCACGTCGATCAGCCTGCGCGCGATCTCCACGTCGCCGTTGTGGTTGATGCCGATCTCGCCGATCACGTAGACCGGCTGCCCGGGCCCGACCAGCGACCTGCCGATCCGCACCGGCCGGGGCTCCGCGAGCGGGGCCGTGCCGTACGCCGGGAGAACGGGCGCGGGAACGGTCTCGGGGGCGGCTTCGGGGGCGGCGGCCGGGCGGGCGGCGAGCACCCGGTCGGACAGTTCGCGCACCGCTCCAGCTCCGCCGGGGGCCGACAGCACGACGCGGGCGGCGGCGCGCACCCGGGGGTGGGCGTCGGGCACCGCGACCGGCCAGCCGACCATCGCCATGCAGGACAGGTCGTTGACGTCGTTGCCGACGTAGGCGACCCGCTCGGGGTCCAGCCCCTCGGCGGTGAGCCACGCGCGCAGCGCGGCGTCCTTGGCGCCGAGGCCCTGCACCACCGGCACGCCGAGCTTGGCGGCGCGGGCGGCGACGACCGGGTTGCGCTCGGTGGACAGCACGAGCGTCTTCACCCCGGCGCGGCGCAGCAGCGCGATCCCCATGCCGTCGGAGCGGCTGACGGCGACCATCTCCCGGCCCTCGGAGTCGACGAACGCGCGGTCGTCGGTGTGCACGCCGTCGAAGTCGGTGACGACCGCGTCCACGTCGATGGGCAGCGGCTCGTCCACGAACGGGGCGAGCGCCCGGGCGATCTCCAGATCCTCCGGGACGTCGATCTCGACCGCGTGCCGGCTGGGCACCGGCTGGACCGCGACGGTGCCGAAGAACCGGTGGCCGCGCTCGCGCAGGCCCGGCGTACGCATGACGTAGAACGCGCCGGTCTCCCGGAAGTGGGGCTCGCGGTCCTGGCGGCGCGGGCGCACGGCCGGGTCGTGGTTCACCCCGTGCCCGGCGCCGGTCCACACGAACTCGTAGGTCTCGACGCCGGAGAAGACCGAGTCGGCCTCGCCGCCGAGCACCCTGCCCACGGCCGCGTCGAGGTCGCGGGGGTCGATGAACGCGCTGGTGCACTGGACGAGGACGACGATCTCCGGGTCCTCGCCCGGCGTCTCGGACAGGGCGTGCAGCACGGCCGACTCGCTGGAGGCGGTCGGGCCGCTGAGGTCGGCGGGCCGGCGCACCACGCGGGCCCCGGCGTCCTCGGCCGCCCGGGCGATCAGGTCGTGGTCGGTGCTGACGACCACCTCGTCCACGAGTTCGGCGCGCAGGCAGGCGTCGACCGCGCGGGCCACGAGCGGAATGCCGCCCACCTTCTCCAGGTTCTTCAGCGGGACGCCCACCGAACCACCTCTGGCGGGGACGACTGCCAGCACTCGCACGAGTGACTCCTTCACCTGCGACATCGGGAACCCCGGGGGTCCTGGGGGGCGGGGGTGTCGAGAAAACTAGCCAGCAGGTTGTCCCGTTGGGGGTTGCCCGGCTGAACGCGCAGGGGCGCCGGTCTTAACTTTGGGTGTCCTCGCCTCTGGGCCGCCGGGTTCCGGCGGTCCGCCCGTCCGGCCGCGCGTTCTGGCCGCCGGGTTCCGGCGGTCCGTCCGGCTGGTCGGGCGCCAGTGGCAGCCGCAGCACGAACCGCACGCCGTCCTCGACGTTCTCCACCCGGATCGACCCTCCGTGGGCCTCCACGACCTCGCGGGCGATGGCCAGGCCGAGGCCGGTGCCGCCCCGGCTGCGGCTGCGCGCCGCGTCGGTCCGGTAGAACCGTTCGAAGATCCGTTCCTGGTCCGCCTCCGGGATGCACCCGCCGTCGTTGCGCACGCACAGGACCGCCTCGTCACCCGCCCGCTCGACGCACACGGACACCCCGGTCAGCGCGTGCCGCTCGGCGTTGTCGAGCAGGTTGGCCACCACCCGGGCGAGGTGCCGGCGCATGCCCCAGATGATCACCCCCGGCGTCTCGTGCAGCTGGGTCGGCAACCGGCCCGGCCGCCGGTCGACCTCGGCGACGACCAGATGCGACAGGTCGACCTCCTCCCTCGCGGTCTCGGGGACCGTGGGGATGCGGGCGAGCAGGAGCAGGTCGGAGACGATCGCCTCCAGGCGCTCGGTGTCGCGCAGCGCCGCGAGGACGGCCTCGGGGGTGTCCTCGGGATGCAGCCGCGCGCTCTCCAGCTGGGCGCGGATCCCGCAGATGGGGGTGAGCAGTTCGTGCGAGGCGTCGGCGGCGAACTGCCGCTGCCGCTGGATCGAGGTGTCGAGCCGGGCCAGCGCGTCGTTGGCGGTCCTGGCGAGGCGGGCGATCTCGTCGTCGCCGGGCGGCTCGGGCACCCGCGAGCCGGGGTTCTTCCCGCTGATCCCCGCGAGCTCCGACCGGATGGCCTCGACCGGGCGCAGCACGCGGCCGGCCGTCTTCCAGGCGGCCCATCCCGAGAGCGCGGCGAGCATCAGGGCCAGCAGGAGCAGCGACGGCAGGCCCAGGGGGCTGGTGAGGACCGCCGGGGCGGCGCGGCCCGCGTAGACGAAGTCGGAGCCGGGGCCGGGGAAGACGCGCACCACCGTCACGTACAGGCAGTCGCGGCCGTGGGGGGCGCAGGAGGTCGTCTGAGTCACGTCGCCGTCGGCGGCGGGGTGTAACGGGCTCAGCCGGTGGACGCCGTCGGCTCCCGCGCTGCTGGCGATCACCCGGCCGTCGGAGCTGACCACCTCCACCAGGTCGATGCCGTTGCCGCCGGTCGCCACCGGATTGGTCAGACTGCCGTCGCGGACCGAGGCCGCGACGCGGCTCGCGGTGTCCAGGCTCTCGTTCCAGATCCCTTCGGCGACCGCGTGCCGCACGAGCACGTTGAGCACGACCGCGATCGGGATCAGCAGGCACGCCGCGAGCCCGGCCGCGATCAGCGTCAGCCGGGCTCGGAGTGACCGGGGGTGCTTGGGAACGAGCATCACCCGAGGCTATCCATGGTCATTACGCGAAAAACTCGCAAGAGCGGCAATAGAACACCAAACTTATCCAAAGACGGATTTATGGTGCATTACCGGACGCCTCGGTGAAGACCGCGACCGTGCGGGCGGGCACGCGCAGGACGCCGCTCGCCGGGTCGGCCGCCGCCTGGCGCACCACCGGGTCGGCCGACGCCGCCTGCACCGGGTGCAGCGCGACCTGGGCGCCCCTGACGCCGGGCACGGCCGGAGCGGCGGCCTGCGCGGTGGCGTTGAACACCACGTAGAGCGCCTTGACCGCGGGGTCGGCGCCGGCGGCGTCGATCCGCATGACGATCACTCCGGGCGTCCCCGAGGGCGGGAACGTCACCCGCCGGGCGATCTCCGCCGCCGAGCCCAGCGAGAACGCGGGGGAGGAGTACCTGATCCGCAGCAGCTCGCCGAACCCGGCCCGGGCCGCCCCGATCGCCGCGCAGTCCGGCCGCAGCGCGGGATCGGCCAGCAGCGGCCGCGCGTACGGCCAGCGCGCCTCGTTGTCCTTCGCGGGCGGCAGGCCGGCCCCGAAGCCGTTGCCCCGCTCGCAGTCCCACAGCAGCCGGTTGAACCAGTCGCCCGAGTCGTAGGAGTTGCGGTCGAGCGACTTGGACCGCAGCCGCTCGCTTCCGGCGTGGACGAACGCCGTGCCCTGGCCGAGCAGGGCCGTCGCCAGCGACAGCGTCTGCATCCTGACCCGGTCGGCCATCGGGGTGTCCCGCGGCAGCTTGTACGCCAGAGCGTCGAACAGCGTCTCGTTGTCGTGCGCGTCCACGTACGTCACCGCGTCGCCCGGCGTGGCGGCGTAGCCCGCGGGGCCGCCGTTGTAGTCGATCTGCGAGCCCTTCACCGGCGTGCCCGACGACCCGGTGAACGTGAAGTCGCGCAGGTTGCCGGCGAGCCCGAGCCTGATCAGGTCCTCGTAGTGCGCGAGCCGGTCGCCGGGCCGGTCCGCGAGGCCGGAGCCGAAGCCCTGAACGCCCGGGTCGGCGTCGAACGGCGAACCGCCGCGCACCGCGTCGCGCAGCCGGTCGTTGAAGGTGCCGATCCCGGTCCCGGCCATGGCGGCCTGCGTGGCCTGCTCGAACCGGGCGCCACCCGCGACCTCGCCGAAGTCCCAGCCCTCGCCGTACAGGATGATCGACCTGCCGTCCACGCCGTCCCTGTCCGGCGTCAGCGCGTCGAGCGCCTTCCGCACGGCGAGGATGTTCGCCTTGGGGTGATGACCCATCAGGTCGAACCGGAACCCGTCGACCTTGTACTGCCGCGCCCAGGTGACGATCGAGTCGACCACGAGGCGGCCCATCATCGCGTGCTCCGGGGCGGTGTTCGCGCAGCAGGTGGAGTTGGCCACCGTGCCGTCGTCCATGAGCCGCTGGTAGTAGCCGGGGACGACGCGGTCGAGCACGCTGCCCGGGTCCTGCCCGGCGGCGTGCGTGTGGTTGTAGACCACGTCCATGACCACCCGCAGCCCCGCGCCGTTCAGCCCCGCGACCATCCCGCGGAACTCCCTGATCCGCCGGTCCGGGTGGGTCGCGTACGACCCCTCCGGCACCGTGTAGTGCAGGGGGTCGTACCCCCAGTTGAAGGAGTCCTTCGCGGCCGTCTCCGCGACGCACGCCTGCTGGCGGTCGGAGTCCGGCGGCAGCGCGGCGAGGTCGCAGCCCGGCTCGGCGCGGTCCGCCGCCAGGTCGGACACGGTCGCGAAGTCGAAGACCGGCAGCAGGTGGACGTGGGTCAGCCCGTCCTTCGCCAGGCTCCGCAACTCGGTCATCCCCGCGCTGCCCGTCTCGGTGAACGCCTTGTACGTGCCGCGCTCGGCGGCCGGCACGGTGGCGTCGGAGGCGGAGAAGTCGCGCACGTGCAGTTCGTAGATCGACGCCCGGTCCTGCCGCACCGCCGGGGGCTTGCGCAGCGCCGTCCAGCCGTCCGGCCGCAGCGCCCGGTCGTCCAGGTCCACGATCTGGCTGCGCCCCGACCCGGCCGACACCGACAGGCTGTAGGGGTCGGTCACCTCGTTCGTCACGATCTTCCCGGCGGCCGGGGCGTAGACGGTGACGAGATAGGTGTAGTACCTGCCCCGCCAGGACGGCGGGCCGGCGACGGACCACACGCCGGTGGCGTCGTCCCTGCGCATCGGGTGAACCGTCCGGTGGCCGGCCGACGGGCCGTCGTAGAGGGCCAGTTCGACCGTGCGGGCCGTCGGCGCCCACACCGACAGCGCGCCGCCGCCGGTCGGCCCCAGAGGGGCCCTGGCGGCCGCGGCGTACAGGTCGTCGAGCACGCCGGGGATCTGCACGCCGGTGGCGGTCAGCAGCGCGCCCGAGGGCCCGCGCTCGACCGCCACGACCTGGCCGCGCAGCGCGTCGCGCACGAGACCGGCGTCGCGCGGGTCCACCTTCAGCGCGCCGTACGCTGCCAGGTGCGGCCAGGCGGCCTTCTGCGCGTCGCTGAACTGCCCGGGGGCCAGCCGGATCAGGTGGACGTCGCCGGTGAGATCACCCTTCTCGTACGCGATGTCGCCCTTGGGGGAGTAGGCCAGCGCGTAGTGGTTCGCCGTCGCGACCTCGCCCTTCCAGGCCACCGTGTCGCGGTCGATCCACTGGGCCGTGGCCTTCGACAGGTCGGCGTCCGCTCCGGAGGCCGGCGGTTGCGGCAGCAGGTATCCGTCCACACCTGACAGTTTCCACGCCTCGTTGCCGTTTATCGCGAGGTCGAGCGACTGGTCGGCCTGCTGGTCCTTGACGTCGCCCTTGTGGACGATCCAGCCGAGCGACCGCGCGCCCTCCTTGAGCGGCGCCTCGAAGTACACCCCGAAGAGGTCCTTCCCGGCCGGTTTCAGCGGGTCGCCCCACTCGACCGACCCGGCCGCGTCGCCCCAGAAGTGCAGGCCCCAGCCGTCGTAGTCGCCGTCGGCCCGGTGATAGTGCAGCACCGCGACGTGCCGGGCCGCCGCCGCGCTCGCGTGGACCGCGTTCTCGCCCGCGTTGACGTACGCCTCGGGCTGCCGGGCGGGGACGAACGACTGGTCCGGCCCGGGGTCCTTCGTGTCGCCCCTGTGCACGATGTAGTTCAGCGGCGCGTCCGCGTTCTTCAGCGGCACCCGCCAGAAGGCCCCGAAGGCGTCCGTGCCGTCCGGCGGGCGCGGCGAGGCCCACTCGGTGCCCGCGCCGTCGGCGAGCGCGTCGCCCCACAGGTGCAGGCCCCAGCCGTCGTACGCGCCGTCGGGGCGGTGGTAGTGGATCGTGGCGTAGCCCTGGGCGGCGGCCCGGGAGGCGTACACCCCGGGCTTCCCCTCGGTGAGCCACACCTCGCCCGTTCGGGCCGGGTTGACCGTCCGGTCGCCCTGGTCCTTGGTGTCGCCCCTGTGGGTGATCAGGCCGACCTCGGTGGCCCCCGGCTTCAGCTTGAGCCAGGCGAAGCGGCCGAAGGCGTCCTCGCCCTCGAAGGCGACCGGCGAGCCCCACTCGACCGTCTGGTCGATGTCGCCCCAGGCGTGCAGGCCCCAGCCGTCGTAGTCGCCGCCGTCGCGCCGGTAGTGGACCACCAGGTGGTCGCGCTTCACCGCGCCCGGCTCCTCCCCGGCCGGCTCCGGCCCGGCGGTCGCGGCCGCCGTGGCGCCCGCGTACCGGCCCGCCGCGTCCTTCACCACGGCCCTGTACGTGAGAGGGGTGCCCTCCGGCACGCCGGTCAGGTCGTGGAACACCCGGTAGACGCGGCCGTTGGGCGCGTCGTCGGTGCCGAGCACCCGCCACGGCGCGTCGCCCGCCTTGACGGCGAACGTGACCTGGGCGAAGCCGCCGCCGGGCACCTCCGCCGAGATCGGCACACGGCCGTCGCCGGCGGTTCCGCGCAGTGCCGTCCCCGGCAGCGTGAGGGAGATCCGCGGAGCCGCCGCCGGGGTGGCGAGGGCCCTGTCCGCGCGGTAGACGACGGCCGTCAGCGGCGGCACGGTCACGGCCAGCCTCCCGTCCGCCGCGCTGGTGAGCGCCTGCGTGCCCCCGTACACCTGGGTGAAGGAGGCACCGGCCGAGTACGTGGGGATCTGGACGGCTCTGGCGGCCGTGCCGCTGTTGAGCGCGACCACGAACTCGACCCGCTCTCCGGCGCCGAGCCGGGAGAACGCGTACACACCGCCGTCGGCCAGCCGTTCGACCTGCGCGCCGTCCGCCAGCGCGGGATAGCGGTCGCGGAGCCGGGCCAGTTCGGCGATCGAGGTGTAGAGCGGGTGGGTGGTGACGTAGTTGTCCGCGGCGTGGGTGGCGGTGGTGCCGATGAGGTCGTCGTCGAGGTAGTCGGCGGTCTTCGAGGCGAACATGGTCTGCCGGGCGTCCTTGTCGCCGCCGTCGCCGGTGAAGCCCTGCTCGTCGCCGTAGTAGACCACCGGCTGGCCGCGGGTGAGATACATGAGCTGGTGGGCGAGGCGGTCGCGGGCGAGCAGGGCGGCGTCCCCGGCCGACGGGGCGGCCTGCTTCAGGAAGTAGCCGATGCGGCCCATGTCGTGGTTGCCGAGGAACGTCGGCAGCGACGCGGCGTTGGAGTCGGCGTCGGTGAAGTAGTCGTCGGCCGCGTACAGCCTGCTCAGGCCCGCGGCGTCGCCGCCGGCCGCGTAGGAGCGGGCGGCCTCCTGGAAGCCGAAGTCGAGTGTGGCGTCGAGCGTGCCCGTGGTCGAGTAGCGGCTCTCCACGGCGGGGTCGGACGTGTAGACCTCCCCGAACATGAAGAACCTGTCGTTGCCGAGCCTGGCCGCGTAGGTGTGCAGCGCGGGCGCGAAGCGCTGCCAGAACTCCAGGTTCACCTGCTTGGCGGTGTCGATGCGGAAACCGTCGATCCCGGTCTCCTTCACCCACGTCCGGTAGATGTCCGTCATGCCCTTGACGACCTCGGGACGCTCGGTCCACAGGTCGTCGAGGCCGGAGAAGTCGCCGTACTCGGAGCTCTCGCCGGAGAAGGTCGAGTCGCCCCGGTTGTGGTACATCGTCGGGTCGTTCAGCCAGGACGGCACCTTCGACCTCGCCCGCACCACCGGCGTGTACGGGAAGGACTTCGCGGTGACCTTCGGGAAGTCGTCGCGCAGGGCGTAGTCGCGGTCGTCGAAGACGCGGCCGGAGGCGTCCACGTAGGGATAGGCGGCCTTGCCGCGATAGCCGTACGTCTTCTCGGCGTAGTCGACGAGGTCGGCGGTGTGGTTGGTGATGATGTCGAAGAACACCTTCATGCCGCGCTTGTGCGCCTCCTTGACGAGGCTCTTCATCTGCGCGTTGGTGCCGAGGTGCGGGTCGATCGCGGTGAAGTCGGTGATCCAGTAGCCGTGGTAGCCGGCGCTGGCCTCCGCCCCGGTGCCCTGCACGGGACGGTTCTTGAACGACGGCGTGAGCCAGATGGCCGTGCTGCCGAGGCCCTTGACGTAGTCGAGCCTGGAGATCAGCCCGGCGAGGTCGCCGCCCTGGTAGAAGCCCTTGTCCGCGGAATCGAACCCGGTCGTCAGCCGGTCGCCGGTCAGCCCGCCGCGGTCGTTGGAGGCGTCGCCGTCGGCGAACCGGTCGGTCATCACGAAGTAGAGGCGCTCGCGGGACAGGTTCACGCGGAGCGCGTCCCGGGCGAGCTCGGCGTCCGGCGGCGCGGCGGAGGGCCCGGCGTGGCTCGTGGCCGTCCCGGCGCCGGTTCTCGCCGTGGTCCCGGCGGCTGTCCCGCCGGCCTGAGGGACGGCGATCCGCGCGGTGGTGGGGGACGTGGTGAGGGACGTGGTGGCGGAGGCGGTGGCGGGAGGGGCGGCGAGGAGCGCGGCGGCCAGTGCCGTGGCCGAGAGTGCCGCGAGGGGCGCGCGCCCGCGCCGGTGCTGGGGGGTCACCATGGCCCGGAAGCTACTGTCCTGACCACGTTGGTGCAAGCATTTGCTGAAATTTCCAGAAACATTCCAGTCGCCTCGTGACCCGCCGCCGTAACAGGCGTGAAACCTGTGTCCGACACTGTTGGTGTCGCGTCGCCCGGCGCGGATGGAGGAGGAGGTGGTGGGGATGTTGCTGCGGCTGAGGGTCTCGCTCCCCGACCGGCCGGGGGTGCTCGGCCAGGTGGCGCGGGCGTTCGGGGTCATGGGCGCCGACATCCTGCAGGTCACCGTGCTGGAACGGGAGGCGGGCCGGGCCGTGGACGACTTCACCGTCTCCTGGTCGGGGGTGTTCGAGCCCGCCGAGCTGCGCGACCGCATCGGAGTGGTGCCCGGCACGCGGGTGGAGGGCGTGTGGCCGACCCGGGAGGTGCCCGGCGCGAGTCTCGACTACGACCTCCTCGGCCACGTCGCCGGCGACCCCGACCGCGCGTACGTCACCCTCGTGGACGCGGTGGCCGATCTGGTCAGCGCGGAGTGGGCGGTGACCGTCGACTCGACCGGCGGCGCGGTCGTCCACGGAAGCTGGCAGGCGCCCGAGTCGGTGCCCGCGACCGAGTTGATCCCGCTGCGCGCCACGGCGTTCGAGGAGGGCGACCTGCACCTGGTCAGCGTGCCGATGGACGGCGTCCACCTCGTGGTGGCCCGATCCCAGGGCCCGGCGTTCCACCGGGCGGAGGTCGACAAGATCGTCCGGCTGGTGGGGATCGTCTCGGTGCTGGCCGGCGGCGTCAGCCGTACGGTGTGAGCCCTGGCCCGCGGGCCGGGACGGCGGGTGGCGTCAGCGGCGGGGCGGGTCGATGCGGTTGCCGTCCATGGTGAAGAGCATGAGGCGGGAGACGTCGACGGCGACCCGGCCGTGCTCGCCCGCGCGCCACACCGGCCGGTTGCCCAGCCGGACGATGAGGTCGGCGCGACGGTGCGTGCCCGACGTCGAGACCGGCGGCGGTTCCTCCTGCTCCTCCGGCGCCGGCGATCCGTTCAGCAGGCGGCGCATCATCGACCGCGCCCTGCCGCCGCCGTTGGAGCCGTTCATCTGGCGGCGGTCCGGCGGCTCCGGCGCGGTGACGGCGGGGATCCCCGCCTCCAGGTAGGCCAGCCACTCGTGGCCGTGGTACTCCAGCGTCCTGACCCGGCCGAAGAAGGTCGGGCCCTCGGTCTTCTCCGGCACCGGGACGAGCCCGTCCGGCCGGATGCCCACGATGATCTGCATGCCGGTGTGCTGCGAGACCGCGTACGCGCGTGGATCGGTCCATGGCATCGTGATCTGATGGGGGCCGAAGTCGAGCATGATGAACTTGTTCTGCGGGGTGCGCACGGTCGCCGCCAGCAGGTTGAGCTGCTGGGAGTTGAGGAACGCGGCGGTGAAGGCGGTCGCCGGGTCGTTGTAGACCTGGGCGGGGGTGCCGAGGTCCTGCAGCACGCCCCTGTTCATGATCGCGATACGGTCGGCCAGGGTCAGCGCCTCGACCTGGTCGTGCGTCACGTAGATGGTGGTGACTCCGAGCGCGCGCACCAGTGACGAGATCTCCATGCGCAACTCGGTGCGCATGCCGGCGTCGAGGTTGGACAGCGGCTCGTCCATGAGGAAGAGGGAGGGCTGGCGCACGATCGCGCGGCCCATGGCGACGCGCTGGCGCTGGCCGCCGGACAGCGTGCCCGGACGCCGGTCCAGCGTCTCGTCGATGTGCAGCGCCCGCGACAGTTCGACGACCCGCTGTTTGGCGGCGGCGGGGTCGGCCTTGGCGATCTCCAACGGGAACGACAGGTTGCCGCGCACCGTCCGGTGCGGATAGAGGGCGCCGTTCTGGAACACCATCGCCACGTCCCGGTCCCGGGGAGCGAGGTGGTTCGCGAGCTGCCCGCCCAGCCACAGGTCGCCGGAGGTTATCTCCTCCAGTCCCGCGATCATGCGCAGCAGCGTGGACTTCCCGCAGCCCGACGGGCCGAGCAGGACAAGAAGCTCGCCCTCGTCCGCACGCAGGTTCATGCGGTCGACCGCGAGGTACCCCCCCGGGTAGATCTTCGTCACGTTGTCGAGGACGACGGTGCTCATTGCAAGCTCGTTCCTCCCGGGCAGGAGAGCCCGGATCCCCAGCCGCCGATGTAAATGATGAGGTAGTACATCGCGTCGCGGGCACTCATGTCCATACGTGTCGTGAAAGATCCGGCATCTGCCTGCAACTTGCCGTTACTCCAAACTTTCCCCTTGCTAAAGCCGCGTGTCAGGGTTATGCCGTGACCTCCCTGACGCACTCCGGGAGGGGTCAAAGGTAACGAAATTGCTGAAACTTTCTGTAAGGCCTTTCATCACCGGTGGCCCCCTGTTACCTTCCGGTCAAATCCCCTGACCAAGGAGTGCGACACAGATGAGGCGAGCCCTCACGTCCGCGGTGGTCGCCGCGGCGCTGGCTTTGGCGGTTACGGCCTGTGGCGGCGACTCGGGCGGCGACTCGGGCGGCGCCGGATCGGCGCCCGCCGGGAGCGCCGCTCCCGCCGAGGTGTCCGGCACGGTCACCTGGTGGGACACCTCGGACGCCACGACCGAGGGTCCGGTCTTCCAGGAGCTCATCAAGGACTTCGAGGCCAAGTACCCGAAGATCAAGGTCGAGTACGTCAACGTGCCGTTCGCGGACGCGCGGGACAAGTTCAAGACCGCCGCGCAGTCGGGGTCGGGCGCCCCCGACGTCCTGCGCACCGACGTCGGCTGGGTCGCGGAGTTCGCCTCCCTCGGCTACCTCGCGCCGCTCGACGGCACCGCGGCCGTCGACAAGCCCGAGGAGTTCCTGCCGGTCCCGGCCGCGAGCGGCAAGTACAACGGCAAGACGTACGGCGTGCCGCAGGTGACCGACACCCTGGGCCTGCTGTACAACAAGAAACTGCTGAAGAAGGCGGGTTACGACGAGCCTCCGGCCACGATGGCCGACCTCAAGAAGGCGGCGCTCGACGTCAAGTCGAAGACCGGAGCGGGCGGGCTCGCCCTGAACGTGGACGCCTACTTCCTCCTCCCGTTCATATACGGCGAGGGCGGCGACTTCGTCGACGTACCGAACAAGAAGATCACGATCTCGTCCCCGCAGAGCGTGGCGGGTGTGAAGATCGTCGAGGACCTGATCACGTCCGGCGCCGCCGTCAAGCCCGCGCTGCAGGACAGCTACACGAACGCGGAGACCGCGTTCAAGGACGGCAAGGTCGCGATGATCTTCAACGGCCCGTGGTCGAACGCCGACAACCTCGGTGGCAAGGTGTTCAAGGACGACCCGGACAACTTCGGCGTCGCTCCGGTCCCGGCCGGCTCGGCGAAGGCGGGCGCGCCGCTGGGCGGCCACGACTACACCGTCTACGCCGGTTCGAAGAACCTCGACGCGTCCTACCTGTTCGTCCAGTTCATGGACAGCGCGGAGAGCCAGGCGAAGATCGCCGGCAAGCTCGGCCTGCTGCCGACCCGCCAGCCCGCCTACAGCGCCTCCGAGGCCACGGCCAACCCGAAGATCGCCCAGTGGCAGAAGCCGATGGAGTCGGCCGTCGAGCGCCCCTGGATCCCCGAGGCCGCCTCGCTGTTCCAGCCGCTGGTCGAGGGCTACCAGAAGCTCGCGGGCGGCCAGACGACCACCGAGCCCATGCTCAAGGACGTCGCCACCGCATACCAGGGCATCCTCAAGGGCTGGAGCCTGTAGGCGATGACGGCTGACGTCGTCGCGACGAGAAGGGCCGCGCCCCGCAGTGGGGCGCGGCGCCTCCTGTCGCGTCACTGGTACGCCTGGGCGATGACGGCGCCGGTCGTCATCGTGACGCTGGTGCTGGTCGGCTATCCCCTCGCCCGCGGCGTGTACCTGTCGCTGACCGACGCGACCGAGGCCAACATGGGCCGCACGATCGGGATGAACGTCATCCCGTCCACGTACGAGTTCGTGGGCCTGAAGAACTACGCCGCCATCCTCACCTCGCCCGAGTTCCTCGGCCGGCTCGCCTGGACGATCGTGTGGACGGTCGTGTGCGTCGCCCTGCACGTGGGCATCGGCCTCGGTCTCGCGCTGCTGCTCAACCGCCCGCTGCGGCTGCGGTCGCTCTACCGGATGCTGCTCGTGCTGCCCTGGGCGGTGCCGGCCTTCGTGTCCGCGTTCATCTGGCGCTACCTGCTGAACGGCGAGTTCGGGGTGGTGAACGCCATGCTGCGGGCCGCCGGGTTCGCCGGGATCGCCTGGCTCGACGACCCGTTCTGGGCGAAGGTCTCGGTGATCGCCTGCAACGTCTGGCTCGGCGTGCCCTTCATGATGCTCGCGCTGCTCGGCGGTCTTCAGGCGATCCCGCGCGAACTGTACGAGGCGGCCGAGGTCGACGGCGCCAGCCCATGGCAGCGGTTCCGGCACATCACGCTGCCGGGCCTGCGCCCGGTGTCGAGCACGGTCGTGCTGCTCGGCACGATCTGGACGTTCAACCAGTTCCCGGTCATCTTCCTGCTGACCCGCGGAGGACCGGGCGGATCCACGGAGATCCTCGTGACGTACGCCTACCGCCAGGCGTTCGAGGGCATCAGGAACTACTCCGGCTCCGCCGCCTGGGGCCTGGTGATCCTCGCGCTGCTCGTCGTCCTGGCCACCGTCTACAAGCGCGCGCTGCGGCGGCAGGGGGAGGCGTGGTGAGCCCCGCCGCCCCCGCACCCGCCCCTGAGCCGAGCCCGGTGCCGAGCCCTGAGCCGAGCCCGGTGCCCGCCACCGCTTCCGCCGCCCCCGCTTCCGCCGCCCCGGCACCCGCCCCGGCACCCGCCCAGGCTCCCGCTCCAGCCGGGGCGTGGAGCCGCGACCGGCGCACCCCGGCCAGGTCGGCCGCCCTGCACCTCACGCTGATCGCGGCGAGCATCGTGTCGGTGTTCCCGGTCGCGTGGCTGGTGCTGACCTCGCTCAAGCCGAGGAGCGTCATCGAGACGGCCTCGGTCGCGCCGGTCGACCACCCCACCCTCGCCAACTACGCCCAGGTCCTGGGGGAGACCAGGTTCCTCACCTGGGCCGCCAACTCCGTGATCGTGTCGCTCATCACGGCCGCGCTCGGTGTGCTGCTGTCGGCCACCACCGGCTACGCCGTCAGCCGGTTCCGCTTCCCTGGGTTCCGGTCGGTGATGTGGATGCTGCTCATCACGCAGATGTTCCCGGTGGCGATCCTCATCGTGCCGATCTACAACCTGATGGCCGGGCTCGGGCTGATCAACCAGTTCCCGTCACTGGTCGTCGCGTACCTCACCTCCACCGTGCCGTTCTGCGCGTGGATGATGAAGGGCTACTTCGACACGGTCCCCGTGTCGATCGACGAGGCGGGCCGGGTGGACGGCCTGACCCCCTTCGGCACGTTCTGGCGGCTGATCCTGCCGCTGGCCAAGCCCGGCCTGGCGGTGGCCGCGTTCTACTCGTTCCTCACCGCGTGGGCGGAGGTCGCGTACGCGACCGCGTTCATGACGGGCGACGACAAGTACACGCTCGCGGTCGGGCTGAGCCAGTTCGTCGGCCAGCACAAGGCGGAGTGGGGTCTGCTCACGGCCGCGTCGGTGCTGATCGCGATCCCGGCGGCCGCCGTCTTCCTGCTCGTCCAGCGTCACCTCGTCACCGGCCTGACGGCCGGCGCGACGAAGGCGTGACCCAACATGAGAATCGGGGGATCCCCATGACCGAACTCGCCGTCCCGCCGCCGGTGGTCACCACCCGGTGGTGGCGCGACGCGGTGATCTACCAGGTGTACGTCCGCAGCTTCGCGGACGGCAACGGCGACGGCGTCGGCGACCTGCTCGGCGTACGCAGCCGCCTGGGCTACCTGTCCGACCTCGGCGTGGACGCGATCTGGCTGACGCCGTTCTATCCCTCGCCGATGGCCGACTTCGGCTACGACGTGGCCGACTACCGGGACGTCGACCCGATCTTCGGCTCGCTCGCCGACGCGCGGGCGCTGATCGAGGACGCCCACGGGCTCGGCCTGCGGATCATCGTGGACGTGGTGCCCAACCACACCTCCGACCGGCACCCCTGGTTCGAGGCGGCGCTGCGGGCCGCGCCCGGCAGCCCCGAGCGGGCCCGCTACATCTTCCGCGAGGGCAAGGGCGTCGCCGGCGAACTGCCGCCCAACGACTGGGAGTCGATCTTCGGCGGGCCCGCCTGGACCCGGGTCGGGGACGGGCAGTGGTACCTCCACCTGTTCGCCCCCGAACAGCCCGACCTCAACTGGGAGCACCCGGAGGTGCACGAAGAGTTCGCCGACGTGCTGCGCTTCTGGCTCGACCTCGGGGTGGACGGCTTCCGGATCGATGTGGCGCACGGGATGGTCAAGGCCCCCGGCCTGCCCGACGTGGGCGCCGCCGGGCAGGCCGAGATGATCGGCGCCCAGGTCGTGCCGTTCTTCGACCAGGACGGCGTCCACGAGATCCACCGGGCCTGGCGCCGCATCCTCGACTCCTATGAAGGAGAGCGGATCGGCGTCGCGGAGGCGTGGGCGCCCTCGCCCGAGCGGCTGGCCAACTACGTCCGCCCGGACGAACTGCACCAGGCGTTCAACTTCCACTTCCTCAAGGCGCCGTGGGACGCCGTGCGCTTCCGCGAGGTCATCGACGAGTCGGTGCGCACGTCGGCGCTGGTGGGCGCGCCGCCGACCTGGGTGCTGTCCAACCACGACGTCAAGCGGCACGTCACCCGGTACGGCGGCGGCGAGCGGGGCCTGCGCAGGGCGCGCGCGGCGGCGCTGCTCATGCTCGCGCTGCCCGGCTCCGCCTACGTCTACCAGGGGGAGGAACTGGGACTGCCCGAGGTGCTCGACCTGCCGGAGCGGTACCTCCAGGACCCCCAGCGGCTGCGCGACCCCGACAGCGGCCGGGACGGCTGCCGGGTCCCGCTGCCGTGGACCGACGCGGGCGAGCCGCCGTACGGGTTCAGCCCGCCGGGCATCACGGAGAGCTGGCTGCCGGTGCCGGCCGGCTGGCGTGACCTGTCGGTGGAGGCCCAGGTGAGGGACGGCGCGTCGATGCTCAGCCTCTACCGGGCCGCCCTCGCCCTCAGGCGGGAGCGCCCGGAACTGGGCGACGGCACGCTGACCTGGCTCGACAGTCCGCCCGGCACCCTCGCGTTCCGGCGCGGCGACACGTTCGCCTGCGTCCTGAACATGACGTCCGGATGGGTGGAGATCCCGCACGACCGCGCCGCGGAGTACGGAGAGCCGCTGCTGGCCAGCAGCGGGCCGGAGTCCTCCGGCGGCGTGGTCCGGCTGGCCCCCGACTCCGCCACCTGGTGGACCAGGGACAATGTCTAAAGTGGTGGCCATGCACAACACGCGCCTCGCTGACATCGCTGCTCAGGCCGGAGTCAGCGAGGCGACGGTGAGCCGCGTGCTCAACGGCAAGGCGGGGGTCGCCCCGGCCACCCGCCAGGCCGTGCTCACCGCCCTCGACCTCATGGGCTACGAGCGGCCCCAGCGGCTGCGCCAGCGCAGTAACGGCCTGGTCGGCCTGGTGATCCCCGAGCTCGGCAACCCGATCTTCCCGGCCTTCGCCCAGGCGATGGAGAAGTCGCTGATCCAGCACGGCTACACGCCGATCCTGTGCACGCAGGAGCCCGGCGGCGCGCCCGAGGACGAGTTCACCGAGATGCTCCTCGACCGTGGCGTCTCCGGCATCGTCTTCGTCTCCGGCCTGCACGCCGACACGACCGCCCGGATGGACCGCTACACCCGGCTCACCGACCGCGGGCTGCCGATCGTGCTGGTCGACGGGTACAGCGACGCCATCCCGGCGCCGTTCATCTCGCCGGACGACCGGCTCGCCGCCCGGCTCGCCGTACAGCACCTGGTGGACCTCGGCCACGAGCGGATCGGGCTCGCGCTGGGGCAGCGGCGCT
Source organism: Microbispora triticiradicis (assembly GCA_003260025.2). Taxonomy (GTDB): domain Bacteria; phylum Actinomycetota; class Actinomycetes; order Streptosporangiales; family Streptosporangiaceae; genus Microbispora; species Microbispora triticiradicis. The sequence continues at coordinate 21,352 of QFZU02000072.1, read as the reverse complement.
TCGTCCCGGTGATCCGCAAGATCGAGGGCTTCCGCCAGGCGATGGCCCAGCTGCTCGGCCTGAGCGACGTCGAGAACCTCGTGCAGCACTCGCTGTTCTCGGTCGAGGGCGGGCAGGCCGCGGCGGGCGCGCTGATCGAGCGGGGCTGCACCGGCATCTTCTGCGCCAGCGACCTGATGGCCCTCGGCGCCATCCGCGCCGCCCGCGAGCGCGGGCTGTCGGTGCCGGGGGACGTGTCGGTCGTCGGGTTCGACGACTCGCCGCTGATGGCGTTCACCGACCCGCCGCTGACGACCGTGCGCAAGCCGATCGGCGCCATGGCCGCGGCCGCGGTGCAGACGCTGCTGGAGGAGATCGGCGGCACCCCCGGCAAGCACGTCGAGCTCGTCTACCAACCGGAACTCGTCGTCCGCGGTTCCACCAGCTCCGGCCCTCTCGTCAACCGCTGACGCCGTGCTCCCGCCCCCCGGGGCGTCTTTCCGAAGGCGAGCGGGGTGCGGGGGTGCGGCGCGGAACGCGATCTGTCCGGGCGGACGGCGGCGCGGTATGCGTATCGCGCCTCACGTGTGCTAAGTTAGACGTAGTTGCAGTTGTGGTACCCATGATGAACTTGTGTGCACCTGACGGTATGTAGCCTCAGGTGCATTTTTGTTTGCCCGGTCTACTCCGGGTGTGGGCCTATCGCGGCAACGCGGAATTCGTGACGACGCGGATTCCGGCCACACCTATCAAGAGGAGATCGACATGGCTTCCGGCACCGTCAAGTGGTTCAACGCGGAAAAGGGCTTCGGCTTCATCGAGCAGGACGGCGGCGGCGCCGACGTCTTCGCGCACTACTCCAACATCGTCTCTCAGGGCGGCTACCGCGAGCTGCGCGAGGGCCAGAAGGTGGCCTTTGACGTCACCCAGGGCCAGAAGGGCCCTCAGGCCGAGAACATCGTCGCCGCCTGACAAAGCGGCGTCACGTATCAGGGCTCGCACCTTCACGGGTGCGAGCCCTGATTCGTTTCCGGCTCCGCATGGCCGCCGCGATGAGAATCGGCGGCACGAAACGCCGATCACGGCCGCGTGGCTTCTCCGGGCGGGCGGTCGCGCGCGTCGTTGACGCGCAGCGCTTCGGCGAGCTGGTCTTCCAAGATGATGATCCGGCAGGCGGCTTCCACAGGAGTGCCCTGATCGACGAGTTCCCGGGCGCGCGCGGCCAGCCGCAACTGGTAGCGGGAGTAGCGGCGATGGCCGCCGCTGGAGCGTTTCGGCTCGATCAGTTTCGCGGCGCCCAGAGCCCGCAGGAACGCGGGGCTGACACCGAGCATCTCCGCGGCCGCGCCCATGCTGTAGGCGGGGTAGTCCTCATCGTCGAACCGGTCTTCGGCCCTGGGTCCGGCCCCGGACCCGGCCGAGTCCGCAATGCCGCCGTGAGCGTGTGTGGCACCCTCGGCAGCCGAACGAGGTTGAACCATACGTTCCTTTCATCACGCGTCAGGGGGCCCCGGCACCTGTCGTGCCGGGGCCCGAAGAGTTCAACACCATCTACCGGCCATGTCCGGCCGGCCAACTGTTTTCCGCGTCCGCCGTACTGAGCGGCGGCGATGCGGGGATCGCGGATGCGTGACCGTAGACCACCTGCTTCCTGTGGAACTGCGGTACCCGAGCGGCGAGACTCAGCCGGCAACGGGCGATCCTGATGGCGTCAGCACTCCCTTCATCTCTTCTTCCCGGACCATCGTCCGGCTTCACCTGCGGCAGCGCGCCGACGATCAGGGCCTCAACCACTGCACCAGCCCGTCACACCCGGCCTTCTGCCATCGACTTCCGACTTCGTCGTGCTCCGGGCAGTTCGTCGTGATGCAGATACTTCCGCTGCCCGGTCCAACCGTTCCTTACGATGCGAGAAACACTAGCCCCAGCGGGCCCAAATGTCTACTGCGGCGAACACAGATTTTCGACGCCGGGCGAGGCAGTCTTTCGTCGACCTCGGTGATCTGGCAGCGTCGTACCGCCCTGATTCCGCGCCGCGACCGTCCGGAGCCGACGTGACCCCTGATGACGCCGACGACCGCGTCGTCGCCGACCGCCCGCTCGACGTCCTCGTCGTCGGCGGCGCCGGCGTCGACACCACCGTCTACGTGCCCGAGCTGCCCCTGCCGTACGCCGACACCTACACCGTGCCGCCCGTCGTGGACCGGATCGGCAACACCGGCGCCGGGGTGGCGCTCGGCTGCCGCGCGCTCGGCCTGCGGGTGACGCTCGTCGACCTGATCGGCGACGACCCGCAGGGCGCGTTGATCCGCGCCCACCTCGCCGCCCGGGGCGTGGACTTCCGCCATGCGGTCACGGCGGCGGGCACCCGGCGCAGCGTGCTGCTCGTCGGCCCCGACGGGCGGCGCACCTCGCTGTTCGACCCCCGGGCGGTGGCCGGGGAGCGGCTGCCCCGGGACCTCTACCTGCCCGCGCTTCGCGCGGCGCGGCACGTCCACCTGTCCATCACGGACTTCTCCCGGCACGTGTACGCGGACATCCCCGTAGGCACGACGACCTCGACCGACCTGCACGACTGGGACGGGGAGGCCGAGCACCACCGCGACTTCGCCCTCTCCTCCGACATCGTCTTCCTGTCCGCCGCCAGGCTCGGCGACCGGCGCGAGAGGGTCATGCGGTCGATCGCGGAGCGGGGCCGCGCGTCGCTGGTCGTCTGCACCGACGGCGCGGCGGGCTGCCACGTGCTGGCCGCGGGCAGCCTGCGGCACTTCCCGGCCCTGCCGCTCCCGGCGCCGGTGGCCGACACCAACGGCGCCGGCGACGCGTTCGTCTCGGGCTTCCTGTACGGCCGCCTGGACGGCCGGCCCCTGGAGGAGTGCGTACGACTGGGCGCCGTGGCGGGGGCGCACGCGTGCACGGTGCCGGGCACCCACGAGGACCCGATCGGCCTGGACGCACTGCTCAGCGCCTGAGAACGCGCTGCTCGGCGTCTAAGGACGCACTGCTATGTACATATAGGAGACGCGTCGCCGCTCCGTGTCACCCCCGCCACGGCTGCGGGCGATGTCTCGCCGCCGCCGTTTTCCGGCGGCGGCTGCGCTGGCCCGCGCGGCCGCGGACCCGGCGGTGCGCCGGCAGGCCGGCGCGGCGGTGCTGCTCGGTTCCGCGGTGCTGTCGAGGCCGGGATGGGTCAGTTCTTTGGCCATCCGTCGTCGATATGGCCGGTCTCGGTGAGGGTGCGCCAGTCGGCGATCAAGGTTTCGGCCGAATCGATCCGGTGGACGGTGTAGTGATCTCCGCGGTACCAGACGCACAGGGCGACACGCTTCCCGTCATTTTTGAATTCCCGGCTGACGGTTACCTTCTTCCACTGTTCCTTGATTTCCTGGGAGGTGGTGGTGACCTTCAGCTCGTGCTCGTAGGAGGAGCTGACCGCGGCGGAGAATCCCTTGTAGGAGAACGAGAGGTCGAGGCCGACGCGGATGTCGGTGGTCTCCTCGACCACCTGCTCGTTGCGAGTGGTCAGCCCGATGTAGGCCTCTTCGGTCTTGGTGTAGTTGCTGTTGCCGGCGTGCTCGTAGTAAAGCACCTGCTGCCAGTAGCCGTAGCGCCGCACGAGGTAGTACGGGCTGTGCTTGGCCTGCCAGGTGGTGTCCTTGCCGGGCTCGTTGATCGCCAGGTAGGGGATGGCGGCCTGGCCTATGAGGACCTCGTCGGTGCGTATCTTGGGCTGCTGGAAGCCCTTGAGCCGGTCCACGTCACCGATCTGGGACGGGTCGGTGTCGATGTGCGCCAAGTTCTCGACCTTGGGCAGGTGATTGACCCTTTGAAGGGTGAACCGGGCCAGGGTTTCATCGTCGTCCCCGACGAGCAGCGGCGGGTCGCCTGCCTTCTTGCGGCGGGCGTACAGGCTGGTGCTGGCGTTGGTGATCTCGTAGTCGACGCCATTGCCGACGATGCCCCAGTGGGTGAGAGTGTTGGCCGCCCAGGCTCGCTGCTGGCCGGAGGTCTCGATCACAAGGTTCGTGTCCGCGGCGCTGCTGAGGTTCTCAGGCATCACCAGCTCGCCCCGGTTGGCGTTGACGATCCAGTAGGTGGTGCGTGCGCTGTTGATCGGCATCAGGTGGAAGTAGTTGGCGGGCTCGGGCTTGGCGGCCAGGTCGAGTAGGCACTTGGGCAGCTCGGGCCGGTACACCCGCACGTTATTCCCGTCGGCCTGCTTGATCAGATAGATGCCGCCCGGCTTGAGCGTGGCGCCGGAGGTTTGGGAGGCGTCGTAGGTCTGGTCGGCTGTCGTCACAGCGCGCTCCTTGGGAATGAAGGATCACAGGGAGGCTGGCCTTGCCGCGACCCGGACCGGCGCCTGTGAGGGCGCGGTCCGTCCCCGGCGGCCTGACCTGGCCGGTAGGAGGCTCCAGAACAGGCCGCGGGGGATCGCCGCTGCAGGACCAGGTCGGTGATCTGTCTGGGTGAGAGCCGGTAGGCCGGCGGATCAGTCGGGTGCCGAGACCGTTGCGGTCACGGAGGCGTTGTTGCCGTTACCACCGGTGTAGTCGGTGTCGAAGACCTGGTCGGTCTGGTCCCAGTCGTAGCTGTTGCGTCCCGTGTAGGGGTTGTCCCAGTGGAAGCGGATCCGCTTGCCTGACTGGGTGCAGTTGCTGGCCAGGTAGCTCACCGCGGCCTCGGTGCCGGTCATGACTCCGTCGGACTCGGTCTCGAAGTTGTCGCTGGTGCCGGGCTGAATCGTCCGCGCGGGGTGTGTCACCCAGATTCCGTGGTTGAGCTCCTTGTCGCGCAGCGTCAGCACACACTTGGTGGTGTTGTTGAACGTGACGGCGACGCTGCGCGCCGCGCTCTGCTGTTGTGCCATCGGGTCGTGGGCCGGCGCGGCTTGTGCGGCGCCAGGAACCGCCGCAAGCCCGGCTCCCAGCACCGCTACGGCGGCCAGGTGAACCCAACGGGTCATCGAATGCTCCTCTCCTGAGACGAGATGCCTTTGACCGGACGTCGCGCAAAGACAAGGCAGACCGAAATCGTCTGTCCTCTCCCGGGCGGGGCCGGCTGCGGATCCCCCAGCAATCCTTGCGCTGGGTAATCAACTCGTGACTCATCGTATTCACTTGTCCTCCTCCGGGCAACGACCGATCCGCCACCATGCCCTTACCAGGAGACGGCACCGCCACCGCACGGAGTTCGTGCGCGAAGGCGTCGACCTTCGCGTCGTGACCCTTCTTCACCGCGCTCCAGGCCCGGGCTGACGCAAAGGATCTGATCACCTGGGACATCAACGTCGACTCCACGGTGTGCCGGGCCCACCAGCACGCCGCCGGGGCGAGGAAAAAGGGGAGCTGCAGAAGGAGCCGCCTGGTGGCGTCACCGTCGAGCCGGACGACCACGGGCTCGGGCGCTCGCGCGGCGGCCTGACGACCAAGCTGCACCTGGCTGTCGAACAGGGCCAGAAGCCCATGTCCATCGTGATCACGGCCGGGCAGCGGGGCGATTCGCCGCAGTTCGAGCCTGTTCTGAACAAGGTCAGTGTCCCGCGTCTTGGGCCGGGCAGGCCGCGCACCCGGCCGGATCGCGTGCGCGCCGACAAGGCGTATGCCTCCCGGAAGAACCGCGCTTACCTGCGGCGGCGCGGGATCCGCTGCGCCATCCCGGACAAGGCCGACCAGGCCCGCAACCGCAAGAAACGCGGCTCCCACGGCGGCCGTCCGCCGAAGTTCGATCCGCAGGACTACAAGGCTCGGCACGCGGTCGAGTGCGGCATCAACCGCCTCAAGAGGCACCGGGCTGGGGCCACGAGGTACGACAAGCTCGCGGTCCGCTACGAGGCGACCATCCTTGTCGCGGCCATAAACGAGTGGCTGTGACCAGCACAGCCGACGCCATGCGCTCTCCGAGGCGGCCAGCAGCTGATGAACCGCCCGACCACGCCTGAGCGCTACGGCGTCTGACGGGGGATACCTGTCAACGCCGGGGATGTCAGGTAGACGTCAGGCAGAAGGGGTGGCCAGCCGGATCCAGGAGTACCCGCCAGCGTCCGTCGCCGGGCTGATGGGCCGGTTTGGCCGCGCCGAGTTCCAGCGCCAGCTCTTCCATCGCATCGAGGTCGTCAGCGCGGAAATCCAGGTGGAACTGTTGTGGCACGTCCTGACCCGGCCACTGCGGAGCCCGGTATCCGTCAACCCTCTGGAATCCCAGATCACAGCCGGAGTCGTCCGTCAGAGCGACGAACTCGTCCGTACTGAAGAGCTCGCGCATCCCGGTCAGTGCACCGTAGAAGCCCGCCAGCACCTGCGGGTCGGCACAGTCCAAAGTCACCCCTCGCAGTACAGCGCCTGGCACCATTCGCTCCTTCGTGTCCGCGCGCCTGTCTCCGTAAGCCGCCGCTGCACGCGATCACCGGCCACAGCCACACCGTACCCGCCACATCCACCGCTGAAGTAGCGGTTTACCCCTGCCTCAGAGCAACGGGTGATTGTGACCGGCGCTTTCGATACGCGCCCTAGGTGCGGGGGCTGTTCTCGTTGCGGTGCGCCCGGCAGGAACGCCGACGTTCGCCAGACGCACCAACAAAGCGCGTAGTACGAAGACGTGTACGTTGAAGAGTCGCCCACGCGTTGGGCCCGCTCGAGGCCGGTGACGCGACCGCCCCCGGTAAGGCGCACGGCCCCTGGGATGGAGGCGCGTGCAGCGCTGGCCGCCGGGTGAGTTCGATGATGGTGCCGTCGAGGACTATGTGCGGGCTGTGCAATGGATCAGGTCTGACTCCTGGGCATGCCCGCGTTGCAGGGCTGGGTGCCGGGATCGCGGTAGAGGGCCAGCAGGCAGCGGCCGAGCGCCTGCTGGCCGAACGCGTTGGGGTGCATGGCCTCCTGCTGGTGTCCCTGGCTGATCTTCGCGCCGGCGGTGCCGTACCGTACCCATTCCATCGTGTCGCCGAGTCCGGCGGCGTCGTCCAGCGGGCCGGCTTGGCTTGTGCCCTGCTCGCACAACGCGTGGCCCTCTACGGCGCTCAGCATGCTCAGGAACTCCGCACCGGTCGCGGTGGCGACCCGTCGCAGCATGGCGTCGATCGCGGGTGCGAGGGTGTCGTGCATCAGGTCGAAGTCGGTGTCCCACAGCGGGCACCCGCCCACGAGCGTACGCTTGGTGGCCTTGCCGCCGCCGCCCTCGCCGTAGCGCACCCGGGCCGAGGAGGGCAGCGGAGAGGGATAGGACTGCAGGATCAGCCGGTATCCGGCGGAACGGGCCGACGCCTGGCTCATCACTCGGCGGATCTTCTGAACCGCCAGGGTCACCTGCTGCTCCACCGCCGGTAGCGCAGCGAGAAACCGGTCGCCCTCGCCCGTTGAGGCGCAGGAGCGCCTGTCGCCCGCCATGTACATCGCGGCGCAGCGGCGCAGCATCCCGGACAAGTTCAGGTCGTTGCCGCCGATCGACAGCACGACCACCTTGACCTGCTGGGTGGCGGCAACCTGCGCAAGCAGCTCGGCTTGGGAGGCGGTGTTCTCCTTGAACGCCTCGTTGATGACGTGCCGGGTCTCCGCCCCTGAACAGGCCAGGTTGACCGGGGTGAGCCCGGCCTGGCCCAGCCCGGTGATCTCGGCCACGTCGGAGCGGTGACATCCGGTGCCCTCTCCGTGCACGGCCGTGCCGTCATACACCCGCTGGGGGTCGTAGTAACAGATCAACAGCTTGCGATAAGCGGCCCGGTCGGTTCCGCCGCGGGTGCAGCCCGCAGCGGCGGACACCGTACTGTTGCCCCACCACCGGCCTGCCTCGCCGGAGATGAAGCTGTCCCCCAAGGACACCGCCACCTGCTCGGCTGCCTGGGCGGGTGCGGGAACGGCCAGGGCCGTGGCGCTCAGCGCCAGGATTGCCAGAACCCGACCGGCACGCCCGGCACGGCGCATGTGGCGGGGGCGGCGGGGGACGGCGGGAACGCTGCGGGGATGCTGCGGGACGGTAGCGCTCACTGCTGTTCCTTTCACGGTGCGTGGGAGACGCCTGCTGAGCCGGCCTTCGGGGTGTGGAAGAACGGAAACGTGTGCCTGACCTCGGTGTTCCGGGGAACGCGAGTACATCCGTGACCGCACCCTGGAAGGCCGCGAGTCCGCGCGCAGCCGCGGCAAGACCATCGGCGGCTCCGCCGTCACCGACGACGCCATGCTCTCCATGGCCCTTCACCTGCGCGAGCAGAACCTCAGCCTGCGTGACATCGCCAGCCGGCTTGTCATCACCAAGGGCAAGAAGAAGGGCCGGCACCCGTTCCCGGCCACCGTCTTGCGCATGCTCCGCGAGCACGACGCCACCGCGGCGTCGGTCGAGGGCTGACCAGCCTGTCGGTGCGGACCGGAACGGCCACACCAGCCGCTCCGCGGGGGTCGTCATGGCCGGGGCGCCCGATCCGCGCTTCAGGAGAAGACGACGGAGCGCACCAGCAGGCGCTCTGAAGCACCTGCGCCGGGGCGCAGGCTGTAGAAGACATCTCCCATGCAGCCGGCCTCGAGGAAGACCGTGGCCGTTGAGTCGGTCAGGTTCTTCGGCGCGTAGGCGGCCGACGTGCCGTCAGAGCCGGCCCTCTGGATGTCGATACATCTCCCGCTCTCGGGGTTGTTGAAGAAGCCAACGGCCTCGTACCCGTCGGCGGTCTTGTAGGAGTAACGGAACTGGCCTGTGGCGGCCGATGCGGAGCCGGGAACCGCCAGAACCAGCATGAGGGCGCCGCTGGCGACGGCCACGGCAGAGCGCAGACGCATGGATCCTCTTCCCGGAACAACGACAACACTGTGTGTAATCATTAGGTCACAACAAGTGTTGGGTGTCGAGCGCCTGCCGATCAGGGAGTGCGTCCAAGCGCAAGTGATCTCCAAGAGGCGGAACTCACCCTGCGGACATGAACAGCAGACGCGACGGCTCCGAAGGATCCAGCGACGCCAAGCCCGGCAAACAGACCCGGCGGCAGATCGCGCTGGCTTTGCTGGCCGGCCTGCTGCCGGTCTGCCTGGTGGCGGGCATGCTCCTGGTGGCCGCAGTGAAGGCGTCCCTGCCGTGTGTGTCGCCGCCCGAGGGCACCTGGCCGCCGACCGCCGCCCGCACCTACACCTACGTCGATTTGCCGCGTACAGCGGCGGAGATGCGCCGTGCCACCCCTAGCCCGGGCAAGGAGCCCGTCATTGTCGCGATCTACAAGACGCCCGGCGGGAAAAGGGTCCAGGTGTGGCCGCTTTACGTAGAACACCCAGATCCGGGCGCCTCGCTCAACGAGAAACTGCGGCGGTCCGGCAGTAGGACGGTCACGACAAGGTCCCGCACCCAAGTCGTCGACGAGTGCCCCGACGGAATCGTGGCGATGCCAACCACCCCGCTCGGCGGAGCGGCGGCCTGCTACCCAATCCGGTTCATAGAGCCGAAGACCTACATCGACGACCGGGGGCGGTGTGTATTTTCTTCGACCGGTGGTCCGGGGCGGAACTGGAGGCGCCGGGCATGACAGTGAGCGAGCTGGCCGGGCTGATGTCCCGCCTCCGACCCGCTATCCAGGTCCCGCGCACCCTGTGACCGCCTTCCCCGCTGGAACCGCCGCCCCTTGAGCAGTTCGTCGCTGCCGGGTAGCAGACGATTGGACACGGCGGGCCGGCAGCGGCACAGGCTGGGAGAGGCCGATCAGGACGGATCGGCCAGGTCGGGCAGGGGAGTGTTGGGGCATTCCTGTGCGGTGGTGGTCAAGGTGGTCTTCTCCGCAGCGCCGACGGTCAGTTTCCAGTTGATCTTGACGGCCATCACGGAGACGAGCATGCGGAACTACACCGTCATCCGGGGCGTCTTCTGCTGGATCACCAGGCACAAGGACGGGACCGGCAACTGGCAGCCGCTCCACCACACCGCCCACCCGGGTGACGTGCTCACGCTCGGCGAGGTCGACGCGGTGCGCGGCCTGGAGGCGGGAATCCTCGCCCCCGTCGAGGACGCGGAGGAGGCGGCGGCCGCGGTTGCCGCCGACACCGGCCTCGTCTCCGACGAGGAGCTCGCCCACATGAAGGTCGAGGAGATCACCGCCTACCTCGTGCAGCACCCCGACGAGGCGCGGCGGGTGTGGGAGGCCGAGCGCCGCCGGGCCAAGCCGCGGGCGACGGTGCTGCAGGCGACCGGCATCGAGCCGGACATCGAGCAGCACTAGGCGCGGGGAGGCGGGCTGTGGCTGATCCGCCGTGGGGCGCCACCCCTGAGGGGGTGCGCGCCCTCGTGCTCGACGTCGCCGCCGAGGCGACACGGCTCGGGTCGCGGGCGCCGCGGATCACCGACGACACCCTCACCCAGTGGATCACCGAGGGGGCGGCGCAAGTCGCCGGGAGGATCCGCGGCTACGCCGCTCTCGCGCCGGCCACGACCGTCCAGATCGAGGCCCAAGCCCGGGGCCTGGTCCACCTGTACGCCGCGTCGTTCCTCGCCGACGCCTCCCACCCCGAGCGGGCCGCCGGCCGGGCCCGCCTCGGCGAGGTGTACTGGGAGCGATACACCGCCGGGCTGAACCAGCTCACCGCCTGGGTCCGCGACGTCATCGACACCGGGCAGGGCTCCGGCGGACCGCCCGGGAGCGCCGCCTGGGCGTTCCCCCCGCCGCGGATCACCGACCGGACCACCTGGTAAGCGGTATTCCACCGGAATAGCGACCACGGAAGGGGGCGGCGCGGGTGCGGTTCACCATGGACTTCTTCGGCGACCGGACCGTCGACCGGAAGCTCGTACGGTTCCAAGGCCGCGTCCGCGATGCGAGCCCCGCGTTCGAGCAGATCGCCGACGACTTCCTCAGGATCGAGGAAAAGCAGTTCGCCACCCAGGGCGGTCACGCCTCCGGCGGGTGGGTGCCCCTGTCCCCGAACTACGCCGCGTGGAAGGCCAAGCACTACCCCGGCAAGCTGATCCTCCAGCGGGAGAGCGACCTGGTCGAGTCCCTCACCCGCGGCCCGGAGATCCGCATCGTCGAGCCCGACCAGGTGATCCTCGGCACCGCAGTCCCTTACGCCCAGTACCACCAGCACGGCGGCGAGCGGCTGCCTGCGCGGCCCCCGATCGCCCTGACCGAGGCCGACAAACGACGCTGGATCAGGTACATCCAGAAGTACCTGGTCAACAATCCCGACCAGATCGAAGGCGAGTGACCCGTGCCCGTCGACCTGCTGGACAATCCCGATTTCCTGCATGACCGGACGCGTACGATCTGCTCCCGCAGGCCTGCCCCCGCCTCTCCGGCGCGAGCCCGGCACGCCGCCGCGGCCACGGCGCGGGGCCTGGCCCGGCTGGTGCTGCTGGCCGGGTGCGGCTGGTCCCTGCTCGCGGCCCACACCTCCGCCACCGCCGGGGACCTCCCGGCGGTCACCGACCACGCGGCCCGCGCCTTGACCTGCGCCGTGCTCCTCACCGCCCTGGCCCTCCACCGCCGTCGCGCCGCCCGTCCATACCCGCCGGCGCGGCCGTGCACCGGCCCGGGCGGCCGCGGTGATCGGCCTCGAAAGCGCCTCCCGCGCCGTTAGCGACCACCTCGCCGAGCACTTGCCCCCCCGGCTGCAAATGCTCGAAGACGAGCTCGGCCCCTGCACTCCGGCCGGCGCCAACCCAATGCCGCAGCTGATCTCGTGGTTCGCGCTCGACGCCGCCCAGCTCCCGGTGGAGGACTGGCCGTGGATCATGGTCGTCGGGCGCGAGACACCGGCCCTCACCATGGTCGAGTCCATCCCCGAGGGCGACGCCTACGACGTCACCTACAACGTCCGCGCCTACGCCTACGTCCGCGGCGACGGCTACGAAGGGACCTCTTCGCTCCGGTCCCGGGTGACCCTGGGCATCCGCGAGATCGCCCTGACCAAGCCCACCCTCGGCGACACCGGGGCACGGATCGACGTGCCGAGCCTGCGCGAGTCCTACAGCGAGCTGGACGAGATCGAGCTGCTCGGCACCATCGCCGCCTCCTACGTCGACCTGCGGGTGATCGCCCGCGAGGTCGTCCGGACCGACATCCCGCCGTACGGCAGGGCGCGAACCATCGCGGTCACCGTCCGCCGCCTGCCCACGCCCTCGCCCGAAGGGTCTTGACGCCCCGGCCCACCGGCTCACCTGCAGGACGAGCCGACACCCCGCGACGCGATCGGCAAGGCGATCGTCTCCACCATCAGGTCGTGCACGCATGGCCACTCTCCCGGAACGCTGCCCGTGATCCCCGCACAGTGTGACCGACTAAATTTGGTCATACTTTCGCTTAAAGACCAACACCTAGACCGGGAAGACCGCCGATGACGCCGATCTACCTGTCCGCGGACAATCCCCGCTGGATCCCCACCAGTGAGACCGACCTTCAGCAGGCCATCGACAAGGGCCTGATCGAGGAATCCCACCACCTTGACCTGAAGGAGGTCCCGGACACCAAGGGCACCAACAGGGAAGCCGCCCGTGACATGGCCTCCTTCGCCATCGACGGCGGCACACTGATCATCGGGGTTAGCGAAGACAAGCAGAACTGCGTCTTCAGCCTCGCAGCTCAGCCCCTCAACGGGCTGGCGGAAAAAATGGAGCAGATCGCTCGCAGCATTCCCGACCCGCCCCTCACCATCCTCACGGAAGCGATTCCCAGCGAAGCCGACCCGACCCAGGGCTACCTCGTCGTCCACATCCCGGCCAGCCCCGCCGCGCCGCACATGGTCGAGGGGAAGTACTACGGCCGGGGCGACAAAACCAAGATCATCCTTTCCGACGCTGAGGTCCTCCGTCTGCACGAACGCCGCCGCTCGGCCGAACGTGACGCGCTTGACCTGCTCCAGCGGGAGATCGACCGTGACCCCATCCCCCTCGAGCGTCGGCAACAGGCACACCTGTTCCTGGTCGCCCAGCCCCTGGCAGGCCGCCGCGACATGCTCTTCGAGCTGGCAAGCGGGCCCGACTGGAACTCCAAGCTTGCCACCTTCATCAGGCACGCTTATACGCCTGAGGTGAACGACGCGCTCCAAGACGTTCCCGACCCCAGCCCATCTCTGGATGATGCCAGTAACGGCTTTCGCCGCGGCCGCGGTGCCGCCAGGGCCACCCGCAACCTCGGCGAGGGCCGCATCTTCACGCCCAGCGAGATGTACCCCGAGGATGCCTTCGAGCTGCAGGTTCATGAGGACGGCGGGCTGCGGTTGTTCACCAGTAGGTTCTCCGATCTCGATCGCGACGGGGGTGAGCAAGTGATCCTGATCTCGGGAGCCGTCAGCCACACCCGCAGGTTCCTCTCCCTGATCCGCGCTGCCGCCGAGCAGGCAGGTTACTTCGGGAACTGGGCTCTGGCCCTCGGCGCTACCGGCCTGAACGGCTTGCGCGCCTACACGCCGAACACGAACAACTGGTTGTTCACCCCGCAGACTCGCTACGACGAGGACGATTACCGGGAGGCCACAACCGTCACCTGGGCCGAGCTCAACGAAGCTCCCCGGGCAGCGACTCGACGTCTGGCCGGCCCATTGCTTCGAGCCCTCAGCACCGAAGACAGTTTTAAGAGCGCACTGGTCGATCCATCTAAGTGATCAGCCCCTAGATCAGAAGGCGGGGGGATAAGCCCGGCAGCCTGGGCACGACCCCACTGGCCGGGGGTCCAGCCGAGTGCGGCCTGCAGCTGGGCGGCGGTGTGCGCTGTGGTACGGCGGGGCGGTCACCAGAACCTCACCATGGCGATCACGGCCAGCAGCTCCCCGGCGTCGGCGGCGGCCTGCACCGCGTCGTGCGCCGGGTCGGCGGCCGGGCCGCACAGCAGCACGTGCTGGGCGCGGTCGGCCACATCCCACCAGGGCTCGGGCAGGCTCACCGGCGTAGGGGCCTGCCACAGCACCAGGTCGTCCCTGGCAATCCCCTGAAAGCGTGGAGACGTTTCTATGCGGCGATGACCTCCTGGGCCCTCGCCCTGGCGGCCGTTCGGGCGGCCATGAGTTGTTGCTCGTACTCGATAGGCGCTAGCCCGCCGGCGGCGCTGTGCCGGCGGCGGGTGTTGTAGAAGTCGGCGATCCAGGTGGCGACCTTCACGCGCCCTTCGGCTCGGGTGGCGAAGCGGTGCCGGTGGACCAACTCGACTTTGAGGGTGGAGTTGAACGACTCAGCCGCGGCGTTGTCCAGAGCGCAGCCGACCCTCCCCATGGACTGCACCACACCCCAGTGGCGGCAGGCGGCCGCAAAGCGGGCGGCGGTGTACTCGCTGCCGCGGTCGCTGTGAAAGATCACTCCGTCCACGCCGCCGCCCCTGGTCGCGGCGGCCATCTGCAACGCGGCGATAGTCAGCGCGGCGTCGTGGTGGGCGGACATGGCGAAGCCGAGCATCCGGCGGGAGAACAGGTCCTCCACCGTTGCCAGATACAGCTTGCCCTCACCGGTGGGGATCTCGGTGACGTCCCCGCACCACAGCACATCCGGCGCCACCGCGGTGAACTGCCGCCGCACCAGATCAGGCGCCACGGGCCGCTTCCCGGCCCTGGTCAGCCCTCGGGTTTTGCGACGCTCACGGGCGACCAGGCCCAGTTCGGCCATCCGCGCCGCCACCGTGTTCTCCGAGACCCGCCACCCGTCCTGGTGCAGGTCACGGGTGATGCGCGGAGACCCGTAGGTGCCGGCCGAGGCGGCGAATCGGGTCTCGATCGCCGCATCGAGATCGGCTCGTCGTCGCTGGCGGGCGGTCGGCGCTCGGGCGCGCCACTTGTAAAACCACGCCTGCGAGACGCCCAAGGCCCGGCAGGCAAGCGCGTGGGGGACGTCATGCTCGGTCTTCTGGGAAGCGATGAAGGCCGCCACGCTCACCGGCCCGTCGCTTCCTTGACCCAGAGGACCACCGAGCGCTTGAGGACATCACGCTCCATCTCCAACTCAGCGCGCTCCTTGGCCCATTCGGCCCTCTGCCTGCGCAGACGCGCAGTTCTCACGCTCAGACTCGGCCAGCTCACCACCGGAACCGGTGTCCTGCTCGCGGGCCAGCCGGTCCATCTGCACCCAGTTGGCCAACGTTCCCGCGTTGATCCCCAGGTCCCTGGCGACCTGAGCGACGGATTTACCCGTCTCCCGGACGATGCGCACCGCACCCGCCCGGAACTCCGGATCGAACCTACGTCTGGTCTCTCCCACGCCCAACCCTTCTTAGGTCAGGTCCCCACGGTACGAGGGGAGAGCCATCCCAGCCCTCGGCGTCGGTGTGGGCGATCTCGGCGATGGAGCGGGTGGCGATGTCCATGCGCATCCGCCAGGACAGATCGGCATCCGGCAGTCTCGTCATGTCCCAGGCCGGCCAGCCGCACCGCGCGCAGGTCGCTCAGCCCGGCGCCGGGCGTCTCCGGGATCAGGAGCACCATGGGCAGCGGCCCCTGCGGTGTCGTCACCGTGCCGGGCGACAGCGCGTAAATCGGCGCCGTCTCATCCGGGCCGCGGTCTGCCGCGTCGTCGTGGTCGAGCTGGACGATGTGGATGGCGTCGGCGGGGAGCCCGCCGGCGGCCCAGTGGTCCAGCGCGTCCTGCACCAGCGCCTCCCGGTCCTGGGCGGTCATGGCCTCGATGGCGGCCAGCGCCTGGACGCCGTCGCCGCTGGCCATGGCCTGCTGGGCGAGCGGTTGCCAGATGCGGGTGGCGGGGGAGGCGAGAGCGCCGGCGACGGGGAGCATGCCGTAGACGGCGCCGGCGAGCACGGCGATGATGGCGCAGTCGGCCGCGAGCGCCGCGACCGCATCGTCCTGGCAGTGGCGACATCCGGCGCGGCAGGCGCCGACCGCGGTGCTGGCCAGGGGTAGGTCCACGGGGCGGCCGGCGGCATATGGGAGGCCGCCGAGGATGGCCAGGTCTGGGCGGGGATGCCGGTGGGCGTCGATGTGGCGGGCGGCGGCGGTGTAGGTCTCGCCGGTCGCGGCCATGCGCGCGCGGATGCGGGCCTTGCGGTCGTGGTGCTGGGTCACGGTGATCCTGGATCCTGTCCGGGCACTCCCCTACGCGGCCGCGCCCACGACGACTGATCAACCGGGGCTTGAGAGGTGAGGCGGGGGCACGCGATCCGCAGGGGACCTTGACCGACTGGTGCCGGGCGGCGTAGGCGTCCGGCGCGGCGCGGCAGGCGAGTCTGCCAGGCCGTCGATCATAGCCCAGGAAGCCGACAATCTGAAGGCGGACTGGACCGAATTGTATAGCTCATGTGTTCGATTTAGGCTACAAAGGATAGGTCACGGGAATGACTATTCCCACGAGCTACCAGCGGGTAGATCGATCTTCGTATATCGAATTGTTGCCAAGGTCGCAATCCGCCGTAACGGTCATGGGGTGGGTGTTGAGCGCCGGTTCCTGTCACTGCAAACGTCAGGTTCTGCTCCCCGCTAAGTCAAGGCGCGGGCCGCGGCTCGTATAGACGTCACGGTGTGTGTCAGCTGGTGCAGCGGACTGCCCTGATGATGTACGCAGATGTGGCGAGGTTTTGTCGTCAGGCACCCTTGAGGTTGAGGAGCTCTGGGAAACGCTCGACGACAATGGAGAGGTCGCCGCATGCGGGGAGTACGTGAGCCCCTTGGGTGCCTGGCGGAACGGCCTGCATGTCGGCCCTTGAATAGAGCAGAGGTCGCTGCGAAGGCCCTTCTCACGTGGGCCGCGAGCAATGGTCGGCCGAGGTTCCGCCTCTCAGCGTATCGCGCGGTCAGCGTTCGATGCGCGTGGGCGCGCCGGGTGACGCCTTGGCATGCCGGTTCGCTTTTGCTGGTCTGCCGGCTCACGTAGCCGTTCGCCCGTCGGGGTCTTGTCGGGCCTCCGCCTTGGTTGAACGGGCCCAGTCCTGCGCCGGAGTGCCGACCTGCGCAGCATGACCCGCCGGCCATGAGCGGCCTCACGTCAACGGCGGCATAGTCGTCCGGGTCATCGGCGCCTAAGACGCAGTTACTGAAAGGGAACCTCACATGCATACAAAGCTCAGACGGCTCTTATCGGCCACCTTCGTGAGTTCCCTGCTGGCGATGGGGATTGTTTCTCCCACACCCACACCGGAGTCGCTGGACCGCGACGCCAAGCCGGTTTTCTCCTGGAGCGTGCCATCACGGTACGGCGCCAGCTGGGAAGCTTGGAAAGAGGACTCTGCCAGCTATGACCCGGCTTACATTCATCCCCGCGGTTGGTCCATCGTCCTCGACGCCTGCGCTTCGAAGTCAGTGCGGCGCATCCACCGATACACGTTTGAGATAACCGGCATCGGCCACAGCTACAAGCTCACCCATGGCGGCCCCGCGTGCAGAGTGTCCATGCATGAGCTCATGCCGAGACAGGGCTTCTACCGGGTCGGACTGACCCTCCACACCGATCGCGGTGTCAGCGTCAAGCACATCGACAACATCTCGATACGCGACCACCTCATCGTCTCCATCGGCGACTCGCTGGCCTCCGGCGAAGGCAATCCGGACCGTCCGGGCGAATACATCCCCTTCCGCGACTCCGTCGAGAACACCGGTGGTCTGATCAATGGAAAGATCAAGTTCGCGATAGAGAGACGGCCCGCTCAGTGGAAGGATCGCCGCTGCCACCGTTCGGCCCGCAGCGGACCGGCCCTCGCGGCTCAGGCCATCGAGGAAGCCGACCCGCACACCTCGGTGACCTTCCTGAGCTTCGCCTGCTCGGGCGCCGAGATCACACACCTGTGGGCGGATCAGTACGAAGGTACTGTGCCTGTCGGTTCAGCGCTGCTGTCGCCCCAGGTCGAAGCGGTCCGCTCAGCCGTACGGGCGGGAACCCCGGCCGCGCGACCGATCGACGCCCTGCTCGTCACTGCCGGAATCAACGATCTCCACTTCAGCGACATTGTGCTCGCATGCGCACAAAACAATAACCGCCCGCTCAACCACGTCGACTGCGTGTACGACAGCGGCATCCGTACAGCGGTCAACGAGGTTTCCCACCGATACGACCTTCTGGCCTCGGCCATCGACACTCGGCTGCCAGGGGTGCGCGAAACCTACATCAATCGCTACCCAGTAGAGGTTTTGAAAGGGGGTGGCTGCGGAGACCTAGGCAGGCCGCTCGTCGGAATCGACCGAAAGGAGGCCGATGCGATGACCACCTTCGGCAGCACTCTTAACATGCTGATCCATCGAGCGGCGGGCCGGCATCGCAACCTCCACTGGAACGACATCCAAAACCTTACCAAGCCCTTCAGCAACCACGCCTACTGCGCCAGCGATCCGTGGTTCCGTGGGTACGAGAACTCGTGGATGACCCAGGGCGACGAACGCGCAACCGTACACCCGAACGCCAAGGGCCACGCCGCCTTCGCCAGTCTGCTGCGCCAAGCCATCGTCATCAACCAACGCGCCACGCCCTACGTTCGTGCAACGCTAGTGCTCGACGCGGTGAAGGCCCGCAAACAGGCGCCGACGCTGCAGTGCACTCCGGTGCTGCGGCACCCGGTGTGCATAACCGAGGAGCCGCCGGACCGCAGTCAGGTTGACCTCACGATCTTCAGGTATCCCGAAGATTACGGCGATAGCGCTGGCCGCCTCACCATCCCCCAGGACGGCCAGTGGACCCCGGTTCCGGCCGACAAAGGCACCTTCACCTATGAGGTGTTCCTACCTCCGGCCTCGCCAAGACACACCCTGCGGATCAGTTTCAGCCTGAACCGGGACTTCGCATTGCACCATGATCGTCAAGATAACTATGGAGCGGGGGCACACGAGGTCGTCCAGCCAAACGGCGACCTAGCTATCCGCTACCACATAACCGTCCAATACCCCCGCTGTCAACCGCCGGACCTGTGCCAGGGCTCTCGCTCTTAGGTGCAGACCGGGACCGCGGAACAAAGGGCCGCAGCCCTCGAGGTTTCCCATGGGATTATGGTCGGTTAGCTCCTGCGCGGACACTGCAGGAAGCATCCGCTGCGGCTCAAAGTGCATCGCGGGACAGCCGCCGGCCCGCCAGCACGTCAAGGCGCCCTTAGCGGAAGAGACAGAGTTTCGCCGTCTGGAAAGGTGCCCGTTTCTACTAACTTGCTCTGCAGGTGATCATGGTTCTTATCGCTGGTGGATGGGGGTCATCGGGCCTGAGACTCGCGTCATTGACGCCTCGCGGATACCCAGGGTCACCCGGGGTGGAGCGACGCTCTCCAGCATGCAGACGCGCGGGCGTCTGTCCGCCGGCTGCTAGCCGCGGGCACAACCATGCAGGTGATCCCGGCACCCGTACAAGCCGAGCAGTCGTGACCGGAACGTTATCGCCCAGCGCGGGGGGTAACCCGCGCCCGCGCACTTAGGAAACAGCGCGGTGGTGGCGGCGTACAACCGGCCGTGCGCTCACCCGGCCCAGGCGATGTCGTAGACGGTCACCATCTGAGCGTCGTCATCGACGTAGTAGAAGACCAGGCCGACGCCGCCGAACACCGCCTGCCGACACTGCGGATCCACCGGTTCGGGGATGCCCATCTCCCACGGGTCGTCGCCGACCTTCAGCAGGGTGTCGATCAGGGCGCGGAACGCCTCTTCCGGTAAGCCGGGGATCAGGCTGGACGCGCTCGCGTGGTAATTGATGCGGTATTTCACGCGGGGCTGTCCGCGCGGGATGCGACGAGGTCGGCCCATCTGGGGATGACGTCCTCGGCCGGGACGACGTTGATGCCCTCGCGGGCCTCGCGGCGGGCTCGCTCGTGCCCGGGGCGGGAGTAGGCGATCGCCCGCAGGTGCCAGATCTTCAGGACCTCCTGCAGTTGGCGGTAGCGCCACGTCTCGTGCGCGGCCGCGACCATCGCTTCCCGGTACTCGGCCAAGAATCGCTCGTGGTACTGCTCGGGCAGGCGGGCGAGGATGTCGTCCGGGTCGTGTGGGTCGTGGTGCTCCACCGGCTGCGCCGTCACGCTGGCTCCCCTCCAGACCATCCAGGACTCTCCGCAATTCCCTGCCCCGCAGTGTATTCCAACGGAATGCACCGCGCAGGTGGCGACTCCGAACGGTGTTGGTGCCTTCGGGAGACCTGGAACGCCGAGGGCGCCCGCCCCTCCCATGCCGGGGAAGGGGCGGCGCTCGCGTCACGTCTGCGGGCGGTCACGTCGGTGGTGGTTCCGGTGACGTTGACAAGGTGGTGTGATCGCGCGTTTTCGGGTGAATCCCGGCACGACCGCAGGATGCGCGGCTACCGTATCGGTCGCCTTTGGACCGATCCCTGGAGGGGATTTTCGTGTTACGTCGTCTTGTCGTGCTCTGCGCGGCCGTCACCACCCTTTCCGCGTGCTCGGGCGGGACTACCACCAGCGCGGCCGGGGAGCCCGGCGCGGCGCCGAGTTCGGCGGCCGCCCCCGCACAGGTACTCAAGCTGGGGGAGCCGGCGACGATCCGGGGGGAGGGCGGGCAGCCGCTCACGGTGACCCCGACCGGGGTGTACTTCTACCGTGGCCGGACGGGGGATGCGTTACGGCCGGCGGAGCGGTGGTGGGCGGCGGTGTCGATCCGGGTGGAGGCGACGAAAGCGGCGGACCGGTTGCCGCCGGGCGCGACGGGCGAATGGCAGGTCCGGCAGGGGTCGCGGACGTTCACGACGGTCGGAGGGAACGCGGGGAACGCACCGTGGGTCGGCCGGGTCGGGGAAGGCGTCGAGCAGGTCGCTCCGGGGGATCCGCAGGTGGCGGTGAAGACGTTCGACATCCCCAAGGGCGGGGGCGAGCTCCGGTGGGTGACGCAGGGCGAGCCGCCAGTCCGGTGGAGCATGCCGGGCCGTACGACCGGTTCGGGCCTGGATGACGTGAAGGCCGTCATGCGCGTCGGATAAGGCATAGCAAAGCCGCCCCTCCTGGCGGCGACACGCCGGTGTCGGCGGGTCGAGTACCCTCGGGAGCGAGGTCGGCCCCGCCGGCCGGTGGCAGCCGTACGGCTGAGGATTCCAACGCAACCGCACCGCCGCGCGCACGCGCGCGCACCGCCACGCGACTGGAAGGCCCAGCCATGCCCAACACCGACACCCCCGTCCCGGAGATCTGGGGGCGGATGGCGATGCTCCTCGCCCGCAACCTGCCGCGCGGCCACGACGGGCAGAAGCTCCTCGATCTGTGGCTGGCGAACCCGGCCGCGGCGTTCGTGACGCTCAACCAGCGGGTCCGCTGGGTGCCGAGCGGCCGGCGCCACCGCGGCGACATGCTGCCCGGCTGGGACGGGCTCGTCGGCGACCGTGACGCCTACACCGAGCTGGCGGCGCTGCTCGACGTCGCCGACGCGCCGACCGAGCGGCGGCTGTCGGATGCGGAGGCGGTCGCGTTCTGGCGCGGCGTGGATGCTGTGCGGCACGGCAGGGCCTGAGACGGCGGCGGCCCGCCCCCGGGGTGCGGGGGCGGGCCGTACGGCGTGGGGCGGCTGAACGTCAG
>QFZU02000071.1 GCA_003260025.2 Microbispora triticiradicis | reverse complement strand
CCGCCCCGGCGGCCGCGACCGCCCGGCCGCCGTGCCGCAGCGGCCTCGGGCGGGGACGGGAGGCCGGCGCGCGTCCGCCCCCGCGGCCTCCGTTCGCGGAGAGGTGCGCGGCGAGGCGGCGTACGGTCGGGTTCGCGTAGAGGTCGCGCACCGCGAGCCCCGCGCCGATCTCGCTCGTCCGCAGGAGCGACACGATGCGCGCGGCCAGCAGGGAGTGGCCGCCGAGGTCGGTGAAGAAGTCCGCCTCTACCGACAGCGACTCGGGGTCGAGCCCGAACTCCTCCGCCCACGCGGCGCGCAGTCGTGTCTCCAGTGCGCCCTCGGCGGGCGCCACCGGCCCCGAGCCGACCAGACGGCGGCCGCTCGGCCGCGGCAGCCGCCCGCGGTCCACCTTGCCGCTCGGCATGGTGGGCAGGGCGGCCACGACGTCCAGGAACGACGGCACCATGTAGGCCGGCAGGCGGCGGCTCAGGCGATCACGAAGCCTCCCGGTCAGCGCCTCGTCGTGGCCGTTCGCGGGCACGACGTAGGCGGCCAGTTCCCCGTCCGGTCCGTCCACGCCCGGCGCGGGCATCAGGGCGGCCACCGCCTCGGCGACGCCGGCGTCCTCCAGCAGCACGTTCTCGATCTCGCCCAGGTCCACCCGGTGTCCGCGGATCTTCACCTCGGCGTCGGAGCGGCCGAGGTATTCGAGCTCCCCGGTCGCGGTCACCCGGCCGAGGTCCCCCGTGCGGTACAACCTGCCGCCGGGGGGCGCCAGCGGGTGTTCGACGAAGCGGTCGGCGGTCAGGGCGGGACGGCCGACGTAGCCGCGGGCGACGCCGGGGCCCCCGATGCAGATCTCGCCGACCTCGCCGTCCGGCACCGGGTCGCGCCGTTCGTCGAGCAGCACGACGGTGTAGGTGGGCAACGGCCTGCCGATGGTGACCGGCCGTCCCGGCAGCAGTTCGGCGCAGGTCGCGGTGACCGTCGCCTCGGTCGGCCCGTACGTGTTGAGCATCCGCCGCCCCGGCCGGCTCCACCGCTCCACCAGCGGCGCCGGGCAGGGCTCGCCCCCGACGAGGATGGTGCGCAGGGACGGCACGTCACGCGGGATCGTCGCGAGCAGCGTCGGGACGCAGTACAGGATCGTGATTCCGTGCTGGTCCAGGAAGTCCGCCAGCTCCGCGCCGAGCTGCCGGGAGCCGGCCGGTCCCGCGACGAGGGCCGCGCCGGCCGACCAGGTCGGCCAGATCTCCTCGACGGAGAAGTCGAAGGAGATGGACATCCCCTGGTAGACGCGGTCGTCCGGCCGCACGCCGTACAGCTCCGGCACCACGCCGAGGAAGTTGCAGATGCTCGACTGGGCCACCTCGACACCCTTCGGGCGCCCGCTCGACCCGGAGGTGTACATGACGTACGCGGCCGGGTCGTCGTCCGCCGCGCCGTTGAGCGGTCCGGAGAACGGACGGGTGGCGGGCGCCGACGCGATCAGGTCCGCGGAGGTGTCGAGGGCGAGCACGCGGCGACCCGGCGCCCTGACCTCCGGAGCCCGCCCGGACGTGGTGAGCACGAGGTCGACGTCGGCGTCGCCGAGGATGTAGCCGGTTCGGTCCGGGGGCGACTGCGGGTCGAGCGGCACGAACGCCGCCCCCGCCTTGCCCACCGCGAGCAGCGCCAGGTAGGTGTCCGGCGACCGCGGCAGCAGGATCGCCACCCGGGAACCGCGTCCGGCCCCCAGGTCGCGCAGGAGGTGCGCGAGCCGGTTCGCCCGCGCGTCGAGCGCGGCGTAGGTCCAGCTCAGCCGCCCGCACTCCAGGGCCGTCGCCGACGGCGTCAGGTCGCAACGGGATTCGAAGACGTGGTGCAGGCGTCTGGGCGACCTCCCGGGCAGGGCCCGCGAGGCGTCGGCCTGCGCTGTTCGAGATAAGTAACCCGGCATGATCACCCTTTGGCCGATCGCGTACGGACGGGTGGGCGTGATCGTCGGTGGCCCCGCGTACGCTCGGGTGCGACCCTTCGCGGGACACGGACGCGCGGGGACGCCCGTCGCGACGCTGTCGACGGCACGCCGCACCGCGGTCGCTCTCCAGGGTGTGCCCCTGCCGCCGCCGCTCCTTGGTAGGAGCTCCGCACAATCACAGCAAAGAACCGTCATCCGGGTGCGGCGCGCGCGAACCCCGCTGACCCCTTCCGTCCCTCTATCAACGCATCGGTTCCGGTAGCGTGCCGTACGGCAGTGATCTGGAGGAATGGAGGCGCGGTGAGCTGGGCGGACTTCCAGTACGAGATCTACCTCAACGGCATGGCGGGCGTCGTGCCGCGCCTGCCCACGGATCTGAACCGGTTGGAGGAGATGGCCGAGCGGCGCCTGGGTCCCGGGCCGGTGGGCTACGTGGCCGGCAGCGCGGGCGGCGGGCGCACCGAGCGGGCCAACCGCGAGGCGCTGGACCGCTGGCGCATCGTGCCGCGGATGCTGCGCGACGTGCGCGGGCGCGACCTGTCGGTGACCGTGCTCGGCCGGAGACTGCCCGCGCCGCTGGCGCTCGCGCCGATCGGCGTGCTGTCGATCATGCACCCGGACGCCGAACCGGCCGCCGCCCGCGCCGCGGCGGCGCTGGGCGTGCCCTTCGTGCTGTCGTCGGCCTCCAGCACGCCGATGGAGGAGGTCGCCGCGGCCATGGGAGACGGCGAGCGGTGGTTCCAGCTCTACTGGGGCCGCGACCGCGAGGTCACCCTCAGCTTCCTCGCCCGGGCCAAGGCGTCGGGGTTCAGCGTGCTCGTCGTCACCCTCGACACGCCGCTGCTGGCCTGGCGGCCGCGCGATCTCGACCAGGCGTACCTGCCGTTCCTGCGCGGCGTCGGCACCGCCAACTACTTCACCGACCCGGCGTTCCAGGCCGGGCTCGCGCGGCCGGTGCACGAGGACCCGGAGGCCGCCGTCCTGCACTTCGTGGGGCTGTTCGGCGACCCCGGCAAGACGTGGCCGGACCTCGCCCTGCTGCGCGAGCACTGGGACGGCCCGATCGTGCTGAAGGGCATCCTCCATCCCGACGACGCCCGGCTGGCCGCCGACGCGGGGATGGACGGGGTGGTCGTGTCCAACCACGGCGGGCGCCAGGTCAACGGCTCGATCGGGGCGGCCGACGCGCTGCCGGCCGTCGCCGACGCGGTCGCCGACCGGCTCACGGTGCTCTTCGACGGCGGTGTCCGCGGCGGGGACGACGTCGTCAAGGCCCTCGCGCTCGGCGCCAGGACCGTGCTGCTTGGCCGGCCGTACGCGTACGGGCTGGGCCTGGACGGCCAGGCGGGCGTGGAGCACGTGCTCCGCTGCGTGCTGGCGGAGACCGATCTCACCCTGGCCCTGTCCGGCTGCGCCGGGCCAGCCGCGCTCACCCCGGCCCTGGTCGCCCGGTTCTGACCCGGCGCGCTCAGGTGGCCGAGCCGAGATCCTCGGCGAGGGCCGACTCCTCCAGCCTCTCCCGCCGGGCGGTGGCGGGGCCGGCCGCGGCGAGCTCCGCCGCCTGGGCGCGCTCGGCCTCGCCGAGCTGCCGGTGCGCGGCGGTGAGGATCACCGCCCCGAGGAGCACGGCGGCGGCCCCCAGGTAGAACGGCGCGTGCTGACTGTCGAAGTGCTCGGCGAGCCGGCCCGCGACGAAGGGCGCGAGACCGCCGCCGATGAAGCGGATGAACCCGTAGGAGGCGGAGGCGATCGGCCGCTCCACCGGCGAGACGGTCATGACCGCCTGCGTGGTGACCGTGTTGTTGACGCCGATGAAGACGCCCGCGACGATCACCCCGCAGATCACCACGACCCGGTTCGAGGTGAACAGCGCGATCACCAGGATGTCGAGGCTGAACAGCACGAGGTTGGCGTAGAGCGTGCGGGCGATGCCGAACCGCGCCTGCAGGCGCGGCGCCCCGAAGACGGAGAAGACGGCGACCAGGATCCCCCAGCCGGTGAAGACGAGGCCGAGCTGGTGCTCGTTCAGCTCCATCGGGTACGGCGCGTAGCCCAGGACGGTGAAGAAGCCCCAGTTGTAGCAGAGGGCGGTCAGCCCCAGGATGAGCAGGCCGCGGTGGCGCAGCGCCTTCAGCGGCTCGGCCACGCCGGTCTTCCGCGCCGGGGCGGGGGTGCGTTGCACCAGGGTGACGGTGGCGACCAGGGCGATCGCCATCAGCACCGCGACCCCGTAGAACGGGCCGCGCCAGCTGATGCCGCCCAGGGTCCCGCCGAGCAGGGGGCCGACCGCGATGCCGACGCCGAGCGCGGTCTCGTACAGGATGATCGCCCCGGCGAAGCCGCCGCTGCCGGAGGCGACGATGACCGCGAGGGAGGTGGCGATGAACAGCGCGTTGCCGAGGCCCCAGCCGGCCCGGAAGCCGACGATGCCGCCGATGCTCCCGGACGCGCCGGCGAGCGCGGCGAACACCACGATCAGGGCCAGACCGGCGATGAGCGTGCGCTTGGCGCCGATCCGGCTGGAGACCCATCCGGTGATCAGCATGGCCACCGCGGTCACCACCAGATAGCTGGTGAACAGCAGCGAGACCTGGCTGGGCGTGGCGTGCAGCTTCGAGCTGAGGGCGGGCAGGATCGGGTCCACCAGCCCGATCCCCATGAACGAGATCACGCAGGCGAAGGCGACGGCCCAGACCGCCTTCGGCTGCTTGAAGGGGCTGGCGACGGTGGCATGAGCTACGGGGGCATGAGCGGAGCTCACCGGACCTCCTGGGAGTAGCGAGGGGGAGCGCCCTGGTCCCTACTCGCCGGCCTCGCTCTGGAGCAGGCGGCGGAGCAGGGGGAGGAACTCGCCGGCGATCCGCGTCAGGTCGCGCAGCTCACCGGGAGAGAGCGTGCCGAGCAGCTCGGTGAGCCGCTCCCGGCGCAGGCGGCGCCGCTCGGCGAGCAGCGCGCGGCCGGCGTCGGTGACGGCGACCCGCACCGCGCGGCCGTCGTGGTCGTCGGCCGCCCGGTGCACCAGCCCTTCGCGCTCCAGGCGCCGCACGAGCTGGGTCATCGACGGCTGGGTGACGGATTGCCGCGAGGCGAGGACGCTCAGCCGCTCGGGGCCGTTGCGGTCCAGGTACGACAGGGTGGCCGCGGCCGTGAGGCTGACCGGAATGCTCCCTCACGTGGGGTCCGGTGCGGGGTCTGGGACGAGAAGAGCCGCCCGCGTACCGGCCAGGAAACGGTACGCGGGCGGCCCGCCACTGCCGTGGCGCTCAGCGGGCGAGCGGGTACGACGGCCCAGGGACGTCCGGGACGGGCACCCCGCCGCGCACGGCTCCGTACGCGAACAGGCCGATCGGGCCGGGCCCGCCGCCGGCGGCCGCGGTGGAGGTGACGGCCAGGGCGAGCGTGTTGTGACCGTGCCCGCGCAGCAGCCCGGCGGGCAGCACGAACTCCTTCTGCGGCCCGATGTCGCCGCCGTACTGGCCGACGTTCCAGCCGTTGAGGTAGATCAGCGTCCGGGAGCCCGCCGGGACGGCGCCGCCGAAGCGCAGGCCCACGGAGACGTCCTGGCCCTCGGGGAGGTCGAGCCGGAAGCCGGTGCGGTACCACGTGACGCCGGGCGCGAGCGGCCGTCCGGCCGGGGCGGCGATCTCCTTCCAGGCGCGGTCGGGGTAGCCGGGCAGGTGCCAGCCGGAGCGCTCGCCGTACAGGCCGCCGGTGTTGAGCGGCCCGCGCACCGGGTCGGCGAGGTCTTCGCCGCCGCGGGCGCCCTGGATCTTCCAGGCGATCGCCGCCGCCCCCTCCACCGCGGCGGCGACCAGGCCGCGCGGCTGCTTGAACCGGTTGTCGTCGGCCGTCCAGTCGTCGTTGTGGCCCATGTTCTGCACCAGGACCGCCAGCGTGGCGGTGCGCCCGGGCTTCAGCAGGCCCGCGGGGACCGCGAAGCGGCCCGGCCCCGGCTCGGGGTTCACCGCGTCGACGTCGGCCTGGGTGCCGCCCGCGGCCGAGCCGAGGTAGCGCCCGTCGAGCCAGACGAGGTAACGCCCGCGCCTGCCGGTGATCGCGTTAAGCGCCACGGCGGTCTCCGCGCCCGTCGCGGTGAAGCGGCCGCGATACCAGACGTCGCCGTAGTGGAAGCCGTAGTCGTCGGCGTACAGCACCGGCCCGGCCTTCGGCTTCATCGGGCTCTCGGTCATGGCCTTGTCGGCCGTCCGCCAGGACGAGTCGTCGAACCCGGGCGCGGCCTCCGGCGCCTCGTCGTGGACGCGCCACCCGGTGAGCGCGGGCAGGCGCGCGGCCTCGCGGGGTCCGGGCACCCGGCCGAGCAGCGATCCGCTCGGCGTCCGGGTGACGCGCACGTCCGTGTCGCCCGGGTCGCCGGCGAGGCGCAGCCGGGAGGCCCGCGCGTCGGCGAACACCTCCACCTCGCCCTCCCGGGCGGTGTCGGCGGTGAGCCGTACGGCACCGCCCTCGACGGTGGCGGACCGGACGAGGGACGTGCCCCGCACCAGCACCGGGGCGGCGTCGGTGCCCGCCCGCCAGAACGTCGCGGCGGTCTCGTCGGTGCCCAGCAGGAGCAGCAGCGGCCGTCGCCCGCCGCCCGAGACCAGCACGCGGGCGAGGCCCTGATGCGTGTAGTCCAGGCGGAGGTCGCCGCCCTCGAAGGCCCAGCGGACGTCGCCCTCCAGCACCTTCACCTGCGGCCTGGTGGAGTAACGCAGGATCGTCGCGCCCGGGGAGCCGGCCGTGCCGTAGAGCACCGCGACGTCCCGGCCGCCGACGAAGGCGTGGGTCATGATCTCCGAGCTGGACGCCGCCAGGCGCTGTCCGCCCAGGTCGTACGCGCCGACCAGGACGTGCGCGTCGCGGCCCCTGACCTGCACGGGCAGGGCGTACGTGCCGTCCGGGACGGTCCACGAGAGCGTGGCCGCGTCGGTGGTCGTGGCGGCGCGGTCGGCGTGCCGGACGAGCGCGAACCGGGTGCCGGTGTCCGGGTTCGCCCGGGCGACGACCCCGATGGCCGGGTTGTCGGTCCCGGGAGCCGCCGCGGGGTCCGTCTTCGCCAGCGGGGCGACGGCCTGCAGGAAGTAGCCCTGCCGCTTGAACTCGTCGTACTTCGCCGTCGGCTGCCGGGCCTCGTTCACGGCGGCGCCGTAGTCGTACGACGTGTAGACGTCGTTGGGCTGGGCGAGGAAGCCCCAGTTGGTGCCGCCGAAGCCCATGTAGTAGTTGAACAGCGTCGCGCCGCTCACCAGCAGGTTGGACTTGTAGAAGAACTTCATGTACGCCGGGCCGGTCAGATCCCGGCACCGGTCGTAGCCCGCGTTGTTCAGGTCGATGGCCCCCGCCTGGTACTCGGCGGCGAACACCGGGGCGTCGTCGCGGAGCCTCTCGGTGACCCCCTCGCCCCACGGGCCCCACACGGTCTCGGCGTTGGCGCAGTCGAAGGACTGCGGATAGTCGTCCACGCCGGGGATCTGGACGGCGCCCGGCCCCTCGGCCCAGGTGGAGCTCCAGTCGGCGGCGTCGCAGCAGTCGTTCGTGGTGATCGGCACGTCGATGCCGTCCGCCCGCGCCTGGTCCTGGATGTCCTGCATGTACGCCGCGTCGGTGTTGGCGGCGTACTCGTTCTCCGCGTTGTAGAGGATCACCGACCCGCCGCGGCCCACCTGGTGCCTCGCGATGATCGGGTTGATGTGGTGGAGCCAGTCGCGGTACGCCTGGGTGAACCCGGCGTCGCTGCTGCGGCCCCGGCCGGGCACGTTCTTCAGCCATCCGGGGAACCCGCCGCCGGTGGTCTCCGCGTTGATGTACGGCCCGGGGCGGGCGACGACGTACAGGCCCGCCCGCTCGGCCGTGCGCAGGAAACGGTCGACGTCGCGCACTCCGGTGAAGTCGTACACGCCCGGCTTGGGGGAGTGGTAGGCCCAGTCGAAGTAGACGGAGACGGCGTTGAACCCGCCGGCCCTGATCTTCTCCAGCACGTCCCGCCACAGGCCGGGGCTAGGCAGCCGGAAGTAGTGGATCTCGGCGGCCTGCACGACGACCCTCCGGCCGTCGATCATGAGCGAGTAGTGGTCGTAGGTGACCCGGGGCGCCGCGGGGGCGGCCGCGGCCGGGCCCTGGAGCGGCGCCGGCAGGAGGACGAGCAGTGCCGCGAGCACGGCCAGGACCTTGCGCACCATTACCGGCCTTCCGATCGTCGGGGCGGGGGTGTCTCCTCGTGCGATCTTCCGGGATTAGTTTGACTAGCGCCCCAACAAACGTCAACGGTTACGGAGCGGCGGAAGGGCGCGGGCTCACGTCACGGCAACGCGCGTGGCACGGGGCTGATACACGGCGAGCCGCCGGGCGAAACATCGCTTGTCTAACCTCCGCACATGGCGGACATCTTTGACTCGTACGCACTGGCCGACGCCTGGGACGAGATGTTCGAGCGGCCGGGCGTGCCCCGGCCGGCGTACCAGGCGCTGTTCGCGGCCCTGCAGCCCCTCGGGGCCGAGGAACTCCGCTACCGGGCCGACCAGCTCGCCCGGGTGTTCACCGACCGCGGGGTGACCTTCGACTACGCGGGGGAGGAGCGGCCGTTCCCGCTCGACCTGGTCCCCCGGGTGCTCGACGCGGCCGAGTGGGACCTCATCGCCAGAGCCGTACGGCAGCGCGTGCGGACTCTGGAGGCGTTCCTCGACGACGTGTACGGCGAGCGCCGGGCGTTCCACGACGGCGTGGTGCCCTGGCGGCTGCTGCACTCCTCGCCGCACTTCCACCGGGCGGCCGACGGCATCGCGGCGCGCGTCCGCGTGCACGTCGCCGGGATCGACATCGTCAGGGACGAGGACGGCGGCTTCCGGGTGCTGGAGGACAACGTCCGCACGCCCAGCGGGGTCAGCTACGTCCTGGAGAACCGGCTGGCGATGAGCCGCACGCTGCCGGCGCTGTTCGCCGAGCAGCGGGTGCGGCCGGTCGAGGAGTATCCCGCCCGCCTGCTCGCCGCGCTGCGGAGGGCCGCTCCCGAGCACGTGACCGACCCGGCCGTCGTGATCCTGACGCCGGGCGTCCACAACGCGGCCTACTTCGAGCACGCCCTGCTCGCCCGCCTCATGGGCGTCGAGCTGGTCGAGGGCCGCGACCTGGTCTGCGAGGACAACCGGGTCCACATGCGCACCACGAACGGCAGGCGCCCGGTCCACGTGATCTACCGGAGGGTGGACGACGACTACCTCGATCCCCTCCACTTCCGCTGGGACTCCACCCTCGGCTGCCCGGGGCTGCTCAACGCCGCCAGGGCCGGGCACGTGACGATCGCCAACGCCGTCGGCAACGGGGTCGCCGACGACAAGCTCGTCTACACGTACGTGCCGGACCTCATGCGCTACTACCTGGGCGAGGAACCGCTGATCGGCAACGTCGAGTCCTACCGCCTGGAGGACCCGGAGACGCTGGAGTGGGTGCTGTCGCGCATCGGCGACCTGGTGCTCAAGCCGGTGGACGGCGCCGGCGGCAAGGGCATCGTGATCGGCCCCCGGGCGTCGGAGGAGACGTTGCGGGAGCTGTCGGAGACCGTGCGGGCCGACCCGCGGGGCTGGGTGGCGCAGCGGCCGGTCGCGCTGTCGACCGCCCCCAGCCTGATCGGCGACCTGCCGCGTCCCCGGCACATCGACCTGCGGCCGTTCGCGGTCAACGACGGCGACGACGTCTGGCTGCTGCCCGGCGGGCTCACCCGGGTCGCGCTGCCCGAGGGAGAGCTCGTGGTCAACTCCAGCCAGGGCGGCGGCTCCAAGGACACCTGGGTGCTGCCCGCCGAGGGCGGTCCCGTGCCCGGTGCGGCGCCGGGTCCGGCTTCCACCGCGGTGGCCGGGCCGCCGCCGTGGTGGGAGCCGAGCCGCGGCGCCGCCTGGGACGCCGGGCAGCAGTGATCGGCGGCACCATCACCCACAGAAGGGAGAGGGCAGTGGCGAGAGACCTGCTGAGCCGGATCGCCGAGACCCTGTACTGGATCGGGCGCTACGTCGAACGCGCCGACGACATCGCCCGGATCCTCGACGTCTCGCTGCGTCGCGCCCTGGCGGGCGAGGACGACGCGACGGCGGTCTTCGCGATCCTCGGCCACCCGCTGCCCGTCCCGGACGCCGGCCCGCCGACGGCCGCGACGATGGTGCGCCGGCTCGCCTACGACCCGGCCGATCCCGGCTCGATCGCGGGCTGCCTGCGCGCGGCCCGGGAGAACGCCCGGGGCGTCCGCGAGATCATCTCCACCGAGGTGTGGGAGTGCCTCAACGTCACCTGGAACGCCCTGCCGGAGACGCGGGCCGCCGCCGAACGGCTCGGGCCGCACGTGTACCTGCGGTACGTCAGGGAGCGGGCGGCGCTGCTGGCCGGACTGGCCGACGCCACGATGAGCAGGGACGACGGGTGGCGGTTCCTGGTGCTCGGGCGCAGCCTCGAACGGGCCGACATGACCTCGCGCCTGATCGCCGTGCAGACCGGTCTCCTCGCCGATCCGGCGGCCTGGCGGATGCTGCTGGAGGCGTGCGGCGCCGACGAGTCGTTCACCCGCACGCACCGGGGCGACAGCACGAAGGTGCTGGAGTTCCTGCTGCTCGACCGGTTGTTCCCCCGGTCGGTCGTGCACGCCCTCGCCACCGCCGAGCGGTGCCTGGCCGAACTCGCCCCGAACCAGGGCCGCGCGGGCACGGCCGACGCCGCGCGGGCCGCGATCGGCCGGGTCCGGATGACGCTGGAGTACGCCGACACGGCCGCGCTGCCCGCCCGGCTTCCCCGGCTGCTCGACGAGATCCGGGAGGCGGGCGCGGCGGCCATGCTCGCGATCGGCGACCGGTTCTTCCCCGGCGCCGCCCCGGCGGGCTGGGTGAGGGGAGGCTCCTCGTGGGCTGGCGCGTGAAGATCAGTCATGTCACCCGGTTCGACTACGACGGCTCGGCCTCCGCGTCGTACAACGAGGTCAGGATGACCCCGCTGAGCGACCGCGGCCAGACCACGCTGGAGCGGCGGCTGGTCGTCCGTCCCTCGGCGCCCGTCTGGACCTACACCGACCACTGGGGGACGATCGTCGGCGTCTTCGACCTGCCCGCGCCGCACCGGTCGCTGACCATCGAGTCGTACGCCCGGGTGGACACCTCCGCCGCGCCGCCGCTCGGCGTGCCGTCGGCCCGGGACGACCTGCGCGCGGCCGGCGGGCCCGTGGGCGAACTGCTCCGGCCGACCCCGCAGACCGCGATCTCGCCCGGGCTGGCGGCGGACGCCCGGGAGCGTGCGGAGGGGCTGGACGCGCACGAGGCGGCCGAGGCGCTCGCGTGGCACGTCAACGAGCGGATCGCGTACGTGCCGGGGGCGACGGGCGTGCGCACCAGCGCGCAGGAGGTCTGGGAGCACGGCAAGGGCGTCTGCCAGGACATGGCGCATCTCACGGTGGCGCTGCTACGCGCCGCGGACATCCCGGCGAGGTACGTCTCGGGATATCTGCACCCCCGGCCCGAGGCGGAGATCGGCGAGGCGGTCGCCGGGCAGAGCCACGCGTGGATCGAGTACTGGACGGGAGAGTGGAACGCCCTCGACCCGACCAACCGCACGAGAGGCGGCGAGGCCCACGTCGTCGTCGGCAGGGGCAGGGACTACACGGACGTGCCGCCCATCAAGGGCGTCTACCAGGGCATGGTCTCCGGACGCCAGGAGGTCGTGGTCGAGGTCGTCCGCCTGGCCTGAGTCGCCTGAGTCGCCTGAGTGAACCTGAGCGGGTCCTGAGCGGGCCGGGCGCGGATGGTTCGCGCGTTTTCTGCCGCTTTTTTCGGTGCTTTTTCGGCGCGGCCCCCGCGGCGTGTGACCTGCGTCATCGCCGGGAAGGGCGGTCGCCGTGCGTGCGGGGGCGGACACGGCCGCGAATGAGACGCGGGTCACCGGGTAGCTGCCGCCCTCGTAGGTCCCCGCCCCGGCGGTGGAAGGCTCTGAACAGGAGGACTTATGGCCGCTCCGGTCGACTGGGGAAGAGGAGTGGCCGACGCCTGGTCGTCGGTCGTCACCTTCGTCCCCAAGTTCCTCGCATTCGTCGTCGTCCTGGTGGTGGGCTGGCTGGTCGCCAAGGCCCTGCGCAAGGTGGTGGACGCCGTACTCGAACGCGTCGGGTTCGACCGCTGGGTCGAACGCGGCGGCGTGGGACGGGTGCTCGCGCGCAGCAAGTACGACGCGTCCGACCTGCTCGCGAAACTGGTCTACTACGCGATCCTGCTGGTGACGCTGCAGATCGCCTTCTCCGTCTTCGGCCCCAACCCGGTCAGCGCCCTGCTCGCCGGCGTCGTGGCCTGGCTGCCCAAGGCCGCCGTGGCGATCGTGATCATCGTGGTCGCCACCGCCATCGCCAGGGCCGTCAAGGACATCGTGAGCGCGGCGCTGGGCTCCCTGTCGTACGGCAGGACGCTCGCCACGATCGCGTCGGTCTTCATCATCGGCCTCGGCGTCATCGCGGCGCTCAACCAGATCGAGGTCGCGACCACCGTCACCACGCCGGTCCTGATCGCCTTCCTGGCGGCCGTCGCCGGAGTCGTCATCGTGGGCGTCGGCGGCGGGCTGGTGCGGCCCATGCAGCAGCGCTGGGAGCACTGGCTGAACCGTGCGGAGGTGGAGACCGAGACCATCCGCGCCCAGGCGGCCGCCTACAGCCAGGGCCGCTCCGACGCGATGGAGACCGTCCACGTGCCGCAGGAGGCCATGCCGCGGGAGACCTACCCGCGCCAGACGGCCGGCGCCTTCGCCCAGCCGGCGCGCACCGCGTACCCGCAGACCGCCGGCTCCCCGCAGGCCCCGGTGTCTCCGCAGCCGATGTCCCCGGAGAGCCCGACCACGGGGTACCCGCAGGAGGGCGCGTACCCGCAGGAGGGCGCGTACCCGCAGGAGGGCGCGTACCCGCAGGAGGGCGCGCCGGCCGCTCCGGGCGCGGCGACCACCCCGATCAGCCCGGCGGACCCGCGCGGTCGGTCGGCGCGCAGTGAACCGAACCCCGGTCAGGCGGCCCCGGGTGAGGCGGGTCCCGCCTCCTCGTGGCCCACGCCGCCGGAGGAGCCTCCGCCGGTGCGCTGACCGCCGTCTCCTCCGTCGCGTTTCGCGGGGCGTCCCGTCCAGGGGCGCCCCGCACCCGTTTCAACCGGGCGGGGCCGGCGTGGCGTCAGGCGGGTTCGGCGGCGGTGTCGAGCAGCAGGCAGACCGCGGTCATGCGCAGGACGGCGAAGTCGAGCGGCTGGTCCGGCCCGGGCGTCCGCCAGCCCTTCTCCTGGGCCCCGTCCCAGAAACCGATCAGATAGGCGAGCAGCGAGGACGGCCCGACCCGCTCGCCGAGGCCCGAGATGGCCTGCCGGACGGCGGCCATGTGCTGGTCCAGCGAGGCGAGGACGCCCGGGTGCTGGTGCCGCAGGTCCAGCACACGCTGCGCGAACTCGGCGCGGATGCGGACAGGCCAGGAGTGCTCGGACACGTGGGTCTCCGGGGGTGAGGCACAGGGATGCCCCATCACGATAAGCGGCTCCGGCGGCAAATTCGCCCGAAACCGCTCTTTTCGCCGGTGAACCGTCCCGCCACGGCGGCCGTCAGATCGCGCGCGTGCTGGAGCCCCGTACGACGAGTGTCGTGGGCAGGATCCGGGCGGGCGGGGCGTCGGCGCCGTTGATCATGGAGACCAGGGCCTCCGCGGCGGCCGCGCCGAAACCGTCCTTGTCCTGGGCGATCGTCGTCAGGCCGGGGGGCACGAGGGCCGCGACCTCTATGTCGTCGAACCCGACCACCGCGATGTCCTCGGGCACCTTCAGTCCGGCCTCGGAGATCGCGCGCAGCGCGCCGACGGCCATCTCGTCGCCCGCGACGAACACCGCGTCGGGCCGTTCGTCCGTCTCCAGCAGCCGCCGCATCGCCGCCTCCCCGCCGGTGACGTAGAAGTCCCCCTCGGCCACGTGCTCGGGCCGGTACGGCAGGCGCAGCAGGGCCAGTTCCTCCTGGTAGCCCTGCAGGCGCTCCGCCCCCGGCCGGGTGTGCGCGGGCCCGGTGATCGTGGCGATGGCCTGCCGGCCCTGCTCGTGCAGGTGCCGTACGGCCTGGCGGGCGCCGCCCACGTTGTCGGAGGTCACGTATGTGGCCTTGGGGCCCTGCACGGGACGGTCGAGGCTGACGCAGGGCACCCCCGACTCGGCGAGGTGCCGCAGCGACGGATCCCAGGTGCCGCTGTCGATCATCACCACGCCGTCCAGGTTGTGCCTGCGGGCGGCCCGCACGTACGCGTCGTCGGTGTGCTCCCCGCTGGTGGCGAGCATGAGCAGGTGATATCCGCGCCCGCTGAGCGCCGTCTTCAGGCCGATCAGGATCTCCTGGAAGAACGGATGGCGCCAGCCGGGGCGGCGGTGGTCGGTGTCCCACAGCAGGCCGACCATGAAGGACTTCTTGGTGGCCAGCGTGCGCGCCGACTCGTTGGGCAGGTAGCCGATCTGGCGGGCCGTCCGCAGGACCTGCTCCCTGGTTTTCGCGTTGACTACCTCGGGATTGTTGAACACTCGGGAGACGGTCGCCGGGGACACGCCGCACAGGCGCGCCAGCTCTCTGATCGTTGCCACGGACCAAACGCTATCGCATCTCGCTGTAACCGGTTTCATGGACCGTTCTCACAAAGTACGTACTTCCTGGGCCGCTCGCAACCCGTAATCGAAATTTCCCACAGTTACGTTTCTGTGACTTGACACATTCCCTTCTTCTTAGGTGTGATGTCGGGCATCGGCCGACGCTGCTTCGTTGCCACGGGCTCGGCCGCTGTCGCCATCTCGCAGCCGCATCCCTTCTCCTGTGAAGGAGTCCAGGTGTCCGCTGCGAAACTCCGCCTGCCCGCGCGTCCGGTCGTCGTCCCGTACGGCGATACCCGCGGCTTACGGAGGAACGGATCCATCGCCCGCACGGCCGGTCTCGGCGCGCGGGCCGATCACTCGTGCGCGGGCGCCGAGTCTGGAGCGATCACAGGATGACGGCGATCGAACACCGCCCCGCCGGGCCGCGGGCCTTCCCGGCCGGCTTCGTCTGGGGTACGGCCACCGCGGCGTACCAGATCGAGGGGGCCGTCGACGTCGACGGCCGGGGGCGCTCGATCTGGGACACCTTCTGCAGGATGCCCGGCGCGGTGGCGCGGGGCGAGTCAGGTGAGATCGCCTGCGACCACTATCACCGCTGGCAAGAGGATGTCGATCTCATGAAGGAGCTGGGGGCGGCCGCCTACCGATTCTCCGTGGCCTGGCCGCGCGTCCTGCCGGACGGGCGCGGGCCGGTGAACCGGCGCGGCCTCGACTTCTACCGACGCCTCGTCGACGCCCTGCGCGAGGGCGGCATCGAGCCGTACGTCACGCTGTACCACTGGGACCTGCCCCAGGCGATCGAGGACCGCGGGGGCTGGCGGGTCCGCGAGACGGCGGAGCGTTTCGCCGACTACGCGGAGGTGATGTACGACGCGCTCGGCGACTCGGTGTCGAACTGGATCACGCTCAACGAGCCGTACTGCTCGTCGATCGTGGGGTACGGCGAGGGCCGGCACGCGCCGGGCGCGACGGAGGGGCACGGCGCACTGGCCGCCGCCCATCACCTGCTGCTCGGTCACGGCCTCGCAGTCGCGCGCCTGCGGGCGCTGGCCCGGCCCGACCAGCGGGTCGGGGTGACGCTCAACATGTCGCCCACGGTGCCGGCGACCACCTCGCCGGAGGACGCCGCGGCCGCGCGGCGGATGGACCTGCTGGTCAACCGGCAGTTCACCGACCCGCTCTTCGGCGGCTCCTACGCCGCCGACATGGCCGAGACGTTCGGCCGGATCACCGACTTCTCGTTCCGGCGGGACGGCGATCTGGAGACCATCGGGACGCCGGTGGACTTCCTCGGGGTGAACTACTACTACCGGCTGCACGTGGAGGCCGCGCCCTACGAGGAGGCCGACCCGGGCCGCCGTACGGCGTTCGACCTCGGGGTGCGCACCGTCACGCCGGAGGACGCCCGCACCAGCGGGCTGGGCTGGGTGGTGGAGCCCGAGGGGCTGTACGAGACGCTGGTCGGCCTGACCACCCGTTATCCGGACCTGCCGCCGGTCTACATCACCGAGAACGGCTACGGCGACGACGGCGTGCTGGAGGACGCCGGGCGCGTCGACTACCTGCGCGACCATCTGGCCGCGACCCACGACGCGATGACGGCGGGCGCCGACGTGCGGGGCTACTTCGCCTGGTCGCTGATGGACAACTTCGAGTGGGCCCGGGGGTACTCCGCGAGGTTCGGGCTCGTGCACGTGGACTACGAGACCCAGGAGCGCACGCCGAAGTCCAGCTTCCGCTGGATGCGCGAGTTCATCGCCGATCCCGTGATCGACGGCCCCCTGGCCCCCGAGCCGCTGTTCATCGATCCCGTGATGACCGACCCCGTGATCGCCGGGCCCGTCATCGGGGACCCCGGCGTGGTCGGCTACGGCACGGGCGGCTACGGCAGGGCTCACTACGGCTACGGCCCGGACGACTTCGACGTCGCCGATCCCGTCGCCGCCGGTCCGCCCGTCGACGTCCTGGTGGCGGGCACTCCCCGGGGCGACCGTTCGGGGGGCGACCTGGGCTGACCGACCGGCCGAGGCCCCGCTCGACAGCGGTCAAGTATGTCG
Source organism: Microbispora triticiradicis (assembly GCA_003260025.2). Lineage (GTDB taxonomy): Bacteria > Actinomycetota > Actinomycetes > Streptosporangiales > Streptosporangiaceae > Microbispora > Microbispora triticiradicis. Next base: position 92,560 of record QFZU02000071.1, on the reverse strand, counting down.
GTCAATTCCCATTTTGGTGCGCCGAATCCCGATTTGTCGGCTACTTTGGTGATCAAAGTACGGCACGGCATCAGGGGCAGCACGATGAACTTGGAGCAGGGGCCGCCGGGGATCGACGTCACGGTCCCCAGCGTCGCCCGGATCTACGACTACCTCCTCGGCGGCAAGGACAACTTCGCCGTCGACCGGGCGGCGGCCGAGAAGCTCATCGAGCTGACTCCGAACGCGCGCGAAGGGGTCCGGAGCAACCGGCGCTTCATCCGCCGGGCCGTGACCCTCATGGCCGAGAAGGGCATCCGCCAGTTCCTCGACATCGGCGCCGGGCTGCCGACGCAGGAGAACGTCCACGAGGTCGCGCTGCGCGCCGCCCCCGGCTCGCGGGTGGTCTACGTCGACAACGACCCGATCGTGCTGACCCACGGCCGGGCCCTGCTCGCCGACAACGCCACGACAATCGTGGTCGACGGCGACCTGCGCGACCCCGAGGGCATCCTCGGCGATCCCCGGATCAACGAGCACCTCGACCTCAGCCGGCCCGTGGGGCTGCTCATGGTCGCGGTGCTGCACTTCATCCCCGACGCCGGGAGCATCGTCGCCACCCTGCGCGACCGGCTCGCCCCCGGCAGCGCGATGGCCCTCAGCCACCTGTCGTACGGCGACCTCGACGAGGAGAAGATCCGCGAGGGGCGCGAGCTGTACAAGAGCACCTCCGCCGCCGGCGTCACTCCCCGGACCCACGCCGAGCTTCTGCGGTTCTTCGACGGGTTCGACCTGGTGGAGCCGGGCCTGGTGGTGACCGAGGACTGGCGTCCCGAGCCCGACGAGCCCAGGCTGCCGAGGATCCCCGGCGTGGACGGCTACGCGGGCGTCGGCCTCCTGCCCTGACCCTGCCGGCGGGACCGGATCAGTCCCCGGCGATCCACAGGTCGGGGCCGAAGACCTCGTAGCGGATCTCGGACGCGGACACGCCGCGCGCCGTCAGCTGCGCGCGTACGGCCCGCATGAAGGGCAGCGGCCCGCACAGGCAGGCGGTGACTCCCGCGGGCAGGTCGACCGCCGACAGGTCGGCCCGGCCGGCCGACGGAGCCGGACCGCTCAGGTCCTGTTCCGGCAGGTCCTCGTACCACCGGTGCAGGGTGGCGCCGGGCAGGGCCGCGACCAGGTCCGCCAGTTCCTCCCGGTGGACGTGGGAACCGGGGGAGCGGTCGGCGTGGACGACCACCACCCGCCGGCGCGACCCGGTGGCGACGAGGTGATCGAGCATCGACAGCACGGGGGTGACCCCGATGCCCGCCGAGGCGAGCAGCAGCGCGCCGTCGCCCTCCGGCAGGGTCAGATCGCCGAAGGGCGCGGAGACGTCGAGCACGTCACCGGCCCGGACGTGCTCGTGCAGCCAGGTCGAGACCTCTCCCTCGGGCGCGCTCCCGCCGCGCACCCTCTTCACCGTGATCCGCCAATCGCCGCGCTCGGGGGCGTTCGACAGGCTGTACTGCCGGATCTGCCGCGCGCCGTCGGGCAGCGTGACCCGGACGCTGACGTACTGGCCCGGCAGGAACGGCAGCTGGGCGCTCGGGCGCAGGAGGAAGGAGGCGGCGTCCGCCGTCTCGTCGCGCCGCTCGGTCACCGTGGCCCGCGTCCAGCCCCGGCCCGCCTCGCGGTAGAGGTCGCGCTCCAGGCCGATCAGCGTCTCGGCCATGAGCCAGTAGACCTCGTCCCACGCCTGGGCGACCTCGGGCGTGACGGCGTCGCCCAGCACCTCGCCGATGGCGCCGAACAGGTACTTGTGCACCACGGCGTACTGCTCCTCGGTGACGCCGAGGGAGGCGTGCTTGTTGGCGATCCTGGACAGCATCGTGCCGGGAAGCCCGCCCGGGTGGTCCACCAGCGCGGTCGCGAACGCGGCGATCGAGCCCGCCAGCGCGACGCGCTGCTCGCCGTTGGCCTGGTTGCCCCGGTTGAACAGGTCGCGCAGCAGCTCGGGGTTGTCGGCGAACAACGTGTCGTAGAAGCGGGCCGTGATGCTCTGGATCGCGCCCGCGATCACGGGCAGGGTGGCGCGGACGGTCGCGGCCGACTCCGGGGACAGCATGATTCCTCCAAATTGGTATCTAATATGCGTATTAAAAGGCATGGATCTGCCGGACTCTTCCCGCGTACGCGGGTCAGGAGAGGCCGAGCAGCACCGGCCCCGACGGCGAGGAGACCAACTGGTCGACCGTGACCGGATCGAGGGAGGCGTAGAAGGCATGCTGCGCCGCGCGCAGCGCGCCGCGCAGGCGGCAGGCGGCCCGGAGTGGGCAGGGGACCTCCCCTTCGCAGGTGACGACCTCCTCCTCTCCCTCCAGTTCGCGGACCAGCCAGCCGATCGACGCCGTACGGCCGAACCGGGTCAGTTCCAGCCCGCCCCCGCGTCCCCGGCGGGCCTCCACGACGCCGAGGTGCTGCAGGCGGGCGATGGCCTTGGCGGTGTGGTTGTAGGGAATCGCCATCGCCTCGGCCACCTGGCGGGTGGTGAGCGACGTGCCCTCCTCCAGGACCGCCAGGCGCATGGTCACGCGCAGGGCCAGGTCCGTGAACTTCGTCAACCGCACGTCTCGACCCTAGCAAATCGGTATTTTGCACTCCAATTTGGGTGGGCCGGACGTTCCGGTCCGGCGAAAATGTCGGTAGCCGGTCCTAGGGTTGGGCGGCGACAGGATCCGTGACGAAAGACGGGAACACCCATGACAACCCTGGCCGAACGCCCGAACACCGCGCTGCTCGTCATCGACGTCCAGAAGGGGGTGGTGGCGGGCGCGCACGACCGCGACGCCGTGATCGCGAACATTGACACCCTGATCGGCAGGGCCCGCGCGCAGGACGTGCCGGTGATCTGGGTGCAGCACTCCGACGGGCGCGAGTTGCAGCGGGAGAGCGAGGCCTGGGAGTACGTGCCGGAGCTGGTGCGGCGTGACGACGAGCCGCTCGTCCACAAGATCTACGGCGACTCCTTCGAGGACACCGATCTGGAGGCGCGGCTCGCCGAGCGCGGAGTGGGCCGGGTCGTCGTCACCGGCGCCCAGACCGACGCGTGCATCCGCTCGACCCTCCACGGGGCCTTCGTCCGGGGCTACGACGTGACGCTGGTCGGCGACGCGCACACCACCGAGGACCTCACCGCCTACGGCGCTCCCGCTCCGGAGCAGGTGATCGCGCACACGAACCTCTACTGGCAGTTCCAGACCGCGCCCGGCCGCGGCGCGGCGACCGTCCCCACGGCGGAGGTCGACTTCGGCACCCCCTGAGGCGTCCGGACATCCCGAGCCGTTCGGACGGCCTGAGCCGGTGGCGCGGTTCCGGGGCCGCTCAGGGGGCATCACCGGGGGAGAGCGGGCCGCTGGAGGGGGAGGCGCGCTCGGCGTCGAACGTGAGCGTGGTGGACGTGACCGCAGCCGCCTGTCCCGAAGACCTCGTCCGGGCCGTCCGGGCGGCGGGGGTCCGTGACGAGCGCCTTCTCCGGGCGGTGCGCTCGACTCCGCGGGCGGGATTCGTCCCGCCCGCGCACGCCGCGCACGCGTACGAGGACGCGCCGATCCCGATCGCGCACGGGCAGGTGACGACCCAGCCGTCCCTGTCGGCGACGATGATCGAGGGACTGGCGCTCACCGGCGTGGAGCACGTGCTGGAGGTCGGCTCCGGCCTCGGATACCAGACCGCGCTGCTCGCCCGCATGGCCGGCGACGTGGTCGGCGTCGACCTGTGGCCCGACCTCGTGCGGGCGGCGCGGCGCAACCTCGCCCGGCAGGGCATCCGCAACGCGGAGGTGCGGGTCGGCGACGGCGGCCAGGGCGTGCGTGAGCACGCTCCCTACGACGCCGTCATCGTCTCGGCGGCGTTTCCCACGGTCCCCGCGCCGCTGGTCGAGCAGTTGCGGCCCGGCGGGCGGCTGGTGCAGCCCATCGGCACCGGCGGCCGGGAGGAGGTCGTGCTCTTCGAGCGCACCGTCATCGGCCTCGAACCCCGTCAGGTCCTCACGCTGGCCAGTTTCGTCCGCCTGCACGGCCGCTTCGGCTACCCCTCCTGACCGGCGTGGTGGCGGGCGGACGGGCGGTCAGGCCTCCGGTTCGCCCTCGTGCACGTGGTAGGTCCTGGTCCACGAGGCTCCGCAGCGGCAGCGGGTCAGCTCCAGCAACCGGCCGTCCTCGGTCACGGCCAGGCCGTCGTCGAGGCGGACGTGGACATGCACGCTCATGGTTGTGCCTTTGCTGTCGGCGAGCCCCGGCGACGAACCCGGGACCTCTCGTGCGCTTCGTACCAATATAGGTTGGCCTGTTCGTGAACTATCCGTATTTGGGTAGATATGTCCCGATGTAAGGAGGATCTTCGGATGGCGGGCTTGATACGGGACCCGCAGGATAGGGGACACGTCTCTGTCTCTTCTCGCAAGGAGGATCCTTCATGCGGACTCGCCGCATCGGTGATCTCGGGGTCGGCGCGATCGGTCTCGGCGGCATGCCGATGTCGATCGAGGGGCGGCCCGACGAGCAGCGCTCCATCGCGACCATCCACGCCGCGCTGGACGCCGGAGTGACGCTGATCGACACGGCCGACGCCTATCACCTGCACGCGGACGAGGTGGGCCACAACGAATCGCTGATCGCCCGCGCCCTGGCAGGCTACGGCGGCGACACCTCGGACGTGCTGGTCGCGACCAAGGGCGGCCACCTGCGCCCGGGCGACGGCTCCTGGACGAAGGACGGCTCGCCCGAGCACCTGAAGCAGGCGTGCGACGCCTCCCTCAAGCGGCTGGGGGTCGAGGCGATCGGCCTCTATCAGTTCCACCGGCCCGACCCGCGGGTGCCGTACGAGGAGTCGATCGGGGCGCTCCGCGACCTGCTCGACGCGGGCAAGATCCGCTACGCCGGGATCTCGAACGCGAACCCCGACCAGATCCGCCAGGCCGGCGACATCCTCGGCGGTCGCCTCGTGAGCGTGCAGAACCAGTTCTCGCCCGCGTTCCGCTCCAGCGAGGCCGAGCTCGAACTCTGCGCGCGGATGGGCATCGCCTTCCTGCCGTGGAGCCCGCTGGGCGGCATCTCCAAGGCCGGCGACCTGGGGTCGCGCTTCGCCCCGTTCGCGGAGGTCGCGAAGGCCCACGAGGTGAGCCCGCAGCAGGTGTGCCTGGCCTGGATGCTGGCCAAGGCGCCGGTGGTGATCCCGATCCCCGGCTCGTCGCGGCCGGAGACGATTCTCGACTCGGTCAAGGCGGTGGACCTGGAGCTCACTCCCGAGGAGCTGGGCCGCCTCGACGCCGCCGGCTGAGCGCCGTCTCACTCGCCGGGCCAGTCGTCGGCCCACTGACGGTGCCGGGCCGCCGCCGCGAGCGCGGCGGCCCGCGCCGCCTCCGTCGGCGTGAACGGCAGGTCCCGTCTCGTCACGACCAGGGCGGCGCCGGGATTCACCGGAACCGTCATCACGGTGTTCGGCGTCCTGTCCGGAGCCGGCTCACCGGGCTCCCGCCACCGGACGTCCGCCGTACGCAGCAGTTCCGTCATGGCCGGGAGCAGCTCGCCCGGATCGTCCCGTACGCGCTGACCCAGCAGCAGCGCCTGGATGCCGGGGTCGATGAGGTCCTTCACCTGGGCGGGAACGATGACGGCGTCGGCGCCGCCGGCCGCGTCGACGGCGCGCCACAGGTCCTGCGGAGTGAGCGAGGCCGGGGCCTCGACGACGAACTCGTCCAGGGCGTCGCAGCCTCCCCGCGTCATCGCCGCGCTGCCGGCCGGGGCGATCTGCAGGGAGAGGATGTTGCAGCCCAGGCGGGCGAAGGCCCCGGCGAGCGCGGCGAGGCGGCCGGGGCGCTCGGCGACCCTGGCCCGCACCCGCCACAGGCTGGTCGCGTGATCCGTGCCCGGGCGGACGCGCCCGCGTACGGCCCCCGGAACCGACAGTCTCTTGTGCACGGCCGAGCCGACGATCAACGCCAGCCCGACGCCGACGAGCAGGGTGGCGAGCACGTGGGCGAGCCCGACGGCGAGGAAGAGCGCGGCCAGTTCCGCGATCTCCCGCCGCCAGGATCGGACGCCGTGATGCCGGGGAAGCGGGCCGGGAGTCGGATGGCCGCTCTCGTCGGCGGCGTTTCTCGGTTCGCTCATGCCCAGAAGTCTGACCCGGCGCTGTTACGCGGTCACCGTGCGTGGAATGTCGTCCGCATTAATCCGCTCTCACCGGGCCGCCGCCCGCATCACCGGATCATCACGGTTCCGGTGTGGAGCCGTCCGTCCTGACCCAAAGGCAGAAGGGATGTCCCGCGGGGTCGAGGAGGACCCGCACGTCGTCCTGGGGCTGGTGGCCGGCGAGCGTCGCCCCGGCGCCGGTCGCGTGCGCCACCGCCGTCTCCAGGTCGTCCACCTCGATGTCCAGGTGCAGCATCATCCGCTGGTCTCCCGGACCGGCGGGCCAGACCGGCCGGACGTACTCCTTCTCGGTCTGGAACGACAACCCGGCGCCGCCTCCGGGCGGGTGCATCGTCACCCAGCCGGGTTCGTCGGAGTCGATCGTCCAGCCCAGCATCCGCTGGTAGAAGGCCGCGAGCTCCCGCGCGTCCGGCGCGTCGAGCACCGTCGCGGACAGGGTCATGCGTGGCGTCACGCGTCCTCCCGAAATCGTCCCGAGATCGTCGTCCGGCCGCTGCCCCGCGCGCCCTTCTTCAATCCCGGAGCGTGATCCGAGGGTGATGATCTTCCGTCGGCTCCTCGCCTACAATGCATGAAAGCGGTTCCACAGGCGAGGGGCAGACGCTTGGACGATTCGAGGCGGGCACCGGAGGGCGTCGATCCCACCGTCCCGAACATCGCCCGGATGTACGACTACTACCTGGGCGGCAAGGACAACTTCGCCGCCGACCGCGAGGCCGCCGAGAAGATGCTCGCCATCGGGCGGCAGATGGGCAACGACGGACGGGAGGTCGCCAGGGAGAACCGCGGCTTCCTGCAGCGTGCCGTGCGGCACCTGGCCGAGTCGGGGATCACGCAGTTCGTCGACATCGGCGCGGGCCTGCCGACGCAGGAGAACGTCCATCAGGTCGCGCGGCGGCACGCCCCCGGAGCGCGGGTGGTGTACGTGGACAACGACCCGGTGGTCCTCACGCACGCGCGGGCGCTGCTGGCCGACAATCCCGAGACGATCGCGGTGGCCGGGGACGTGCGGGACCCGGACGCCGTCTTCGACGACCCGGAGGTGCGGGCCCACATCGACTTCGCCCGGCCGTTCGCGGTGCTGCTGGTCTCGGTGCTGCACTTCGTCACGGACGACGAGGACGCCGACCGGATCGTCGCCCGGATCCGCGAGCGGATGGTCCCGGGGTGTCACCTGGTGCTGTCGCACATCCTGACGACCGACGAGGTGGCCGAGGAGGTCGTCGCGGAGAGCAAGAAGGTGTACGCGGCCACCTCCTCCGGCGGGCTCGTGGGCAGACCCTTCAAGCGGATCGAGGCGTTCTTCGACGGTCTGGAGATCCTGGAACCCGGCCTCGTGCCCGTGCAGGCGTGGCGGCCCGACGTTCCCTGGGAGGTGCAGGCCGACGACAGGACCGGCATCTTCGGGGCGGTCGGCGGCATGCCCTGACCAGCCGTCCCCGCCCGTCCCCTCCCGTCCTCAGGCGTCCCCCCTCGTCCCCGGGCGAACGGTCCCGGCGGCGACGAATCGACGGCGGGTCAGCACAGGGCCCGGGTCAGCACAGGGCCCGGGTCAGCACGTCGAGAGTGAGTTCGACGATCTTCTCCGGAGGCTCCGCTCCGGGGCCCTCGGCGGGCGGCGTCCCGTGCCCGGCGAGGTCCGGTTGCAGACGGCGGGCCCCCGCGCGGACCACGCCCCAGGCCAGGTCGGCCCGCAGCGCGGGATGGTCCATCCCGGCCTCGCGCAGCGCGTCGGCGAGCGGCGCGGTCAGCTCGCCGTGCAGTTCCTCCACCCTGATCCGGCACTCCTGCGGCAGCCCGATCGCCTGCAGCGCCGGGATCAGCGCGTAGTCGGGGCTGCCGACGAAGTCGAGCGCCGCTCTGCCGTACGCGCGGATCCGGTCGGGCAGCGGGCCGCCGGCGGGCGCGACGGCGGCGCGCAGACGCGCTGACCAGCGGGGAAAGGCATCCTCCACGAGCTGGGCGAGGATGTCGGCGGTGGAGGCGAAGTAGCGGTAGACGCTGGAGCGGGCCAGGCCGATCCGGGCGCCGACGGCCGCCGGGGAGAGCGCGTGGACGCCCTCGGCGGCCAGGATCTCCCGCGCCGCGTCGAGCAGGGCGGCGTGCTGGTTGGCCCGGTGGTCCGCGACGGTCGCCGCGCTGATCCTCGGCATCTCCCCCTCCAGGGCTGCTACGTCTTCGGGTCGCGCCCTCCAGTATCGGGCCCCGCCGCCGCCACCGGTTCTCCCGGCTCGTCCGGCTCGTCCGGTTCGTCCGGGGAGGCCGGCGTACGGGGGAGGAGAAGCGTGGCGCCGACCCCGGCCAGCAGCGCCAGCGCCGTGATCAGCGCGACCCTGCGGGTCGCCTCGGCGGCGCCCTCGACCGCCGCCGCGTGGATCGCGGGGTCGCGGATCGAGGGGATGGCGGCGCCGGCGCTCTCCTCGACGACGCGCGCCACGCCCGCCCGCACCTGCTCGGGCCGGTCGGCCAGCCCGCGCTCGACGGCCGAGCCGAGCCCGGCCACCAGCACTCCGCCCAGGACGGCGACCCCCAGGGCCGCGCCGAGCTGGCGGATCGTGCTCTGCAGGGCCGAGGCCCCGCCGGAGAGGCGGGCCGGCACGTCGGCCAGGAGCACGCCGGTGAGCTGGGCCGTCGCGAAACCGATGCCCGAGCCGTAGAGCAGCAGCCACGGCACGAGCCGCCAGGGGCCCATGCCGGGGGTGAGGGACAGGCCGATCCCGGCCGCACCGACGGCCTCCATGCCGAGGCCCGCCCGCACGATCGCGCGCGGCGACCACCGCTTCGACAACGCCGGGACCAGGCCGCCCGCGAGGAAGGTCCCGAGGGCGAGCACCGCGATGACCAGCCCGGCGCGGAACGCGGTGTAGCCGAGCGCGGACTGCAGGAAGAGCGGCAGCACGAGGATCATGCCGAACTCGCCCAGCGCCACGATCACCGCAGCCATCGAGCCGTACCGGAAACTCGGCAGCTCGAACAGCGTCAGGTCGACCAGCACGGGCCGCCCGGCGCGCTCGCGCCGCCGTTCGAGCACGACGAGGGCGGCCAGCGCGACGACGCCGGCGCCGAACGCGAACGGCACGGGCGAGACGCTCTCGAAGCGCAGGCCGAACAGGTCCGCGGTCCGGCGCGGCGCCAGCCAGCCGTACTTCTGGCCCTCGATCAGCGCGAAGACGACACCGGTCGTGCCGGTCACGGCGAGGACGAGGCCCGCGAGGTCGGCGCCCGCCGCGTGCCCGGCCCGCGACTCGGGCACGCGCAGCGAGCCGAGCAGGAGCAGCGCGGCGATCGGCAGATTGATCCAGAACGCGGCGCGCCAGCCGTACTCGGTGACGAGCCAGCCGCCCGCCAGCGGGCCGGCGGCGGCCATGCCGCCGATGATGGAGCCCCAGACGGCGAAGGCGATCACCCGTTGCCGTCCCGTGTAGATCTGGTTGATGATCGCGAGGGTCATCGGGACGGCCATCGCGGCCCCCACGCCCTGGACCGCGCGTACGGCGATCAGCATGGGCCCGTTCACCGACAGCGCCGCCAGCACGCTGGCCAGCAGGAAGACCACGACGCCCAGGGCGAACAGGCGGCGCCTGCCGTGGAGATCGCCCATCCGGCCGAACGGGATGAGCAGCGCCGCGAACATCAGGGAGTAGACGGAGTTGATCCATTCCACGTCGGTCGCGCCGAGGCGTAGGTCGGCGAGGATCGCGGGCACCGCCACGTTCACGATCGTGGCGTCGATGACCACCATTGACACGCCGGTCGCGAGCACGACGAGGGGAAGCCAGCTTTGACGCGAGTTTGGCGACGGCATGTCGCGAATATAGCAACAACCTGTCGCCAACTGACCCGCCGAGCCGGGTGCCGGCGGCCCGTGAACCGTCCGGGCCGGCTATCCGCGGCGGGCGCGGGCGCGGCGTTTGCCCTCGTGCATGGCCTGCACCCGGGCGACCGGGATCGTGTGGCCCTCCTCGACGAGGTCGCGGGGGAGTCGCTGGGGCTCCGGCATCAGGTCGGCCCAGGGATCGGCGTCGCGCAGCAGGCGCGCCGCCGTGCGCACGGTGAAGTCGCCGGGCGTGATCCGGTCCAGGTCGTCCCAGGCGACCGGGAAGGAGACGGGGACGCCGGGCCGCACACGGGGGCTGTAGGCCGCGACGACGGTCGCCCCGCCGGACCGGGTCGAGTCGACGAACACCCGGTCTCCCCGGTCCTCCCGGATGAACGCCGTCGTGGCGAGGGCGGGATCGAGGCGTTCGGCCCGGACGCCGAGCGCGCGGGTGGCGGCGGCCACGTCCTCCGTCGTCTCGCCCTCCAGCGGCACGAACACGTGCAGGCCCTTGGCCCCGCTGGTTTTCACCGCGCCCGACAGCCCGGCGTCGGCGAGCGCCCGGGCGACCAGGCGGGCGGCGCCGACGGCCCGGGGGAACGCCTCGGCCGACGGCGGGTCGATGTCCAGCACGAGGTGGGTCGGCCGGTCCCAGTGACCCGCGTGGACGAGAGCGGGGTGATACTCCACCGCCCGCTGGTTGGCGAGCCACAGCAGGGTCCGCCGGTCGTCGCACAGCGCGTACGACACCCGCCGCTGGGAGGACTCGGCCCACACCGTGACCGTCCGCACCCAGTCCGGGGCGTACGAGGGCACGTTCTTCTGCATGAACGGCGCCTGGCCCTCTCTCACCCGCACGACGGACAGCGGCCGGTCGCGCAGCACCGGGACGATCCGGTCGCGTACGGCGTCCAGGTAGTCGACCAGGTCGCGCTTGGCCGCGCCCGCGCCGTCGAACAACGGCCGGTCGAGGTTGGTCAGCGTGACTCCGTCGCGAACCTCATCGCTGGTCATGCGATCACCATGCCCGCGCCCGGCGCCGGAAATCAACGCGGCCCCAGCGTCTCTCGATGGCGTCTCTGAATGCGAGACACAATTGCTCAAATGGCGAGACGTCTGGAATAGTGACGGCATGGCACACGAAACGGCCGTCTACACACACGGTCATCACGAGTCCGTCCTGCGTTCCCACCGCTGGCGCACCGCCGCCAACTCCGCGGCGTACCTGCTGGGGGCGCTGAAGCCCCACATGCGCGTCCTGGACGTCGGGTGCGGGCCCGGCACGATCACCGCCGACCTGGCCGGGCACGTGCCGCAGGGCGAGGTGGTCGGCCTCGACAACGCGCCCGGCGTGCTGGAGCAGGCCCGGGAGGAGGCGGCGCGGCGCGGCGTCGCCAACGTGAGCTTCACGACGGGCGACGTGCACGCGCTCGGCGCTCCCGACGCCTCCTTCTGCGTGGTGCACGCCCACCAGGTGCTCCAGCACGTCGGCGACCCGGTGGGCGCGCTGCGCGAGATGCGGCGCGTGACGAAGCCGGGCGGCATCGTCGCGGCGCGCGACTCCGACTACGCCGGCATGATCTGGTATCCGCTGGTCCCCGCGCTGGACGACTGGCTGGACCTCTACCGCCGGGTCGCCCGGGCCAACGGCGGCGAGCCCGACGCCGGGCGGCGCCTGCGCTCCTGGGCCGGGGAGGCCGGCTTCACCGAGATCACCTCGTCGTCGTCCACCTGGTGTTTCGCCACCCCCGAGGACCGGGCGTGGTGGAGCGGCCTGTGGGCCGACCGCACCCTCCAGTCCGCCTACGCGAGCCGGGTGATCGAGGGCGGCCACGCCACCCAGGACGACCTGCGACGGATCTCCGACGGCTGGCGGGAGTGGGGCGCGAGCGCGGACGGCTGGTTCAGCGTCGTGCACGGCGAGATCCTCTGCAGGGTGGGCTGACCACCCCTCCCCGCCGTGGTGGCGCGGCCGGTCACGGGGGAGGATCGGGGTGTGACCTGCGGAGGACGGAGCCCTGCCGCGGAGCGTGCGGGCCGCGCCGACGGCACGCGGCACGCCGCGCCGCCGTCGCCGTCACGGCCGCCGGGGGGCTGACATGCGGCCGACGGCGGGAGACCCGGTCACGCTCTTCCTGTGCGGGGACGTCATGCTCGGGCGCGGCGTCGACCAGATCCTCCCGCATCCCGGCGATCCCGCCCTGCGGGAGCCGCACCTCCGGGACGCCGGGGCGTACGTCGAGCTGGCGGAGGCGGCGAACGGCCCGATCCCGCGCCCGGCCGGATACTCCTGGCCCTGGGGCGACGCGCTGGAGGCGCTGGAGGAGGCCGGTCCCGACGTCCGCGTGCTCAACCTGGAGACGAGCGTCACCCGGTCCGGCGACTTCGCGCCGGACAAGGCCGTGCACTACCGGATGAACCCCGCCAACCTTCCCGCGCTGGCCGTGGCCCGGCCGGACGTGTGCGTGCTGGCCAACAACCACGTGCTCGACTTCGGCGTACGCGGGCTCACCGAGACGCTCGGCGCGCTGGCGGCGGCGGGGCTCCGCCAGGCCGGGGCGGGGCGTGACGAGGACGAGGCGCGGCGGCCCGCGGTCGTGCCGCTTCCCGGCGGCGGACGCGTGCTGGTGTTCGCGGCCGCGATGCCGTCCAGCGGCGTCCCGGGCGGGTGGGCGGCCCGGCGGGACCGGCCCGGCGTGGCCTTCCTCCCGGCGCCGTCCCCCGCCGCCGCGGCCGAGATCACCCAGCGCGTACGGCGGGTCAGGCGGCCGGGGGACGTCGTGGTCGTCTCCGTCCACTGGGGGTCGAACTGGGGTTACGAGGTCGGCGACGACCAGACCGGGTTCGCGCACGCGCTGGTCGACGGCGGCGTCGACCTCGTCCACGGCCACTCCTCGCACCACCCCCGCCCCGCCGAGGTGTACCGGGACCGGCTGATCCTCTACGGCTGTGGCGACTTCATCGACGACTACGAGGGCATCACCGGCTATGAGGAGTACCGCGACGACCTGCGGCTGCTGTACTTCGCGACGGTGGAGGCCGCGTCGGGGCGGCTGCGCGAACTGCGGATGGCGCCGATGCGGGCCGTACGCATGCGGCTGCGTCGCGCCGGTGACGAGGACCGCGAGTGGCTGCGCGGGACGCTCGACCGGATCGGCCGGAGGTTCGGCGCGCGGACCGGACCGGCGCCCGGCGGGACGCTCGTCCTCGCGCCGGCCGGGTAGGAGGTGATCACGATGCTGGTCTGCGAGATCATGACGGCGCCGGTGGTGACGGTGCGGCGCACGGCGACGATCAGGCAGGCCGTCCGCCTGCTGTACGAGCAGGACATCACGGCCGCGCCGGTGGTCGAACGGCCGGGACGGATGGTCGGCATCGTCAGCGAGATGGATCTGCTGCGCGGCGAGTTCGAGAGCGAACCCCGGGCCTTCCTGCGCCCCGAGGCCCTGCCCACCGGCAGGCCGCCCGCGCTCGTCGAGGAGGTCATGACGCCGCGCGTCGCCACCGTGGGCGACACGGCCGACGTCATGGACCTCCTGGACCTGATGATCACGACCGGGGTGAAGAGCGTCCCGGTGGTGCGCGACGACGACCTCGTCGGCATCGTCAGCCGGCGCGACCTGATGGGACTGCTGGTCCAGGGCGACCAGCGGATCCGCGACGACGTGCTCGCGGCGCTGCGCGACTGCGCCGACACGGCGTCCTTCGGCGCGGCGGTGCGCAACGGCGTCGTCGAGTTGTACGGCCCGGGCGACGAGCGGTCGGCCCGCATCGCCGAGATGGTCGTCAGGACCGTCCCGGGCGTCGCCGGCGTCGTCTTCCCCGAGGGCCTGATCAGCTGAGTCCGTCGCCGGGGCCGGGGTCGTCGCCGGGGCTGTCGTCGTCGAGGCGGGCGAGCACGTCGGTGGCCAGCCGTTCGAGCGCGGCGACCTGCTCGGGGGTGAGCCCGTCGAAGAACAGGCGGCGCACGGTCGCCACGTGCCCGGGGGCCGCGGCGGCGATGGCGCGGCGGCCCTCCTCGCTGATCACGACGAACGCGCCCCGGCCGTCCTCCTCGCACTCCTCCCGCCGGACGAGACCCCGCCGCTGCATCCGGGTGAGGTGGTGGGACAGGCGGCTCTGCTCCCACTGGAGGCCGCGCTCCAGCTCGAACGGCCGCAGCCGCCCGTCGGCGTTGTCGGTGAGGTGCACGAGGACCTCGTAGTCCGCCAGGGAGAGGGCGGAACCGGCCTGCAACTCCCGGTTGAGCCGGGCTGTGAGACGCCCCTGCATGCGCAGGTAGGCCCGCCAGGCGCGCTGTTCGTCCGCGTCGAGCCAGCGTGGGCTGTTCATGCGGCCCAGGGTATCCGGAATCAATGACTCGTCATCTATGTTGTGGGGCACCAGTAGATGATGCATCATCTACATGGCGACGAGGAAAGGGTTCCGATGACCACGACCAGGCTGACCCCCCGTGTGGACGTCCGCAGGGCGGCCGAGCGCTTCACCACCCGCATCTCCTGGCTGGATTCCAAGCACTCGTTCTCGTTCGGCGGCCACCACGACCCCGGCAACACCCACCACGGCCTGCTGCTGGTGAACAACGACGACACCGTGCATCCGGGCACCGGCTTCGATACGCACCCGCACCGGGACATGGAGATCGTCACCTGGGTGCTCCGGGGCTCGCTGGTCCACCAGGACTCCGAGGGGCACTCCGGCGTCATCTACCCGGGCCTCGCCCAGCGCATGAGCGCGGGCACCGGCATCCTCCACTCGGAGAAGAACGACTCCTGGCGGCTGACCGGCGGCGGCGCCCACGACGAGCCCGTCCACTTCGTCCAGATGTGGGTGGTGCCCGACGAGCCCGGCATCACCCCCGGGTACGAGCAGCTGGAGATCGAGGGCGACCTGCTGGCCGGCGGCCTGGTGCCGGTCGCCTCCGGCATGGACAAGCACGACGGCGCCGCGGCCATCCGGATCAAGAACCGGTACGCCGCGCTGTACGCCGCCCGCCTGGAGCCCGGCCAGTCCGTGGAGCTGCCGGAGGCGCCGTTCCTGCACCTTTTCGTGCCCCGGGGCGCCGTCGCCCTGGAGGGTGCGGGCATGCTGGAGACCGGCGACGCCGTGCGGTTCACCGCCACCGGCGGGCAGAAGGTCACCGCGACCGAGCCCGCCGAGATCCTCGTGTGGGAGATGCACGCGACCATCGCCGCGTGACGATCTGGGAAGGACGGACAACCGATGGAGCAGACAGACCCGAAGGTCGCCGACAATCCGGAGGCGCGCCGCTTCGAGATCACCGTCGACGGCGTCCTCGCCGGCTTCGCCGACTACGGGCTCGACGGGCAGACGATCTCCTTCACCCACACCGAGATCGACTCCTCGTTCGAGGGCCGCGGCCTCGGCTCGGTGCTGGTCCGCGCGGCGCTCGACGCCGCGCGCGACGCCGGGCTGTCGGTCCTGCCGTACTGCCCGTTCGTACGGCGGTACATCGCGCGGCACCCGGAGTACCTCGATCTGGTGCCGGCCGACCGGCGGGCCCGGTTCTCGCTCGACGAGGCGGCCGGGTGACCGCCGGGCCGCTGAGCCCCGGGGAGCCCGCGCTCTACGGCTGTGAGGCTCTGTATGGCGGCACGGGCGCCGAGGCGATGCCGGAGAGCGTGCTCCTGCCCGGCCACGACGTGCCGCTCGGCCGGTACACGACGGTGCGCCGGCTGCTCCCGCAGCGCCCGCGCCGGATGGTCGGCGCGTGGTGCTTCGTCGACCACTTCGGCCCGGACGACGTGCGCGACCGGCCGGGTATGCGGGTGCCGCCGCATCCACACACCGGATTGCAGACGGTCACCTGGCTCGCCGAGGGGGAGATCCTGCACCGCGACAGTCTCGGCAACGTCCAGGCGATCGTGCCGGGACAGCTCAACCTGATGACCGCGGCCCACGGGATCGCCCACTCCGAGCAGTCGCCGCCGGACCACCCTCCGGGGATGCACGGGCTGCAACTGTGGGTCGCGCTGCCGGAGGACGCCCGGCACGGCGAGGCGAGGTTCGAGCACCACGCCGCGCTGCCCGTGCTGCGCGACGGGAACGTCACGGTGACCGTCGTGGTGGGGGAGGTGGGAGCGGCCCGGTCGCCCGCGCGGGTGCACACCCCGCTGCTCGGGGCCGAGGTGCTCTTCGGCGGCGCCGGACGCCACCGGCTGCCGGTCGACCCGGCCTTCGAGACGGCGGTGCTGGCCATGTCCGGTACGGCGGAGGTGGCCGGGGTGACGCTGTCGCCGGGATCGCTGCTCTACCTCGGGCAGGGCCGTGCGGACGTGCCGCTGGAGACCACCGGGCCCGCGCGGCTGTTCGTGCTGGGCGGGACGCCGTTCGAGGAACCCCTGGTGATGTGGTGGAACTTCGTCGGCCGTTCGCACGAGGAGATCGCCGCGGCCCGCGACGACTGGGCGCGCGGCGCCCGCTTCGGCGTCGTCCCCGGCGGGCAGGAGCGGTTGCCCGCGCCCGAGATGCCCACCGTACGGCTGAAGGCACGCGACCGCCACGGCCGGCGCCTCGGCTGACCCTGCCGCCCATGACCCTGCCCGCCGGCAGGTCTCACTTCCGCGTCCAGAGCCATCCCTGGCTGTCCTCGTCGTACGAGGGGTTGCCGCCGGCCGCGAACACCCGGTCCTCTCCGGGAACCCTGACCAGGTCGATCACCGCCGGAGCGTTGTTCGTCCTCGGGGCCGGGTCGTACGTCCACGAGGACCGCCCGTCGTAGTGGAGCAGGATGCGATCGTCGCCGTAGTCGTAGTTGTGCCCGCCGAGCCACAGCCCGCCGTGGCCGTCCGCCAACAGGGGACCGAGTCTGACCGCCCCCGGCGGGACGTCCCGGACCAGGGTCCACCGGTCCCCGTCCCAGCGCATCAGCAGCGCGGCCTGGCGGGCGCCGGGCAGCAGGATCCAGCCCGCTGCCCACACCTCCCGTTCCGACACCACCGCCAGGTCGTCGAACCCGGCTTCCGCGCCGGTAGGCCACCGGGGCGTGGGCACGTCCCTCCAGCGGCGCCCGTCCCAGTGCTCGATCACGGATTCGGTGCCGGGCCCGTCCGCCACCGCCCACAGGTCGCCGGACGGGCCGGCTTCGAAACGCCGGATCACGGCCCGGTCCGACCGGGGGGAGGGCACGGTGGACCAGCCCGACGATGACCAGTGCGCGAGCCCGCCGACCATCGGCGGCCGTCCCACCGCCGGACGTCCGCGTCCTTGTCGAAGAGCCAGACGTCGCGGGAAGACGTCCCGGACACCGCGTTCGGTTTTTGAAGGGTTTTCCGGCCCTTCGCGGGCCCTTCCGATGGGCCTTCAAGAAACGATCGTTGAATGAAGCCGACCTTCGCTTCCACTTCACGATGAGGGGTACTTCCCCCGCCTCGGGAGTACTCGCCTCCGCCCTCCAACGCCACGATGAGTGGCCGCGGCAGCCGCCTCAAGATTTCTCCGCACGGTACGAGTGGTGGGATGGTCGGCACCGAGCACCTCCTCGCAGTCTGCCAGCGTGGCCTCGTACAGGGGGATGGCCCGGCCCAGGTCCCCCGCCGTCTCGTAGGCGCCGGCGAGGTTGTTGCGGGAGGTCAGGGTGTGGGGGTGGTCGCCGCCGAGCACCCGCTCGCAGTCTGCCAGCGTGCTCTTGTACAGCGGGATGGCCCGGCGTAGATCGCCCGCCGCGTGGTAGGCGTGGGCGAGGTTGTTGCGGGAGGTCAGGGTGTGGGGGTGGTCGCCGCCGAGCACCCGCTCCTGATCGGCCAGCGTGCTCTCGTACAGCGGGATGGCCCGGCCCAGGTCCCCCGCCGCCTGATAGGCGGTGGCCAGGTTGTTGCGGGAGGTCAGGATGTCGGGGTGGTCGGCGTCCAGCACCCGCTCGCGGTCGGCCAGCGTCGCCTTGTACAGGGGGATGGCCCGGCCCAGGTCCCCCGCCGCCTGATAGGCGGTGGCCAGGTTGTTGCGGGAGGTCAGGATGTCGGGGTGGTCGGCGTCCAGCACCCGCTCGCGGTCGGCCAGCGTCGCCTTGTACAGGGGGATGGCCCGGCCCAGATTCCCCGCCGTCTCGTAGGCGTGGGCGAGGTTGATGCGGGAGGTCAGGGTGTCGGGGTGGTCGCCGCCGAGCACCCGCTCGCGGTCGGCCAGCGTCGCCTTGTACAGGGGGATGGCCCGGCCCAGGTCCCCCGCCGTCTCGTAGGCGTGGGCGAGGTTGATGCGGGATTGCAGCGTGTGGGGGTGGTCGCCGCCGAGCACCCGCTCCTGATCGGCCAGCGTCGCCTCCAGCGGCGGGATGGCCCGGCGTAGATCACCCGCCGCACAGTAGGCGGTGGCGAGGTTGATGCGGGAGATCAGCGTGTCGGGGTGGTCGGCGCAGCACCCGCTCGCGGTCGGCCAGCGTCGCCTTGTACAGGGGGATGGCCCGGCCCAGGTCCCCCGCCGCCTGATAGGCGTAGGCGAGGTCGTTACGGATGGTCAGCGTGTCGGGGTGGTCGGCGCCCAGCACCCGCTCCCGCCCGGCGAGGGTGGCCTCGAACAGGGGGATGGCCCGGCTCGGATTCCCCGCCGCCCGATAGGTGCCGGCGAGGTTGCTGCGGGAGGTCAGCGTGTCGGGGTGGTCGGCGCCCCTCACCCGCTCATGGTCGGCCAAGGCTGCCTCGAACAGCGAAATGGCCCGGCTCAGATTCCCCGCCTCCCGGTAGATGCCGGCGAGGTTGTTGCGGGAGGCCAGGGTGGAGGGGTGATCGGCGCCCAGCACCCGCTCGCAGTCGGCCAGCATCGCCTCGAACAAGGGGATAGCGCGGGTGAGGTCGGCCAGGTCGTACAGGTACCGGCCGCACCAGCCGCGTAGAGCCAGCAGCTCGGTGGGCAGGTCGCCACCGGCGAGGGCCCAGTGATAGACGGTGTTGGTGTGGTCGATCAGCGTTTCGACCTGGGCGCGGGCCGCCCAGCTGCCGGCACCGTAGGGCAGGGTGGCGTTGAAAGCCTGGAGCAGGCCGATGGCCCGGGCGAGGGCGGCAGACAGGTGGCCGTGGTGGGTGGCTCGTTCGCGCAGCACGCGTTGCACCAGGCGGTGCATCAGGACGGTGGCGCCGTCCTCACTGAAGGAGATCAAGCAGTTATCGGCCAGGGCGGCGAGCGTTTCCCGCAGGTGCACCGGGTGGCTACCGGCCTTGCTCCCGGCCGACAGCACCGTCAGGGGGATGCCCGCCGGCGACAGCACCGAGAGCATCGCCAGCAGGTGCGGGGCCGAGGGCAGGGACGCCTCCGCCTGGGTGATCGACAGCATGATGGCCTGGGCGGTGCCGGCCGGGTAGGCGTCGCCGTCGTGGGCGGGCAGATAGTCGCCGATGGGGAAGGCGTGCAGCAGGTCCAGGTAGCTGGGGTAGTCCAGATGCAGGCGGGCGATCACGGAGGCGGCCTGGGCCAGCGCCAGCGGCAGGTGTCCCAGCTCCGTGGCGAGTTCGGCGGCGCCGCCGGGGTCGTCCAGGCCGGTACGCCGGTGCAGGAAAGCCTGCGCCTGGTCGAGGGTGAACACGCCGACCTCGAGTGGCTGGTAGGAGCGCAGGAAGGCGCGGTTGCGGGTAGTGACGAGCGCGCGGGTGGCGCCGGTGGCCGGGCACCAGCGGCGCACCACGGCGACGTCGGCGGCGTTGTCGAAGACCAGCAGCGCGGGCCGGGTGGTGGCGGCCAGCCAGGATCTGGCCCGGGCCGCGGCCGTGGCGGCGTCGTCGTCGGGCCGACGTTGGCCAAGCCGCTCGGCCAGGGCGGCCAGCCCGGTCACGATCTGGTCGTTGCTCTCGGCGGCGATCCAGGCGACCACCGGCCAGCCCGCCGCCTGGCAGGCCCAGGCGTAGGAGGCGGCCAGCATCGTCTTGCCCACACCCGGGGTGCCCGCCACCGCGCAGATCGCCACCGCCCCGCCGCTGCCGGCGTCCGCGTGCTTCGCGGAGGGCCCATCGCCCAGCAGGACGGCCAGGCGGCGCAGCAGCTGCTCGCGCGGCTGGAACCCCGGCGGGCGTTGCGGGATGTCTCCCTCGACGATCTGACCCGGCGCCCGCTCCGGTGGGGGCGGGTAGTGGTGATGGTGTTCGACGCCGACGGCCTTTTCGATGAGGTTGTGGTGGAACTCGATGTGGTCCCCGCCGGTGCCGCTGGGCGGCTCATCCCCGGTCATCTCTATCCCCGTCTACGAAGGTGGGCGTCGGGGGCGTGGGCCCGGTCACCTGCTTGCCCACGACTGTGCCGCCGAAGGCGTTGCCGTGGAACTCAATGTGGTCGCCGCCATAGCTGTGCCGCTCACCGCCGGACACGGTCCGCTGTACGGGTGATCCCGCCGGTGGCGTCTGCGGGACGCCCGGCACGGCAGGCGCTGCTGCGGCCGGCTGGGAAGCCGCCTGCCTGGCGTCGGCGCGCACCTGCAGCAGCAGGGCCACCACCGCCACGACCAGACCGGCGGAGCCGATGAACATGCTCACCACGCTCGCCCGCTGGTCCAGCACCTCCAGGACCTGTGGCGGCAGATGCAACGGATCGGCGAAGAACCCGACCAGCCCCACCACCAGCAGACCCGCCAGCACCACGATCGCCGCGATCGCCATCCCCCGCCCCACCCGTGACCGGGGTGCGGGTGCTGAACCATCCCTCGCCTGCGCCATGTCTCCAGACTGCTGCCCGGCCCGAGAAGTGTCGCCGGGAGTGACGAACGTGTTATCTCTCCTCGTTCTTCATGAATCGGTGGTTTCCGGGATGGTTTTGCAGGGCTGCACGTCCTGTCCTGGGTAACGGGTTCGGCCCGTAGCTCGCGCAGGTCGGGGATGTGGTTGTTCAGCCTCCCCGGGCTCACCCCAGCAGCTCGGCGATTGACGTAATCGACTGCTGATCCGGTCAGGGGTGTCTGCGGGACGCCCGGTAGGTCAGGCGCTGCTGCGGCCGGCTGGGTGGCCTCCTGCCTGGCATCGGCGCGCATCTGCAGCAGGGCTACCACCGCCACGACCAGACCGGCCGTGGTTTTCGGAACTGCCCGAGGTGATCAAGCCGTGCGGGCCGCCCCGAGGAGGGCGGGCCCGCGCGGTGCTGGGCCCGACCACCCCGACACCCTCACCTCCGCAACAACGTCGCCAGCACCTACCACTCCGCGGTGCCGGCGGTGAATCGGCCGGGCGGGCTCGGCGCCGCTCCGCGGAGCCGGTTTTCGCGTGATGTGACGGATCACGGGGCGAACCGGTGAGAAGTTCCGACTATCGGAACGCGTGGTTCTACTTTGCGTGCTCATTAAGTAACTTTCCGCAGGGAGACCGGCGCGCCGACGAGGAGGCCGACCATGACGGCGGAGATCGTGGACACGTCCATCACCGGCATCACCGGCCGGGTCCGGCGGCGGGTCGACGAACTGCTGTCCGACTTCCTCGACGCGCGGCGCCCTCCGGTCGGCGACCACGACGTGGCCGAGGGATACCGCCTGCTGCGTGAATTCGTGATCGAGGGTGGCAAGCGGGTCCGGCCTCTGCTGTGTTACTGGGGCTGGCGGGGCGCCGGCGGTGAGGAGCTTCGCGAGGCGGCGGTCGTCGCCACCGGCGCGGCGCTGGAGCTCTACCACGCCGGTCTTCTCATCCACGACGACCTCATGGACGGCAGCGAGCTGCGCCGGGGACGTCCGACGATCCACCGGGGGCTCGCGCGGCCGGGGCGGTTCGGGGCGGCCGAGGCGTTCGGCCAGTCCGCGGCGATCCTCCTGGGCGTGCTCGCCCAGGCGTGGGCCGAGGAACTGCTCGCGGACGCCGCGCCCGCCGACGTGCGGGCCCGCGCGGCCCGCGACCTCTTCAACCGCATGCGCACCGAGGTCGTCACCGGTCAGTACCTCGACCTGCTGGCGCACGCCCGGGGTGACGACGGGGTCGAGCAGGCGCTCACGGTGATCCGGTACAAGACGGCGCGCTACACGGTGGAGCGCCCGCTGCAGATCGGCGCGGCGCTCGCCGGGGCCCCGCCGAGCCTGCTGGAGGCCTACTCCCGGTTCGGCCTGCCGCTGGGGGAGGCGTTCCAGCTGCGCGACGACGTCCTCGGCGTCTTCGGCGACCCCTCGGTCACCGGCAAACCCGTCCTCGATGACCTGCGCGAGGGAAAGCGGACCGTCCTCATGGCGTACGCCTCCGCGCGGGCCCGCGGACCGGAACGGGACCTGCTGCGCACCTGGCACGGCGATCCCGCACTGGACGAGGCTTGGGCGGCGGAGCTGCGGCGGATCATCGTGGACACCGGCGCGCTCGACCGGGTCGAGGAGCTGATCGTCCAGCGGACCGGCCAGGCGCTCGCGGCGCTGCGCGACTGCCCGATCACGCCGGAGGCGGCCGAGGCGCTGGCGGTGCTCACCGAGCGGCTCACGCGTCGCGTCCGGTGAGGCGCGCGAACGGCACGCCCGCGTCATCGGCGGCTTCCCGCGTCCTTCGCCCCATCCGCCCGACCCGCGCCTTAGGCCCCATCCGCGCCTTTCGCGCTGGGGCCGGTCCGGCGGCGCGGGACCCTCCGGGCGGCGCCCCTCCGATGCCTTCCCCTCCACCGCTCGGCGACGAGCACGACCTGTTAGCGGACAACCGGCCGCCGGCCGATCAGAAGATGGGTGATGTGCTGTGACCGAAACGACCCCGCAGACCAGCGCGCCGAACGACAGCAGGCTCAGCCTGAGCACCAGGGCCGCGCGCAACCTGGCGACGACGACCAAGACCCCGCCGCAGATGCAGGAGATCACCTCCCGGCACCTGCTGCGCGTGCTGCCCTGGATCGAGGCCGTCGGCGGCGTCTACCGGGTCAACCGCCGGCTGACCTACCAGGTGGCCGACGGGCGCGTGACGTTCGTCTCGACCGGAGCGGAGGTGCGGGTCATCTCCGCCGAGCTGTGCGAGCTGCCGGCGCTGCGGGGTTTCGGCGACGCCGACGTGCTGGCGTCGCTGGCCGATCTGTTCACGCAGCGGGAGTACGAGGCGGGGCAGGTCATCGCGGCGGCGGGGGCTCCGATGGAGGAGGTCGTGCTGCTGGCCCACGGCAAGGTGGACAAGATCGGTGAGGGGGCGTACGGCAACGAGACGCTGCTCGGGGTGCTGGCCGACGGGGAGTACGTCGGCGAGCAGATGCTGGTGCATCCCGAGGCGCGGTGGGAGTGGACGGTGCGGACGGTGACGCCGTGCACGGTGCTCGCCCTGACCAGGGACGCCTTCGAGCGTCTGCTGGCGTTGTCGGAGAGCCTGCGCGAGCACGTGTCGGCGTACCGGGAGGACCCGGACGGCCCGGTGGGTTGTTGCACAACGCCGATCTCAAGCAGCGCATCCACACCCGGTCGGGCCCGCCCACCCCCGACGACCTCGACGAACTGCTGACCACCGTCTGGAAGAACCCGACCGTCATGTTCGCCCACCCCAAGGCGATCGCGGCCTTCGCCCGGCAGTGCAACAGCCGGGGCATCTATCCGCAGACCGTCGAGTTCAACGGCCAGAAGGCGCCCGCCTGGCGCGGGGTCCCGCTGCTGCCGTGCAACAAGATCCCCGTCAGCGACCAGGGCGTCAGCTCGATCATGGTCATGCGCCTGGGGGAGAAGGACCAGGGCGTCGTCGGCCTGCGCCGCACCGGCCTGGTGGACGAGTACGAGCCGGGTCTGTCGGTGCGCTTCATGGGCATCGACGACAAGGCGATCATCTCCTACCTCGTGACGACCTACTACTCGGCGGCCGTGCTGGTCCCCGACGCCCTCGGCATCCTGGAGAGCGTCGAGGTCCTGTGATGTCGTCCTACCGGCTGCCGGACTTCTATCTCCCGTATCCGCCGAGGCTCAACCCGCACGTGGAGACCGCCCGTACGCACACCCGCGGCTGGGCGGAGCGGATGGGGATGCTGGACGATCCGGACATCTGGACCGTGGAATCGCTCGACGCGATGGACTACGGCCTGATGTGCGCCTACACCCATCCCGACTGTTCCGCCCCGGAGCTGGACCTGGTCACGGACTGGTACGTCTGGGTCTTCTACTTCGACGACCACTTCCTGGAGACCTTCAAACGCAGCAGGGATCTCGACGGCGCCCAGGAGTACCTGGACCGGCTCGACGCGTTCATGGCGGACGACCCGCCCGAGCCGGTCAACCCCGTGGAGCGGGGACTGGCCGACCTGTGGTTCCGCACCGTGCCCGCCATGTCGGCGGCGTGGCGGCGGCGGTTCGTCCGGGTCACCCGGGATCTGCTCCAGGAGTCGATGTGGGAGTTGTTCCACATCGAACGGGACGCCGTCTCCAACCCCATCGAGTACATCGAGGAACGCCGGAAGGTCGGCGGCGCCCCATGGTCGGCGGCGCTGGTCGAGCACGCGGCGGGCGCGGAGCTTCCGGCCCGGCTGGCCGGCAGCCGGCCGATCCGGGTGCTGACGGAGTCGTTCGCCGACTCCGTGCACCTGCGCAACGACCTGTTCTCCTACGAGCGGGAGGTGCGGGAGGAAGGCGAGCTGTCCAACTGCGTGCTGGTCTGCGAGCGTTTCTTCGGCTGTGACACCGCCCGGGCCGTGGAGATCACCAACGACCTGCTCACGTCGCGGCTGCACCAGTTCGAGCACACCGCGCTGACCGAACTGCCGGCGCTGTTCGCCGACGAGGCGGTCTCGCCGCCCGAGCAGGGGCTCGTCCTCCGGTACGCCAAAGGGCTGCAGGACTGGCAGGCGGGAGGCCACGCCTGGCACTCGGCCTCCAGCCGCTACACGAAGAACGGCGGGCAGGCGGGGGCCTTCGGGATGAACGTCTCGCGCGCCCACCTCACGGGCGCGGGCGGCCTGCGCAACCACACCCACAGGCCCTTCGCGGAGGCCGGCGTACGGCTGCCCGAGCCGTACATGCCGTTCGAGGTGCGCGACAACCCGCACCTGGACGCGGCGCGCGCGGCCGACCTGGAGTGGTGCGCGGCGATGGGGTTCTTCGACGGGGTTCCCGGCATCCCGGCGACCGCCGTGTGGGACGAACGGCGGCTCGCCGGATTCGACCTGGCTCTCTGCGCGTCCGGCATCACCCCGGACGCCACCGCCGACGAGCTGGTCCTGGCCACCAACTGGCTGGCCTGGGGGACGTACGGCGACGACTACTATCCACGCGTCTTCGGCGCGGCGCGTGACCTGGTCGGCGCGAAGCTCCTGAACCGGCGGCTCAAGGAGCTCATGCCGCTGGATCTCGTCCCGCGGCTGAGCCCGTCGACTGGGCTGGAACGAGGGCTCGCCGACCTGTGGCCGCGCACCGCCGGGCCGCTGCCGGCCGACTCCCGCGAGATCTTCCGCACGTCGGTGGAGGAGATGATCGACAGCTGGGTGTGGGAGCTGGCCAACCAGGCCCAGAACCGGGTGCCCGACCCCGTCGACTACCTGGAGATGCGGCGCGCGACCTTCGGCTCGCGGATGACGATGAGCCTCGCCAGGCTCACCCCGGGCCGGGTCGTCCCGGAGGAGATCCACCTGACCCGCGAGTTCCTCGGCATGACCGACGCCGCGCAGGACTACGCGTGCCTGCTCAACGACCTGTTCTCCTACCGCAAGGAGATCCAGTACGAGGGCGAACTGCACAACGCGGTCCTGGTGATGTCCACCTTCCTCGACTGCCCGCCGCAGGAGGGCGTGACGGTGGTGGACGGGCTCATGACGAGCCGGATGAGGCAGTTCGAGCACATCACCACCATCGACCTGCCGGCCCTGCTCGACCGGATCGACGCGGGCGAGGCCGTACGGGAGTCGGTCGCGGCGTATGTGACCGATCTGCGGAACTGGATGGCCGCCATCCTGCGCTGGCATCAACGATGCCGGCGTTATCTCGACGAGGAACTGCGCGCGACTCCGGTGGCCCGGTGGACCCAGGGCCCGACCGGCCTCGGCACCGCCACCGCCAGGATCGGCTCCCTCGCGCCCGCGTACGGCGCGCCCGCCGGAGACGGCGTCGCCCACCCGCCCGTGCTCCACCTCACGGCGGGTGCCTCATGAGCGCGCCGATCGGGCCCGACGGCGCGTCGCGGCTGGCCCTGAGCACCAGGGCCGCGCGCACCCTCGCGACCACCACCAAGACCCCGCCGCAGATGCGGGAGATCACCCCTCGCCACCTGCTGCGGGTGCTCCCGTGGATCGACGTCCAGGGCGGGGTCTACCGGGTCAACCGGCGGCTGACCTACACCCCGGGAGACGGGCGGGTGACGTTCGTCTCGACCGGGGCCGAGGTCAGGGTGATCCCGGCCGAGCTGTGCGAACTGCCGTCGCTGCACGGGTACGCCGACGCGGAGGCGCTGTCCGCGCTGGCGGACCGGTTCGTGCAGCACGAACTGGACCAGGACGAACCGGTGCCCGCCGGGCAGGTGGTCCTGGTCGCCCACGGCAAGATCGCTTGCGTCGGCGTCGGCGAGTACGGCGGCGAGACGCTGCTCCGGGTCGTGGCCGACGGGGATCACCTCGGTGATCTCACCGGCCCGGCGGCGCCCCCCGCCAAGGCGCTCACCCGCTGCGTCGTGCTCGTGCTCGAACGGCCGGTGGTCGACGAGCTGACCGAGCGCTCGGACAGCCTGCGGGAGCAGCTGAACCGCCCCGCGGCCGGCCGTCCGGCCGGTTGTTGCACAACGCCGATCTCAAGCAGCGCATCCACACCCGGTCGGGCCCGCCCACCCCCGACGACCTCGACGAACTGCTGGCCCGCCGGCGCAGCTCGCACTACTTCCTGGCCCATCCCCTCGCCATCGCCGCCTTCGGCCGCCAGTGCACCGCCCGGAGCCTGTATCCGGACGTCACCGAGTCCGGCGGTGCGAAGGTCATGGCGTGGCGAGGGGTCCCGATACTGCCCTGCGACAAGATCCCCGTCACCGACCGCGGGCTCACCTCGATCCTGGTGATGCGCACCGGAACCGAGAAACAGGGAGTCGTCGGGCTGCGCAGCACCGGCCTGGCGGACGAGTACGAGCCGGGTCTGTCGGTGCGTTTCACCGGCATCGACGACAAGGCGGTCATCTCCTACCTAGTGACCACCTATCACTCCGCGGCCGTGCTGGTGCCCGACGCCCTCGGCGTCCTGGAAAGCGTGGAGGTCGGCTGAACGCCGCCGCCCTGGCCGTACGCCGGCCGCCCTCGCCGGAAACCGCCGCACGTGGCGCGGCGCTCCGGTTAGGGTGGCCGCTGGCCGATCACAAGGTGCTCTTCGGAATGCTCTTCGTAATGCGATGACGGAGGTCTGCGATCGTGCTGATGGAACGGTCCGGCAGGGCGGAGACGGCGTCGGCCCTGGGCAGCCTGGAGCGCGGGATCGCGATCCTCTTCTGCCTGGCGGTCGGCATGAGGCCGATGAACCTCACCCAGGTGCACCGTTCGACCGGGTTCTCGAAGACGACCACGCACCGCCTGCTCGGGGTCCTACAGGGACGCGGCCTGGTCACCCGCAGAGGCGGCGACTACACGGTCGACGGGCGCTTCGCCGAACTGCTGTCGCCACGCGGCTGGCCCGTGCAGGGCCGCCGGGTGCCGGACTGCCGCCGGGCGGTCCTGCCGTACCTGCTCCAGCTGTACGAGGCCACCCGCCAGACGGTCAACCTCGCCGTGCCCGACCGCGGCGAGGTCGCGTACGTCGAACGGCTGTATGGGCACAACCGGGTCAGGTCGCCCTCGGACGGCGTCGATCGCGCGCCGCTCCACTGCACGGCCGCGGGCAAGGCGCTGCTCGCCCATGACGCCGGACTGCGGAAGGCCTTCTACGCCGGTCCCGCCCCCCGGCGGATGACGGGCCGTACGGTGACCGGCCCGGCCGCGCTGGAACGCGAGCTCGCGGGCGTCCGCGGCGAGGGCGTGAGCTACGCGCGGGAGGAGTACGCCGAAGGGGTCTGCTGCGCCGCCGCGCCCGTCTTCGCGCCGGACGGCCGGGTGTGCATGGTCGTCTCCGTCGCGGCCCCGGCGGGCGCCGCGGCGCTGCCGCGCCTGGGCCCGGCCGTCCGCAGAACCGCCCACCAGATCACCGGAGCCCTGAGCACTGTCCTGGCGCCGGGACCGGAGCGCGCCGGACCCGTGTTCGGCAGGGTACCGGCGGACGCCGGGAACGGCAGCAGAGTACCGGCGTCCACCGGCAGCCCCGGCAGAGCGGCCGTACGGCCCTAGACGGCGAACCGCGCGGGATCCGGCCGGTTGGGCTGGCCGATGCGGGGGGAGAGTCTTCGATGGCGGCGTGACCTGCGAAGACAGTCGTGAGGTGCGCCCGCCGGCGTATTCGGGGGCGCGACGGGGAGCGGGTGTCATGCGGGTTGCATCGGGGGCGTGCGTCCTCGCCGGGCGGATCGGTCTCGTCGCCGTGCCGGTGGCCGTGCTGCTGACGGCGTGCGGAGCCCCGGAGCCGCCGACGCGGACACGGCCCGCGGCCACACCCGCCGCCGTGTCCACCACGGACCCGGTCCCCCTGACCACACCCGCCCCGCCGCCCGCCTCGCCGGCGGTACGGGCCGCCGCCGATCCGGAGGCGTGCCGGAACGCCGACTGCGAGGTGGAGGTCCGGCAGGGAGACCGGCTGCGGCTCGACGCCACCACCGGCCTCGACGCGCTCACGGTGGCCGCCCTCGACCAGGGCGTGGTGCGCCTGAGTTTCGAGGGCTCCTCCGGCGGCTACCGCGTCGAGGGCATGAACGTCGGAGTCAGCCAGGACTGCGTCAACGGCCGCTGCCGGACCAGGGGAGCGTTGACGCTGACCATGGACCGGCCCGCCCGCATCGGCGACATCCACCTCCGGCTGACGAGCGTGCGGCCCGACGAGGCGGTCCTGGCGATCTCCCCCTCATAGCGCGCCGCCCGCCCCGGCTGTCGCGGAACGGCCCGCGCCCTAGGACTGCCCGCGCCCTGGGACCGCCCATGCCCTGGGACCGCCCATGCCCTGGGACCGCCCGGGCCCTGGACTGCCCGGGCCTGCGGCGTCCCGCCCGTGCCCAGGAGGGCGCGGCTTTGGAAACACCCAGCCTCCGTTAACCGCGAGGCCACCCCGCCTCCTTACGGTCGTGGCCATGCCGTGGAAGAGCAAGGTCAACGCCGCCGTCGAAGGGATGACCGGTTACGTCATCACCCGGGCCCGCCCACGTCCCGCAGCGGTCCAGCCGCCGAGGGACGAGCCCAGACCACCCGCCGACCCGGAGAGCGACCGCCTCCTCCGCGCGCCGGTGTTCGTGCTCTCCCCGGTCAGGTCCGGCTCCACGCTCTTCCGGGTGCTGCTGAACAGCCATTCCAGGATCCACGCGCCACACGAACTGCACGTCCGGCGGATCGCCGTGGCCCTCACCACCGAGCCCGTACGGCAGGCCATGGAGGCGGCCGGGCACCGTACGAGCGACATCGAGCACATCCTGTGGGACCGTCTGCTGCACCGAGAGCTGGTCAGGAGCGGCAAGGAGATCGTCGTCGACAAGACGCCGAGCAACGTGTTTGCCCACCGCCGCATCACGACGTGCTGGCCGGACGCCCGGTTCGTCTACCTGCTGCGCCACCCCGCCTCGATCGTCCGGTCCTGGCACGAAGCCGATCCGCAGGCGCGGCCCGTCGAGGAGGCCGTACGGCACACGCTGCAGTACATGCGTCACCTGGAGGAGTCCAGGCGCAGGCACGAGGGGCTCGTCGTCCGGTACGAGAGGCTCGTCGACGACACGGAAGGCGAGTTGCGCCGGGTCTGCGCCTGGCTCGGTGTCGAGTACGAGCCCGAGATGATCCGCTACGGCGACAAGGACCACGGCGAGTTCGTCAAAGGCATCGGGGACTGGCGCGACAAGATCCGCAGCGGGCGGGTGCAGCGCGGCCGCCCGCTGCCCGCTCCCGAAGAGGTGGCCGAGCCGCTGCGGGAGATCGCGGCGGCCTGGGGTTATCTCTGACCTGGGCCTGGGGACATGGCGCGGCTCGTCCCGCATGCCTCCGGAGCGTGAGCGCACCCGATCTGACCGGTGGCGTCAGCGAGGGTGAACGTTTCAGCAAGAGGCGGCCCGCCTGCGGTACGGCTGGGGACGCCGGATGAGGTGGTGAAACGGGTCATTCGTGGCTAGTCCTTCCGGGGAGCGGCCCGGCCGCGTCCTTGACGCGCCGCTCCCCGTCGTATTGGCTCCGCTGCTGCGCCACCATCAGCCCGGGAGCGGAGAGACCCACGAATGTTAACGCTAACAATCACACGCTCTGTGCTGGCGAGTGCGCACGTTCGCAGTTCGGGATCAGATCTCTCTGGAGGGCTGACATGAAACCGCCCACTACCGGGACGGAACGGCATCGGACTCGCGCGCGGGGGCCGGCCACGGCCCTGGCGGTCATCGCCGCCGGCGCCGTCGCGCTCGGGCTCGCGATCCCCGCTCACGCGGCCTCGACGTTGAAGGCCGCGGCGGAGGCCAGGGGGAGGTACTTCGGCACCGCGCTGACACGGGGAGACCTCGGTATCAGCGCCGAGGTCAACCTCGCCGCTGCCCAGTTCGACATGGTGACCCCCGGCAACGAGATGAAGTGGGACGCCACCGAGCCGTCCAAGGGCTCGTTCAACTTCGGGTCGGGTGACCAGATCGTCTCCTTCGCCCAGTCGCACGGCATGCGGGTGCGCGGGCACAACCTGGTGTGGCACGCCCAGCTGCCCGCCTGGGTCGGCGGTGTGCCGCTCAACCAGGTCCAGGGCGTGATGGAGAACCACATCACCACCGAGGCCACCCACTACAAGGGGAAGGTCTACGCCTGGGACGTCATCAACGAGCCGTACAACGAGGACGGCACCCTGCGCCAGGACGTGTTCTACAGGGCGATGGGCTCCGGCTACATCGCCGCCGCGCTGCGGGCCGCGCACGCCGCCGACCCTAACGCCAAGCTGTACATCAACGACTACAACATCGAGGGCATCAACGCGAAGAGCAACGGGCTCTACTCGCTCGCGCAGTCGCTGCTGTCCCAGGGCGTCCCGTTGCACGGCATCGGGTTGGAGAGCCACTTCATCGTCGGCCAGGTGCCGTCGTCCCTGCAGGCGAACATGGAGCGCTTCGCCGCCCTGGGCCTGGACGTCGCGATCACCGAGCTCGACGACCGCATCCAGATGCCGGCGGACAGTTCCGAGCTGCAGCAGCAGGGCACCGACTACGGCAGGGTCGTGAACGCCTGCCTGGCCGTTCCGCGCTGCGTGGGTGTGTCGCAGTGGGGCGTGGACGACGGCCACACCTGGATTCCCGGGACGTTCCCCGGCTACGGCGCTCCCATGATGTGGGACTCCAGCTACCAGCCCAAGCCCGCCTACCAGGCGGCCCTGAGCGCGCTCAACAGCGGCACCTCCTCGCCGTCACAGTCGCCGTCACAGTCGCCGTCACAGTCACCCACGTCGTCGCCGTCGGTGTCGCCGTCCCGGTCGCCCAGCGCCTCGCCGAGCCCGTCTTCGTCTCCCATCGGGGGTGCGTGCTCGGCGACGATCAAGACGATCAACAGCTGGGGCGGCGGGTTCCAGTCCGAGGTGACGGTGCGGGCGGGCAGCGCGCCGGTGAACGGCTGGACCGTGAAGTGGAGCTGGCCGGGCGGGCAGAGCATCAGCAGCCTGTGGAACGGCCGGCAGAGCACGTCCGGTTCCTCGGTGACCGTGAGCAACGAGTCCTACAACGGCTCGATCGCGGCGGGCGCGTCCACGACGTTCGGCTTCACCGCCAACGGCAGTGCGGCCACCCCCACCGCCACCTGCACCAGCCCCTGACCCTGTCCCGGAGCGAGACGTGTGCCGGGCCGGCACCCCCGGCCCGGCACTCCGGCCCGGTACGGCGGGAACGACGGCGTACGGCGTGCCGGGTTGTCGGTCCGCGTCCGTACGATGTCCCGCATGACCGGGCATGAATTCACGCTCACCGCCACGGGCCCGTTCGACTTCGACGCGACGCTCCGGTTCGTCGAGGACTGGCCGGCCACCAGCGGGCTGCCCTCCGACGGCAGGACGCTGCGCTTCGCCTACTGCGCCGAGGCCGACTGGCTGCCGATCGGCGTGACGGTGACCGCCGCGCCGGGCGGGGTCGCGGTACGGACGACCAGGCCCGCGGGGCCGGCGATCCGGGGTGAGGTGGCCCGCATCCTGTCCCTGGACGTCGACGGCTCGGGCTTCGCCGAGATCGGCGAGTCCGACCCGGTGCTCGGGGAGTTGCAGCGCCGCAGCCCCGGCCTGCGGCCGCTGTGCTTCTGGAGCCCGTGGGAGGCCGCCTGCTGGGCGGTGATCGTCCAGCGTTCGTCGATGCTCATCGCCTCCCGGCTCAAACAGCGCATCGCGGAGCGGTACGGCGCCACGGTCGAGCTGGACGGCCGGGGGTACACCGCCTTCCCGCCGCCCGTGTCGCTGGTGAACGCCGGCGGACTCGGCCTGCCCGAGCAGAAGGAGGAGTGGCTGCGTGGCCTGGCCCGCGCGGCGCTCGACGGCGTGCTGACCACCGAGCACCTGCGCGCGCTCGACCCGCCGGAGGCGCTGGCCGAGCTTCGCGCCCTGCCCGGCGTGGGGCCGTTCTCCGCGGGCTTGATCCTGATCAGGGGCGCGGGGGCGCCCGACGCGTTCCCGGGCGACGAACCGCGCCTGTTCTCGATCCTCCGCGAGGCGTACGGGCTGCCGCAGGACGCCACGGCGAGCGCGTACCGGAAGGTCGCCGACGCCTGGCGGCCCTACCGCTCGTGGGCCTCGTTCCTCTTCCGGTCGTCGGCGTACGGAGTGAGGGAGGACCGGCCGGCGGGCTCTGCCGCCGGCCAGACGGGGGAGGGCGTCAGAGCCAGCCTTTCTCCTGGGCGGCGCGGATCGCGGTGATCCGGTTGGTCGCGCCGAGCTTGGCGACGGCGCTGGACAGGTAGTTGCGTACGGTCCCCTCGGTCAGGTGCAGCGCCGTGGCGATCTGCCGCACCGACGCGCCCTCGGCCGCCAGCGACAGCGCGCCGCGCTCGCGGTCGGTCAGCGGGCTGTCGCCCGCCATCATCGCCGACGCCGCCATCTCCGGGTCGAGGTAACGCCCTCCGGCGTGCACCTTGCGGATGGCCGTGGCCAGCTCGTCGGCCGAGGCGTCCTTCGGGATGAAGCCGCGCACCCCGGCGGCAAGGGCCCGCCGCAGATATCCCGGCCGCCCGAAGCTGCTCAAGATGATCATCGCTTGGCCCGGCAGTCCCTCGGCGGCGGTGAGGCCGTCCATCCCGGGCATCTCGATGTCCAGCACCACGACGTCGGGCCGGTGCTCCCGCACGGCGGGCGCCACCTCGTCGCCCCGGCTCACCTGGGCGACGACCTCCAGGTCGGGCTCCAGCCCGAGCAGGGTGGCGATCGCGCCGCGGATCAGGTGCTCGTCGTCGGCGAGGAGGATGCGGATCATCGGGTCGGTCATCGGGCCACCGCCTCGGTGAGGACGTGCGCGCGGTCGGTCGTTGGCACGACGGCTCGCAGGACGAACTCGCCCGAACCGGTCGGCCGGGCGGTCAGGCTGCCGCCGGCGGCGGTCAGCCGCTCGCTCAGCCCGATGAGACCGGTGCCGCCGTCGTCGGTGCTCTGACCGCCGACCCCGTCGTTGACCATCTCCAGCACCGCCGTCGCGCCGGTCAGCCTCAGCGTGACGCGGGACCGGGTCGCGGCG
This sequence comes from Microbispora triticiradicis, assembly GCA_003260025.2. Lineage (GTDB taxonomy): Bacteria > Actinomycetota > Actinomycetes > Streptosporangiales > Streptosporangiaceae > Microbispora > Microbispora triticiradicis. The sequence goes on along the minus strand of QFZU02000071.1, from coordinate 58,964 downwards.
CTGTGCCGCAGCGTGTTGGTGGCGCCCTCCCTGACCACCCACGCGAGCAGCGTGGCCGCCTCGCCCGGCGGTGTCCGCTCCGGCAGTTCGAGGGTGCACCGGATGTTCGCCGCCTCCAGCACGGCACGCACACTGCCCAGCTCGGCGGACAGGTCGATGGCGCGGTAGCCCCGCACGGCCTCCCGGATCTCCCGCAGGGCGTCCTTGGCCAGTCCGCGTACGGCCGTCATCTCCTCGGTCGCCTGGTCGGGGGCCACGCGGGCGAGCTTGACCGCGAGCTCGCTCTTGACCGCGATGGCGGAGAGGCTGTGGCCGACCAGATCGTGCAGGTCCCGGGCGAACCGGAGGCGCTCCTCCGTCACGGCGAGCTCGGCCTGCGCCTTCCTGCCCTCGTGGGCCTGGATGACCATGCGGTAGATCCACAGCCAGAGCCGGTTGCTGTAGGGCAGCAGCGCCAGCATCGGCAGATAGAGGAAGAGCTCGGCGCGCTGCTCGCCGAAGCCGGGAAGCAACAGGAAGTCGAGCGCGACGTAGACGCCCGCGGCGCCCGCCGTCAGCGCCACGGCGGCCCGCGCGCCCACGCCGAGCACCGCCACCCCGGTCCACGTCGTGGTCAGCGTGCTCCAGGAGAACGGCAGCATCGCGGAGGCGACCCCGGGAACATCAGCCATGAGGACCGCCCCAAGGACGATCATCACCAGGGCGAGCGCGCCGGAGGCGACGACCTCGCGTACGGCGTACCGGCCGTCGACGGCGGCGCGGACGATGCGGAGGAACAGCCAGCTGAAGATCGGAAGACCCACGGCCACGAGGACGAGACGGCTCCAGCCGACCCCGCCCTCGGTTCTGCTCACCACGATCTGGATCATCGGGCCGAGCCACGCGAACACCAACTCGAGGGCCAGGGTCCAGAAGGTGATGTGACGCGCCCGCTTGATCCCGGCGTTCATGGCCCAACCTTACCCATCAGCCCCGGCGCGGATCCCAGCGGAAGAAGGCCCGGGCCAGCAGGGCGGCGACCGCGATCCACACGGCGAGGAGGCCCAGGGAGGGCAGGGCGGCGCCCCAGCGCTCCAGGGGGCCGAGCGGCTCGTGACCGGCGCCGATGTAGTCCAGCCCCAGGTAGGCGGTCCGCATGGTCTCCACGATGGGTGTCATCGGCAGGAACTCGATCGCGGTGCGCAGTGCCGGCGGCAGCATCTCCGGTGGCAGCATCACCGGCGAGCCGCCGACCAGGAGCAACACGACCGGCAGCGTCGCGATCTGCGCCATCTCCCCGGTGGAGGACAGGCCGGAGACGGCCATGGCGAGCAGGGAGAAGAAGGCCGCGCCGAGAAGCGCGGCGAGCAGCAGCAGCAGGATGTCGGCCGGGGCACTGGTACCCATTGCGGCGGACATGAGCACACAGAGGATGATCACCTGGCCGAGATACACGGCGGTCGCGCCGAGGGCGCTGCCGCCGAGGATGGCCGTCCTGGTGGCCGGCCCGCCGAGCAGGCGCTTCAGCACCATCTCCTCACGGCGGGAGGTGTAGAAGCCGGCGAGGTTCATGAACGTCGCGAAGACCAGGATGAAGGCCATCATCCCGGTCATCACGTACTGCGTCCCCGGGATGCCGGCGGTTCCTTCGCCGACGCCGTTGGACGCCAGCGCCCCGGCGATCAGCAGCGGCAGTAGGACGGCGTTCACGAAGGCCGTACGGTTGCGGAAGACAAGGGTGAGGTCGACGCGGGCCAGCCGCACCGCCTGCGCCACGTCGTTCATGCGCTCTCCTTCACCACGGAGTGGAAGACGTCCTCAAGTGAGGCGGTCCGGACGGCGAGCCGTTCGAGCGCGACGCCGCGCTCCGCGGCCCAGGCGAACAGCGGCACCAGCGCCTCGTGGGCCCGCGTGGCCTGGTCGCCGCCGGCGATTGTGTAGGTGACGACGGGCGTTCCGCCCGCCAGGGCGACGCCGGGGGTGTGGCCGCCGATCAGCGGAAGGGCGTCCAGGGGGATCTCCGGCGGCAGCCGGAAGGAGACGCGGTCGCCGTGTCTGCCGACGACCTCCTCCAGCGTCCCCTCGACCCGGATCTCGCCCTCGTGCATGACGGCGAGCCGGCTCGCGAGGTGCTCGGCCTCCTCCAGGTAGTGCGTGGTGAGCAGGATGGTCGTGCCGTCCGTCACCAGGTCGCGGATCAGGCCCCAGGTGGTCCGGCGCGCCTCGGGGTCCATCCCGGTCGTGGGCTCGTCCAGGAACACCACCTCGGGACGGCCGATGATCGACAGCACCAGGTCGAGCCTGCGCTTCTGGCCGCCGGACAACTGCCGTACCCTGACCCGCGCCTTGTCCGCCAGCCCGGCCAGCTCCAGCGACTCGTCCAGAGAACGGGCGTTCGCGTGCAGGTCACGCCACAGCCCGATGGTCTCGGCCACCGTCAGGTCGGAGAGGAAGCCGTTCTCCTGCAGCATGATCCCGACCCGCGGGCTGAGCGCCCGGCGCCTGCGGTACGGATCGATCCCCAGCACCTGAACGGTGCCGGAGGTGGCGGGGCGGTAGCCCTCCAGGACCTCCATCGTCGTGGTCTTCCCGGCGCCGTTGGTGCCGAGCAGGGCGAACAGCTCACCTCTGCGGACGGTCAGCGAAACGCCCCTGACCGCTTCGAACTCGCCGTACCTCTGCCTGAGCTCGGTCGCCGCGATCGCCACGTCCAGGGCGACCGCCGTTTCCCGCACGTCCGTCGTCATGGCTCAAGGGTGGGTTCTGCGCCGCTTCCCGCTGTAGTCGCCGATGCCACCAGATCGACATGGGCCTCGCGGATCACCGCGATGACAAATGCCAAAAGGACGCCCCGGCGCTGCGCACCGCGCCGGCGGAGTGCCCTCCACCTGATCACCCACTACGGTCCCAGCTGTGCGAATCCTCATCGTGGGCGGCAGCGGCTTTCTCGGCGGCGAACTCGTACGGCAGGCCACGACGGCCGGGCATGTCGTGGCTGCCACATACCTGACTCGGCCGGGAACGGTGGCGGGAGTCGAGTGGCTGCCGCTTGACGTCCGTGACCGTACGGCCGTACTCGGTTTGATCGGCACGTTCGGCCCCGACGTCGTCGTCAACGCGGCCTTCCGCCAGCCGGATTGGGGAACGACCGCCGTGGGCGCCGCTCACGTGGCCGTGGCGACTTCCGGGAACGGCGCGCGCATGGTGCACGTGTCCAGCGACGCGGTCTTCTCAGGCAGGGCGATCACCTACTCGGAAGATTGTGTGCCTGATCCGGTCACACCGTACGGAGCGGCGAAGGCCGCCGCGGAGGTGGCCGTGCAGGCGATCGATCCCACGGCGGTGATCGTGCGCACCTCTCTGATAATCGGTCACGGCGGCTCCGCACACGAAGGCAGGGTGCATGCGCTTGCGGCGGGCGACATGAAAGAGGTGTTGTTCACCGACGACGTGCGCTGCCCGGTGCATGTAAGTGATCTGGCGGCGGCTCTTCTGGAACTCGCGAACTCTGGCCGCCCGGGGGTGCATCATGCGGCAGGGGCCGACGCGATGAGTCGATACGAACTCGGGCGCCTGATCGCGCGGCGGGACGGACTCGATCCGGCTCGGCTCCCATCCGGCCGGCGTGCCGACACCGGCGTGCCCGGGCCGCTCGATGTCCGGTTGGACTGCCGTCTCACTCAGCGGCATCTGACGACCAGGCTGCGCGGCGCGCGGGAGTTCCTGAGACAGCCACGCTCGAAAGGGCCGCCGTCGTAGTCGATGAGCCGGGCCAGCGCTGCACGGTCTTCCTGTCACGCCCTGCCGAGTTGTCCTGTCTAAGGAGGTGGACAGCGGCGACGCAGTAGTCGTGGCGCCTTCGACCGCGTGGTGGTCGTCGCTCAGCCGACCGCCGACGGATTGGTCCGGAGAACAAGGAGCGCCTGGCAGGTGAAAGTCGAGATCCCCTGATGCAGGCTCTCCTCCACACAGTGGGGGTGTCGGCCGGCTGCGTACTGGCCCTCGCCCCGGCCCTGCTACCCGCCGCACGTCCCAGCAGGAGGTGGCCGCACATCGTCATGGCGTTCGGCATGGTGGCCGGGCATCTGGGCGGCTGGTTCCTCTCCGCCGGGGTGCTGGCACTGCTCACCGCCGGCTGGCTCTGCGGCTCCCCATCCCGCCGCCCGCGGATCGGTCATCACATCCAGGACTTCGCGGGCATGTCCATCCTCCTGGTGCTGACGGCGTTCAGTGCGCCTGCTCTTGCCGGCGCCTCGTACGGACACTCGCATGGAGGCGGTTCGCCGGCCGCGGTGGCCCTGGTTGTCGGTCTGGCCTGGACCTGCGCTCGGCTCGCCCGCGTTCTGCCCGTGAGGAGGGCGGATCGAAAAGCGCTCAGCCAGGACGCGTGCTCGGCCGGTATGGCGGCCAGCATGACCTTCATGGCCGCGTTGGCTCTCTGACGCCGTCGCGTCCGAGCGTGGGCTGCGAAGGATCCGACGGATGTCCACGAACAGCCCACATGCCTGGTGATTTGGTCTCTGGCCGGCGAACTGTTCCGGGCGTTGTCACGCATCGGGGTGCTGTCCGGTCTGAGCTGGTACACGGCCGGATCGAGCCGGCCACCGTCCAGCAAGGAAGCCTGATGAGCACCGATCACGCTCACGCTCACCACCTCGAGAACCCCGACAAGAGCGGGCCGCCGCCGAAGCTCGACGTGGTCGCCACCGTGCCGGGGGCGCCGCCCGCGCCGGAGGGGGCCGAGGCGATGACGATCCTGGTCACGTTGCCGCCGAACAGCCCCGGCGCGCCACCTCACCGGCACTCCGGGCCTGCGTTCGGGTACGTGGTCAAGGGGGCCATCAACTTCGAGCTCGAAGGAGAGCCCGTACGGGTCGTCCGGGCCGGCGAGGCGTTCTGGGAGCCCGGTGGGGACGTCATCCACTACCAGGACGGCAACCATCTGGCAGACGAGGAGTCGGCGTTCGTGGTGACGATGTTCTGCGCGCCCGGGCAGCCGATGCTGACCGTGGTCAGCCCGGAAGAGCTGGAGGCGCGGCGGGACCGTCGCGCGCCGCAGTCATGACCAAGGTTTCGCTGACCGCGCTCGTCCGCAACCTGCTCGAACTCGCCCGTGAGGCGCACAGCGGTCGCAGCGCCACCACCGTGCACGGTGGGCACGATCGTTCGTTGCGGCAGACCGTCATGGCCTTGCGGCAGGGCGAGCACATGCACGAACACGAGCATCCCGGTGAGGTCACGATGCACGTGCTGCACGGGCGAGTGCGGCTTGTCGCCGGGCCCGACTCGTGGGACGGGCTGCCCGGCGACCTGCTGGTCATGCCCGAACGCCGCCACCGCGTGGAGGCCGTGCAGGACTGCGCCTTCCTGTTCACCACCGCACGCTGAAGGTGAAGAAGGCGGGAGCCGCATCTGGTTCTCGCCTTCCCTGATGTCCATCGGGGCTGCTCGTGATGGCTAGCGTTCGTCGGCGGGGTAGTCGGCCGAACGGCTCACGTCGGCCCATTTCTCGGTCTCCGCGGCGCGGATCTCGGCGGCTTTCCGGGCGGAGGCGAGGGCGTCGCTGCCGAGGAGGAGCCGTCGGGGTGGGTCGTCGTCGCGGACGACATCGATGATGATCCTGGCGGCGCGCGCCGGGTCGCCGGGCTGGGTGCCGTCGGTGTCGCGTCGGTAGCGGTGGATGGCGCCCACGGTCTGCTCGTACTCGGGCCCGACGGGGTGGATCTCCATGGAGGAGCCTTGCCAGTCGGTGCGGAACGCACCCGGCTCGATGATGATGACCTTGATGCCGAAGGGCGCGACCTCGCTGGCGAGGACTTCGGAGAAGCCTTCCACGGCGAACTTCGCGGTCTGGTAGGCGCCCATTCCGGGGGTGCCGCCGACGCGTCCTCCGATGGAGGAGAACTGTACGAAGACTCCTGATCGCTGGGTGCGCAGGACGGGCAGGGCGGCCCTTGTGACGTTCACGACGCCGAAGAGGTTGGTCTCGATCTGGGCGCGGAAGTCGTTTTCGTCCATCTCTTCGATCGGCGCGCTGTTGCCGTAACCGGCGTTGTTGACCACCACGTCGAGGCTGCCGAAGGTGTCGGTGGCCTCCTTGACCGCCCGGGAGGCCGCGGCGGCGTCGGTGACGTCGAGTGCGACCGCGCGTATCCGGTCGCCGTGGCGGGCCACCAGGTCGTCGAGTTGCTTGGGGCTGCGCGCGGTGGCGATGACCTGGTCGCCTGCTTCGAGGACGGCCTCGGTGAGGCGACGTCCGAGGCCGCGTGACGCGCCGGTGATGAGCCATGTCCTGGCCATGGGTGTTTCCTCCGCGGTCGATCTAAGTGTCTCATCAATGTAGCACTTATTGGAGCAATGTCCGCGTCGATGGGGCAGGAACCTCTTCATGTGCTTCAGAGAGGCCGCTGACCCCGGGCCGGTGAAGACGACCTGGCGCACGGCTGCGCGGTCCGGCACTCTAAGTGCCTCACAGGTGTAACACTTAGGCGGGTGAGAGTAGACGCGACACGTAACCTGGAACGGGTCCTGAGCACGGGCGCCCGCATGCTCGCCGACGACCCGTCGGCGACCATCGCCGCCATCGCCGCTGCGGCAGGAGTGGACCGCCGTACCGTCTACCGCCGCTTCGCCTCCCGTGAGGACCTCATGGCCGCCGTCTACGGGGCACGCTACGACGCGGTCGAGAAGGCCATCGAGGCCGCCAGGCTACGCGAGGCCCCGGTCGCGGTCGCACTGCATCGCTACGTCGAGGGCATCATCGCCGCCAACCGCAAGTGGCCCGTGGAAACGAGCCGCATGCTTCGCGACGTGACGATTCGCGAGCGCCGCCGCCGCCTGATCGACGAGGTCGACGCCTTCCTGCGGCGCGCCGCCGACGAGGGCCTGCTGCGCTCCGACCTGCCGCCCGGCTGGGTGGCCGCGGTCCTGCCGCCGCTGCTGGAGCAGGCCGCCGAGGAGCTGTCCGAGTTGAGCGCCGCGCAGGCCGCCGACGTCGTGGTCGACACGCTGCTGCGAGGCGTCGGCACCCCACAGGCGCGCTGACCCTGCGCGGTGGTGACGTGCAGGCCCGTGACAGGCGGTCGTACTCACCGGCGGAGTGGTGGAAATGCCTTCATCGCGGACCATGGGCCGGAATGATGGAAAGGCTCCGCAGATGAGGATGTACGTTCCGTCAAGCCGGGAGAACGCGCGTGACCGAGGGCCGGATGCTTCTGGCGGAGTACTTCCTGACCGAGAGCCAAACGGTCATCATGATCGCCAATCCGGACGATCCGGAGCCCGAGCTGGTGGCGGTGCCGCACACGCTGCGCGACGTACGGGCGCACGTGGCCGAGCTGACGGGGATGCTGGAGTCGGCGCCCCGGCGGCCGGAGGCGCTGGGCCGGGTGACGGAGCTGCTGGCGGATCCGCTCCTCACCGATCTGGTCGAACCGGTCGCCAACCGGCTGGGGCCGGGTGACCGGGTGTGGCTGATTCCGCATGACGCGCTGCACCGGGTTCCGCTGCACGCTGTCGGCTCTGAGCTGGCAGGGCACTCCGTCGCCTATGCGCCGAGCGCGTCGGTGTTGCGGTACTGCCGGGGCAACAGGGGTGGCCGCCGGCAGCGGGCACTCGTCGTCGCCGACCCCCCGGGAGGGGCCGAGCTGATGTTGGGGCCCGCCCAGGCGGAGCTGCTCACCGGCCTGTTCAAGACCGAGACCCTTGCCGGTGAGAGCGCGGTCAGCGGTGAACTGGTTCGCAGGGTCGGCTCGGCCGACATCCTGCATGTGTGCGCGCACGGTGTGTTCGACGCGGCGGCTCCGATGCGTTCGGGCGTCGTACTCGCCGACGGCCTGTTCACCGCCGAGCGGTTTCTCAGGCTCAAACTGTCCAGGACGCTGGTTGTGCTGGCCGCATGCCGGACCGGCGTCGCCGCGGCCCGGCCTGGCGACGAACTGCTCGGCCTGGTCCGCTCGGTGCTGCACGCGGGCGCGCCCGCCGTGCTGGTCAGCCTGTGGACGGTCGACGAGCTGGCGACCACGATGCTCTTCCGGCATTTCTACGAGCGGCTGGTCGCGGGCGAGCGCGCCATCGACGCGCTCCGTGCCGCCCAGGAACGGCTGCGTGTGACGACCGCGGGGGACGTGCTGGCCTATCTCGAATCGGTCGCGCCGCTGCTGCCGGCTCCGGCCGCGGCCCGGCTCCTGATCGCCGAGGCCCGGATCCGGCTGATGGCCGCCGACTTCGGCAGGGCGGTCGCGGCCTGCGACGCGGCTCTCGAAACGGTCGGTGAGCCCGCCGTACGGAGAAGTGCTCAGACGATCAGGCAGTGGGCGTTGCTGCACGCGGGCTCGGAACCACCGAATCTGGGCCGCGCCGTCTACGCGCATCCGTACTATTGGGCGGCTTTCGTGCTCATCGGCGACTGGTACTAGGAAGGAGCGGCATGCGGACGGCGGCTGAGCTCATGGCCACCGGCTACACGATCACGGTGGAGGAGGCGCCCGATCGTGCCGACGGCACGCTCGTCGTGCTCGACGACACGGGACGGCCCCGCTGGGTGGTGGGACCGGCCGGACGCGGGCTCGCGGTGGAGATCGGCCCGGACGCGCCGGTGAGCGGGCTCTCGGCGCTACCCGGCGTACTCGAACTCATCAACAACGGTCTGCCGGCCGTGCTCGTCGTCGAGGACGGGCGCCTGATCGGGCTGCTGGACGCCGCGCTGATCAGGACGGAACTGCGCAGGGCCCTGGAGGAGGACGGGGACGCCATCGGCACCGTCCTGGACGGCGACTGGGAGCTGTACGGCACGCCCGAGGCGCGGATAGGGCTGGTCAGGGTCAGGTGCCAGGTCTGCGGAACCGTGGCGGAAGTGGACGAGTACCCGATAGCCGAGATTCCGTGCCCCGGCGGCCAGGGGCATCGGCTCGTCGACTCCGGGACGGAATGACGGGTGAGCGGGCTGTTCGACGGCGCCGTCGCCTTCCTCGACCGGCGGCAGCTCACCTCGGTCTGGATGCCGCTGACGGCGTTCCTCGCGGCGCTGGTCACGGTGGCCGTGTCGGGGACGGGCTGGGGGAGGACGCTGACCTGGTGGAACGGCCTCGCCGGGGAGACCCGGATCCTGCTCGTGCTCGGAGCGGTGCTGGTCACCGTACTCGCCGGGCAACTTCTCGCGGTCGCCCGCCCGGGCCTGGTCCGCTGGTACGAAGGCCACTGGCCGGATTCGCCCCTGCTCCGTCCGCTGCGGAGGGCGCTGCTGGCCCGGCATCTCGCCGCGCAGAGCGTGCGGCGCGCGGCCGACGCCGACCTCTTCCTCGGATATCCGCGTACGGCACAGCGGACCCTGCCGACCCGGCTCGGCAACGTGCTGCGTGCCGCCGAGGAACACGGCGACCGGTACGGGATGGACGCGACGACCGTCTGGCCCCGGCTCTACACCGTCCTGCCGGACCCGTTCCTCGCGTCGTTCGCCCAGGCCGCCGCGGCCATGGAGACGGCGGTGATGATCAGCTTCCTGGGGGGAGCCTTCGCCGTCGTGGGCGGGACACTCGCCGTGCTGGTCCTGCCGGGCGCCGGGGCCGTGTGCTGCGTGTGGGGCGGGGCTCTCGTCGCGATCCTCGGCTACCGCGGGGCCGTCCGGGCCGCCCGGCCGTACGCCCAGCTGATCCGCTCGGCGTTCGACGTGCACCGGTTCCTGCTGCTTGAGGCGATGCGGCTGCGCCTGCCGGAAAGCCCCGCCCAGGAACGCGCCCAATGGGAACAACTCGGCAAGCTCTGGTATCGGGGCGCCCCCGACTACGACCGGATCCCGGCCCTCCGCTATCCGGCGTCTTCTGCGCCTTCCCCCGAACCGGCCAGGCTGGTGACCTCGGGCGACCCGGCGCCTGTGAAGGCCCTCCCCGTAGCGGCCGCCCCGGTCCGTACGGGACGGGCGTTTCCGGTCCGGTCGTCGCTCGCGGGCGTGGTCGTGCTCGCCGGAGTGGGCGCGGCCGCCACGGCACCGGCGCTGGGCCCCGACGGGGAGATCCGCGCGACGCGGGACCTTCCGGCGTTCCACGTTCTGGTGCCGGCCGACCTGGAGGGCGAGGGGGCGGGCCGGCTCAGCGGGCGCTACACGGTGACGCCGGTGGCGAAGGGCGGGGCGCCGTCCGACCTCGGCCCTCCGCTGGGTGCGGCCCTGACGGGCAGGGTCGCGACGACCGTGCCGGTCGCCGCCGTACGGGTCCAGCGTGGCCAGGTGGTGAGCCTCCGTACGGCGAAGGGGATGTTCGGCGGCCTGCTCGCACTGGACGTCCCGGACAAGGACACCCTTGTCGTCGCCGTGCCCGCCGCCGATCTCGACGCGTTGTCACGCGGCCTCGACGCGGGGCCGGTCCGCCTGGTCCTGCCGGTCGGCTGACAGCACACGGAGGCCGTCGCGTACCCTTTCGTCCAGCAGGGCCCAGCCGGGCTCGGGAGCGTCGGAGGGGATGCGCGCCCGCTCGCGCAGGGCGTCCTCGGCACGTCCCAGCCAGCCCAGCACGTCGGCCGTACCGGCACGGCACGCGGCCTCCTCGGCGCGCAGGCCGAGCGACCGGTACCTGACGGCGGCCTCGCGCCATTCGCGCAGCGCGTCGTTCCACTCCAGGCCGAAGGTCAGCACGAGGGCCTTCGTGAGAACCAGTTCGGCCTCGATCGTCGACCGGGCGCGGGTCAGCGGTTCCCGCAGGTCCACCGGGACGCGCGGGGTGACCTCCTCGTCCACCAGCCAGAGCGCCTGCGTGGCCAGAGCGATCCAGCGCAGGCCGTCCACCGGCTGCTTGAGCTCGGGATCCCTGTTCGCGATCGTGCTCTGACCCGCGACGAACCCACCGCGCGAGGCGTGTACGGCCATGCCGAGGTACCGCCTGACCAGCCCGAAGTCGGCGGTGCCGGGCTCGCGCAGGAACCCGTCGTACAGCCACGGGCCGAGCACGTTCATCCGGTTCTCCGGCTTCAGCTGGATCATGAAAGCCGCGTAACGGTCGGTCAGCCTCGCGGCGATCGGGCGGTCGGCGAGGGCCGCGACGCACGTCTCGGCGAGCAGCAGCGGCGCCAGCGCGGCCACCGCGCCGGGCGTGGGGTGGAACACCGCCACCGCCCAGAACGGGAACAACCAGTGCGCGGTCATCACCCGCAGCCGCCCCGGCCAGACGAACCTGATCGCGAACACGACCGCGCAGATCAGCGCGCCGCCGAGCCAGCCGGTGAGGAACCCGGTCTCCGACCACCGCGCGGCGAACCAGCCGCCCACCGGTCCCGCCGCCACCAGCATCGCCACCGCGTTGCCGGACGCCATGACGAACCGGTGGACCCGGATGCTCACGCGGTGCTCGTGCCGTACCGCCCTGTCGAGCAGGCCCATCTGCACGGCGAGCGCCGACGCGCACGCCGGCAGCGCCCAGTCCCACCAGGTTTGAACGGCGGACGCCACCATGGGCGCCACGGTCGTGAGCATCATGGCGATGGACCAGAACCGGTCGATCGGCAGCGGCGGCCGGATGAACGGGCCGAACCGGGAGATCTGGGCGAGCCGCCGCTCTGGAGGCCGCCACCGCTCCGGCAGGAAGTGCGCCAGGCGTGTCCCGTACCCCGCCAGCATGGGCAGGGCGGCCCAGACCAGCGGCTCGTACCCAAGCCTCAGGAGCACGACGGCGACGGCCGCGCCGCACGCCGCCTCCGGCCAGCCCGCCAGCCCCATGGCCAGGCCGAACACGGCCAGGGCGGGGCCGGGCAGGTGGAGTGAGACGAGCACGGCCCCGGCGAAGGTGTGCAGCAGGGACAGGAGGGCCCGCCGCGCGTCGAGGCCGCCGGGGACCTCGGCGATCTCCTCGAACACCGCCCGCCAGTCACCGCGTCTGCGCAGCCGGATGCGCCGCTCCACCCGGTAGCAGGCGAATCCGAGCACGGCGATTCCGAGGCCGAGCTGGCCCGGCGACAACAGCACCCGCACAGTCTGACCGGGTAGGCGCCTGGCCACAGTCAGTTGACGAAATTCGCCACACCTCGCCCGGCATTCCCCAATGATGTCCCGCATGGGTCTGTTGCGCCTGCCGCTCGTGATCTACCCATGGTTCGCCTGGCTTGCCGTACTTCTGGGGTTCAAGGCGGCGGACAGCGGCTCGGCCGTCCCCGCCGTGCTCCTGATCGGCCCGGCGGTGCTGATCGGGTTGATGATCCGGCTCGACGTCTGGTCGGCGCGCGTGCTGAGTCCGCGGGAACGGGCCCGCAAGCTGCTGAGCGACGGCACGGGCATCGTCTACGCCCTGGTCTTCGTCTGGTACGCCTACGCGGCCGGCTTCCTGCCGTCGATCGTCGACTTCTGGCACCGGCACTCGTCGCTCGGCAGGTACGAGATCGTCCTGGCGCTGTTCCTGGCCGGGCACGGTCACCTGCCCGTCGTCGCCGCCGTCACCCGGGTTCCGATACTGGGGTCGATCTACGCCGTCTTCGAATGGTTCGCCGTACGCAAAGGGTGGACGGCGTTTCTCGTCGGGATCGGCTCAGGGGACCGCGGGATCGCCGAGTTCGCCGCCTGGCTGGTGTTCTTCGAATTCCTCGCCCAACTCCATCATCTGTTCGTCAGCAAGCACCCGCCACTCTGGCGCTTCCGCAGGATCGAGGCACACCACTACTTCGGCGGCACGCCCGCCTACCGGCGCATGGTGGCGGAACTGTGGATCGAGGAGGACGTACGCGGGAAGACATGCCCCGGTCTCGGCCTCGTGCACACGCTCTGCGACGAGGCCATGGTCGCGGCCCAGGACAAGGATCCGCATCCCGAGATGGCCCGCTTCCTGAAAGCCGAGAAACGGCCGGGCCAGGCGGCCAAGGCCTGGTTGGACGCGGCGTCGGAGCTGCTGGCGCAGGCGACGCGCGCGCTACCCGACCCCGGGCCCGCCCAGCGGCGTGAGCTGGACCTCGCCGAGGCCCACCTCGTCAGGTTCCGCGCCCACCTCGAAGGGAGCCTCGGTCAGCGGGAACGGGCGCTGGCGAGCCAGCGCAGGGTCCGTGAGCTGTGGACCAAGCACGACCTGCACAACCTCAGCGCCAACAACCTGTGCGTGGAACTCATCGGCGCCCGGGCCGAGGAAACCCAGCCGGTGGTGCCGGAACACGCCCTGGCGGAGCTGCACCGGCATCTCGGCCGGCCTGACCTGGTGCCGTACGTGCGCTGCTCGCTGCTCCTGCTGGCCGCCGAGTACGCCACCCTGACCGGCGACTTCGAAAGCGCCGCGTCGATGCGGACCCTCCGGCACCTGTACGTCATCGGCCGGACGGACTTCCACGTCCTCAACCGTGAGCAGCGAGCGGCGGGCATGCCCACCTTCCCCGCCCGCCAGTACCGCCTGACCCTCGCCTCCCTGGAGGTGCTGGACGCCCGTACCCGAGGGCACACCGTCACAGTGGACGAGGGCACCCGCCCGCCGAGGATCATCCTGTCCAACCTGCCCGGCGGCCGGGCCGGCGCCCAGGCCGAGGCGGGGATGCGGCTGTGGCTGCTCGGCCGGACCACCGAGGCCGCCGCCATGCTGAGCGAGGCCGCGGACCTGCTCCAACGTGGCGGCTTCAACGCGGAGGCGTTCACCGTGCTCTACGAACTCGGCACCGCCCAGCGCGTCACCGACCCGGCCGCCGCCTACGCGACCCTCACCCAGGCACTTCACCTCCAGCAGCGCCTGCGCGCGGGCCTGGCCGACGCCGGCCTCCGCCTCGCCACCGGCAGCGCCACCGAACACCTCGCCCGTACGCTGACCGACCTCCTGCTCCGCACCCTTCCCGCCCCCGCCCCACCGGCCCTCACCATCTTCGACCTGGCCGAGCTCTCCCGCTCCCGCGTCCTCCTCGACCAACTGGGCACCCGCCCGACCCGGCCCATCACCTACCCGGCGCTCCGCGCCCTCCTGGCCGAGGCCGGCTAGAGAAAGATCCGAGAGAGGCCGATGGTGTACGGCCAGAAATTCCCGAAGGAGGCACATGCTCCCGATCGTGCGTCGAATCGCGGTAACGGTAGTGGCCGCACTGCTGATGGCCGGCTGCGCATTTGCGCCGGAGCAACCGAAACCACCTCCTGCGGTCGTGTTCACGCCGGAGATGGCGGAATCAGTCCTTCAGAAAGTCGTCGCCGGAGTCGGCAAGAGCGGCGTCGCCGGCTTCTGCTCCAAGTTCGCGCGCAGCGTCGGGACATGTGAGGCTCTTCTGAAGGACGCCCTGGGGCAGTGCCTCCTGCCCGGAGACAGGCCCACAGTGAAGCGCTCGGTGCATCTACCCGCCACCGGCACGTACGAAGAGACGTGGCAGCTGGTGGTCCAGGGGAGAACACTCGATGGTCAGAAGTACGTCTCGGACTTTCCGATCGTCCTGTCGGCGGGCGCGCCGAAGGCTGTATTAGGAATCTACTGGACCGGCCAGGGGTACGGCAGGAACATGGACGACCCCCCGAAGTACACCGTCCCCCCGCAGAACGCCTGCCCTCGACCGTCGAATCAGAAGTAGCTGCCTCGCGTCGCGAGGTCACACGCTCTCTGCGCTGCTGAACCGGATGACGAAGGACGGTTGACGGCGAAGACCGTTCAGTAAATATTCCTTGTGCTGAGGTGCCACGATGACTGGTGATCCATTCGGCTTCCTGCAGCGGTGGTATGCCGCTCAGTGCGACGACGAATGGGAGCACGCCTATGGCGTCACGATCGATACGCTCGACAACCCTGGGTGGCGCATAGCGGTGGATCTCGTCGGAACCGATCTTGAGGGCCGCGCCTTCGACTGGCGATCCCTCGACCGGACTGAGGACGACTGGATCCACATCCGAAGCGACGGCAGGCTGTTCCAGGGCGCGTGTGGTCCCGGCAACCTGGCCGAAATGGTCGCTGAGTTCGAGAAGTTCGCGACAACTCCAGCGAGCACTGGCTCCATCTGATCGGACCGTAAGGGAGTCCGCGCTGTCAGCCTGGGCTGTGCATAGATCACGGCTGTTGGGGGTGTTGACCTGGGAGACCGTGGTTGCCCCTCGTTTCCCAGCCTGATGGCACGCTAAGTGTACGACCGGCAGGAGCAGGGGCGCAGTTAGGGCTCGTCGGCTTTGTAATCGAAGTACACGGTGAGGCTCGGCCAAGAACCTTCGGCCGTGATCTCTGTGTGCATGATCAGGTCATGGACCTCGACGTCCCCAAGGTCCTTGATGCTGTCGGCGACTCTACGGAGAAGCGCCGGTACATCTCCTTGCTGATGGCCTTTCGGGTTGGCCTGAGAGAAGTGGTGCATGGTCCAGGTGATTCGCTCGGACATGTCCCGGCCTTTCTCTGATCATCCTGCCGTACCGCAGCATAGAGGGACGAGGCCCCGCACCTCGCCTTCCTGATCACCTCGGAGTCGGAGCGTCCCGCCGAGGGCATTTCCGTTATTTTGGTTTGCTCCCTCGTGCCAGCCAGGTCTGAATCAACTCAGTGGCAAGCCAGTGGCCGCGATTCTCTGCCATCTGGAGGGGAGTTCCGTGACGGCGGGATGGGGCCAAGGGGTCGGCGCCACGAGTGAGAAGGTACGCCGTGACATCTACATGTAGAGGCTCGCCGGTCTGCTGGTGCCCGTCGATCTCGACATCTATGGCGTGATGCAGCAGGCTCCACCCATGCATGTCGGAGTCCTGAACGTCGTGGCCGTCGTCGAGCAGGTCGCGAAGCGCCGGTAGGTCCTCATGTTCGACCGCGTGATGGGCTCGGCTCCACTCCATGCGCGGAGTGTGCCATACGCGTTCCGGCGGCCATAGTCGCTGGTGGCCGTGCCTCCAGCCGCATGCTGGCCGCCCGAGCGGGTGAATGAACGCAGGGGTTTCGGCTCACATCGGGACCCTTGCGCCATGTCCTGACTAGATCAGAGTTCAGAGATCCGGTAGTACCACCATGCACCAGGTTGTCGTGGGAGTACGTGCGGGTGCGGCTCTGGGATGGTTCGTCGGCGGAATTCCTGATCCAGCCTCGTTACGAGCCATGCAAGCTCTGCGCGTTCAATAGCCGGCAGGCGTCGGAGCGTGTACTCCAGAGTGTCTCGGGCGTTTTTCGGATCGCAGCATGGACATCCCACGTTGGGAAGGTAGAGATGTCGGCCGGGTTGCCGGACGAAATGTTCGTACTCGGCGAACGCGTCGACGATGGCGCCGGGCCGGAGACGCTGTTGCTCTATGCGAGCGATGGCGGCACAGGTCCGGCTCGACAATGTCGGGATCTTGGGAGCTGGGCGGTAGTGCCGCCGATTGACCCAGAGCCGCGCACGCAGCGCGCTTGGCCGTCTACGCGGCATCAGCCTTTCGGGTGGTCACGAACGCATGGTGTCACGTCCCCGGCCTGGGAACCAGACGCGGTTTGGCGGAGCTCCAAATCCTTTCGGCAGCTCGTGAAATCCATGAGCAGACCTGCGGAGACGCGTCCGGCATCATCCCGCGTATATCCCACGGCTATTGGGGCGTACGGCTGCATGCGTGATCGAGCGCATGCCGGTTCGGAGGCCGAATGGGCCGGGAGAGGAGCGCGCCCTGAGGGATTCGAACCCCCGACCGTCGGATTAGAAGTCCGATGCTCTATCCAGCTGAGCTAAGGGCGCCAGTTTTTTTGGGGATGACCTGCAAGGTTGGTTACCTTGGCCTAAGGTAGCATAGCCGCACACCGATGAAACAGCATCGGATTTGGAGCTTTCCCCATGGGTAGATCCCCACTCCTGCGAGACCTGGTCCCGTCGTGGAAGCTGGCACTCGAAGGTGAGAAGCTCGCACCCGGCACGATCACGAGCTACCTCTACTCCGCGCGTCTCCTGATCGAGTACCTGGACAAGCATGACATGCCCGGGCAGCTGGAAAAGATCCGTGCTCAGCACGTGCGGGCCTTCTTCTCCGCCCGCCTGCACGGCTGCTGGCTCGACGACGGGCAGACCCGGCCATGTCCCTGTGGCGAGACGCGGTCACGCAGCGCTGGTGACGCCCACAAGCACTTCCGCAACCTCCGTGTCCTGTTCAAGTGGCTGGTCGACGAGGACGAGCTCGACGCCTCGCCGATGGCCGGAGTCGCCGCGCCGGCCGTCGTGACCCGGCCGGTCGAGCCCCTCACCGAGGACGAACTGCGGCTCATGCTCAAGACGTGCTCGGGCACCGCCTTCAAGGATCGGCGCGATACGGCGATCATGCGGGTGCTGCTCGACAACGGCTTGCGCGGATCGGGACTGGCAGGGCTGCGCTACCACCCCGACGACCCCGAGCTGACCGACGTGTTCCTGCCCCAGCATGTCCTGCGCATCCGCCTCAAGGGCGGGCGGACGCACCTGGCTCCCATCGGCCGGAAGACCGCCGCGGCGATCGACCGCTATCTCCGCGCCCGGGCGCGGCACGGTCACGCCGGCAGCCCGTGGCTGTGGCTGCCCGAGCGCGGCCGTACGGCGGCCGGCGGGGACCGGAGGCTCACGACGACCGGCATTCTGCAGATGCTGAAGCGCCGGGCCGACGAGGCCGGCATCCCTGGTGTCCACACGCACCGCTTCCGTACGACGATGGCGACGTCCTTCCTGGACGCTGGCGGCGATCCACTCGATCTGATGCGTGTGGGGGGCTGGAACTCCCTGGCGATGGTCCAGCGGTACACCGCGGCCACGGCGGAGCGCCGCGCACGCGAGGCGCACGCCCGGCTCTCGCCGGGCGACCGGATCTGACAGAGCGGCCGGTGAACCGCCGGGGCACACGCGGCCCTTGGCGCCCGGTTGGGAGAACACGGAGGTCGCCGCGTCGTTTGTGGTGGTGACATGACGTTCACCCGATCGGCCGCTGTTCGACCCGTGGGTACCGTGAAGACGCAGCCCTGCGGAAGTGGAGG
The DNA here is from genome assembly GCA_003260025.2 of Microbispora triticiradicis. Lineage (GTDB taxonomy): Bacteria > Actinomycetota > Actinomycetes > Streptosporangiales > Streptosporangiaceae > Microbispora > Microbispora triticiradicis. The sequence continues at coordinate 41,130 of QFZU02000071.1, read as the reverse complement.
TGTGATGTCTACCTTCTGGGACCTCAAGCACCGGCTGGCCGAAGCGATCAACGCTCATGACATACCGGGGATTCTCTCCTGCTACAGCCTGGACGCCGTGTACGTGGGACCGTCCGGTATGGCCGAGGGACATGACCAGATCGCGTGGATATATGAGCAGTTCTTCACGGGGTTCCCGGACTTTCACGCGATGGCCTGGTTCGAGCTCGGCGACTGCGAGAACCCGGCTGTCACCGAGTGGACCTATACCGGCACTCACATGGGGCCTCTCCTGCTGCCCGACGGGCAGGAGATAGGCGGAACGGGCTGCCGCATCACGCTCCGTGCCACCTGCTCGTCCTTCGTCCAGGGCGACAAGATCCAGACGCACCGTGAGTATTTCGACCAGCTGGAGCTCTACAGCCAGCTCGGTTTCGGACTGATAAGGCTCCAACCCGACGCGCGCGACCATTCCGCTGGGAAGCACGGGCCGCCACGGACGGAAGAAATCCGGCGGCTTTCCCCTCGCAACGGAAATCTGGTGGTTAAACTGCGTCGGCATGGCCGTACGTGAGATCCCACTCGTCGGAGACGTCTCCGAGGGACTCGTACGGGTAGGGGCGACGGTACGGCGGCCGATGCGGCCCTCGTCGCCGTCCGTCCACGCGTTGTTGCGGCATCTGGAGGCCGCCGGGTTCGACCGGGCGCCCCGGTTCCTCGGGATCGACGAGCGGGGCAGGGCGATCCTCACCTACATCGAGGGCATGGTGCCCGCGCGCCCGCTTCCGGCGTACGCGGTGAGCGAGGCGGCGCTGACCGCGCTGGCCCTGCTGCTGCGGCGCCTGCACGACGCGGCGGCGTCGTTCGGCCCTCCTCCCGGCGCGACGTGGGAGGACGGCTCGGAGCCCGAGGGCTCGCCCGAACTCGTGGGCCACTGCGACGTGACCCCGGCCAACGTGGTCTTCCGCGACCGGCCCGGTGCCGGGCCCGTGCCGTACGCGCTGATCGACTTCGACATGGCCAGGCCGACGACGCGGTTGTTCGACGTGGTGACGACGCTGCGGCACTGGGCCCCGCTCGCCGACCCGGTCGACCGGGACCCCGCGCAGCGGTCCCTGGACGCGGCGGCCCGGGTGCGGCTGTTCTGCGACGCGTACGGCCTGCCGGCGCACGACCGGCTGAGGCTGGTGGAGACGGCGCGGACGCGGTTCGGCCGGTCGTACGAGCTGATGCGGGACCGGGCCCGCACGCAGGGCGGCGGCTGGGCGCGGATGTGGGCCGACGGCGCGGGCGGCCGGATCAGGCGCGCCGCCGCCTGGCTGGACGCCAACGAGGAGGCGCTCCAGGACCACCTCCTCGGCGACGCGGGGATCCCGGGTCCGGTCGCCGAATCAGCGTCCTGAGCGCGCCCCGCACGCCCGCGTCCTGAATCGCGCCCGCATGTCCGGGTCCTGAACGCGCCCCGGACGCCCGCGTCCTGAACGCCGCGCACGACGAGGCCCGCCGCCCGGCCCCGCGACCCATCACCTCGCGAAGCACGCCGGCCACCCCTGCGCCCCGGCGGGGGCGGCGCACGAGGGCTGCGGAAGAATGCGTGCGTGATCCGGATCATGGACGGTGCCACGGCGGCGGGGCTGCTGGCCGGGGCGGCGATCGACGCCCTCCTCGGCGACCCCCGGCGGGGTCACCCGGTGGCGGTGTTCGGCAGCCGGGCCGCCGCCCTCGAAAAGCTGATATATCGGGATTCGCGGGTGGCGGGGGTCGCTTACACGACCATCTGCGTCGGGGCCGCGACGGCCATCGGGGTGATCGCGGACCGGGCGACCCGGACGAGCCCGGTCGCGCGGGCCGCCGTCACCGCCGCCGCCACCTGGGCGGTCCTGGGCGGCACGACCCTCGCGAAGGAGGGCGCGCTGATGGCCCGCTCGCTGGAGGACGGCGACCTGGCCGCCGCCCGCGCCCGCCTTCCGCACCTGTGCGGGCGCGACCCGTCCGGTCTCGACGCCGCCGAACTGGCGCGGGGCACCGTCGAGTCGATCGCGGAGAACACCTCGGACGCCGTCGTCGCGCCGCTCGTGTGGGGCGCCGTCCTCGGCGTGCCCGGTCTGCTCGGCTACCGCGCGGTGAACACGCTCGACGCGATGGTGGGCCACCGGTCGCCGCGCTACGCGCGGTTCGGCTGGGCCTCGGCCCGGCTGGACGACGTGGCCAACTACCTGCCCGCCCGGCTGACCGCGCTGCTCACCACCGGTCTCGCCGGTCTGGTGGGCGGCTCCCCGCGCCGCGCGGCCGCCGTACTCCGACGGGACGGGCACCGCCACCCCAGCCCCAACTCCGGGCGCTGCGAGGCCGCCTTCGCCGGCGCCCTCGGCGTACGGCTCGGCGGGGCGAACGACTACGGTGGCAGGGTGGAGCACCGCCCGGAGCTGGGCGACGGTCCCCGCCCGGCCGTCGCCGACATCCCCCGGTCCGTACGGCTGGCGCGCGCGGTGTCGTACGCCTCGGCAGGCCTCGCCGTCGCCGCGCGCCTGGCCCGCGCACGGGCCCGTCGAAAGGGCCGGCGATGACCCTGCTCGTCCTGCTGCTGGTCTTCGCGGTCGTCTTCAGCGTCGCGGTCGCGGTGATCGTGGTCGCCGTGCTGGCGGTGCGCGCGTCGCGGCGGCCCGCGCCGCCGCCACCACGCGACCGGAATGATCCGTCCCAGGATTGGTAGGTTCGATCGCATGGGCGGAGAAAGCGGAGACAACCGCATCCTGCTGGTCTTCGACGGCGACTGCGCCTTCTGCCAGACGTGCGTGAACGCCGGGCACCGGTTCCTGCCCTACATGCCCGCCGTACGGGCGTGGCAGGGGCTCGACCTCGGCGCGGCGGGGCTGACCCGCGAGGAGGTCATGACGTCCGTGCAGCTCCTGGGCCCGGGAGGGCTGCGTGCGCACGGCGCGCGGGCCATCGGGGTGATGCTCGCGGTGCAGCCGCACGCCGCCTGGCGCGCGCTCGGCCGCGTGATGCTCGCGCCGCCGGTGAGCTGGGCCGCCGAGGCGGGCTACCAGCTGGTGTCGCGCTACCGCCACCTCCTGCCCGGCTCCACGACCTGTGGCGTGCCGCCCGTATGACCGGCCTCTGATCGGCGTCGTTGCCGAAGCCGGGAAGGGACGAGATCGCCAGGTGTCCGGAAGAGGGCATACCCCGGCGCCGGGCCGGAGGTCCACCATTGCGGCATGACAGCAGTGGTGGAGACCGAAGGACTGACGAAGTTCTACGGTACGAGACGGGGCCTGGAGGACCTCACCCTCGACATCCGTCCGGGTGAGGTGTTCGGCTACCTGGGCCCGAACGGCGCCGGGAAGACGACGACGATCCGGCTGCTCCTGGACGTGATCCGGCCGACGTCGGGCCGGGCCACGGTCTTCGGCGCGAGCACCAGGGACCCGCGGGTCCGCGCCCGGATCGGTTACCTGCCCGGCGAGCTGGCGCTGGAGGGCGGGGAACGGGCCCGCGACTACCTCCGGTTCCTCGCGGGCGTACGCGGAGGGGTGAGCCGGGGCAGGATCGACGACCTGGCCGAACGGCTGGACGCCGACCTGTCGGTCAGGATGGGCCGGCTCTCCAAGGGCAACAAGCAGAAGGTCGGGCTCATCCAGGCGTTCATGCACGAGCCCGAGCTGCTCATCCTGGACGAGCCGACGAGCGGCCTCGACCCGCTGGTGCAGCAGGAGTTCCTGGCGATGGTCCGGGAGGCGCGGACGGCGGGCCGCACGATCCTCATGTCGTCGCACGTGCTCGCCGAGGTGGAGCACGTCGCCGACCGGGTGGGCATCGTCCGCGCCGGGCGCCTCGTCGCGGTCGAGGACATCGCCGCGCTGCGCGAGCGGGCCGTACGGCACGTGGAGCTCCACTTCGACGCGCCGGTCCCCAGGGAGGACTTCGAGGGGCTCCCCGGCGTACGGGACGTGACCGTGCAGGGGGCGAGCCTGCGGTGCACGATCGACGGCCGGCCCGACGCGCTGGTCAAGGCGGCGGCCCGCCACACGGTCGTCCACCTGGTCAGCGCGGAGCCGGACCTGGAGGAGATCTTCCTGACCTACTACAGCGAGGAGGAGGCCCGGCATGCCCACGCTGGTGCGTAAGACCCTGGGGGAGTACCGCCGCGCCCTCATCGGGTGGACGGTCGGGCTGTGCGCGTTCCTCGGGATGTACATCTCGATCTACGCGAGCATGATGAAGGACCCCGACACGTTCACCAAGCAGGCGATCGCCAAGTATCCCGGCGCGCTCCGGGACCTGATGGGCGGCTTGTCCGACATCGCGACCGGCACCGGCTACCTGCAGGCGATCGCCTACCAGTTGCTGGGCCCGCTGCTGTTCACCATGTGCGCCGTGATCCTCGGCAACCGGGCCCTGGCCGGCCCCGAGGAGGCCAAGACGCTGGAGCTCACGCTGACGCTGCCGCTCGACCGGCGGCGGCTGCTCCTGGAGCGCTGGACGGCCCTGGCGCTCGGCCTGCTGGGCGTGGCGCTGGTGACGCTGGTGGTCGCCGCCGGGGCCTCGTCCGCCGCCGGCATGGGCGTGCCGTTCGGCCGCATACTCGCCGCCCACACGGGGTTGTTCCTGCTCGTGCTGTTCTTCGGGACGCTGGTCCTGTGTGTGGGCGCGGCGTTCGGCCGCAAACAGGTCGCGCTCGCCGTGGCCGGGGTCTGGGGCGTCGCCGGGTACATCGTGGAGACCATGGGCCGGAGCGTCGACGCCCTCTCCTGGCTGCGCTGGCTCACGCCCGTCCACTACTACCTCGATGGACGCCCCCTTTACCAGGGCTGGCCGTACGGGGACTACCTTGTCCTGCTGGGTGCGACGGCCGTGCTGCTCATGACGGCGCTGCTCGCCTTCGAACGGCGCGACGTAGGGGTCTGATGGACAGCGTTCTCGCTCGCGTGAGCGAGGCGACCGGGGTGCCCGCCGACCTGCTCGGCGGGTTCCTGTCGGTTCTGGCGGCGTCGGCCGCCACCGGCAGGCTGCCCGGCCGCGCCGACATGGACGACCTGCGCGAGTGCGGCGCCCTCGCCGCCGAGCGCGGCATCCCCCTGCGCGTGCTCGCCGACGCCTGCCTGCACGCCGCCGAGATGACCTCCGGTGGCGCCTTTGGCGCCGTACGACGGGGCATCGCCGCCTACATCGACGGCTACGAGGAGGCGCAGCGTGCCGCCGTACGGCGGGAGGAGGAGGCGCGCCGCCTGTTCATCGACGACCTGCTGCAGGGCCGGGCCGACGCGGAACGCGCCGAGCACTTCGGCCTGCGTCTGGCCGGCGCGTACGCCGTGAGCGTGGCCAAGCCGGGCACGCCGCTGGAGGCGGGCGACCCGCTGGCCGGGAAGATCGAGCAGGCGCTCGTCGCCAGGTTCGGCTCGCACAACATCCTGGTCGCCGCCCGCGACGGCCTGCTGGTGTGCGCCTTCCCGGCCGGGCTGACCGCGGCGGGCGGGGAGTTCACCCACCACGTGCGGTCCGCGCTCACGACGTGGCGGGTGGGGATCGGCCGCCCGCACCAGGGGCCGGGCGGGATCGTCACCTCCTACCGGGAGGCGGCGGGCGCGATCGACCTCGGCGAGCGGCTCGGCCTGCGGGCCCAGGTGCTGAAGGCGGCCGACCTGCTGGTCTTCCCGGTGCTGCTGCGGGACAGGGACGCGATCGTGGACCTGGTCTCCACCGTGCTCGGCCCGCTGACCTCCGCCCGGGGCGGGCCGGAGCCGCTGCTGGAGACGCTGGAGGCGGTCTTCGCGGCGCAGGGCAACCACACTGCCGCGGCGCGCAGGCTCGGCGTCAGCACGCGGGCGATCACCTACCGGCTGGAGCGCATCCGGAGGCTGACCGGCTTCTCGCCCAGCGACCCCACGCAGCGCTTCACCCTGGAGACGGCCGTGCTCGGCGCCCGCCTCCTGGAGTGGCCAGCCCACCCGCTGAGCTGAATGGAGCGGACGGCCGGGGGCCGCCACTTTCAACGTATAGGGCATGGGGGGACTTGCGGCAAGACCCCGGTGACGGCGCAGAATCGGGGGCCGTGAGCCGGGCCGGTTCAAGCCCGACGCCGTCCATGAGCGTGGACGCGCTCACGTTCGCCGTGCGGCCGCCCGGCCGTCACCCATGCCCTCACAGAGCCGTCACAGGGGAGTGCCATGCGCGTGCTTCTGTCCACCATCGGAACCCGCGGGGACGTCCAGCCCATGGTGGCGCTGGCCCTGGCGTTGCGGGACCTCGGGCAGGAGGCGCGCCTGTGCGTGCCGCCCGACTTCCGCGAGTGGATCGAAGGGCTCGGCTTCCCCGTCGTGCCGATCGGTCCCGAGTTGCGGCAGACCGCCTCGGCTGCCCCTCGTGTTCAGGCCCCGCCCACGCCCGAGCAGCGCCGGCGGATGCTCGACGGCACGGTCGCCGTCCAGTTCGCCACGATCCCGGCGGCGGCCGAGGACTGCGACGTCGTCGTGGCGGGCGGAGCCCTGTCGATCGCCGCGCACTCGGTGGCGGAGCGGATGGGGCTCGGCTACGTCTACGCGAGCTACTGCCCGGTCACCCTGCCGTCCCCGCATCACGCGCCGGTGCCCGTCTGGGGGCAGGCGCCGCCGGACGGAACGGCGGGCAACGCCGCGCTCTGGGACGAGGACGCGCGGCGCTGGAACGACAACGTCGGCGCCGCGCTGAACTCCCACCGCGCCTCGATGGGCCTGGCTCCGGTCGCCGACGCGCGACGGCACATGTTCACCGACCGGCCCTGGCTGGCCGCCGACCCGGCGCTCGGGCCCTGGCCCGATCCCGTCGGCCCCGAAGTGGTGCAGACGGGCGCCTGGGTCCTGCCGGACCGGCGCCCGCTGCCTCCGGAACTGGAGAAGTTCCTCGACGACGGCGAACCGCCCGTCTGCGTCGGCTTCGGCAGCATCCGGGCTCCCCAGGGGGTCGCCCGGGCGGCCGTCGACGCGGCCCGCGCGCTCGGACGCCGCGTGATCGTGATGCGCGGCTGGGCCGGCCTGTCCCCGGAGGACGACGGTCCCGATTGCCTGTCGATCGGCGAGGTCAACCAGCGGGCGCTCTTCCCCCGGGTCGCGGCCGTCGTCCACCACGGCGGCGCGGGCACCACGACCACCGCGGCGCTCGCCGGGGCGCCGCAGGTCGTCGTGCCGCAGCAGTACGACCAGCACTACTGGGCGCGGCGCGTCGGCGATCTCGGCATCGGGACGGCGCACCCGCCCGCCGCGCCGACCGCCGGGTCGCTGACGGCGGCTCTCGGCGAGGTCCTCCGGCCCGGCGTGCGGGACCGGGCCGAAGCCGTCGCGGGCGAGGTGCGCGACGACGGTGCCATGGTCGCCGCACGGCGTCTGGTCGACGCACCGGCCGGCGGAGCGCCGCTGCGGTAGAGGAGCGCCCCCGGGGTCAGGGGACCAGCAGCAGCTTGCCGGTCGTACGGCGGCCTTCGAGGTCGTCGTGCGCCCGGCGGGCCTCGGCCAGCGGGTAGCGCTCGGAGACGCGCACCTTCAGCGCGCCGGAGGCGACCCAGCCGAGCACGTCGTCCGCCCGGGACAGCAACTCCTCCCGGGTGGCCGTGTAGTGCCCGAGCGTGGGCCGGGTGAGGAACAGCGAACCGGCCGCGTTGAGCCGCTGGGGGTCGAAGGGCGGGACCGGCCCGCTGGCCGCGCCGTACAGCGCCATCATGCCGCGCGGGCGGAGCGACGCGAGCGACCCCTCGAAGGTGGCGGCCCCCACCCCGTCGTAGACGACGTGCACGCCCGAGCCGGTGATCTCCTTGACGGCCTCCGGGAAGTCCTCGTAGCCGATGACGTCGTCGGCGCCGGCCTGCCGGGCGAGCTTCTCCTTCTCGGCGCTGGAGACCGTGCCGATCACGCGGGCGCCGCGCAGCTTGGCCATCTGCACCAGCAGCAGGCCCATGCCGCCCGCCGCGGCGTGGACGAGCACGTCGTCACCCGTGCGGACCGCGTACGTGGAGTGGGTCAGGTAGTGCGCGGTGAGGCCCTGGAGCAGCACCGCCGCCGCGAGGTCGGGGGCCAGCCCGTCGGGCAGCCGGACCACCTTGTCCGCCGGGATGAGGGCCTTCGTCGCGTACGCGCCGACCACGCTGGCCGAGACGACGCGGTCGCCGGGCACGACGTCGGTGACGTCCGGGCCCACGGCCGTGACCGTCCCGGCCGCCTCGGATCCGGGGACCAGCGGGAGCGGCAGCGGGTAGCGCCCCTCACGGTGGTAGACGTCGATGAAGTTGACCCCGGTCGCCGCCACCTCGATCAGCACCTCACCCGGGCCGGGCACCGGGTCGGGCCGCTCGGCGTACTCCAGCACCGAGGAATCACCGTACGCGGAGACGACGATGGCACGCATGCGCAACTCCTGTCTGAGGCCTCTTCTGATCTTCCTCAACCCGCCGGCCCTTGCCCGTTGTTCCCGGTCCGGTACGGCGGGCCTCAGAAGCCCGTCAAAGTGATCTTGCCGATTCGCTGAGCGACCCCGAGAGGATCCACGCGATGTGCGAGGACTACCGGGCCGGGCTCGGCGTGGACCGGCAGCACGACGACGCGGACATGGAGGCGGGCCGCCGCGTCAAGTGCCCGACCCTCGTCCTCTGGGGAACGCGCGACGACCTGCCCGTCCTCTACGACGACATCACCGGTGTCTGGCAGGAGTGGGTCGAGCCCGAGGTCGTCGGCAGGGGAGTCGACAGCGGTCACCACATCGCCGAGGACGCTCCGGAACGCCTGAGCCGGGAGCTGCGCGCCGCGTGGCGGGAGGTCTCCGGCTGAGACGGCGGACCGGGACGGGCGCCTGCGGCGGCCGGACGGTCCGGCTGGTCCCCGGCCGCCCCCGGGCGGCCGGATACGGACCAGGAGGTATGGTCTGACCGTATCCGGTCCGAATCCGGTCCGACCGTACACGCCGGGAGGGCACGTGCGGGTCGCCCTGTTCGTCACCTGCGTCAACGACACGCTCTTCCCGGGCACCGGGCGGGCGGTCGTGACGCTGCTGCGCCGGCTCGGCGTCGACGTCGAGTTCCCGCGCGGCCAGACCTGCTGCGGCCAGATGCACGCCAACACCGGCTACCGGGACGAGGCGGTACGGCTGGCCCGGCGCAGCGTGGCGGTCCTGCGCGGCTACGACGCGGTGGTCGTGCCCTCCGGCTCGTGCGCGGCGATGATCCGCGAGCAGTACCCGAAGCTGGCCGGGCCTTCCGGGCCCTTCGCGGACGCGGTGGATCGGGTCGTGGCCGTGACGTACGAGCTGACCGAGTTCCTCGTCGACGTGCTGGGCGTGACCGACGTGGGGGCGAGCTTCCCGCACCGGGTCACCTACCACCCGACCTGTCATTCGCTGCGCGGCATCCACCTCGGCGACCGGCCGCTGACCCTGTTACGCCAGGTGAAGGGGCTGGACCTGGTGCCGCTGCCGGGGGCGGAGGAGTGCTGCGGCTTCGGCGGCACCTTCGCGCTGAAGAACGCCGACGTGTCGGCGGCGATGTGCGCCGACAAGGTGCGGGCGGTCCTCGACACCGGCGCCGAGGTGCTGTGCGCGGCCGACAACTCGTGCCTCATGCACATCGGCGGCATGCTCGCCCGGCAGAACTCGGGCGTACGGGTGATGCATCTGGCCGAGATCCTCGGCGCGGCCGAGCCGGCGGGCGCCGCCGGGCGTCCGGTGAGCGCCCGATGAGGTCCGGTGAACGCGGTGAGCGCCCGGTGAGCGCGGCGAGCGTCACCTTCCTCGGGATGCCGGCGACCCGGCCCTTCCCCCGGAACGCCGCGAGAGCCGTACGCGACTCGCAGTTGCGGTTCAACCTCCGCAAGGCGACCCGGACGATCAGGGCCAGGCGGGCGAGCGTGGTCGCGGAGGTGCCCGACTGGGCCGCGCTGCGCGACGCCGGGCGGGCGATCAAGGAGCACACCCTCCGCAACCTCGACCGGTATCTGCTTCAGTTGGAGGAGGCCGTCACGGCGGCCGGGGGGCACGTGCACTGGGCCGCCGACGCGGCCGAGGCCAACGAGATCGTCGCGGGCCTGGTGAAGGCCACGGGCGAGACCGAGGTCGTGAAGGTCAAGTCGATGGCCACCCAGGAGATCGGCCTCAACGAGGCGCTGCTCGAATACGGCATCACGGCGTACGAGACCGACCTGGCCGAGCTCATCGTGCAACTCGGCGACGACCGGCCCTCGCACATCGTCGTCCCGGCGATCCATCGCAACCGCGCGGAGATCCGGGAGATCTTCGCCGGGCGCATGGCGGGCTGGGGCCGCCCCGCCCCGGAGGACCTGACCGACGACCCCGCGGCCCTTGCCGAGGCGGCCCGGCTGCACCTGCGCGAGCGCTTCCTGAAGACGAAGGTGGCGATCTCGGGGGCCAACTTCGCGGTCGCCGAGACCGGCACCCTGGTCGTGCTGGAGTCGGAGGGCAACGGGCGGATGTGCCTCACCCTGCCGACCACCCTGATCAGCGTGGTCGGCATCGAGAAGGTGCTGCCGTCCTGGCGCGACCTGGAGGTCTTCCTGCAGCTCTTGCCCCGCAGCTCGACCGGCGAGCGGATGAACCCGTACACCTCGATGTGGACGGGCGCGACGGAGGGCCAGGAGTTCCATCTCGTGCTGCTCGACAACGGCCGCACCCGCGTCCTCGCCGACGAGGTGGGACGCCAGGCGCTGCGCTGCATCCGCTGCTCGGCCTGCCTGAACGTCTGCCCGGTGTACGAGCGGACGGGCGGCCACGCGTACGGGTCGGTCTACCCGGGGCCGATCGGGGCGATCCTCACGCCGCAGCTGCGCGGCATGAGCTCCGAGCTGGACCGTTCGCTGCCGTACGCCTCCTCGCTGTGCGGCGCCTGTTACGACGTCTGCCCGGTGGCCATCGACATCCCGTCGGTGCTGGTCGACCTGCGCGCCCGGAGCCCGCATCCCTGGCCGGAACGCGCGGGGATGGCCGCCGCCGGCTGGGTGCTGCGGCGGTCGGGACGGCTGGCCCGGATGCAGCGGATCGGGGGACGGCTGCGGAACCTGGCGCCCCGGCGGCTCCCCGGGCCGCTGGCGGCCTGGACGGACACCAGGGACCTGCCCGAGATCCCCCCGGAGTCCTTCCGCGACTGGTGGGACCGCACGGACGGAGGCCGCCGATGAGCCGTTCCCGCGACCTGATCCTCGCCCGGGTACGCGCCGCCCTCGCGGGCGTGCCCGACGTCGAGATCCCGCGGGCCTATCGCGGCCCGTCCGAGACGCCGCCCGAGACCCCGTCCGCGACCCCGTCCGAGACGCAGGGTGAGATCCGGCTGTTCGAGGAACGGCTCCGCGACTACCGCGCCGTCGTGCACGTCGTGGCCGAGGCGGCCGTGCCGGAGCGGGTCGCGCGGTCCCTCGCCGAACGCGGGGCGCGGCGGGTCGCCGTGCCCGGGGGGTTCCCCGCGGCGTGGCCGGCCGCCGCCCGCGCCGAGCTCGTGGCCGACGAGCCGCCGCTGACCGCCGCCGATCTCGACGCGCTGGACGGCGTGCTGACCACGTGCGCGGTGGCCGTGGCGGATACCGGCACGATCGTCCTGGACGCCGGGCCCGGTCAGGGGCGGCGGGCGCTGTCGCTGGTGCCCGACTATCACCTGTGCGTGGTGCGGGCGGGCCAGATCGTCGCCGGGGTGCCGGACGCGGTCGCCAGGCTGGACCCCGTCCGGCCCCTGACGTGGATCAGCGGCCCTTCCGCCACCAGCGACATCGAGTTGAACCGGGTGGAGGGCGTGCACGGCCCCCGTACGCTCGAAGTGCTGATCGTCACCTGACGCGGGCCGTCAGAAGCGAAGCAGGGCGCCGATGCCGTCCGGCGAGTCGATGTGATCGACGAACCACAACTCCGCGTCCGTCGCGGCCACCGCCCGCGCGAGGGCGGCGTCGGCCCGTTCCCGCACCGGCTCCTCGACTCCCCACGCGGCCAGTTCGGCCGGGTCGGTGGACAGGTGGGTGGGCTCGGGCCCGATCCACATCGTCGCGGTGGAGGACGGGTCGTCACGCAGCAGCACGGTGCCGACCCGCCGGTCGCGCAGCGCGCGGGCCGTCTCCTGCAGGCCCGCCACGGCCGGTCCGGCCGCGAACGCCTCCAGCAACTCCGCGCACCGGCGGTCGACCCAGGCCCGGCAGGCGGCGTCGGCCTCCTGCAGGAAATGGTGCGGGTCGGCGCCGGGAGCGCGGCTGCCGTGCTCGGCCACCGTCAGCCGCCGTACGACGTCCTTGGCGAGGTGGTCGGTCACCAGGGCCCGCGCCTTGGGGTCCCCGGCGAGGACGACGACCTCGGCGCAGACGCCGTGCGCCTCCTTCTCCACGACCTCCGCGACGGCGACGGCGTTGCGGCGCCAGGTCTCCTCGACCTCCCGCTCGAAGTTGCCCTGCGACCAGCCGCCCGCGCCCGTCTTCTGGATCGGCCAATCCGCGACCTCCACCGTCGTCTCGCGCCGCCGCCCCTCCGCGACCACGGTCACCTCGGCGCCCGCCCGGTCGGCGAGCACCTGTACGTGCGGCACGTGCTCGCCGCGCTGCGCCAGCAGCGGCACGACGTGCGGGAGCGGCGACCACCGCGCGGTCTGCCGGCGAGGGCGGCAGGCGAGCGGCTCGGTGAGCACCACCTCGCCCCGCCGCGCGAAGACCGCGCGACCGGGCGCCGCCCAGACGGGATCGAGCATCAGCTCCCCGATGGGATCGAGGGCCTCCGGCGGCGCTCCCTCCGCGGCCAGAAGCTCGCGCAGGTGAGCCCATCGCCGCTGGACGACGTTGGCCGCTCCCTCGGACGACCGGTCGGTGTCCAGGTAGACCGAGGCGTACGGCCCGCCCGGCTCGTACAGTCCGCGAATGAAGTCGAGTCTCACCGGGTCTCCCTACCAGCGCTGGCGTTCCACTCCGAGCCCGAGTGCCTCCGCCACCTCCCCGATGTTGTGGAACTTCATCTCGGGCAGCCGCCGTACGGCGTCGATCACGGCGTCGGGGGCGTTCTTGCGCTCGGCGTGGCCGAGCAGCTTGGCGGGGTCGGCGGGGAAGCCCGCGTCGCTGAGCCAGGTGGCGAGGTGGCTGCGGCGCTCCACATCGGCGGGGGTGATGCCGAGCGGCGTCCCCGGCTCGCGGCCGGGCGGCTGGCGGCGCGGTGGCGACATGTCCTGTTCGGGCTGCTGCGTCGGCTCGGTCTCCCGCCATTCCTCGGCCCGGCTGGTCCCGGAGCCCTGTACGAGGCCCTGCGTCTCGTGCTTCTGCTGTTCGTCGAGGCGGCGGCCGTGCTTGTCGCTGCCGCGTTGGATACTCATGACCTCACCTCCCGATTAGGGTCACTGTCGTGCCTCGTACCCGAACCGCCTGCCCCAAACATCGTGAGCGGTGAGGACATGCCCTACTTAACCGGCGACGGGCGAAAAATCCCTGTATGTGATGGAGCGATGCGTTGTTCGACGAACGGCTGACGATCAACACCGAGCGGCTGATCCTGCGGCCGTTCGGCCCGGGTGACGCGGGCCAGGTTCGGGCGATCATCGAGGACGGCGCCCACACCACCGCGCTGCCGCCCGGCGCGCCGGGGCACGCCTCCGGGATCGGCCAGTGGCTGACACAGGGCGTGCACGAGCTGTGGCGCTCGGGACAGGGCATCCACCTGGCGATGCACGCCAGGGACGGGGTGGTGGGATCGATCAGCATGTTCAAGGCCCAGTGGGGCGCGGGCATCGCCGAGGTGGGGTACGGCGTGCACCCCGCGTACCGCCGCCGGGGATACGCGACCGAGGCGGTGCGGGGGCTCGCCGGCCGCCTGCTGGGGACGGGGGTGCTGCGCCGCGTCGAACTCCGGGCCAACGCCGACAACCTGGCGTCGATCCGGGTCGCCGAGAAGGCCGGTTTCGTCCGTGAGGGCCTGCTGCGCGGTGCCGGGTTCGAGGACGACGGCCCGCACGACCTGGTGGTCTTCGGCAGGCTCCGCGGGGACGAGCGGCAGGCGCCGCGCCGCCGGATCGAGAGCGAGCGGCTGGTCCTGCGGCCCTTCGTCCGGCAGGACGCCTTCGACATGGTCGACGCGGTCAGAGGCGACACGGAGATCGCCCGCTGGATGCCGTGGGCCGAGGGCTACACGCTGGAGCGCGCGCTGGAGTGGTGCACCCGCCTCGCGCACGCGCCGGGCCCCGGCTATGGTGGCAACTTCGCGATACAGCCGCGGGACGGGGGACGGCTGGCCGGCGCCGTCGGCGTGCAGCGCGAGGACCACGAGCGCGGCGACGCGGAGCTGGGGTACTGGATCGCGCCGTGGGCCAGGCGCCAGGGGTACGCCGTGGAGGCGGCCCGCATGGCCACCGCGCACCTGTTCGACCTGGGGTTCCACCGGGTCCACCTGCTGGTGGCGACGGGCAACCGGGCCAGTCAGGGGGTCGCGAGGAAGGCCGGGTTCATCGAGGAGGGGATCATGCGGCAGGCGCTGCCCGTGCCGGGGGGCTGGGCCGACGCCGTCCTCTTCAGCATCCTTAACGGGGAAATTTCATGGCAATAGGTAAAGAATCGCTCTAGACCCTGGGCCCTCCGGTCAAGAGACCTCCATGATTGGGGCCGAAAGGTTATTCTCGCCTGCCAGAGCGTCCCGCCGGCCGGCGGGAGGCGACGGAGCGGCCCGGCCGGGTCGCCGGCCGTCCGGAGCGGACCGGCAGTGACTGGAGGCGAGAAGCGAGCGACTCCACGCGACGAGGAAGCGCCTGCCGTCACGCGCGTGCCCGGCACCCCGCCCACGGCACGACCGGCACGACCGGCCGGCGCGCGGGCGCTCCGGTGGGAGCGGAGGATTGTGAACGACACGCAGGTCAACGCAGGGGAGATCAGCTAAATGAAACCGCCGCTGCTGCTCATCGGCCATGGCACCCACGATGAGACCGGCGTGGCCGAGTTCGGCAGGTTCGTCCATCGGCTCCGCTGCCGCCTCGACGGGCTTCCCGCCGAAGTGAGCGGCGGCTTCATCACGAACGCGCGCCCCCAGCTCGGCCAGTCCATCGCCTCCCTGGTGGCCCGGGGCCACCACCACCTGGTCGCCGTGCCGCTCAGCCTGACCGGCGACCGGCGCGCGCTCGGGGACATCCCCGGCACCATGGCCCTGGAGCAGGAGCGGCATCCGACGCTGGAGTACGACCTCGGCCGTCCGCTCGGGCCCGATCCCCGCGTGCTCAGGCTGCTCGCGGAGCGACTCGCCGACGCCCGCGCCGAGATGCCCCGGTTCGTCACCGAGGAGCCGCCCGCCGAGATCACGCCGGGCGAGACCGCGGTCGTCCTCGTCGGGCACGGCTCCACCGATCCGGCCGTGAACGCCGAGGTCCACCGGGTCTCGCGACTGTTCTGGGAGACCCACGCCGCCGACCTGCTGACCGTGGAGACCGCCTACGTCTCGCACACCCGTCCCGGTGTGCCCGGCGGCCTGGAGCGCTGCCGCAGGCTCGGCGCGAAGCGCGTGATCGTCCTCCCGTACGTCCTGTTCGCGGGTGCCGTCCTCGAACGCATCTGGGCGCAGGCGCTCGCCTACGGCGCGAACCACGAGGGGCTCGACATCCGCTGCGCCGAGGTGATCGGCGACTGCGAGGGACTCGCCGACGTGGTCATCGACCGGTACGAGGAGGCGCTCGCGGGAGCCGCGCACCCCCCGGCGCCGGTCACCGTCCCCGCCGCGACGCGGCCCGCCCCGGCGGCCCCGGGCCGTCCGTCCGTCATGCCGGTCGCCGTGCCCGCGATCGGGGCGGCGGGGCCGGACATGCCGGCGATCGAGACGTTCGACGCCGGAGCCCTCGACGTGGACGCCCTCGACGTGGAGTTCGACGTCGACGCTCTCGAAGCGGAGACGTTCGACGCGGAGGTGCTCTCGCCGGAGGTCTTCGACGCTGAGGCATTCGACGCTGAGGCGTTCGGTGCCGAGGCGTTCGACGGGAGGACGGAGGCCGCCGCCGAGACCGATACCATGATCGGCGCGACCGGCCACGCCGAGGCCGTCACGGAGATCCGCGGCGGTTCACCGGACGGACCGCTCGCCCAGCCCGGAGTGGCCAGCGCGGTGTAGCCCGGCCTCGTCCGGCGCGATGGTCCCGCACGGTGGTTCCGCCCGCTGATCGGCCGCGTGATCGGTCGCGGCGGGAGCCACGGGCGGGCGCGGGCGGGCGTGACGAGTGGGTGCGGCGGGCCGGACCGGGGCGCCGGGTCGGCATCGCCGGCTGACCCGGTGGGCCGGCTCGGCAGGCTGACGTGGCGAGCCGGCTCGGTGAGCCGGCCTGGCGGGCTGACACGGCGGAACCGTGACGAAGGAGAGAGCATGACGTCCCTCGGCGAGACGCTCGGCGCGGTCCGGCCGGTCGAGCCCGGCCCGATGGCGGAGGCCCGGGCGCACCAGGACCGGCTCACGAAGCCGAGCGGCTCTCTGGGGGTCCTGGAGGACGTCGCGGCCCGGCTGGCCGGCATCGCGGGCGCCTGCCCGCCGCCGCTCCCGGCCCCGGCCGCCCTGGCGATCTTCGCGGCGGACCACGGCGTGCACGCGCAGGGGGTGAGCCCCTGGCCGCAGGAGGTCACCGCGCAGATGGTGGCCAACTTCGCCGCCGGGGGAGCGGTCGCCAACGCCTTCGCCGCGCAGGTCGGCGCGTCGGTGACGGTGGTGGACGTGGGTGTCGCGGCCGACCTGCCTCCCGCCGAAGGACTGCTCGTCCGCAAGGTCGCGTACGGCACGGCCGACCTGTCCCAGGGCCCGGCGATGACGCGGGAGCAGGCGACCGCGGCCCTGACGGCCGGGGTCGAGGTCGCCCGCGATCTCGTCGCCGTCGGCGCGCGCTGCCTGGTGACCGGCGACATGGGCATCGCGAACACCACCGCCTCTGCCGCCCTGATCTGCGCCTTCACGGGCAGGGAGGCCGCCGGGGTCACCGGGCGGGGCACCGGCGTCGACGACGCCATGTATCAGCACAAGATCGAGATTGTCCGGCGCGGCCTGCGGGCCAACGGGATCGCCGAGGCGGAGGCCGTACCGGGCGGCCCGGACTCCGCGCTGCGCGTGCTCGCGGCGGTCGGCGGGCTGGAGCACGCGGCGATCGCGGGTTTCGTGATCGGCGCCGCCGCGGCCCGGGTGCCGGTGATCCTCGACGGAGTGATCGCCGGAGCCGCGGCCCTGGCCGCGAGCGCGCTCGCCCCGGACACCGTCGGATACTGCCTGGCCGGGCACCGTTCGGCGGAGCCCGGGCACGCGGTGGCGCTGTCGCATCTGGGCCTGGAGCCCCTCATCGACCTGCGGCTCCGCCTCGGGGAGGGCACCGGCGGCCTGCTCGCCCACCCTCTGGTGAGCGCCGCCGCGCGGGTGATGCACGAGGTCGCCACCTTCGACTCCGCCGGCGTGACGGACAAGGGCGATTGAGACGGTGGGACACCCGCCCGCGGCCGTCCGGTCTCGTCCGGTGAATGCGGCCGGAGCCCAGCGGGTAGGTTTGCCTCCTAACTATGCACCCTTGACGCAACAGGGAGACTGAGGTCATGGCGCCCTACCTGCTCGGACTGCGCCTCGACGGGCGGCGTGTGCTCGTGGTCGGCGGCGGACGCGTCGCCCAGCGGCGGATCCCCGCGCTGCTCGACGCGGGAGCCTCCGTCACTCTGATCTCGCCCAGCGTGACTCCCGCGCTGGACGATCTCATCGCCACCGGGCGGGTGACCTGGGAACAGCGTCCGTACCAGGTCGGCGACTGCGACGGCGCGTGGCTCGTGCACGTCTGCACCGACCACCGCGAGGTCAACACCGCGGTCGCCGCCGAGGCCGAGGCCAAGCGCATCTGGTGTGTCAGGGCGGACGACAAGGACGCCTCCGCCGCCTGGACCCCCGCGCACGGCCGGGTGGACGAGATCGGCGTGGCGGTCACCGCCGGCGGAGACCCCCGGCGTGCGGCGGGGATCCGGGACGCCATCGTCGGCGCGCTCAGGGACGGGACCGTCGACGCCCGGCGGCACCGCACCAGGCCGGTCGGGGTGGCCCTGGTCGGCGGCGGCCCCGGCGACCCCGGCCTGATCACGGTGCGCGGCCGCCAGCTTCTGGCCCAGGCCGACGTGGTGGTGGCCGACCGCCTGGCGCCGCGAGCCCTTCTGGACGAGCTGTCCCCGGACGTCGAGCTGATCGACGCCGCGAAGGTCCCGTACGGCCGGTCGCTGTCCCAGGAGAAGATCAACGAACTGCTCGTCGAGCACGCCCGGATGGGCAAGTTCGTCGTACGGCTGAAGGGCGGCGACCCCTTCGTCTTCGGGCGGGGCGGCGAGGAGATGATCGCCTGCGCCCGCGCGGGGATCCCGGTGACCGTGGTGCCCGGCATCACCAGCGCGGTCGCGGTCCCCAGCGCGGCCGGCGTCCCGGTCACCCATCGCGGGGTGAGCCAGGAGTTCCACGTCGTCTCGGTGCACGTCGCGCCCGGCGACCCGAGGTCCACCGTCGACTGGCCGGGACTGGCGAGATCGGCGGGAACCCTGATACTTCTGATGGCGGTCGAAAGGATCAAGGAGATCGCCGAGGCCCTGCTTCGAGACGGACGTTCGCCGGAAACTCCCGTGATGGTGGTACAGGACGGTACTCTTCCGACCCAGCGAGCCGTTTCCGCCACCTTGTCGACGGTGGCGGAACGGGTGACCGCGGCCGGAGTTCGGCCTCCGGCGATCGTGATCGTCGGCGAGGTCGTCAAGGTCGGCCAGGAGATCGAAATGGTGCGAGCGGAGCGGGTCCCGTGAGATCGGCAGCCAGGAAGACGCCCGACCACGGGACCGGTGCGGGTTCGGGCGAGGCCGTCACCGACGAGCCGGACGCCGGGGATCCGCCGCCCGAGTCGCCGGGGGAGCGTACGGTCGCGTTTCCCCAGATCCGCGACGACGTTCCCGTCCTGCGGCCCGGCGCCTCGGAGCCCACGGCCCACGACGACGCCCTGTCCGAGAGCTCCGGCTCTGAGACTTCCGGCCCCGGGGCCGGGGCCGGTTCCGTGGCCGTACCCGGGACGGACGAGGCAGCGCCCGGCGCGGCGGACGACGGGACCATCCCGGGCCAGGACGGACCGGACGACACGCCCGGAGACGTACGCGACGACACCGGAGACGAGGCGGACGCGGCCGGCGAGGCGGACAGAACGGACCCGGCGGGCGCGGCCGAAGAGGCGGCGGCGGTAGACGCCGCCGGCGCGGAGGAAGACGCCCGCCAGACGGGCGCGAAGGACCCGGCGGACGACTCCGACCCGGCGGACGCGGCGAACCCGGGGGACGCGGAGGGCGACTCCGGCGAGGCAGATCCGGCGGACGCGGAGGGCGACTCCGGCGAGGCGGACCCGGTGGACGCGGAGGATCCGGAAGCCGGGGCGGACGCGGTCGGCGCGGACGACGGCGAGAACGCGGAGGACGGGGAGGACGCGCCGGGCGAGGACCGGATGCGCGAGATCCCGATGCCGGAGCCGGTCTCCGCCGCGCTGACGGAGGCGCTCAACCAGCTTCGCACGGCGGTCAAGGACCTGCACTTCGGCCTCGACGTGCCGGGGGCGGAGGAGGCGCGCAAGGCGCAGGCGGCCGTGCTGGCCCAGCTCGACGACTACGTCATCCCGCGCGTCCACCTGAGCACGGCGCCCGCGATGATCGTCGTGGCGGGGTCCACGGGGGCGGGCAAGTCCACCATCGTCAACTCGCTCGCGGGCCGCCGGGTCACGGCCACGGGAGTGCGCCGCCCGACCACGGGCACGCCCGTGCTCGCCGTCCACCCCGGCGACCTCGAATGGTACGCGCGGGGCGATCTCCTCGGCGGCCTGGAGAGGCTCGACGAGCCCCCGGCGGAGGCCGCGCCCGGCGGCGTCGTCCTGGTGCCGAGCCCGTCGATGCCCGCAGGGGTGGCCCTGCTCGACACGCCCGACATCGACTCGGTCGTGGAGGAGCACCACGAGATCGCGCACCGCATGCTGGACGCCGCCGACCTGTGGGTGTTCGTCACCACGGCGTCCCGGTACGCCGACGCGCCGTCCTGGGGCCTGCTGCGGCGGGCCAAGGAGCGCAGGGCGCGCCTGGTCATCGTGCTGTCCCGGGTGCCGCCCCGGTCCCGTGACGTCATCATGAAGCACTTCGGCCGGATGCTGAAGGAGTACGGCCTCGGCGACGTCGAGCGCTTCGTCATCAACGAGACGACCGTCCAGGAAGGGCGGCTGCCCGAGATCGAGATCGCCGAGCTGCGGATGTGGCTGACCGGGCTGTCCGTCGACGACGAACGGCGGGAGGAGGCCGTACGGGCGACCCTGAACGGCGTGCTCAACAGCTTCCGCACCCGCCTGCCCGCGCTCGCCCGGCACCTGGAGACCCAGGTCGCGCTGCGCGCCGACCTGCGCTCGGACGTGGACGCGGCGTACATGGGGGCGCTCACGGAGATCGACGAGGCGACCCGGGACGGCTCGCTGCTGCGGGGCGAGGTGCTCGCGCGGTGGCAGGACTTCGCCGGCTCCGGCGACCTCATGCGCACGCTGCACCTGCGCCGCGGCGCCAAGGGCCACCACCAGGGTCCCGAGCGGGTCCGCGGGCTGAAGGCGGCGATCCGCGCCGGCCTCGAATCCCTGGTCACCTCGGCCGTCGAGCGGGCCGCCGAGGAGGTCGTGACCCGGTGGCGGCAGCGCGCGGGCGCGGGCGACCGGCTCGCCGCCACTCCGGGACTCGGCCGTCCGCCGGAGGACATCGCCCGCAGGACCGCGAGGACGGTCGCCGCCTGGCAGGAGCACGTCACCGAACTGATCCGCACCGAGGGTGTGACCAAGCGCTCGGTGGCCAAGCTGGTCTCGTTCGACGTGGAGTCGCTGTCGCTGATCTTCATGATCGGCCTGCTCGGCTACGGCGCCACGGATCCGCAGGCCGCCACCGGCGCCGGGGCGCTGCCCCAGCGGCTGCTGCGCGGTCTGCTCGGGGCCGAGTCGCTGCGCAGCATCAGCGCCAAGGCCCGCAGCGACCTGCGGGCCAGAATCGGCCTGCTCTTCGACGAGGAGACCCTCAGGTACGTCGACGCCCTCGACAGCGCGGGCATACCGGACGAGGCCGCGGCGACGCGGCTGTACCAGGCGACGTACAACCTCGAGGTCGCACGATGACGGAGCCCATCCGGCCCGGGACGCCCCGGGCACCGACGGTGAGGGATCGATGACGACTGTCAGCACCGCCGAAACGCAGCACGGGCTGGGGTCCAGGCTCGCCGCCCTGGCCAAGATCGTCGAGTTGGGTCAGGGGCGGGTCGACCCCGCGCTGATCACGGAGGCGGCCCAGCTCCTGCTGCGCGCGGGCGACCGGCTCAAGCTGTCGTCCGACCACACCGTCGTCGCGCTCGCCGGGGGCACCGGAAGCGGCAAGTCCTCCCTCTTCAACGCCATCTCCGGGCTGGAGCTCTCACCCACCGGGGCGCGCCGGCCGACCACGGCGCGCACGCACGCCTGCGTGTGGGGCATCGACGGGGCGAGCCCGTTGCTCGACTGGCTGCAGATCCAGTGGCGGCACAGGTTCGCCCGCGCCAGCGCCCTGGACCGGGGCGAGAGCCAGTTGCACGGGCTGATCCTGCTGGACCTGCCCGACCACGACTCGATCCGCGCGCTCACCGATCCCGAGGCCCATCGGCTCATCCAGCTGGCCGATCTCGTCGTGTGGGTGCTCGACCCGCAGAAGTACGCCGACGCCTCCGTCCATCGGCATTACGTCGCCGAGCTGACCGGGCACGACGCGGTGACGGTGTTCGTGCTGAACCAGGCCGACCGGCTCACCTCCGAGGAGCGGGCCGAGTGCGCGGGCGATCTGGAGGACCTCCTCCGGCGTGAGGGGGTCGCCCACCCCCGGGTGGTGACCACCTCCGCCACCACCGGCGAGGGCGTCGACGGCCTGAAGGCCGTCCTGGCCGAGTCCGTCGCCGCCCGGCGAGCGGCCTACCAGCGGCTCGAAGCCGACCTCGACCGCCTGGTGGTGCGCCTGGTGAAGAACCTCCCCGAGATGCTGCGGGTCGAACCGGCGGTGGACGCCGCGCGGCGTGCCGCGCTCGTCGACGCTCTGTGCGACGCGATCGGCGTCTCCGCGCTCGGCGAGGCGATGGAGAACGTGTACGGCGTCCGCTCGATCTCCTGGGTCGGATGGCCGTACGCGCGCTGGGCGGCCCGCGTGCGGCCCGATCCGATCAAGAGCCTCCGCCTCGGGGCCGTGAAGGACGACATCCGCGGCCTGGTCGGCAGCTCGATCACGGCGCAGCCCGCCGAGGTGGACAACGCCGTGACGGCGCTCTCCGACGGGCTCACCGCCGGCATGCCGGAACAGTGGCGGGACGGCGTGCGCCAGGCCGCCCGGTCCCGGTCTGGCGAGCTGCCCGGGGCGCTGTCCGCCGAACTGTCGGAGGTGGCCCCGCCACTCGACCGGGTGCCCGGCTGGTGGTGGCTGTTGAAGATCTGGCAGTACCTCCTCGTGATCATGTTCGCCGCGGGCCTGGCCTGGGCCGGGGCGATCCTGGCGTACGGCGTGTTAGGAGCGGGCCGGCCGCCGGCCGAGGCCCTCGGCGACGTGGCCCTGCTGCCCTGGGTGGGGCTGATGATGATCAGTGTCCTCGGGCTCGGCCTCTTCTCCGCCCTGGCGAGCAGGAACTTCGTGGTCCTGGGCGCGGGCAGGGAACGCGACCGCCTGGAACGCGACATGAGGCGCCGGGTGGACCTCCTCGCGCAGGACATGGTCATCCAGCCGGTCGAACGCGAACTGAACCGCTACAACGAGTTCTTCGGCGCGATGGCGGCCACCCGCCGCTGACCCCGCCGGGTTGTCCACAGGTGCCCGGCCGTCCACAGAACGCGTTTCCGGCCCGTACGGGGACGGCCGCCCCGGCGAGGGTGGCATCCGAGCCCGGCGGGTGACCGGGCCGGAGAGGCACTTCCATGAGCGACATCTACGTCACGCTGAGCGGGAACGTCACCGACGACCCCAGGCAGTACCGGTTCCGCGACGGCTCGCACGTCACGTCGATGCGGATGGCCGTCAACCGGCGCGTGCTCGACCAGCAGACGAACACCTGGCAGACCAGGGACACCACCTACTACGTGGTCCGCTGCTACCGGGGACTGGCCGACAACGTCCAGCAGTCGATCCGCAAGGGCCATCCGGTCGTCGTGTACGGCAAGCTGCGCATCAAGCAGTTCGAGCGGGAGGGCGAGCAGCGGTTCTGGGCCGAGATCGAGGCGAGTTCCGTGGGCCACGACCTCAAGTGGGGCATCACCACCTACGAGAAGCCGATCCGCGCCTACTCGGCCGGAGCGGTCAGCGACGACGACCGCCAGGCGATGGAGGACGCCACGAGGGAGTGGGAACTGACCGGACGCACCGCCGCCGGCGCCCGTCCCGCCGACGGCGGTGAGACCGATGAGGCCTTCGACGCCCTCGTCGGCGGCCGGAGCACGACCGCGGCGGAGCGCCCCGCCCTCGGCGCCCCCGACGGGGAGCGCGGCGGCGCCACGGCCGACGCGGATCCTGTCGCCGAGCCCGATGCCGAGCCCGATGCCGAGGGGGACGAGGGCGTGGTCACGGGCATGGCGCCCGGTGCACAGGAGAACGCGGACCACTCCCCGCTCCCACGCACTCTGGCGGCCTGAACCCGCTGGTCGCGGGAGCGCGGCGTCGCCGGGCTCGGGCCCCGGGCAAATCGCCGCAGACACCCCCGCAGTCCATCGGATGCAGATGGCCCGCGTGAAGGGAACGGTTCCCGTCGCGCGTCGCACACTCCGCAACTATTGTGTTACACATCGTGAGATGCTGATTTGGCGTCGTTGGGGGGCGGGATGACGGCAACCGGTCAGACCTCGGCGAGGACGCGCGGCACGATCTGCTCCCGGAGCCGCTGGCCGTTGCTGACCCAGCCGCCCGCCCTCGTGTCCTACGTCTGCGCGATCCTGGCGTTCTACACCGTCCTGGTCGCGGTGCTGGCCAGGGCGACCGTCTTCCACACCTGCGACCTCGCCATGTTCGGGGCGCTCACGCTGTGCGGCGCCGTCTGCATCGAGGCCACCCGCCGCCTCGGCATGCCCGCCGGCGTGTCCCGCGACCTGCTGTCGGCCTGGTGGCTCCCGGCGGCGTTCCTGCTGCCGCCGGTCTACGCCCTGCTGGCGCCCGTCCCGATGCAGATCCTGCTCCAGCTCAGGGTGCGGGCGACGGTGCTCTACCGGCGGGTGTTCAGCGCGGCGGCGATCGGGCTCGCGGCGGGCGCCGCGTCCGCCGCCTTCCACCACTGGGTGGCCGGACCGGCGCGGCTGTCCTCGGGGCAGGGCGGGCCGATCGTGGTCGCCGCGGCCTGCGCGGTGCTGTTCACCGTGCTCAACACGGCTCTGATCGCGGTCGCGGCGCACGCGTCCGATCCCGAGGGCCGCTGGGGCGAGGTCCTCTGGGACCGCGAGCGGGTCCTTCTCGACGCGGTCGAGCTCTGCCTCGGCGTGCTCGTCGCCGTCGTCTGCGGGATCAACCTCACGCTGCTGCTGCTCGTGCTGCCGCCCGTCGTGCTGCTCCAGCGGAGCCTGCTGCACGCGCAGCTCCAGGCAGCCGCCCGGACGGACGCGAAGACCGGCCTGCTGAACGCCGCCGCCTGGCAGCGGGAGGCGGACACCGAGATCGTCAGGGCGCAGCGGACCGGGAACCCCCTCGCGCTGGTGCTGGTCGATATCGACCACTTCAAGAAGGTCAACGACACATACGGTCATCTGGTCGGCGACCAGGTGCTCGCCGAGGTGGCCGCCACCCTCCGCACGCAGTTGCGTGAGTACGACGTGGTGGGCCGGTTCGGCGGCGAGGAGTTCGTCGTGCTGCTCCCGGGCGCCGACGTGCACGAGGCACGGCGGGTGGCCGAGCGGCTGCGCGTCCGGGTGGGCCGCATGGCGGTGCCCACCGAGCAGGCGGCGGTCACGGTCACGGTCTCCGCCGGGGTCGCGATCCTCAACATCCACGGCGAGGATCTGCTGGAGCTGCTCGCCGCGGCGGACCTCGCCCTCTACCGCGCCAAGGAACTCGGCAGGGACAGAATCTGCCTCCCCGCCGCCCCACTGGCCCCTCCTCCCCGCAGCGCGGACGGCGCTGCCGGTGCGATCCCCTAGGCTTGAAGGCATGCCGGAGTACATCTACACGTTGCAGCGCGTGCGCAAGGCGCACGGCGACAAAGTGGTCCTCGACGACGTCACGCTGTCGTTCCTGCCGGGGGCCAAGATCGGCGTCCTGGGCCCGAACGGCACGGGCAAGTCCACGCTGCTCAAGATGATGGCGGGGCTGGAGCAGCCGTCCAACGGCGAGGCCCGGCTGATGCCCGGCTTCACGGTCGGCATCCTCCAGCAGGAGCCGCCGCTCAACGACGCCAAGACGGTGCTCGGCAACGTCGAGGAGGGCGTGGCCGAGACCAAGGCGATGCTCGACCGGTTCAACGAGAT
Source organism: Microbispora triticiradicis (assembly GCA_003260025.2). Classification (GTDB taxonomy): domain Bacteria; phylum Actinomycetota; class Actinomycetes; order Streptosporangiales; family Streptosporangiaceae; genus Microbispora; species Microbispora triticiradicis. The sequence goes on along the minus strand of QFZU02000071.1, from coordinate 15,701 downwards.
CGCCGAGCAGATGGCCACCGACTACAGCGACGCGTTGCTGGAGGAGATGGGCCGCCTGCAGGACGCCCTCGACCACCGGAACGCGTGGGACCTCGACAGCCAGCTCGAACAGGCCATGGACGCGCTGCGCTGCCCGCCGCCCGACGCCGACGTCACCCAGCTCAGCGGTGGCGAGCGCCGCCGGGTCGCGCTGTGCAAGCTGCTGCTCGAACAGCCCGATCTGCTGCTGCTCGACGAGCCCACCAACCACCTCGACGCCGAGAGCGTGCAGTGGCTGGAGCAGCACCTGGAGAAGTACCCCGGCACCGTCCTGGCCGTCACCCACGACCGCTACTTCCTCGACAACGTCGCGAACTGGATCCTGGAGCTGGACCGCGGCCGCTGCTTCCCCTACGAGGGCAACTACTCCACCTACCTGGAGGCCAAGGCCGCGCGTCTGAAGGTCGAGGGGCAGAAGGACGTCAAGCGCAAGAAGCGCCTGGAGGAGGAGCTGCAGTGGGTGCGGTCGAACGCCCGCGCCCGGCAGACCAAGAGCCGCGCCCGTCTCCAGCGCTACGAGGAGATGGCCGCCGAGGCCGACAAGTACCGCAAGCTCGACTTCGAGGAGATCCAGATCCCGCCGGGCCCGCGCCTGGGCACGACGGTCATCCGGGCCGAGAAGCTGAGCAAGGGCTTCGCCGACCGGCTGCTCATGGACGAGCTCTCCTTCGACCTGCCCCGCAACGGCATCGTCGGCATCATCGGCCCGAACGGCGTCGGCAAGACCACGCTGTTCCGGATGATCACCGGTGCCGAGACCCCCGACAGCGGGGCGATCACCGTCGGTGAGACCGTCAAGATCTCGTACGTGGACCAGAGCAGGGCCGGCATCGACCCCGCCAAGAACGTCTGGCAGGTCGTCTCCGACGGGCTCGACCACATCAAGGTCGGCAACGTCGAGATGCCGTCCCGGGCGTACGTCGCGGCGTTCGGGTTCAAGGGTCCCGACCAGCAGAAGCTCGCGGGCATCCTGTCCGGCGGCGAGCGCAACCGGCTCAACCTCGCGCTCACACTCAAGCAGGGCGGCAACGTGCTGCTGCTCGACGAGCCCACCAACGACCTCGACACCGAGACCCTCTCCAGCCTGGAGAACGCGCTGCTCGACTTCCCGGGCTGCGCCGTGATCACCTCCCACGACCGGTGGTTCCTCGACCGGATCGCGACCCACATCCTCGCGTGGGAAGAGGGCTCGAACTGGTTCTGGTTCGAGGGCAACTACGCCGACTACGAGAAGAACAAGATCGAGCGGCTGGGCGCGGAGGCGGCCCGCCCGCACCGCGTCACCTACCGCAAGCTCACCCGCGACTGATCAGGACTCTCGTCCCGTCCCCCGCCGTGCCCGGCGGGGGACCTCGCGGCCACCTTCGCGGACACCGCCCCGTCCGGGCGAACCTCGGTGGTCGCGGCACTAGGTTGGAGCGGTGACCGAGCCGATCCTCGCCGGCCCTGCCGAGCACGCCCACCGTTACGTCTTCGAGCGTAAGGTGCGCTTCGCCGACATCGACAGCTACGGCCACGTCAACAACGTCAGATTCTTCGACTACCTCGAAGACGCGCGGGTGTCCATGCTGTGGGAGCGCCCGCGCGACAGCGATGGAAACCGGCTCGACCTGGTGGTGGCCCGGCAGGAGATCGACTACCGGCGGCCGCTGAACTTCCGCCCCGATCCCGTGCGCGTCGAGGTGTGGGTGACCGAGATCTCCAGGTCACGGTTCACCCTGGCGTACGAGATCCGTGACGACGCGACCCTCTACGCCGAGGCGCGCACGATCCTGGTCGCCTACGACTCAGCCGCAGCGTGGCCACGCAGGCTCGGCGAGGATGAGGTCGCCTTCCTCCGCCGGTTCTCCGCCCCCGCCTGAGCCCACCCTGAGCCGCCCGGCCGCCGCCCTTCCGGCGACCCGCCCGGCGGCCCTCCGACGACCCCCCGAGCCCCGCCTGGGACCGGCCAAGGAGCAACGGCGGCCGGTCGCACGTGGCGGGGGAACGAGGGCGATCGGGGAGCGGGACGGCGGGGACGCGCGCCGCCCTCGGGTCAGGCGGTGAGCAGCCAGGCCGCGGTGTCGCGCGGGAGGTCGGTGCCGTCGAGCGGGCTGCTGGTGATCAGCACCTGGTCGTGCGGCGGCAGCGGGACCGCGCCCTCGCCGCAGTTGACGACGCAGAGCAGCCGTCCCCGCTGGAAGAACAGCGTCTCCTCGGGCGAGTCCAGCCACGTGATCGCGTCCGGCAGCGTACCGCGCAGTTCCCGCCGCGTCCGCAGCGCCTGCCGGTAGAACCACAGCGTCGACGCCGGGTCGGCGGCCTGCCGTTCGGCCGTGAGGCCGGCCCAGTCCGCGGGCTGCGGCAGCCACGACCCGCCCGGCCCGAAGCCGTACGGCGGCTCGGTGCCCGACCACGGCAGCGGCACCCGGCAGCCGTCCCGGCCCGGCACCTCGCCGTTCGAGCGCGCGAAGATCGGGTCCTGACGCGACTCCGGCGGCAGGTCGGTCACCTCGGGGAGCCCGAGTTCCTCACCCTGGTACAGGTACGCGGAGCCGGGGAGGGCGAGCATGGCCAGCAGGGCCGCACGCCCCCGCGCGAGGCCGGCCCCGGGGTCGAGCGACCCCTGCCCGTACCGGGTGACGTGCCGTACGACGTCGTGGTTGGACAGCACCCAGGTCGGCGAGGCGACCGCGACTAGGGTGTCGTCGATGACCTTGCGGAACGCCGTGGCCGACCAGGGGGCCTCCAGCCAGGCGAAGTTGAAGCTCTGGTGCAGTTCGTCCGGCCGCACGTACAGCGCGAGGTCCTCGGCGGAGTCGGTCCAGACCTCGCCGACGGCGACGCGGGTGCCGGAATAGGAGTCGAGCACCCGCCGCCAGTCGCGGTAGACGTCGTGCACCTCCGGCTGGCTCCAGATGGGCGACCTGGCGGTGAACCCCGGATCGGTGTCGGGCAGTCCCTCCGCCTTGATGAGCCCCATCGCCACGTCGATGCGGAAGCCGTCCACGCCGCGGTCCAGCCAGAACCGCAGGATGTCGAGGAACTCCTCGCGCACCTCGGGGTTGCGCCAGTTGAAGTCGGGCTGCTCCGGCGCGAAGAGGTGGAGGTACCACTGCCCGTCGGGCACCTGTGTCCACGCCGGGCCGCCGAAGGTGGACATCCAGTTGTTCGGCTCGCCGTGGCCGCCGCCGGTGCCCTCGGGGCCGCCCTCCCGGAACATGTACCGATCGCGCTCCTGCGAGCCCCTGGGCGCCGCAAGCGCCTTCTGGAACCACGGGTGGGCCGAGGAACTGTGGTTGGGCACGATGTCCACCATCAGCCGCAGGCCGTGCGCGTGCGCGTCGGCGACCAGGTCGTCGAAGTCGGCCAGCGTCCCGAACAACGCGTCGACGTCGCGGTAGTCGGCCACGTCGTAGCCGCCGTCGGCCATGGGGGAGGGATAGAAGGGGGTCAGCCAGATCGCGTCGACGCCGAGTTCGGCGAGGTACGGCAGGCGGTCCCGGATTCCCGCCAGGTCGCCCGTACCGTCGCCGGAGGCGTCGGCGAAGCTGCGGACGTAGATCTCGTAGACAACGGCATCACGCCACCAGGGGGTTTTTTCCATGAGAGATGGGCTGCCCGCTGCTCGCGTTACTTATGCGTTGACCAGGCTGTGGGCGGCGTAGACGAGATAGTCCCACAACTGACTCTCCCGCTCCGGCGGCAGTTCCAGGGAGCGTACGGCGTCGCCCATGTGGCGCAGCCAGGCGTCCCGCTCGGCCTCGCCGATCACGAACGGCATGTGCCGCATCCGCAGCCGGGGATGGCCGCGCTGCTCGCTGTAGGTCTTCGGACCTCCCCAGTACTGGATGAGGAACAGGCGCAGCCGCTCCTCGGCCCCGGTGAGGTCCTCCTCGGGGTAGAGCGGACGCAGCAGGGGGTCCTCGGCCACACCCTCGTAGAACCGGTGCACGAGCCGCCGGAAGGCGTCCTCGCCGCCGATCACCTCGTAGAAGGACAGGGTCTGCTCGCTGGTCACGCTTTCAGCCTAAGCCAGTTACCCATCGGTAAGGTCAGGCGGCGAAGGCGATGCCCTTCTCGTCGAAGGCCTTCTTCACCCGCAGCCGCAGCTCACGGGCGACCTCCAGGTGCCGGGCCGGTACCGTCTTCACGCTGACCCGGAAGATGACGGACGTGCCGGACACCGACTCCAGCCCGAAGACCTGCGGTTCCTCGACGATCACCAGGTCGCGGTACTCCGGGTCGTCCCACATGTCGTCGGCGAGCTTCTTGAGCAGGTCGCGCACCGTCGCGATGTCGGCCGCGTACGGGACGGGCACGTCCACCAGGGCCCTCGACCAGCCCTGCGACTCGTTGCCGACACGGGTGATCGTGCCGTTGCGGACGTACCACACCTTGCCGTCGGCGTCGCGCAGCCGGGTGATGCGGAGCGTCACGGCCTCCACGGTGCCGGTGGCCACTCCGGTGTCGATCACGTCGCCCACGCCGTACTGGTCCTCCAGGAGCATGAACATGCCGGCGATGAAGTCCTTGACCAGCTCCTGCGCGCCGAAGCCGAGCGCCACACCGATGATCCCGACGCTGGTGAGCAGTGGCGTGATCGGTATCCCGAGCTTCGCGAAGATCATCAGCGCCCCGGTGCCCAGGATCACGACGGACGCGAGGCTCCGCAGCACCGAGCCCATGGTCTCGGCGCGCGCCCTGCGGCGCTCGGTCATGATCGCCGCCGCGGCGTCCACGCTGGTCAGCACCGTCTTGCCGCGCAGCCGCTCCGGCAGCACGCCGACGCTCGCCCGCACGGTGAGCCGGGTGATCAGCCGGAGCGCCACGTTCCGGACGATCAGCGTCCCGACGAGGATCAGGGCGATCATCAGGAACACGTCCACGACGCCCGCCACCAGTTGAACCCAGGCGGGGAAGTCCCGGTTCGGGAAGGCGCTGTTCAGCACCGTGCAGAAGACGCCCTCGCTCTTCTCGCACGCCGCCGACACCTTGGCCGCGATCACGTCCGGGTCGGGCAGGCTCGGGCTCGGCTCTGGGCTGGGTGTCGCGGGCGACAGCGGCAACACGAGGTGGATCCCCCCACGGATCGGATCGACGACAGCTTCTCGAACGTAGTCAATACTGCCGACAGATCCGGCCTCCGTCACATCGCCGGGGGGACGGGAACGCGTCCGGCGCCGCGAGGGCGGACGGCACGCTCCGGTGACGGCACGGCAGGGCGCGGGCGCGCACCCGGAAGCGCGTCCGGCGCCGTTCTCCAGGAGGGGATCCCCTCGATGACCGTCCGGTCCCGCCTGCTCGGCGGGACCGGACGGTGGTCGGTGCGGCTACTCGATCACCGCGGCGAGCACGCGGGCGACCTTCGACGCCGCTCCGGCGGGGTCGTCCGCCCGGTGCATCCGCTCGCCCCAGGACCACCAGTAGTCCGCCGCCTGGCAGACGACGTTCTCCGTGAGGCTCGTCGCGGCGGGGTTGATGACCCGCACGTAGGCGCGGCCCGAAGGGGTGTGTACGACTCGCGCGAGCAGGCCCCGCGCGTCGAGTTCGGCCACCAGACGCTCCAGGCGCAGGAAATCCTCGTTCCCCACCGGCCGGTCCTCCTTCATTTCCGTTCCCGGCTGATTGTGTACTTTGCGTTTCCGCTCGATCACTCTGGTGCGCCCAAGATGGCTCACTGACTCGTCCGGGTCAACGCCAGGTCAAGATGACCGGTGGAGGAAAACCCCTGTCGGGTGAAAGAAAACCCTCACCGGGAGACGATCCTTAGTCAATCTCCTCAAGTTGGGGACTTGGCCTCGCAAAGGGTGTTCCATCATTATGGTGTGGGCGGAGTGCGACGGACGAGTCACCCTCCGTGACTGATTCGGTGATCGGTCAAACACGCGGCTGCGAGTGCGGCCGGCCATGAGAGAGGGGCCGGGATGTCCGGCAGGCAACACAGGGAGACGGAGATCGCGCGCCAGGTCCGGGCGCGCGGCCTGGCCGCGGGGTACACCCTGGCCCAGATCGCCGCGCAGATCTACGAGGCCTGCGGGCAGCGGTTCGGCACGACGCGGATCAAGGCCCACCGCCTCTCGCACGGCGTGGCGCTGGCCGACGTCATCGAACAGGTACGCGCCCTGTTCGAGAGGGACGGCAAGCCGGTGCCCGGCATCGGCGAGACACTACTGTCCGCGTACGAGTCGGGCATGAAGCGGCCCGGCCCGGAGTACCTCCACTATCTGTGCTCGGTCTACCGCGTCGAACCCCTCGCTCTGGGCTACGACGGCCCGTGCATCTGCGGACACGGGCACGAGGTCCTCGTGGACGCCGCGTTCGAAGACGCCAGACCACACATTTCACCCGCTCCGTGGGCAGGGCCGGCGTCGCCGGCCTCGCCGGACAACTGCACCCCTTCGTTGGACGGGGGCGAGGAGGACGAGAACGTGCTTAGGAGGACGCTGTTGAGGCTCCTTGCCGGCGGCACCGTGAGCGCGGCCGGCCTGAACGAGCTCAACGAGGAGGTGCTCGGCGCCGTGGAGAACCTCAGGCGGCGGATGGACGAGACCATGGTGAGGGCCACCGTCTCCCCGGCGATGCTCGACCAGTGGGAGCAGGCCACCTCGGGGTTCGGCCGGCAGTACATGAACACGCCGCCGGTACGGCTGCTCTGCGACGTGATGCTGGAGTTCGCCGCCGTGCGCAAGGCGCTGAACCACCGTCAGCCCGTCGACGTGCAGGAGCGGCTGTGCCGGATGTCCGCCCAGCTTGCCGGGCTGTCCGGAATGCTCATGATCGATCTGGGTGACCAGCGGCTGGCCCGCTCGTTCTTCCGGACCGGCCGGATGGCGGCCGACGAGACCGGCGACCGCGCCCTGCGCGCCTGGGTGACCGCCCGGGAGTCGCTGGTCCCGCTGTACTACGGCGACCCCCGTGAGGCGCTGACGCTCGCCAAGAAGAGCCGCGACCTGGCCGGTACGACTCCGTGTGCGGCGCGCACCATGGCGCCGGTGGTCGAGGCGAGGGCGCTGGCGAAGATCGCCGGCCTCGGCGGGTCGCGGCACGACGTGGTGGAGCAGGCCAAGCGGGCGCTGCACCGGGCCAGGACGGCCTTCGCGCAGATGAACGACAGCGACCGGGAGAACCCGGCCTTCGGCTACACCGAGCGGCAGCTCTACTTCTACCAGGGCGACGTCCTGGTGCGGCTGGGGCAGACCGTGGAGGCCGACGTGGTCCTGGAGAAGGCGCTCTCCCAGTATTCGGACGACGATCTGCTCGACCAGACCCTGATCCGGTTCGACCGGGCGCTGTGCCGGCTGATCGAAGGCGACGTCGACGCCGCGCTCCAGCTGGGCCGCGCCGCGATCGAGATGGTCGACAAGGACCACCGGACCGACCTCCTGCTCAAGCCCGGATACGACCTGGAGAAGGCGGTGCGGGCCAAGCACGGTGACTCGCCCGAGCTCAAGGAGTTCCGGGAGATGCTCGCGGAGAGCCGGGTGGGGATCCCCAAGGGCCTGATAAAGGACGTCGGGTGAGGAGGATGAGTGGCAGAAGACGCGCCGGCGGGTGACCTGGAGCGCGACGCCCTAAGGGAAGGCGCTGAGAGCGAGGCCGCGCCTCTGTGGATCCGGCGGTACCGGTGGTCGGACCTCGACGCCGTGTGGTCCCTCCACCAGATCGGCCTCGCCCAGGTGGGTGTCGTGCCGGGTGACGGCGTCTACTACGACGACGACTTCCCCCGGATCACCGAGGTCTACCTGGCCGCCGGGGGCGATTTCCTCGTCGGAGAGGTGGCCGGGGCGGGGCTCGTCGCCATGGGGGGCCTGCGGCGCGTCGACGACCACACGGCCGAGATGTGCCGGCTCCGGGTCCATCCCGCCCACCAGCGGCGTGGCTACGGTGCGCGGATGACGGAGGAGCTCGAGGAGCGCGCCCGCCGCCTCGGCTACTCCCGGCTGCTCGGCGACACCACACTGCGGCAGGTCGCCGCGCTGGAGCTCTACCGTAAATCCGGATGGCGGGAGTTGCGGCGCGAAGCCCGAGGCGACAATGTAGTGATTTATATAGAGAAGCAGTTGGGCGGCGTTGTTTCCCAGCTTTTCCCGCGATAGATAATGCTTACATCTCTTGGCGGATAGCTGATCACTGCGAATACTTGTGCCTTGTCCACAAGAGTGGGGAAAGAGGCATGATGAAGAAGATCATTATCCGCAAACCGGGAACGACGAAGCTCAGCGGCACGTCGAGCGTTATTCACAAGGGGTGAGGCGCCGCCCGAACCACATCTGGGTCCGGGGAGACCTCGCCCGGGACCGCGTGGCGGCGCTCCGCGCACTGGAGACGCCTCCCCCTCTGGAGCCCGTCGTCAACGGGCACCGCCGGCTACGCGGTCCGTACACGATCGGCGGCGCGCTCCTGCGCGCCCTCGTTCCGGCCGCCTTGGAGCGTTCCCCGGACCTGGTGGCGGACCACGACATCGAGATCCGCGCGGTCGCGCCCAGCCTGCGCCCGCTGGTGCCGGCCCGCCGTCAGACCATCGAGGCCCGCCTTCCCGAGGACGAGCGGATCCTCGTGCCCGCGCCGCGCCGCACGCTCAGGATCGCCAACGGGATCGCGGAGTTCGTCCGCGACCATCTCGCGGAGCCGCGCACGCTGCTGGCGGACAACCTGCACGAGGCCGATCCGGCGGACCGGGAGCTGCTGGGCGTCCTCGCCCGCCGGGTGCCCGGTCTCACCCTGGCCCTGGGCTCCGCCGAGCCCGCGTGGGAGGGCATGCGACCGGTGGAGGTGCTACCCCTGGACGGGCCGCCGGACGACTACCTGGCCTCGGACTGCACGTCCGACGACCCCCGCGCCTACCGGGCGTATCTGGCGCTGGCGCCGGAGGAGCGGGCGCGACGGCACGACCTGAGGGCGGCGGAGCTCAGCGCCGGCGCCGAGTCGGCGGAGAGCGCCCTCGGCGCGGTGCCGTACCACCTGGAGCACGGCGGCGACCCGGACGCCGCCACGCGGGCGCTGTGGGCGGCGGTGGACCACTGCGTCGCCGAGGGCTTCCTGCACGCGGTCGTGGAGCTGGGCTCGCGCGGGCTGCGGCTCTGCGAGCCGGGGTCCGGCCTGTGGTGGCGCTTCGCCCACCGCACCGCGACCGCCCTGGCCGGCCTCGGACGGCGCGCGCAGGCGCAGGAGCTGTACGACCAGGCGCGGAGGGGCAGCGTCGATCCGGTCGTCCACGCCGCCGCGGCGTACGGCACGGCGATGCTGGACGCCCGGGACCGCGACCCGGCGCGACGCGACCTGACGAGGGCCAGGGCCTGGATCAACGAGGCGATCGCGATCTCGACGCTGCTGCCCGACCGGCGGGAGCGGGCGTTCAAGCTCGGCTTCGACCAGAACGGCCGGGCGCTCGTCGAACTGCGCGAGGGGCGGCTCCGCGAGGCGCTCGGCCTGGTCGAGTCGGCCCTCGACCTGGCCGGGCGCGACCTCCCCCCGGACGCCCATCCCCAGCACCGGATGGTGCTGCACGCCAACCGCGCGCAGCTCCTCGCGCGCCTGGGCCGCCGGCGGGAGGCGCTGGCCGACTTCGACGTGGCCATCGGGATCGACCCGGTCTTCCCCGACCACTACCTGGACCGGGGAAACCTGCTGCTGGAGATGGGGCGGACCGAGGCGGCGCTGGCCGACTACGAGACCGCGATGCGGGTCAGCCCGCCGCTGCCCGAGGCGTACTACAACCGGGCGGAGCTGCGTCTCGCCGCCGGGGATCTGGAGGGCGCGCGGGCCGACCTCGGCCACGTGCTCGACCTCGACCCCGGCTGTCTCGACGCGTACGTCAACCGGGCCGGGATCCTGGAGATGCTCGGGGAGCACGAGGCCGCCAGGCGGGACGTCGAGGCGGGGCTGGCCCTGGACCCCGGAAACGCGCACCTGCACGGCGTGCTGGGGCAGCTCGAGACGGCGGCCGGACGGTACGCCGAGGCGCGGCTGGCGTTCGACGCGGCGCTGGCCGCGGACGCCCGCCTGGCCTCGGCCTGGGCCAACCGGGCGACCCTGCGCTTCGAGACCGGCGACGCCCCGGGAGCGGTCGAGGACCTGACCCGGGCGATCAAGCTGGGGGAGGACGCCGCCCTCTACTTCAACCGCGCGACGGCCCTGGACGCGCTCGGCCGCGGCCGCGAGGCGCTGCTCGACCTCCGCCGCGCGCTGGCCCTGGCCCCCGGCGACCCCGACGTACGCGCGGCGCTGGAGCGCCACGAGAAGGAGAGCTGACCCCGGGCCGCGGCCGGGTGGGTCAGGGCGCGACGGCGAGCAGGCGGTCGATGATCCCGGGCAGCTCCAGCGGATCGAGCGGCTCGGGCAGCGCGGAGAGGGCGGCGATCTCGTGCCAGGCCAGTCCCAGGAGGGCGCCGCTCTCCTCCTCGGTCAGCTCGGCCGAGGCCACCGGCGGCGCCGTGCCGAACCGGGCGAGGTAGAAGCGCTCGGTCTTCACGTAGTGCCTGCCGAGCCAGTGGAAGTCCCGGTGGACCGGCACCCACCGGTCCAGTACGGCGTCGCCGGGCAGGCCGGTCTCCTCCCACAGCTCCCGGCGGGCCGCCTGGAGCGGCGACTCGCCGGGCTCGATGCCGCCGCCCGGGGGCTCCCAGAACGTCCGGCCGGCGAGCGGGTCGTGCCAGCGCATCAGCAGCACCCGCGAGCGGTCGTCCACGCACACCACCCGCGCGGCCGGCCGGTCGTCCGTCATCGCCGTGTCCACGCGCCCGCACCCTCCAAGTGACTGCCCCTACCCTGGAACCCGGTACCGACTTCCCTCTGAGGATCTGACTGAGCATGAGCGCTGATTACGTGCTGACCCTGTCCTGCCCGGACCGGCCCGGAGTGGTCGCGGCCGTGTCGGGGCTGCTGGCCCGCCGGGGCTGCAACATCATCGAGAGCCAGCAGTTCGGCGACCCCGTCGCGGAGCGGTTCTTCATGCGGGTGCAGTTCGCCGGCGAGCCCGCGATCGACGAGCTGCGGGCGGAGTTCGCCGCGCTCGCCCCCGAGTTCGCCATGGACTTCCAGCTCTTCGACCTCGCGGCGCGGACGCGGGCGCTGGTGCTGGTCAGCCGGTTCGACCACTGCCTTAACGACCTGCTCTACCGGGTGCGCTCGGGCCTGCTGCCGATCGAGATCGTCGGAGTCGCGTCGAACCATCCCGACCTGCGCCCGCTCACCCAGTCGTACGGGGTGGACTACCACCACCTGCCGGTCACGCCGGAGACCAAGCCGCGGCAGGAGGCGGAGATCCTCACCCTCGTCGACCACTACCAGGCCGACGTGGTCGTGCTGGCGCGTTATATGCAGGTGCTCTCCGAGGAGATGTGCGCCAAGCTGTCCGGCCGGATGATCAACATCCACCACTCGTTCCTCCCGTCGTTCAAGGGCGCCAAGCCGTACCACCAGGCGTACTCGCGCGGGGTGAAGCTGATCGGCGCCACGGCGCACTACGTGACGCCCGTCCTGGACGAGGGACCGATCATCGAGCAGGAGGTCGCGCGGGTGAACCACACCCACTCCCCGGAGGACCTCGCCGCGATCGGCCGCGACCTCGAATGCCAGGCGCTGGCCCGGGCCGTCCGCTGGCACGCCGAGCACCGCGTGCTGCTGGACGGCCACAAGACCGTCATCTTCCCGCGTTAGGACACCTTCAGGCCGGTGTGCCGGGCCAGGAACGCGAGCTGGTCGGCCACGAGCTCGACCGACCTGCTCACCGCCCTGGCGCCGTGCCCGACCTCGGTCTCGTTGCGCAGCAGGATCGGCCGGTCGCCCGCCTGGGCGTGCTGCAGGGCCGCGGCCGTCTTCCAGGCGTGCAGGGGGTGGACCCGGGTGTCGGATCCGAACACCGCGAACAGCGTGGCCGGGTACGACACCCCCTCCCGCACGTGGTGGTACGGCGAGTAGCTCCACAGCCAGGCGAACTCCTCCGGCACGTCGGCCGAGCCGTACTCGACGTTCCAGGTCGCCCCGAGGCCGAACTTCTCGTAGCGGATCATGTCGAGCAGGGGGGCCGAGCAGACGACGGCCGCGTACAGGTCGGGGCGCTGGGTGAGCGCCGCGCCGACGAGCAGGCCGCCGTTGGAGCCGCCGGAGATGGCGAGCCGGTCCTTGCTGGTCACGCCGGTGGCGATGAGGTGCTCGGCCGCGGCGTGCAGGTCGTCGAAGACGTTCTGCTTCTTGCCCAGCATCCCGTCCCGGTGCCACTGCTCGCCTTCCTCGCCGCCGCCGCGCAGCTGGGCGACGGCGTACACGCCGCCCGCCTCGACCCAGGCGAGGGTGGTGGCCGAGAAGCCGGGGTTCATCGGCACGCCGAAGCCGCCGTAGCCGTACAGGATCGTGGGACGGGGCCCGGAGCCGGGCCGCGAGGTGACCAGCATGCGCACCTCGGTGCCGTCCTTGGACCGGTAGACGACCTGTTCGGTCGTCGCCTCGGGCACCTCCACCGAGCCCGGGGGCGCCTCCCAGAGCGTCGTCTCGCCGGTGAGCGCGTCGTACCGGAAGACCGCGGTGGGGGTGATGTCGTCGGTGTAGCTGAACCAGGCCTCGTGGCCGCCCTCGGGACGTTCCAGGATCCCGCCGACGGACCCCAGGCCCGGCAGCGGGACGTCGCCGATCCGCTCGCCGGTCTCCAGGGCGTGGAGGGAGATCTCGCCGATCGCGTGCCGCGTCCACCCGACGAGCAGGACGGGCTCCGGCATGCCGTCGAGGATGGCGAAGTCGGACAGCACCGCCTCGGGGTCCTCGGGGATGAGGTCGCGCCAGTGCTCCGGGCCCGGCGTCTCGGGGGAGGTGACGCAGACGCGCCCGCGCGAGGCGCCGAGGTCGGTGAAGACGTAGAGCCGGCCGTCGCGGCCGAAGTGGACCCCGGTCTGGGCGTCGACGTCCTGCTGGACGACGACCAGTTCCGGCGCCTCCGGCGAGGAGGCGGCGAGGTCGGCCACCCACAGGTCGTTGCGCGGTGCGGTGCCGCGCGACGCGGAGATCGACAGGCGGCGGCCGTCGAGGGAGACCGACACCCCGTAGTAGTTGGTCTTCTCCAGGCCCTCGCCGAAGATCATCACATCGTCGTCGGGGGACGTGCCGACGCGGTGCAGGTAGATGCGCCGGTGGAACTGCTCCTCACCGGCCGGGACCTCCGACGGCGCGAGCCTGCGCACGTAGTAGTACGCCTCGCCGCCGGGAATCCAGGCGACGGGGGAGTAGCGGCAGCGGTCGATCGGCCCCTCGACCGGCTCTCCGGTCGCCACGTCGACGACGTACAGGCGCGACTCCTCGTCGCCGCCCACGGAGATCTGGTACGCGAGCCGGTTGCCCTCCTTGTCCGGCTGGTAGGAGTCGAGGGTGGTCAGCCCCGAGGGGTCGAGGACCGTGGGATCGAGCAGGACGCGCTCGCCGGCCTCGTCGGCGACGTACAGGACCGGGTGCTCCTGCTCCGGTGAGCGGCGTGTGAAGAAGCGGCGCTCGCCGCGCCACGACGGCGTGCCGACCGATCCCGAACGCAGCAGCTCGGCCACCCGGCTGCGGAAGTGGTCGCGTCCCTCCAGCTCGGCGGAGCGGAACAGGGTCTCCTGCGCGTCCAGCCACTCCTTGACCTCCGGGTCGTCCGGATCCTCCAGCCAGCGGTAGGGATCGGGAACCGGCGTTCCGTGGAGGTCGTCGACGATGTCGTCACGGTGGGCGGACGGGTACTGCGGTCGGCTCATGCTGGCACTTTAAATCAGGTGAGGGACTGGGGCGGTACATCGGCCGTACCCGGCCAAGACTGGAGTAAAGGGATGATCGGCTGGGCATAGAAGCAGCAGGCGTTCCCGCCGTTCACTTCATGGACCCCGGTTATGGGGTGGCGGAGGGGCCGTCGAGAAGGCCACACTTTGGTGAAGGGCGGTGCCGTGGTGACGATCCGCTGGGCCGTCCGGCGGAGGTCCCTGTGACGGAAGCATCCGGGTCCCAACCAGCGGGGCCACAACCCAGGCGCACAGCCGAGGCTGCTGCGGAGGTCGGCTGATGCGCCAAGTCCTGCTTTTGAACGCCACGTACGAGCCGCTGACCACACTCTCCCTTCATCGGGCGGTCATCCTGGTGCTGAGAGAGAAGGCGGACGTCATCCACCGGGACGGCCGGGGAGCGGTGCTCCGCTCGGCCACCCGGACGCTCGACGTCCCCTCGGTGATCCGGCTGCGGCGCTATGTCCGCATCCCGTACCGGACGCGTATCCCGCTCACCCGGGCCGCGCTGATGCGACGGGACAACTTCCGCTGCGCCTACTGCGGTCAGCGGGCCGAGACGATCGACCACGTGATCCCGCGCTCCAAGGGAGGCCCCCACACCTGGGAGAACTGCGTCGCCTCGTGCATGCCGTGCAACCACCGCAAGGCCGACCGGCTGCTGGAGGAGCTGGGGTGGGCGCTGCGCGTGGCCCCGGCGGTGCCGCACGGCGCGCACTGGCGGCTCATCGGCGCGCAACTCGACGGAGACCCGCAGTGGGCGCCCTACCTGGTGGAGACGGCGGCGTAACCGCGTCATGACGTGGACGATCACCTCCGGGGTGGAGGAGTACGCCGCGGCGGCCGAGCCCTGGCTGTTGCGCGATCCCGTCCGCAACACGGTCGTGCTGACCGTGCTGCGCGGGATCCGCACCGGCCAGTTCGCCGAGGACCTCCTCATGGGCTGGCTGACCGACGAGGAGGGCGGGGTCGCCGGCGCCTTCTGTCACACGCCGCCTCGGCCGCTGCTGCTCGGGGACGTGCCGCCCGGCGCGCTCCCCGCGCTGGCGGCCGCGCTCATCGAGCGGGACCGGGAGATCGCGGGCGTGACGGGTCCGGTCGTCGCCGCGGAGACCTTCGCCGGGGCGTGGTGGCGCCCGGCGACGGGCCGCACGTCCCAGCGCCTCTACCGGCTCGGCGCCCTGCGCCCCCCTTCCGCGAGGGGAAAGGCCAGGATCGCCGGGCAGGACGACCTGGCCCTCGCCGTACGGTTCTTCCGGGAGTTCCAGGAGGAGGCGCACGTCGATCGTGGCGCCGATCCCACGCCGGTCGTCGCCGTCCGCCTCAACCGGGACGAACTGCTGTGGTGGGAGGACGACGACAGGCCGGTGTCGATCGCCGGGGTCTCCGCCCCGATCGCCGGCATGTCCCGGATCGGGCCCGTCTACACCCCGCCCGGCCTGCGCGGCCGCGGGTACGGCAGCGCCGTCACCCACGCGGCCACCAGGAAGGCCCTCGACGAGGGGGCCACCGAGGTGCTGCTGTTCACCGACCTGGGCAACCCGACGTCGAACTCCATCTACCAGCGGCTCGGCTACCGGCCCGTCGCGGACTACGTCACCGTCCACTTCGAGTGAGGCGCCGCCTCCTCGGATCGGCCGTACTCTGGACGCATGCCTCGCTATGACTACCGTTGCCGCGCGTGCGGATCGACGTTCGAGCTCAACCGCCCCATGGCCGAGGCCGGCGACCCGGCGGTCTGCCCCTCCGGCCACGACGACACAGTGAAGCTGCTGTCCACCATCGCCGTCACCGGCAAGGCGTCCGGGGCTCCCGCCGCGCGCCCCGCGGGCGGCGGCTGCTGCGGTGGAGGGTGCTGCGGGGGATGACCCCCGAGCCGGACCCGCTTCGGATCGGGTCCCGGCGGTACGGACGGCCCGCGGGCGTGTGGAGGACACGCCC
>QFZU02000070.1 GCA_003260025.2 Microbispora triticiradicis | reverse complement strand
CGGCACCTGCCGGGAGGCCGCCGCTTCGTCGTCCTGATGTGCCTCAGACGCCGAGGCTGCGCCGCATCTCCTCGAGCGCCTGCTCGGCGTGGGCGCGCAGGCCCGGATCCGTCGCGTCGAGCCCGGGATCGAAGATGAACTCCCAGCGCGGGGTGTCGTAGCCGGGGACGCGGCGGGCGACCAGGCGCACTCCCCCGCGGCCGTCGATGGTCACGTGGCGGCTCGCGACGACCGTCGAGGTGACCCGCTCGCGGATCGCCTCCGGCAGCCGCCCGGGCTCGGGCAGGACGACCCGGTGGGCGGCTCCGTCGGTCATCGTGACCGTGACGCCCTCCTCGTCCCACACGGCCTTGTCCATCAGGTGCCAGGGCAGGCGCGGCCCGCCGGGCAGGTGCATCGCCCGGGTGGTGGCGACCGCGTATCCGCCCTCCGCCGTACGCGCGTGGCTGATCGGGCGCTCGCCGCCTTCGAGCGCGAGCGCCATACGGACCTCACGGGGCAGGCGGGAGCCGAACAGGCGGGACAGGGAGGGCCTGGATGCAGTCAAGGGAACACCGCCAGCGGACGACTACCGTTACCACCCGCAGGCTATCCGGCGGCCGGACCCGTCCCGGTCGCAGGGCCGGGAGCGACCCGATCCGGCGGGTGAACCCCGTCCGGTCGCGGGGCCGGGAGCGAGTCCGGAGCGGTTCGCACAAGGGGCATGAC
Source organism: Microbispora triticiradicis (assembly GCA_003260025.2). Lineage (GTDB taxonomy): Bacteria > Actinomycetota > Actinomycetes > Streptosporangiales > Streptosporangiaceae > Microbispora > Microbispora triticiradicis. The sequence goes on along the minus strand of QFZU02000070.1, from coordinate 35,683 downwards.
GCGGACGAGCGCCCTCCTCGGCCCCAAGCCGCCGGGACCGGAGGGCGCTCGTCCGCGTGACGACGGCGTCAGTCCAGGTAGTCCTTGAGCATCTGCGCCCGGGTGGGGTGACGCAGCTTGGCCAGCGTCTTGGACTCGATCTGGCGGATGCGCTCCCGGGTCACGCCGAACTCGCGGCCGACCTCCTCCAGCGTGCGGGGGTGGCCGTCGGCGAGGCCGAACCGGAGCTGGATGATCCGCTGCTCGCGCTCCGACAGCGTGGCCAGGATGTCGTCGAGCTGGTCCTGCAGCATGATGAAGGCGGCCGCCTCCATCGGCACCACGGCGTCGGCGTCCTCGATGAAGTCGCCGAGGTCGGAGTCCTCCTCACCGATCGGCGCCTGGAGCGAGACCGGCTCCTGCGCGATGCGCTGGATCTCCACCACCCGGTCGATGGGCAGGTCCATCTCGGCGGCGATCTCCTCGGGGGCCGGCTCCCGGCCGAGGTCCTGGTGAAGCTGACGCTGCACGCGGACCAGTTTGTTGATCGTCTCCACCATGTGGACGGGAATGCGGATCGTTCTCGCCTGATCCGCGATCGCTCGGGTGATCGCCTGGCGAATCCACCATGTCGCGTACGTGGAGAACTTGTAACCCTTCGTGTAATCGAATTTCTCCACCGCGCGGATCAATCCGAGATTGCCTTCCTGGATCAGATCCAGGAACAGCATTCCGCGGCCCACGTATCGCTTGGCGATCGAGACCACGAGCCTGAGGTTGGCCTCGATGAGCCGCTGCTTGGCGCGCACGCCCTCCCAGACGAGGTCCTCCAGCTCCGGCCGGGCGAACCTCGCGGCGAGGCTCTCGCAGAGCTTGTCCTCCGCGAACAGCCCGGCCTCGATGGCCTTGGCCAGTTCCACCTCCTCCTCGGCGGTGAGCAGGGGGACCCTGCCGATCTCCCGCAGGTAGATCCTGACCAGGTCACTCGTCGGAGCCCGTTTGCCGACGTCCTCCTCGTCCGGCTTGCTGGGCTCCTCGTCCCCTTGCGGTTCGAGGACCTCAACCCCGTTCTCGGCGAGCATCCGCACGACGCGCTCCAGCGCGTCGGCCGGCAACTCGGATCGGTCGAGCGCGGCGGCCACGTCGTCAACCGTGACGCTCCCGCGTTCTCTTCCCTTCGCGACGAGGTCCGCCACCTGATCTACCGATGGCGGCCTGCTTGGCAGCACCGATGCACCCACGCAACACAGTGTGCAGGAAAGGCGCCACTAAACGGCAGGCCTATTTTTGTCACCCAAGGTAAGGCCAAAGTCAATACCGAATCGAGATCAAAGTATATGTTTGGCGGCTGTGCGGTCTGGAAAGGGACGCCTATTCAGGCTCCGCTCGCGCGTTCCCGCAACACCCGTCGCTGCTGTTCCAGCGCCACCAGTTCGCCGAACAGCCGGTTGTACTCCTGCTGCTCGTCGACCGGGTTGAGCCGCTGCAACCGCGACTTCACCCGCGCGACCGCCCGGCCGACCGAGATCTCCTGGATCTTGGCCAGGACGGCCGCGCCGTACCGCTCCTCGACGTTCACGTCCGCGCGCACGGCCTCGACCGCGAACCGGGTGACGAGCGACCTCAGATCGAGGCCGGGCACCGCGCCCGCGGCCCCGGGTTCCGTCTGCTCCAGGAGGCGGTCCACCCACTCGCGCCCGCCCGGGCCGCCGGCGGCGGTCCCACCGGCCGCGGCGACGACGCCGAACAACGCGACGTGCTCGGGCAGCGTGAACGTGTCGGGCTCGAGCGCGTCGAACTCGGGCCCGAGCAGAGCGGGCCGCTGCACGGCGAGCTTGAGCGCCTCGGCCTCCAGCCGTACGGCGGGATCCATCGGGTCGGGCCCCGCCGCGCCCGGTCTCGCGGCCGGTCCCGCGCCCGCCTGCTGCCCGGCCGCGGCACGCCCGCCCTGCCCGCTCTGGGCACGCCCGCCGGGGGTACGTGCGCCCTCCTGCGCCCGGCCGGCCGTCTGCTGCACGCGCCGGATGACGAAGCCCTCGTCCATGAAGCCGAGCCAGCGGTCGAGGTCGACCATGTACGCCTTGCGCAGCCCGGGGTCCTTGATGGAGGCCACGATGGGCGCGGCGGCGTCGAGCGCGGCCAGCCGGCCCTCGTTAGTGTCGAGGTCGTAGCGGGACAGGACGCTGCGCACCGCGAAGGCGAACAGCGGCTCACGACCGGCGATCAGGTCCCGCACGGCGGCGTCGCCCTGCTTGACCCGCAGGTCGCAGGGGTCGAGACCATCGGGCTGCACGGCGACGAAGGTCTGCGTGACGAACTTCTGCTCGTCCTGGAAGGCACGCAGGGCGGCCTTCTGCCCCGCGGAGTCTCCGTCGAACGTGAAGATGACCTCGCCGCGGAACTCGGCCTGGTCGAGCAGCAGGCGGCGCAGCACCTTGATGTGCTCCTCGCCGAAGGAGGTGCCGCAGGTGGCCACCGCGGTCGGCACACCGGCCAGGTGGCAGGCCATGACGTCGGTGTACCCCTCGACGATCACGGCCTGCGACCGCCGCGCGATCTCCCGCTTGGCGAGGTCGACGCCGTACAGCACCGAGCTCTTGTGGTAGATCGGGCTCTCGGGGGTGTTCAGGTATTTGGGGCCGTCGTCGGAGTCGAGCAGCTTGCGCGCCCCGAAGCCGATGACGTCGCCGGTGATGTCGCGGATGGGCCACACGAGGCGGCCGCGGAACCGGTCGACCGGCCCGCGCCTGCCCTCACGGGCGAGCCCGCCCTTGATCAGTTCCGGTGAGGTGAACCCGCGGCCCATCAGGTGCCGCGACAGCGCCTCCCACTCGTTCGGCGCGTAGCCGACGCCGAAGTGCTCGGCGTCGGCCCGTTCGAAGCCGCGCTCGGACAGGAAGCGCCGCCCGGGGCCCGCCTCCGGGCCGGACAGCCGCTCGGCGTAGAACTCGGCGGCCGCGCGGTGCGCCTCGATAAGCCGCACCCGCTCGCCCTGCTCGCGGCCCGGCACGTAGCCGCCCTGCTCGTAGCGCAGCTGGATGCCGGCGCGCTGCGCGAGCCGCTCGACGGCCTCGGCGAACGTGAGATTGTCGATCTTGCGAACGAACGTGATGACGTCGCCGCCCTCGGCGCAGCCGAAGCAGTAGTAGTAGCCCCGGGCCGGGGTCACGTTGAACGAGGGCGACTTCTCGTCGTGGAACGGGCACAGCCCCTTCAGGTTGCCCCCGCCCGCGTTGCGGAGCTGGATGTGCTCGCCGACGACGTCGGCGATCGGTGAGCGCTCCCGTACGAGCGCGATGTCCTCGTCACTGATCCGCCCACTTCGCCCTGCCACGCTGGCGAGTCTAGTGCCGGCCTCCGACAGGCCGGGCCGCCCCTCGTCCGGGCATGCGGACATGTCACGACTTTCCCGAACCGGTCGTGATATCCGGCTTGGTCCGTTAGAAAGGAAAGGTTCGGTAACGTCGACCAGGTGGAGATCATGCGATCGGGGAGACTGGCCGCCCTCACCGGCGCCGCGTTCTTCGCGGCGTCCTGCGGCGCGCCCGGGGGCGTCGCCGGTGTGAGCACGCTGCCGCCGGCGACGCCAACGGCGAACGGGATCACGGCCGCGACCGCTCCCTCCGACCCCGGACAGGCCGTTCCCCCCGCGGGCGACGAGCCCGTGCGGATGCCGCCGCCGAAGATGTCCCCCTACACGTACGCCTTCCCGGTCAAGGGCTGCAAGGTGTCGTACTCCCGCAAGCTGCTCGTGCTCCCCAAGACCACGATCTGGGCGGAGAAGGGGTGCGCGTTCGTGTCGCCGGTCGACGGAGTGGTCCAGGAGGTCAACGTCAAGAACCAGTGGGCCCCCTCGACCGACCGCGGCGCCGACCGGGAGGGCCGGTACGTCACCGTCAAGGGCGAGGACGGCGTGCTGTACCTCGGCGGCCACCTCGACTCGGTCGACGAGGACCTCAAGCCGGGCGCCAAGGTCAAGGCCGGGGAACTCCTCGGCCGGGTGGGCAACTCCGGCAACGCCCGCGACACCGCGAGCAACCTCTACTTCGCCATCTCCTGGCCGACCGCGCCGCAGAACTGGTGGATCCGCCGGGGCATCGTGCCGCCGTGGCCCTACCTCGACGCCTGGGACGACGGCAACCGCACGGTCTCCCCGCGCAAGGCCATGCTGACGCTGCGCAAGAGGCTGGGCGCGACGCCGCCCTGCACGCAATTGTGCGCCTCCAAGCAGCAGCAGTCCTCGCCGCCCCCGGAGGAGTCCCGGCCGCCCAAGAAGAAGGACAACGACGAGGACACCCGGGTGGTCGTCCCCCTCTGAGCCCTCCGGCCCCGGCCGTTCACCAGGGCACCGTTCACCAGGGGACCGGGCCGTTCTCGTCGAAGAAGCCGCCCGTCGGCCCGTCCGCTCCGAGCGTCGCGAGCCGCACCACGACCGCCGCGCCCTGCGCCGCCGTACGGGGAAAGGCCAGGCCGAGGTCCCTGGCGAAGTCGGTGTCGCAGGCGCCGGGAGCGACGGCGTTGACGAGGACGCCCAGCGGGCGCAGGTGCTTGGCGTACTGCACGGTCAGCGCGTTTAGCGCGGTCTTCGACACGGGATAGGCCACGTTGCCCGGCATGCCGGTGAAGTGGTGGTCCGGGTCGTTCATGTGCGTCATGGACGCCGTGCCGCTGGAGACGTTGACGACGCGTCCGGCCGCCGACTTCGCCAGGAACGGCAGCATGGCGTCGGTGACCCGGACGACCCCGAAGAGGTTGGTCTCGAACACCGCGCGCACGCCGCCGAGGTCGGCCGCGCCGGGCGGCTGCCGGGCGTCGCCGGAGATCCCGGCGTTGTTGACGAGCACGTCGAGCCGGCCGAAGCGGTCGCCCACCCGCTCCGCGGCCGCGCGCACGCTCTCGTCGTCGGCGACGTCGAGCGTCAGCGGATGGACCTCCAGGCTCTCCGCCCGGAGCGCCGTGACCGCCGCGTCGCGGCGCTCCGGGTCGCGCGCCCCGAGCAGCACGGTCATGCCGAGCGCGCCCAGCTGCCTGGCGGCCTCGTACCCGATTCCCTTGTTCGCGCCCGTGACCAGGGCGACGGTGTCAGTGCCGTTCATGGGCCCAGCCCACCATCCCGCCTCGCGCGCGGCCCAACACCGACTCGGTCACCGGCGATACCCTCGCGGTATGAACGCTGGTGACGACGGCGTCGAGACGCGGGAGCTGGCCTACTTCGTGGCGGTGGCCGAGGAGTTGCACTTCGGGCGGGCGGCCCGCCGCCTCGGCATCGCCCAGCCGCCCCTGTCGCGGGCGATCCAGCGGCTCGAACGCCGCCTCGGCACGCGACTGCTGGATCGCGACAGCCGTACGGTCGCCCTGACGGAGGCGGGCGAGACGCTGCTGCGGGAGGGCCGCGCCGCGCTCGCGGCGGTGTCGGCGGCCGTGCGCCGCACCCGGCGGGCCGGGCGGAGCGAGCCGTCCCTCGTCCTGGCCGCCAAACCGGACGCAGACGCCGACCTGCTGCCCGTGATCCTCACGGCGTACGCGGCCACGCCGGACGCGCTGCCCGTCGACATCGTCTTCAGCGCCTGGGAGCGCGGCGCGATGGTGCGGGACGGCCGGGCCGACGCCGCCCTGATGCACGCCCCGCGCGAGGACCTGACCGGCCTCGCCTTCGAGGACCTCCTGACGGAGGCGCAGGTGGCCGTGCTGCCCCGGCGGCACCCGCTGGCCGCCCGGGCCGTGCTGTCGATGGCCGACCTGGACCGCGAGCCGCTGCCGCGGTGGCCGCGGGCCGCCCCCGACGGCACCTACCGGATGGCCGAGAGCGGCCATCTGATGCATCTCATCGCGCTCGGCCGGGCGGTGGCCGTCGTCCCCGAGTCGGTGCGGGCGAACCTGCGGCACGACCTCGTCGGCGTGCCCGTCGCCGACGCGCCGCCGACGACTCTCGTGCTCGCCTGGCCCGAGGGCAGCAGGTCGCGGGCGCTGGCCGCGTTCGTGCGATGCGCCGCGGAAGCGGCGCGGACAGCCCGGCCGGCCCCGGAGACCGCGCACGCCGCGCAGGCGAACCGGACGGCGGGCGCCGCACAAGAGCCCGCACCACAGAACGGGCAAACCACACAAACGGCTAAGACCACGCCGGCGGGCCTACCGCCCCAAGGTTGCGGATGACCGGTGAGCCGGGGTCAGCCGACGAGACGGCGGGAGGCCGACAGGCGGCGGTGCCAGCCCATCGCCGACGCGTCGGTGAGCGAGGCGATCTGGTCGACCACCGCGCGCAGCCGCCCCGCGTCGTCGGCCGCCTGCTCGAACTGCGGGCGCAGGGCCGGCTCCAGCGTCGCGGGGGCGCCCCGCATGACGAGGTCGCCCAGCTCGGCGATCAGCTCGCGCTGCCGGGCCTGCACGGCGTGGTGCGACTCCCGCGACATCACGTAGCGGGCCGTCACGCCCTTGAGCAGCGCGCACTCCAGCCGGGCTGTCCTCGGCACCTCCAGGTTCGCGTCGTAGCGCAGGCACGCCCCTCTCCCCCCGGGTCCGGGACGGCAGCCGTACGCCTCGCGGGTGGCCTCCTGGGCCGAGCGGCACAGACGGCCGATGAGCGTGCTGGTGAGCCGTTTGAGCGCGGCGAGGTCGGCGAGCCCGGCGTCGAAGTCGGCCGGCCACAGCGGCTCGGCGAGCAGCCGCGCGAATGTCTCGGCCAGTTCGTCCGCGTCGGCGTCGGGGGCGTACCACTCCCGGGTCAGTCGGCACACCTCCAGCCGCTCCTCCGGGTCACGCAGCTCCGCCGTCGTGACGTGGCCGCAGGCCAGCGCGTCCTCCAGGTCGTGCACCGAGTAGGCCACGTCGTCGGCCCAGTCCATGACCTGCGCCTCGAAGCGGATCGCGTAGTCGGGCGCCCCCTCCCGCACCCACCGGAAGACCGCGAGGTCGTCGGGGTAGACGCAGTACGGCCCGCCCTCGCCGGCGAGCGGGACGCCGGGGACGCGGCAGGCGGACCCGGCCCAGGGATACTTGCAGACCGAGTCGAGCGCGGCGCGGGTGAGGTTGAGCCCGGCGCTGCGGCCGTCCTCGGTGATGACCTTGGCCTCCAGCCGCGTCAGCAGCCGCAGGTTCTGGGCGTTGCCCTGGAACCCCCCGCACGGCGTTGCCAGCTCGTCGAGCGCGGCCTCCCCGTTGTGGCCGAAGGGGGGATGCCCGAGGTCGTGGGCGAGGCAGGCGGTCTCCACCAGGTCGGGGTCGCAGCCGAGGACCCTGCCCATCTCCCGGCCGATCTGCGCACACTCCAGCGAGTGGGTCAGCCGCGTACGGGGACTGTGCAGGCCGCTGTAGTCGGCGGGGGCCACCACCTGTGTCTTGGCGGCGAGCCTGCGCAGCGAGGCACTGTGGAGCACGCGTGCCCGGTCGCGCTCGAACGGGCTCCGCTCGGGGTTCCCGGGCGGCTCCGGCACCCATCGTGCCTGGTCGTGCTCGTCGTAGCGGGCCATGCGTCCTCCTTCCTGTCGCCCTCGCCTGACCGCCGTGCCCCGGCCGTGTCCCGGCCGCGTCCGGCCCCCATCCGGCGGGGAATGGAGCGTACCCCCGAAGGTCGGGTTTCACGACAGATCCGGTAGTACGAAGGAAGATTGCCGCTCTTGCCGTGATTCGCGACGCCGGGTGATACTCGGCTTCGCTGCCGAGGAGGAGCCCAGGTGGTGGACAACGAGCTCGCGGAGGTCCTCAGATCGGGACCCTTCGAGCGGGCCCTGCGGACGGCGATCCGCGCCCGGGGGCTGAGCCTCGACCGCCTGCACTCACGGCTGCGCGAGCGCGGCGTCGCCATCAGCCTGTCCAGCCTCAGCTACTGGCAGCGCGGCCGGTCCCGGCCGGAGCGCGCCGCCTCCCTGGCGGCCGTCCGGGAGCTGGAGACGATCCTGTCGCTGCCCGAGTACGCGCTGATCGGCCTGCTCGGGCCGCCCCGTCCCCGGGGCCGGCGGCCGGAGACGGTCGCCGTGCTCAGCCACCACGAACAGGTCGTCGTGGGCGCCGACCGGCGCCGGAACCGGGCCAGCGCCCGGGTCGTGCTGCGGGCCGCGGCGCCGGGTGTGGACCGGTACGTGGTCGCCCATCCCCCCGGCGCCCGGCTGCTGCGGGCCGAGTCCTGCCGCCCCGGCCGCAGCGACGACGCGGGCCCCGGCACGCTGACGGAGCTGATCTTCCCGCATCCCCTGACCACCGGCGAGACCCGCGTCGTCGAGTACGTCACCGCGTTCCCCGCGACGGCCGACCACTACGACCTGCACCTGCGGGACCCGGTCGAGCAGTTCCTGACGCAGGTGCGGTTCGCGGGCGGGCGGCTGCCGGTGCGGTGCTTCCACACCTGGTCCCCGGACGCGTCGGCGCCGCCCGGGGACGCCGGTGAGCTGCGCGTCGACGCGTTCGGGACCGCCCACGTCGTGGACACCGCCGCCCGGCCGGGCGTCCGCGGCGTCCGCTGGGAATGGCGCTAGTGCCCCTCCCTCCAATCTTTGCCCCGGGCAAATCTTGTCGGGTGCGGCACTAACTCTTGGTGATCTTCACGTCGTCGACGGCGGCCTCCACCAGGCTGGCCGCCGACAGGTCGGCCGCCTCGATCTGGATCCGTACGGTCTGGCCGGCGAAGGCGGTCAGCGACGCGGTGGCGACGCTCCACGAGCCGTTCCGGTTCGCGGCCGCGCCCAGCTGCTCGAAGACCGTGCTCGTCGTACCGCCGATCACCCTCACCCGGAAGTAGTCGTCCGGCGAGGCGTTCGACCCGTGGGCGAGATACCAGGAGAACGACAGCGTGAGCGTCCCCGACGACGGCAGCGTGATCGCGGGCGACCTGATCGTCGTCGCTCCCCCGTCGATGTCGTAGTCCCCGGCGCTCGCGCCCGCCGCCGCGCCGGTGACCAGGTCGTAGCTGCCGCTGACCGGCGTGCCGAGCTGCTTGGCCCCGCTCGACGACGTCGCGGCGGGGCGGCCCCGCTCCCAGGCGCCGGAGGCCGCCGTGTCGGTGCCCGCCGCGTTCACCGTCCAGCCGGTCGCGGTCTCGAAGTCGTCGGAGTAGACGGTCGTGGACGGGGTCCCGGTGCCGCAGTACGTGGACTCCTTGCCGATGACCCGGTAGACGCAGTCGGCGTTCTGCGTGAGCAGCAGCGCCGCGGCCCGGTTGCGCGAGGTCTCCCTGTCGATGACCTCGTCGGGCGGGTAGAAGCCGGGGCTGCTCCCGGTGGGATACATCTCGAAGGTGTACGTGAAGATCTTGTAGGTGCCCCACATCCAGTCGTCGATGGAGCCGTCGGTGATGTAGAGGTCGCTGGCCTGCTCGGGGGTGTAGCCGTTGGTGGCCGCCATGCTGCGGCCGAGCGCGGCGTGCGCGTCCCGGTCGTCCTGCGTCATGCCGGGGCCGGTGTCGGCCGTCGTGTACCCGTACGGCCACAGGACGAGTTCGCTGTAGGTGTGCCAGTCGATGGCCGCCTTGATCTGCTGGACGCCGCCGACCACCCTGCCGCGCACGAAGTCGGCGGCCGCCTTGACCTCCGGCGCGGACTCGGCCGCCGCGCCGCGGTAGGTCTCGCTGGACGCGGTGCCGGAGGACCCGCCGCAGCAGCCCCACCGGTAGGCCCAGTTGCGGTTGAGGTCGGTGCCGACGCTCGAGGTGCCGGAGTTGGGCTGGCGGTTCTTGCGCCACGACCGGTAGGAGCCGGTGGCGATGTCGTACTCCCCGCCGTCGGGGTTGAGGTCGGGCAGGATCCAGATCTCCCGGGTGTTCACCAGGTCGGTGATCTGGGCGTCGCTGCCGTACCCGTCGGTGAACAGGCGCAGCAGGTAGATCGCCATCTCGACGGTGAGATGCTCGCGCGCGTGCTGGTGCGCGGTGAACAGCACCTCCGGCTCGCTCTCGTCGGTGGCCACGTTGTCGCTGATCTTGACGCCGATCATGTCGCGGCCCTCGTACGACCGGCCGTAACTGAACCTGCGGGCGATCGCGGGATGGGCGGCGACGACCTGGTCCACCAGCGTGCTGAGCTCGGCGTAGTTGTGGTAGCCGGAGTCGCCCGAGGGGAAGTCGAAGGTCTGCGGCCCGCTCTCGTCGGCGGGCGGGGCGAGCTCGGTGACCTTGAACCCGAGCGCCCGGATGGCCGCGACCTCGCGGGGCGTCGCGGTGACGACCAGGCTCCGGCCGTGGACCTCGTCGATGGCGGCGCCCGTACGGGCGACGGCGCTGCGCTGGGCGACGTCGGCGGGGCCGTCCACCTGGTACTGCCTCGACGGCGCCGGATCGACGGCCCGCACCGCCGGGGCGACCCTCGCCGATCCGGCCGGTCCGGCCGCCGAGGCGTCCGGCGGAGCGGCGGCGCCGAGCACGGCGGGGACCACACCGAGCAGCACGGCCGCGATCCCCAGCGCCGGCGGGTACAGACGTCTTCTCACTCCACGCCCTCCCTTGCGGTAGGTACGTAGAGTGATCAGTCAGGCCGCCGGGATCAACGTTCACCGGACCGTGTCGCGCGGCCCGGTGAATCACCCGCATCATGAACTGGATGTTCCACAACCAGTCCGGATGTTCTGTGGAATTTCAACTCACCGGCTGTCGGAACCCGTGCGGGCCAGCGCGGCGCGGCCCGCCTCCAGCCGGGCCACCGGGACGCGGAACGGCGAGCAGGAGACGTAGTCGAGCCCGATCTCGTGGCAGAAGTGGACCGAGTCGGGGTCGCCGCCGTGCTCTCCGCAGATGCCGAGCTTCAGGCCGGGCCGGGCCCGCCTGCCCTCCTCGGCCGCGATACGCATCAGCCGGCCGACGCCGTCCCGGTCGATCGACTCGAACGGCGAGACGCCGAAGACCCCGAGGTCGAGATATCTGCCGAAGAAGGCGCTCTCCACGTCGTCACGGGAGAACCCCCAGGTCATCTGGGTGAGGTCGTTGGTGCCGAACGAGAAGAAGTCGGCGGCCCCGGCGATCTGCCCGGCTGTCAGCGCCGCCCGGGGCACCTCGATCATCGTGCCGATCGCCGCCTCCACGCCCGCCTCCGCGAGGATTCCCGTCGCCTCCTCCCGGACGATCTCCAGCTCCTGCACGGCGCCGACCAGCGGGATCATGATCTCCGCCCGCGCGCCCTCGACCTGCCTGGCCGCGGCGGCGATGGCCCGCACCTGCATGGCGAACAGTCCGGGGATCGCGAGGCCCAGCCGGACGCCGCGCAGGCCGAGCATCGGGTTCTGCTCGTGCAGGCGCCGGACCGCCACCAGCAGCCTGCGGTCGCGGTCGCCGGCCCGCTCGCCCGCCACGGCGACCCGGACGGCGAGGTCGGTGAGGTCGGGCAGGAACTCGTGCAGCGGCGGGTCGATCAGCCGGATCGTCACAGGAAGGCCGCGCATGGCCCCGAAGATGCCGGCGAAGTCGGCCGTCTGGAGCGGTTCGAGCGCGTCCAGCGCGACCTGCCGCTCCTTGCCGCCCAGCGCCAGGATCAGGTCCTCCACGAGCCGCCGCCGCTCCCCGAGGAACATGTGCTCCGTACGGCAGAGTCCGACGCCGAGCGCGCCGAAGCGGCGGGCGCGGGCGGCGTCCTCGGGGGTGTCGGCGTTGGCCCGCGCCTCCAGCCGGCGTACGGCGTCGGCGTGGGTCATGACGCGGTCGACGGCCCGGACCAGTTCGTCCTCGACCGGCCCGCCCTCGAAGTAGCGGGCCACCGGCGAGGCGGTCACCGGCACCTCCCCGAGGTAGACGGCGCCGGTGCTGCCGTCGATCGAGATGAGGTCGCCCTCGTTCACGACGACCCCGCCGGGCGCGGTGAAACGGCGGGCGTGCGGGTCGACCTCCAGCTCCTCTGCCCCGCACACGCAGGTCTTGCCCATGCCGCGGGCGACCACGGCGGCGTGCGAGGTCTTGCCGCCCCGGGAGGTGAGCACGCCGTGCGCCGCGATCATCCCGGCCAGGTCGTCGGGGTTGGTCTCGCGTCGCACGAGGATGACCGCCTCGCCCCGCCCGGCCACCTCGACGGCCTGCTCGGAGCTGAAGACGGCCCGGCCCGCGGCGGCCCCTGGCGAGGCGTTCATGCCGGTGGTCAGCCGGTGACCGCCGCCCGTGGCGGCGAACCGGGGGAACATGAGGTGGGCGAGCTGGTCTCCGGTGACCCGGGTGACCGCCTCGTCCATGTCGATCAGGCCCTCGTCGACGAGCTGGGTGGCGATGCGGAAGGCGGCCTCGGCCGTGCGCTTGCCGACCCGCGTCTGCAGCATCCAGAGCCTGCCGCGCTCGATCGTGAACTCGATGTCGCACAGGTCGCGGTAGTGCCGCTCCAGCGTCGCCATGATGCCGAGAAGCTCGTGGTACGCCTCCGGGTTGATCGTCTCCAGTTCCTGCAGGGGAACGGTGTTGCGGATGCCGGCGACGACGTCCTCGCCCTGGGCGTCGCGCAGGTAGTCGCCGTAGACCCCCCGGCGCCCCGAACCCGGGTCGCGGGTGAAGGCGACCCCGGTGCCCGAGTCGGGGCCCATGTTGCCGAACACCATGGCGACGACGTTGACGGCGGTGCCGAGGCCGGCGGGGATGCGCTCCTGACGGCGGTAGAGGACCGCGCGGGGCGCGTTCCACGATTCGAAGACCGCCCGTACGGCGAGGTCCATCTGCTCGCGGGGGTCGGCGGGGAACTCCCGGCCGGCCCGGGTGCGGACGATGCCCTTGAAGGTCTCGACCAGCCGTTGCAGGTCGGCCGTTTCGAGTTCGGTGTCGTCCCGGTCGCCCTTGAGGTCGTCCATCGCGTCCTCGAACGACTCGCCGTCGATGCCCAGCACCGTCCTGCCGAACATCTGGATCAGCCGACGGTAGGAGTCCCAGGCGAAGCGGTCGTTGCCCGACTGCTTGGCCAGCCCGAGGACCGAGTCGTCGTTCAGGCCGATGTTGAGGACGGTCTCCATCATGCCGGGCATCGAGAACCTGGCCCCCGACCTGACACTGACGAGCAGGGGGTCGTCCGCCTGGCCGAGACGCTTGCCCATGCGCGCCTCCAGGGCGGCGAGGTACTCGCCGACCTCCTCCTCCAGCCCGCCGGGCATGGCGCCGTGCCGCAGGTAGTGGCGGCACGCCTCGGTGGTGATGGTGAAGCCGGGAGGCACGGGCAGGCCGATGTTGGTCATTTCCGCCAGATTGGCGCCCTTGCCGCCGAGCAGGTCCTTGAGGTCCTTGTTGCCCTCGGTGAATCCGTAAACATACTTCGGCATCCGACGCTCCCTTCTGAACTGCCGCAAAAGCCCTCGAAGCTGCCTGCAACTGGACTGTACCGGGGAAAATCATCCTCAACCGTCACCCTCTGCCTCACATACCGTTTACCCAGGTAGACGAGGCCGCAGAGGTCTAATCCAATTGATTTTTACGGGACCGTGGCAATGGTTCATACCAATTCGCCGCCAGGCCGAGGCGGCGGGCGTTCGAAAGCGCGGAAATGGTTTAGACCACGTGGGCGGTAAGGCCGCGTACCGGTGAGTCGGCCGTACGGAGCCGCTCGGGTGCGATATAAACGAGCCACCCTCCGACCACAGCCAAGGGGAGGGTTTCCTGTGTCGCGAGCGGTGTCGCGAATGGTGCCGGCACGCGGGACGCCGGCGCGGCAGGCGTCGGCACCGAAGGCATCGGCGCGGCGCGTGCCGATGTGGGGCGTGCCGACGCGGGGGGTGCCCGCGCGGAGGCTCTGGCCGGTGACGGCGGCGGTGGCCGCCGGACTGGCCGCGCTGATGGCGGCCACCGGATGCGAGGGCGCGCGGGTCACCCCGGAGCAGAGCGTGTCGGGCGCGCCGGGCCTGGCCTGGAAGCCGTGCGAGGAGACGGCGTCGTCGTCCGGCTTCGAGTGCGCGACGCTCCAGGTGCCGCTCGACTACGCCGCGCCGTCCGGCAGGAAGATCGGCATCGCCCTGGTCCGGCTGCGCGCCACCGAGCCCGGCCGGCGGCTCGGCTCGCTCGTCTTCAACTTCGGCGGCCCCGGCGGTTCCGGCGTCACGACGCTCATGCAGGCGGCGCACGCGTTCTCCACCCTGGGCGGCCGCTACGACCTCGTCAGCTTCGACCCGCGCGGAGTCGAGCGCAGCAGCGGCATCCGGTGCCTCAGCGGCCCGAGGATGGATTACTTCCTCGCCCACGAGCCCAGCGGCGACGCCCGGTCGGAGAAGAGCCTCGTCGCCGAGTTCACCCAGGGGTGCGAACGCGAAGCGGGCTGGATCCTGCCGTACGTCGGCACGGTCAACGCGGCGCGCGACATGGAGGCGCTGCGGGCGGCGCTCGGCGACTCCCGCCTCAACTACCTCGGGTTCTCCTACGGCACCCATCTCGGCGCGGTCTACGCCACCCAGTTCCCCGGCAAGGTCGGCAGGATGGTGCTCGACTCGGCCGTCGATCCCTCGGTCACCCTGCTCGACATGTCCAAGACCCAGGCCCTCGGCTTCCAGAAGGCCTACGAGGACTACGTGGCCGACTGCGCCAAGACCCGGACGAGCTGCCCGCTCGGCGCCGACCCAGCCGCCGTGAAGGCCGACGTGCTGAAGCTGCTCGACTACCTGAACCGCAGGCCGCAGAAGCAGGGCGACCGCGAGATCACCCAGAACATCGCCAGGGCCGGCATCACGCAGGCCCTCTACAGCAGGCTCACCTGGCCGCTGCTCACCGAGGCGCTGAAGGAGGGCGGGAAGGGCGACTACAGCGGCCTGCTCACGCTCGCCGACCAGTACGCCGGGCGGCGGCCCGACGGCAGCTACTCGACCCTGCAGTTCTCGCTGCCCGCGATCCTGTGCGCCGACACCACCGACCGGCCGTCGGTCGAGGAGGCCGAGAAGCTGGCCCGGCGGCTCAGGGCGCGGACGCCGGTCTTCGCGCCGACCGCGGCCAGCGCCGGGTCCTGCAGCGTGTGGCCGGTGCCGGGAGACGACGGCGCGCGGCGGGTCGACGCGAGCGGCTCGGGGCCCATCCTGGTGGTCGGCGTGACCAACGACCCGGCCACGCCGTTCCAGTGGGCGCCGCGGCTCGCCGGTCAGCTGCGCACCGGGGTGCTGCTGACCCTGGACGGCGAGGGCCACGGCGCGTACGGCCAGAGCGGCTGCATCGACGACCGCGTCAACGCCTACCTGCTGGAGGGGCGGGTGCCGGCGAAGAACACGCGCTGCACCTGATCCCCCGGGCCCTCACGATCCGCGCGGCCCGTCCCCGGCCCATCGGTGACGCGGAAGGCCCCGCCCGGGAGATCTCCCGGGCGGGGCCTTCGGTGCGCCGATCAGTCGTTCAGGTGCTGACGCAGGTAGGACTCGACCTGGTCGAGCGCGACCCGCTGCTGGGCCATCGTGTCGCGCTCGCGGATCGTCACCGCCTGGTCCTCCAGGGTGTCGAAGTCGACCGTGATCGCGAACGGCGTGCCGATCTCGTCCTGGCGGCGGTAGCGGCGGCCGATGGCGCCCGCGTCGTCGAAGTCCACGTTCCACCGGCGGCGCAGCCGCGCGGCCAGGTCGCGGGCCTTCGGCGACAGGTCGGCGTTGCGCGACAGCGGCAGCACCGCGACCTTGACCGGGGCGAGGCGGTGGTCGAGGCGCATCACGGTCCGCTCCTCCATCACGCCCTTGGCGTTGGGCGCCTCGTCGACCGTGTAGGCGTCGAGGAGGAAGGTCAGCGTCGCGCGGTCCACACCGGCCGCCGGCTCGATGACGTACGGCACGTAACGCTCGCCCGACTCCTGCTCGAAGAACGACAGGTCGGTCCCCGACGCCTTCCCGTGCGCGGTGAGGTCGAAATCGGTGCGGTTGGCGATGCCCTCCAGCTCACCCCACTCGCCGCCGGCGAAGTTGAAGCGATACTCGATGTCCACCGTCCGCTTGGAGTAGTGGGACAGCTTCTCCTTCGGGTGCTCGTAGAGCCGCAGGTTGTCCTTGTTGATGCCGAGGTCGACGTACCAGCGCAGGCGCTCGTCGATCCAGTACTGGTGCCACTCCTCGTCGGTGCCGGGCTTGACGAAGAACTCCATCTCCATCTGCTCGAACTCGCGGGTGCGGAAGATGAAGTTGCCCGGGGTGATCTCGTTGCGGAACGACTTGCCGACCTGCCCGATGCCGAACGGGATCTTCCGGCGGGCCGACTGCTGCACGTTCAGGTAGTTGATGAAGATGCCCTGGGCGGTCTCCGGCCGCAGGTACGCCAGGCCCGACTCGTCCTCGACCGGGCCGAGGAACGTCTTCAGCAGGCCGCTGAACTGCCTAGGCTGGGTGAAGGCGCCCTTGTTGCCACAGTTGGGGCAGGTGATGTCGGCCAGGCCGCCCGCGGGCTCGCCGCCGTGCTTGGCCTCGTACGCCTCGAGCAGATGGTCGGCGCGGTACCGCTTGTGGCACGACTGGCACTCGGTGAGCGGGTCGGTGAACGTCTCGACGTGACCGCTGGCCTGCCAGACCTCGCGGGCGAGGATGACGCACGAGTCGAGGCCGACGACGTCGTCGCGGCCCTGCACCATGGCCTTCCACCACTCGCGCTTGACGTTGTTCTTGAGCTCGACACCCAGGGGTCCGTAGTCCCAGGACGCCCGCAGGCCTCCGTAGATCTCGCTCGACGGGAAGACGAGCCCGCGGCGCTTGGCGAGGCTGACGATCGTTTCCAGGACGTCGGTGCGACGTGCCATCAGTGGGACTCCATCCGGCTGGGTGTCGGCGTTGAGATCGGGTCGGTGCGGATCGAGGTCAGGTGCAGATCGAGGTCGGCGATGCGCCGGCGGCTCGCTCAAGCGGTCGGGCTCGGCCCGGCCGCCTGCCCGCGGCGGCGGCGACGTCCGGCCACCTGCCCGGATCCGTGCCCAAGCTTAGGGGAATCCGGTGGCCCCGCGCTCACGGCTTGCCCGTGGTCCCCGCGTTCACACCGGCGCCCGGAGGCGCGTAGACCTCCTCGAAGGCCCCCGGCTCGTTGATCATGAGGGTCATCAGCGGATACATCTCCATCCGCGCCGCCGACAGGGCGCGCCGGTAGTGGCCCGCCCCCTCCCACTCGCTGACCAGCGCCCACAGCGCGGGCTCGTCCACCGCCCTGCCGAGCCGTCCGCGGAGGTAGCCCGGCTGCGCGGCCAGCAGGTCCAGGATGGCGCGGGCCTGGGTGGCGAACTCCTCGGTGCGGGCGCCCGGCACCGAGTAGCGGATCACGGCGAGCATGCCGCCCAGCATGCCACCCTCTCCCGTACGGCCCGCCGTGAGGGGGCGGGCGAAGGGGCGCGGAAGGCGCGGGCGGGGCTAGGCTCTCAGGCGTGGGAAGCGAAACGGAACCGCCGCGCCGCCAGGTCCCCGCGCATCCCCTGGCGCGCAGGCCCGCCGGGGAGACGCAGGCGCGGGGAGCACGGGCGGGAGGAGCGCAGGGGCGATCGCCGCGCCCGGTGCGTCCGCTGCCCGCCGGCGAGCACTTCTTCACGCCGGGCGCCATCGGGGCGCGCCGGACGGTCGAGACGAAGAGCGCCCCGCTGCTGGTCTTCCTGTTCCAGATGCCCCGGTGGCTGGCCCCGGTGGTCCTGGTGGCGCTGCTCATCGCCGGGCTCGTCGTGCCGGACTGGCGCGGCGGCGTGGCCGTGCTCCCGGTGCTGGCGTTCATCGCCTGGCTGGCCTACCTGTCGTGGCCGTCGCTGCGGCCGATGGGCCGGTTGCTCCGCGTGGCGGTCGGGACCTTCCTGGTTCTCCTCGTCGCGACCCGCTTCGGGCTCTTCTGACGCGAGCCGTCCCCAGGTCCTCGCGGGTGCCGCCGGTCGCACGGCGCCGCTCGACCTGCCGGACACGACCTAGTCTGTACTTCGTAGGGCGCAGTGCGTAGGGCGCCGCCGTACCCGGGAGTCCTTGATGACCAAGAGCCGCGACGCCGTCCACGAGATCCTCCGCCAGAGCGGCGGGTTCCGCAGCGCGCAGGACGTGTTCGCCGAGATGCGCGCGGACGGCTCGAAGATCGGCCTCACGACCGTCTACCGCGCGCTCCAGTCGCTGTCCGACGCGGGCCGGGTCGACGTGCTGCGCACCGACGAGGGCGAGTCGGTCTACCGGGCCTGCCAGAGCGACACGCACCACCACCACCTCGTGTGCCGGCTGTGCGGGCGCACGGTCGAGGTGGCCGGGCCGGACGTGGAGCGGTGGGCCGAGGTCGTCGGGGCCGAGCACGGCTTCATCGACGTCACCCACACCGTCGAGGTCTTCGGCACCTGCTCCTCGTGCGCCGCGTCACGCGGCGCGGCCACCCCTTCGGCGACGCCCGCGAAGACGGTGGGAAAGGCCGCCGGGAAGGGCTGACCCCGCCCCGCGCGGGCCTCGCGGGGGAGTACGCTTCCTGCGCCGCGCCAAGCCCGCCGCGACAGAAGGAGATGGCGTGCCGTTCAGCCATGACATGGTGTACTCGCTGGCGACGGTGGTGGACCTCGTCAACACCGGCGCCGGCGAGCGCGACGGGCTGGCCGAGGTCGCCGACCTGGCGGAGTTCGTCGGCAGGCGCGAGGTCAGCGGGGTGCGGACGCTGACCCGGCGGGACCTCGCCGAGGTGCGGGCCCTGCGCGAGGCGTTCCACGCCGTGTTCACCGCGCCCGACCAGACGACGGCGGTCAAGGTGCTCAACACGCTGCTGGGCCGCACCCGCATCACGCCCAGCCTGACCGAGCACGACGGCCACCCGCTCCACGTCCACTACTTCGCGCCGGACGCGTCGGTCGCCGAGCATCTGGCCGCCGACTGCGGTGTCGCGCTCGCCCACGTGCTCGTGGAGAACGAGCGGGAGCGGCTGCGCACGTGCGCCGCGCCCGACTGCTCACACGTCTTCGTGGACGAGTCGCGGAACCGGTCCCGGGTCTACTGCGACAGCCGCACCTGCGGCAACCGCATGCACGTGGCCGCCTACCGGGCCCGCGCCCGCCGTCGCGACGCCTCCTGACACCTGCCGGCGTCTCGGGCGGGTCCGGCTACCGCGCAGAGGCGGGGACGGCCTCGTTCGGCAGCGCGCCGCCGTACCTGCGGTCGCGCTTGGCGTAGATCTCGCACGCCTGCCACAGGTCACGGCGGTCGAAGTCGGGCCAGAGCTGGTTGAGGAACACCATCTCGGCGTAGGCGGACTGCCAGAGCAGGAAGTTCGAGGTGCGCTGCTCGCCCGAGGACCGCAGGAACAGGTCGACGTCCGGGATCTCCGGCTCGTCGAGGTAGCGGGCGAAGACCTTCTCCGAGACCTTGTCGGGCTTGACCCGGCCGTCGGCGATGTCGCGGGCGAGCCGCACGGCCGCGTCCACGATCTCCGCGCGGCCGCCGTAGTTCACGCAGAACTGCAGGGTCAGCGTGCTGTTGCCGACCGTCCTGCGCTCGGCGTCCTCCAGCTCCTTGATCACGCTTCGCCAGAGCCGGCCGGGCCGCCCGGCCCAGCGGACCCGTACGCCCATGGCGTCGAGCTCGTCGCGCCTGCGCCGGATGACGTCGCGGTTGAAGCCCATGAGGAAGCGCACCTCGTCGGGCGAGCGCTTCCAGTTCTCGGTCGAGAAGGCGTACGCGGACAGGTAGGGGATGCCGATCTCGATGGCGCCCTCGATGACGTCGAACAGCGACGCCTCGCCCATCTTGTGCCCTTCGGTCCTCGGCAGCCCGCGGGCCTTGGCCCAGCGGCCGTTGCCGTCCATGACGATCGCCACGTGACGCGGCAGCAGGGCGCGCGGAATGTCGGGTGGAGTGGCCCCGGACGGGTGTGGAGTGGGAGGACGAACCATGTAGCGAGCGTATTGCGTCCGGAGCGGTCCTCAGGTGCGGAAGACGTGCGGATCCGGTGCAGGTTCGGCATCTCCGGCGCCGGGCCACTCCCGCTCGACGTGGCGCAGCGAACGGATGCCGTGCTCCAGGTGCCACTGCAGGTAGGCCGCCACCAGGCCGCTGCACTCGGTGCGGTGCCGCGGCTCGGAGGAGTCAGCGGCGGCCCAGTCGCCCCGCAGCAGAGCGATCATCAGCGCGATCGTCTCGGCCGCGGGAACGGCCGCGCCGGGCGGGCGGCACGCGCCGCAGACCACCCCGCCCGCCACGATCGCGAAGGCGCGCGCCGCCTCGGCGCCGCACCGCGCGCACTCCGACAGCGCGGGGGCGTAGCCCGCCACCGCCAGCGAGCGCAGGAAGAACGCGTCGAGCACCAGCCGGGCCTCGTGGCCGCCCTGGGCGAGCGTGCGAAGACCGCCGACCAGCAGCAGGAACTGGCGCAACGCCGGCTCCTTCTCCCCCACGGTCAGCCGGTCGGCCGTCTCCAGCATCGCCGTGCCCGCCGTGTATCTCGGGTAGTCGGCGACGATCGCCTCGCCGTACGGGTGCAGGGTCTCGACCTGCGTGATCACGTCGAGCGACCTGCCGCCGTGAAGCTGCAGGTCCACGTGTGAGAACGGCTCCAGCCGCGCGCCGAACCGCGACATGGTCCTGCGTACGCCCTTGGCCACTCCCCGGACCTTGCCGGTGCGCCGGGTGAGGAGGGTGATGATGCGGTCGGCCTCGCCCAGCTTCTGGGTGCGCAGCACGACGCCCTCGTCGCGGTAGAGGCTCACTCCGTCATCGTAGGGTCCGCCCGGTGGCCGGCGCCCCCTCGGGCCCCATACGAGGCTTTTCACCCCACACCAGCGCATGAATGGTGAAAATTCGGTAATGATCCGGCGACGATGCCGAGTGGCAAACCCGGACGAAGCTGTACATCTAGCGGCCGTACGGTAAACCTGGGGTGCCACGTCCGAGCGGAAAGGTCACTAAGCTTTGGCCTCCGGCGGACTTCCCCGCGCCGGTCAAGCCCCAAGGGCCTGACTCCCCCGTTGCGTGAAAGGTTGCCATGACCCGCGTGGTCCTGCTGGGCGCGCCGCCCGGCCCGATCGCTTTCCCGCCGCCCGGCGGCCAGCCCGCCCTGCCCGCGGCCATCACGCTGACCTCGCTTCCCGGGGCGCCCTCCGCGTACGACAGGCTGCTCGCGCAGGCCGCCGCGCTGGACCCCGAGCCGACGACGATCGCCCGGCCCGGCGACGCGGCGGCCTACGCCCGGCCGTACGGCCGCGTGGTGGAGAGCCGGGACGTCGCCGGAGACCTGCGTGCGCTGGCCGACGTGGCCGAGGCCGCCGAGGACAACCTGCTGATCCTGCCGGCCGACTCGCTGGTGCACGACGAGCTGATCTACCAGATCACCAAGGCCAAGCGGGGCGCCCTCGCGCTGATCGTCCGCCCGGAGCGGGACGAGAACGCGCCGATCGAGGAGATGGTGCCGATCGAGGAGGCCGTGCCCGAGATCGGCTCGCAGTTCATCGAGGGGCTGCCCCAGCGCACCCGCGCGGGCCGCGGCCGGATCATCTCGGTCGGCACCGCCTACCACGCGGTGACCCGGCCGAACGCGGCGCTGCTCGGACCGCTCCACCTGCACCAGCGGCACCTGCCGACCCTCGCCGAGGCCGCCCGCGACCTGGCGGAGATGGCCCACCTGTTCGGTCCCGAGGACGACCTGACCGAGCTTCTCGTGCTCGGGCTGGTCCGGCGCGGCGTCTCGGTCGGCCGGCGGGGCCGCCGCGACCTGTTCTTCCGCCGCGTCCGGAGCCAGGCCGAGGCCGACGAGGCGCAGGCGGAGATGGCCGGCTACGACGAGGACCGGGCCCGGCTCGACAACGCGGTGAAGGGCGCCGACGGCTTCTTCACCACGTTCTTCGTCAGCACCTACTCGCGCTTCATCGCCCGCTGGGCGGCCCGCCGGGGGCTCACCCCCAACCAGGTGACGCTGATCTCGATCGCCCTCGGCCTGCTGGCGGCCGGCGCGTTCGCCACCGGCACCCGCTGGGGGGCGATCGCCGGAGGGGTGCTCATCTACTTCGCGTTCGTCTTCGACTGCGTCGACGGGCAGGTCGCGCGGTACGCCCGCAAATTCGGCGTGCTCGGCGCCTGGCTGGACGCCACGTTCGACCGGTTCAAGGAGTACGCCGTCTTCGTCGGCCTGGCGGTCGGTGCGACGGTGTCCGGGCAGTTCGGCGACGGCGAGGGCGTCTGGACGCTGGCGCTGGTCGCGCTGGCCCTCCAGTCGGTCAAGCACCTGCTCGACTTCTCGTTCGGCGCGGCCAACCGGCGCAAGGCGCCGGTGCCGCTGCCCACGCTGGACCTCACGGTCGCCGACGACCGCCCGCTGCGGGAGGCGCTGGAGGAGCGCAGGGCGAGCCGGAGCACCGGAGTGCGCGGTCTGCTGCGGCTCTGGACGAAGGCCGGGAAGTTCCGCCCGGTCCACTGGGCCCGCAAGATGATCGTGTTCCCCATCGGCGAGCGCTTCGCCGCCATCGCGATCACCGCCGCGTTCTTCGACCCCCGGGTCACGTTCCTCACGCTGATCATCTGGGGCGGCGTCGCGGCCACCTACACCCTCACCGGACGTCTCCTGAGGTCACTCGCATGATCACCCAGCCGCAGGCCATCACCCCGCTCCCCGACCCGGACGAGGAGCGCCGCCGCGTCCAGACCGCGCGCCTGCTCGCCTACCGCGACGACGGCCCGCTCGCGACCGCGCTGAAGGGCACCCTGGGCCGGCTGCTGCCGCCGGTGCCCGCGACGGCGGTGGCGCTGCTCGCGATCGTGGCGGCGGCCGTCGCCGGGATCCTCACCGACGGCCCGGTCCTGCTCCTCCCGGTGGCCGTGCTGCTCGTGCTGGTGCTGCCGACCGCCGGCCGCGACCACCTGGGCCGCTTCGACTGGCTCACTCCCCCGCTGCTGCGGGCCGCCGAGTTCCTGACGATCATCCTGCTCGGGCTGGCCGAGAGCACGCCCAAGTGGCTCCTGTTCGTGCTCATCTACGTGATCGGCTACCACACGTACGACACGGTCTACCGCACCCGGCAGGGCATCTGGCCCCCGGCGTGGCTCTACCGGGCGGGGCTCGGCTGGGAGGTCCGCCTGCTGATCCTGGGGGCGGGCGCCGCGGCCGGGTGGCTGACCCCCGTCGCCGCCGTCCTCACGGCCTACCTGCTCGTGCTGTTCGCGGTCGAGAGCATCACCAGCTGGGTGCGCCTGGACAAGGCGTCCGCACAGGCCCAGGCCGACCAGGACCTGGAGCAGTCGCCCGAGGACGCCGCCGAGCAGGCCACCGGCGACGCCGACCAGGGCTGAAGCGGACCTGACCAGGGCTCGACCCGGAGCCGGCGCGGCCCGGGGACGGCGTGCGGGAAGACGGCGGGAAGAGGGACGGCCCGGAGGCGGGCGGGACGTGGATCGGCGGGCGGCGGGCGGTCAGTAGGAGGATCGCGCGTCGAACAGCGCCCAGACCACCTTCCCGCCGCCCCGGGTGAGGATCCATCCCCAGGCCGCGCACAGCGCGTCGACCAGGTGCAGCCCGCGACCGGACTCCGACAGATCGTTCCAGGGAGACAGCGCGGGCACCCGCGCACTGGCGTCGCTCACGCCACAGCCGATATGAAAACGGTGCCTCACCAGCCTCAGCCGGATCGGCGGGGCGCCGGCGGGCTCGGCGGGCGCGTGCCGGAGCGCGTTGGTCACCAGTTCCGACACGACGATCTGCGCATCGGACACCAGGTCGCCGGCGTCCCAGCCGCTCAGCGTCCGGGCGGTGAAGTCCCTGGCGACTGCGGGCGAGGTGGTGCGCTCGTGGATGTCACACGTCGCCGACGCGGGCAGGGACAGCCCGGCGACGTCGTCCCCTTCGAACATCGCGGTCAGCCACGAAGGCGCGGTCGCGGCTCCCGGGCCTGCCAGGTCTGCTGTCATCGCGGGTCCCTCGGGTCTCACCATTACATGATGTGAATTTCCCTGCCGTCGTGTATCTTGCCCTGCGCCTTGCGGGTGCAAGCGCGCGTGCACGTGCAAATGTCGGATGCCATCGACTTTTCGTGGAAGTCCCCAGAAAACCCCGCCTCGGACCCCATCCGGTAGGATGATCAACCGAATACTCCTCCGTCCGACCTGTTTCGCCCCTCGGACACCGGTTTCACGAGGCAATCACCCGGAGCGTCGCCAATGGAGACCACGTGAACGCGCAGGCGGAAAACGCCCCCTCGTTACCGTTCGGGCTCGCCCGAAGCGGCCCGACCGCCCTGCGGCTGGTGCTCGGCGCGCAGCTCCGGCGGCTTCGCCGGGAGAGCGGCATCACTCCGGAGACGGCCGCGCACACCATCCGCGCGTCCCACGCGAAGATCAGCCGGTTGGAGCTCGGCCGGGTCGGCTTCAAGGAGCGGGACGTCGCCGACCTGCTCACGTTGTACGGCCTGACCGACCCGGACGAACGGGCAGTGCTGCTGGACCTGGCCCGGCAGGCCAACCTCCCCGGCTGGTGGCACAAGTACAGCGACGTGCTGCCGGGCTGGTTCGAGTTCTACGTCGGGCTGGAAGAGGCGGCGTGCCTGATCCGCTGCTACGAGCTGCAGTTCGTCCCCAGCCTGCTGCAGACCCCCGAGTACGCGCGGGCCACCGTACGGGTGGCCAACTCGGGACGGTCCGCCGACGAGATCGACCGGCACGTGGACCTGCGGCTGCGCCGCCAGAAGCGGCTGACCGGGCCGGACGCCGCGACGCTGTGGGCCGTGGTGGACGAGGGGGTGCTGCGCCGCCCGGTCGGCGGCCCGGAGGTGATGCGGGCCCAGCTGGAGCATCTGATCGAGGTGACCGGGCGGCCGAACGTCACGCTGCAGGTCGTGCCCTTCGACCGCGGCGGGCAGTTCACCGTGGGCGGGCCGTTCTCGGTCCTGCGCTTCGACGCGCCCGAACTGCCCGACGTCGTCTACCTGGAGCAGCTCACGAGCGCCCTCTACCTGGACAAGCCGGAGGACACCGAGGCGTACACGCAGGTGCTGAACGCGATCTGCGTGGAGGCCCACTCGGCCGAGCGGACGACCGCACTCCTGGAGGAGCTGCTGGCCGCCTACCGGTGACCTGCGGGACGGCGTCCGGGACGGCCGCGCTCACCCGCCGGAGGCCTGGCCGGGCCGCCGGCCGGAGAAGAACGCCTGGCAGGTCTCGGCGAAGGCGACCGCCCGGGCGGTGGGCCGCACACCGCGCACCGAGGCGAGCACGACGTCGAGCGCCGGGACGTCGTCGCTGATCGGCACGCACGCCACCCGCCCGCCGTCGTAGGTGTGGTCGCTGTCGGCCCGCTGGTTCAGTATCGAGTAGCCGTGCCCGCCGGCCACGAGCGCGCGGGCGGTCTCGTAGCTCGACGTCCGGAAGCGCACGCGCGGCTCCGTCGGATAGATCGCCCGGAAGTAGTCGCGGCTGCGCGGCAGGTCGAGCAGGATCATCGGCTCGGTGGCCAGGTCCGCCAGCGACACCGCCTCCGCCTCCGCCAGCGGATGCCCCAGGGGAAGCAGCGCGTACGGCCTGGCCTGGGTGAGCGGCCGGATGTCGAGATCGAGGGCGAGGTCGATGGCGTAGACCAGGGCGACCTCGCACCTGCCGTCCAGCAGCGCCGCCTCCATCGCGGACAGCTCGCCCTCGGCGACGCTGACCCGCACCCCCGGATAACGCCCGGCGAACTCGCGCAGCAGGCGCGAGAGGTAGAACGGCGCGAGGGTCGTCAGGCAGCCGACCGCGAGCTCGCCGGTGAGCGAGCCCGCGAGGCCGCGCGCCGACTGGGCGAGGGCCGCCGCGTGGGCGAGGAACTCCCGCGCCTCGACGAGGAAGCGCTCGCCCGCGCGGGTCAGCGACAGGCCGCGGGCGTGGTGGCGGATCAGGAGCTGGACCCCGAGCTCCCGCTCGACCTGGGCGATCGCGGCCGAGATCGCCGACTGCGCGACCATGAGCTCTCTGCTGGCCGCGGTCATACTGCCGAGCTCGGCCGCGGTTACGAAGTAACGCAGCTGGACGAGGGTGAAGTTGGCGTCCGCCACGCCACCCATTGTGACCGTCTCCGGGCCCGCTGGCGCCCGCGATCCGGTATCAACTTCGAATGCCTTTTCCGGCCCCTGATCAGGCCTTTTCCCAACGGAAACGATTCGCGCCCAGCGCGAGCCCCCCGATCGCGAGGGCCAGGGACACGACCACCCCCCACAAAACGGCCGACGCGCCGTAGGAACCGGAGAACAACGCCCGCAGTCCCTCGACCGCGTACCGGAACGGCGTGAGCCGCGACACCACGTCGAGCCAGGCGGGGGCGAGCGACATCGGCAGCAGCGCGCCCGACAGCAGCATCAGCGGGACCACCACGGTGGACATCACGGGCGCGAACAGTTCCTGCCGCATCGTGAGCGCCGCCGCGTACGACAGCGACGCCATGCCGACGGACAGCACGGTCATCAGGAGCAGGGCCGCCAGCACCCCCGGGAGCGGGGCCCGCAGCCCGAGCGCGTAGCCCGCCACGATGATCGCGACGGCCTGCACGAGCAGCACCAGGCTGTCTCTGAGCACCCGGCCGAGCAGCAGCGTGACCGGGCTCACCGGGGCGACGCGGAGCCGTTCGAGCACGCCGAACCGCTGGTCGAAGACGATGCCGAAGCCCGCCATCCCCGCGCTGGTCAGCGCGAGCTGCACCAGCAGGCCGGGCACGAGGACGGCCCACGACCCGACGCCGCTGCGGGCGAACAGCGGGCCGAACAGCACGAGGAAGAGGAACGGCTGCACGGCGCCGAAGGCGAGGCTGACCTTGCTGCCGAAGGAGGTGCGCAGGTAGTGGCCGGTCAGGACGGCGAGAGCGGTCACGCGGCGGCTCCCTCGCGCAGCTCGCGGCCGGTGACCGCGAGGAAGACCTCGTCGAGCGTGCGCGCGCCGTGCTCGGCCTTCAGCCGGTCCGGGGTGCCCTCGGCGACGATCCGGCCGTGGTCGATGATCAGGATCCGGTCGCAGAGCGCGTCGGCCTCCTCCAGGTAGTGGGTGGTGAGGAAGACCGTCACGCCGTCGCGCTCGCGCAGCCGCCGGATGTGGTCCCACAGGTTGGCGCGGCTCTGCGGGTCGAGCCCGGTGGTGGGCTCGTCGAGGAAGAGCAGCCCGGGCCGGTGGAGCAGGCCCATCGCGATGTCGAGCCTGCGCTTCTGGCCGCCCGACAGCATGACCGTCGTCCGCTCCTCGACCCCGGCGAGGTCCAGGGCGGCGAGCAGGGAGGTCACCCGGGCGCGGGCCTCGGCCCGGCTCAGGCCGTGCAGGCGGGCCTGGAGCACGAGTTCGTCCCCGACCGGGGTGAACGGCCCGAACGCGCCGCCCTGGGCGACGTAGCCGATGCGCCGGCGTACGGCCACCGGGTCGGCGAAGAGGTCGGCGCCCGCGACCGTGGCGGTGCCGGACGTCGGACGCAGCAGCGTGGTCAGCATGCGCAGGGTGGTGGTCTTGCCCGCGCCGTTCGGGCCGAGGAAGCCGACGATCTCGCCCGCGGAGACGTCGACGTCGATCCCCCGGACGGCCTCGGCCGTCCCGAACGTCTTGGTGAGCCCTCTGACGTGAATCATGCCCGGTAGAGTAACACCAAATTTGGAGTCACTTAAAGTTTGTGTTCGTCCTTAGAATCGGGACATGGAAGAGGGCCTGCGGGAGCGGAAGAAGCGGGAGACCCGGCAGCGGATCTCCGACATCGCGACGGGGCTGTTCCTGGTGCGGGGGTTCGACAACGTCACCGTGGCCGAGGTCGCGCGGGCGGCCGACGTGTCGGTCAACACCGTGTTCAACTACTTCCGCACGAAGGAGGATCTGTTCCTCGACCGCAGCGAGGAGAGCATGGACGTGCTGGCGCGAGTGGTCCGCGAGCGACGGCCCGGCGAGACGGCGGTCGAGGCGGTGCGGCGCGACTTCCTCGCGGCCCTGGACTCCGGCGACTGGCGCTACGGCATCAACGAGGGCGCGGACGTCTTCGTCCAGCGGATCCGGGAGAGCCCGGCGCTGCAGGCCCGGATCGAGATGATGAGCCGGCACCGTGAGGAGCGGCTCGCCGCCGTGCTCGCCGACGAGACCGAGGCCGATCCCGACGACATGACCCCGTCCCTCGTGGCGGCCCAGATCCGCGCGGCGGTCGAGGCGCTCACCCGGCACTTCGCGATGCGGCGGCTCGCCGGCGAGGAGGGCTCGGGCATCGTCGCGGACCTGCGCGCGCACGCCGAGCGCGCCTTCGACCTGCTGGAGCGCGGGGTCGGCGACTACTGCCTGCGGCCCGGGCCCCCGGCCGTCAGCCTCCCGCCAGCCGGTGAGCGGACCACACCAGCGCCTCGGTGACGCGGTGCTGCGAAAGGCCCAGGGTCCGCCGCTGGAACAGGTACACCTCGGGCGCGAACGGCGCCAGCACGCCGTCCGCCATGCCGTCCGGATCCGGCGCCCCCGACTCGGTCAGCAGCATCCGGACGTGCGCGCGCCAGAAGCCGTACGCGCCGGTGCCGAATCTGGCGCTGCCGGTCTCGGCCCCCAGGACGAGGTGCAGGTGACGCTCCAGCAGGTCGACCATGGCGACGCAGAACGCGGCGAGCCGCTCGGCCGGTGAGGCCCCCGGGCCGAGCGGCGGCGGCCCGCTCAGGATGTGCTCCTGCAGCCGCCGCTCGTGCTCGTCCAGCAGCGCCGTGGCGATCGCCGCGACGTCCGGATAACGGCGGTACAGCGTCGCCCGCCCCACGCCCGCCTCCTTGGCGATCTCGTCCATGGTGACGTTCCGGGCGTCCCCGGCGGCGAAGAGCCGCTCGGCCGCCGTGAGCACGCGCACGCGGTTGCGCGCGGCGTCCGCCCGTTCCCGCACCGGGGCCGGCCGGACCGGCTGGAGATCGAGCACAAGCGGTTCGCGGCCGGTCCCGGACGCGTCCGGTGATGGCACGCCGCCGTTCGACCGGTTCACCCCGGGTTCCCTCACCCCGTCGCTCATGACCTCATCGTAGACCGGCGGCCCAACCATGTGGACATCGCGTCCGGTTCTCGTCTAGGCTCATGTGGACATGGTGTCCATTTATGTGAGTTCCACTGCCGAGAGGATGGCGATGCACTCCCTGTTCCTCGCCGCGGCGCTGCTGGCCGGCTGCCTGCTGGCCGTGCAGGCGTCGGTGAACCTCCAGCTCAACAAGGCCGTCGGCACCCCGTACGGCGCCTCGACCCTGCAGCTGAGCGTGGCCACGGCCGTGCTGGCGCTGCTCGCGGTCACCGTGGGCGCGATCGGCGCGCTGCACCTGCCGCCCGGCTTCCCGTTCTGGCACCTGCTGGGCGGTCTGGCCAGTCCGCTCTACATCACCAGCGGGATCCTGCTCTTCCCTCGCCTCGGCGCCCTGGCCGCGGCGGGGCTGTTCGTGACCGGGCAGATGTTCGCCTCACTGGGACTGGACCTGTTCGGCCTGCTCGGCGTCGCGCCCAAGCCGCTCAGCGCCGGCATCGCGCTGGGCGCGCTCGCCGTCCTGGCCGGCATCACCGTCGTCATCCGCGGCCAGAGCCTCATCCGGACACCGGCCCAGACGCCGGCCCAGACGCCGGCTCAGACACCGACCCAGACACCGGCACCGGCGCGGGCTGCCTCCGGCACTCTCGGCGGCGGTGTCTCCGGGCACGGTGGGAGCACCGGCGTCGGCGCCCCGGCGGCGACCGCCGGGACGGCCCCTCGGCCGGGCGGCCTCGGCCGGAGCGGCTGGGTCCTGCTCGGCGTCGTCGCCGGTGCGGTGCTGCCCGTGCAGGGTGCGGTCAACGCCCTGCTGCGCAGGGAGATCCACCAGCCGGTCGCCACCGCCGTGATCAGCTTCGTCGTGGCCACGATCACTATCGCCGTCGTCCTGGCCGCGCTGCTCGCGCTGGGCCGCACCCCCCGGCCGCGGCTCGGCGGGCTGCGCACGATGCCCTGGTGGGGATGGCTCGGCGGCGGCTGCGCCGCGGTGTACGTCACCGCGACCTTCACGCTGATCCCCGCGATCGGCGCCGCGGCCACCGTCGCGCTCACCGTGACCGGCCAGCAGCTCGCCTCCGCCGTGATCGACCACCACGGCCTGCTGCGGTTGCCCCGGCGTCCGCTCACCGCGGCGCGCCTGGCCGGCCTCGCCCTGCTCATCGCCGGTTCTGTGCTCGTCCAGCTCGCCTGACCGGACGGGCCGCAGGAGAGAACGGGCAGCAGGAGAGAACGGGCGCGGCGCCGTCCGATCGGCG
Source organism: Microbispora triticiradicis (assembly GCA_003260025.2). GTDB lineage: Bacteria > Actinomycetota > Actinomycetes > Streptosporangiales > Streptosporangiaceae > Microbispora > Microbispora triticiradicis. The sequence continues at coordinate 5,692 of QFZU02000070.1, read as the reverse complement.
GGAGAACGCGGAGGGGCGCGGACCCTGCGGGGGCGTCCGCGTCCGCGAAGCCGCGCGGGTGAGGCGGCGGCTGTATACAGGTCCACGTGAGGTTGGACGAGCTCGATCGCGCCATCATCCGGGCCCTCGTCGAGGATGCCCGTGCGACATACGCCGAAATAGGCACTCAAGTGGGGTTGTCGGCTCCGGCCGTGAAGCGGCGGGTCGACCGGCTGGTCGCCACCGGCGCGATCACCGGTTTCAGTGCCCGGGTCGAGCCGTCGGCCCTGGGCTGGACGACCGAGGCGTACGTCGAGCTCTACTGCCGGGGCAAGACCTCCCCCGCCGAGATCGGGCTGGCGGTCTCCCGGCACCCGGAGGTCGTCTCGGCCTGCACGGTCACCGGTGAGGCCGACGCCCTGCTGCACATCCGCGCGACCGACGTGCGGCACGTCGAGCGGGTGATCGAGCGCCTGGCGGCCGAGCCGTTCGTGGTGCGGACGAAGAGCTCCATCGTGCTCTCCCGGCTGATTAACGGATCGCCGCAATCGGGGTGAAGGACGCAACCGATCCCCAGGTGATCGCAACGTGGGCGCATTGGATTGCCGTCCGCCGATTCCTACGCTGAAGTCCCGTTCACCGGTTTCCCGCTTGGAGTCGACGATGACAATCGCGCCAGAGTCCGCGGCCACGGAAAGTGGTCGTACGGGCACGGCCAGGCACTTCCTGATGTGCCGCCCCGAGTTCTTCACGGTCTCGTACTCCATCAACCCCTGGATGCGGCCCGAGAAGGGCGCCGACACGGCCACGGCGCTGCGGCAGTGGGAGAGCCTGCGGCAGGCGTACGAGAGCCTGGGCCACCGCGTCAGCCTCATCGACCCGGTGGAGGGCCTGCCGGACATGGTGTTCGCCGCCAACGGCGCCCTCGTCGTGGACGGGCGGGTCTACGGCGCGAGGTTCGCCCACCCGGAGCGGGCCGCCGAAGGGCCCGCGTACCTGCGGTGGTTCGTCGAACAGGGATACGAGACACTGGAGGCGTCCTTCACCAACGAGGGCGAGGGCGACTACCTGACGCTCGACGAGATGATCCTGGCCGGGACGGGCTTCCGCACCGACGTGGCGGCGCACATGGAGGCCCAGGAGTTCCTCGGCCGCCCGGTCGTCACGCTGCGCCTGGTCGACCCGAGGTACTACCACCTCGACACCGCCCTGTTCCCGCTGGACGGCCGCAACGTGGCGTACTATCCGGAGGCGTTCAGCGAGGGCAGCAGGAGGGTGCTGCGGCGGCTGTTCCCCGACGCCGTGGTCGCGACGTCCGCGGACGCGGAGGTGCTGGGCCTCAACGCGGTGAGCGACGGCCGCAACGTCGTCGTCAACGCGGAGGCGACCGGGCTGGTCCTGGAGCTCAAGCGCCGCGGTTTCGAGGTCGTCCCGGTCGACCTGAGCGAGCTTCGCAAGGCCGGCGGCGGCCCCAAGTGCTGCACATTGGAAATCAGGACGGGAGAGATCAGGACAGGTGGGGAGATCAGGACAGGTGGGGAGATCAGGATGAGCGGGGAGATTCGATGAGAAGCGAGGACCACATCAGGCTCGGTGAGAGCCACAGCGCGCACAACTACCACCCGCTGCCGGTCGTCGTCCGGTCGGCGGAGGGCGCGTGGGTCACCGACGTCGAGGGCAGGCGGTATCTCGACTGCCTGGCGGGCTACTCCTCGCTGAACTTCGGCCACGGCAACCCGGTCGTCCTCGCGGCCGCCCGCGAGCAGCTGGACCGGCTGACGCTGACCAGCCGCGCGTTCTTCCACGACCGGTTCGCCGGTTTCGTGACCGGTCTGGCCGAGCTGTGCGGCAAGGACATGGTCCTGCCGATGAACACCGGCGCCGAGGCCGTCGAGACCGCGATCAAGGTGGCCCGCAAGTGGGGCTACGAGGTCAAGGGCGTCGCCCCCGGCCAGGCCAACATCGTCGTGATGGAGGACAACTTCCACGGCCGCACCACGACCATCGTGGGCTTCTCCACCGACCCCGACGCGCGCGGCGGCTTCGGCCCGTTCGCCCCCGGCTTCCGGATCGTGAAGTACGGCTCGGCGGAGGCGGTCAGGGAGGCGATCGACGAGAACACGGTGGCGGTGCTGCTGGAGCCGATCCAGGGCGAGGCCGGCGTGCTGGTCCCGCCGGACGGCTATCTGGCCGCCGTCAGGGAGATCTGCGACGACGCGAACGTGCTGTTCATGGCCGACGAGATCCAGTCGGGCCTCGGCCGCACCGGCGAGACCTTCGCCTGCGACCACGAGGGCGTCGTGCCCGACCTGTACGTCCTGGGCAAGGCCCTCGGCGGCGGGGTGGTCCCGGTGAGCGCGGTCGTCGCGAACGAGGACGTGCTGGGCGTGATCCGTCCGGGCCAGCACGGCTCCACGTTCGGCGGCAACCCGCTGGCCTGCGCCGTCGGCGACGCGGTCGTCGGGCTGCTGCGCACCGGCGAGTACCAGGCCAGGGCGCGCGACCTCGGCGCGTTCCTGCACGAGCGCCTCGCGGACCTCGGCCCCGGGGTGGTCGCCGTACGCGGGCGCGGGCTGTGGGCGGGGGTCGACATCGATCCGTCGCTCGGCACCGGACGGGAGATCAGCGAGGCGCTCATGCGCCGCGGCGTGCTCGTCAAGGACACCCACGGCTCGACGATCCGCCTCGCGCCGCCCCTCGTCGTCTCGCGGGACGACCTGGCCTGGGCGACGGACCGGCTCAGCGCGGTGCTGCGGGAGGCTCGGGCCTGATCGTCACCGTGTCGTGGTCGCCCGTGTCGGTGAACCACGTGACCACGGCCTCCCCGGGCGCGAAGTCGACGGCGGTCATCATGTTGGGGAACCAGGGTCCCTTGCTGATGCGCCAGCGCAGCGACGGCCGGGGCAGGCCGCCGGCCCGGGCCAGCAGCCCGCCGAGCAGGCCCGCCAGCCCGAACGACGCCACGATGTTGGCGAAGCGCAGCGAGCGGCTCAGCGGGTTGCGGATCGGCGAGCAGACGATCTGGTGGATGCGTCCTCCGCCCTTCCGCCGTACGGAGGCCATGTAGGAGTAGTGGACGTCGCCCGACAGCAGCAGGACGGTCGCGGGCGTCCGTCCCCGCTGACCCGAGGCGACTTCGACCAGCACCCGCGCGAGGTCCTCGAACGAGCGGCGGAAGGCCCCCCAGTGCTCCAGGTCGAGGAACTGCCGCACCCGTTCGCCCCACCGCGCCGCCCGGCGGCCCCAGATGCCGTCGCAGACCGCCTCGTTCCAGCCCTCGACGTGGTGGATCCCGGACGGCAGCAGGACCGGCAGCGACGACCCGACGACGAGGTGGCCGAAGTCGCCGGTCGCCTGCTTCTCGAACCAGCTCCACTCCTCCGCGTCGATCATCCGGCGGCGTCCCGGTTCGAGCGTCCGGGCGCTGCGGCTGTCCAGGATGACGAGACGGGTGTCGCCGAGGTCCCGGTGATAGCTCCAGCGGACCGAGTCGGGCTCCGCGTCGGCCCGCCGGGCGAACTCGTCGAGCGTCTCCTCGCCGGCGCCCGCCCGCAGCGCGGCGAGCACGGGATCGGCCTCCCGCTCGGCCGGCGGGATGTTGCCCAGGTGCTGGTAGACGTAGTAGGACCCCAGAGCGGAGACGATGCGCCGGTGCCACCACGGCACCTGCGCCATCTGCTCGCGCCACGCCGACGAGGTGTTCCAGTCGTCCCTGACGTCGTGGTCATCGAAGATCATCAGGGTCGGGACCGTGGACAGCAGCCAGCGGACCGCCGGATCTGACCACGCCTGGCGGTACAGCTCGGCGTACTCCTCGAAGTCGACGACCTCCTGCGGGCCCTCGGCCCTGCGCCCGGCGATGAAGTCCTTCATGTCCGGGGTGAGCTCGTCGGCGTACACCTGGTCGCCGAGGAGCAGGATGAGGTCGGGCCGGTCGTCCGGCGACTCCATCAGGCGCAGGCCGTACGCCCGCAGGACGTCCGGGCCGTGGGTCCGCACGTACGGCTCCTCGTGCGGCACGCTCGTCCGGCAGGAGCCGAAGATCAACCGGTTGAGGGCGGTGACGGGGTGGATCACACTCGGCGGCAGGCCGTCGTCCCCCGGCCACACCCGCCGGTCGTCGAGGTCCACCTCGTAGGCCACCGGCCCGTCGATGCCGACGTCCACCAGGGCGTAGTGGTGGCCGTGCACGGTGAAGGTGTGCTCCTCCGAGGAGGCGTCCCCGGCCCGCACGCGGACCGTGCAGGGCTCGGAGGTCTCCACCCAGACGGTCGCGGCGGACCCGTCCACGTGGCGCAGCAGCGGGCCCAGCACAAGTTCTGACACGAGTACCTTCCTACTCCAAAAGGGGAGTAAAGCGCGACTCGTGCTCGTTCGTCCGCCGCACGATCTCCTCGCACAACTCGTGCGTTACCTGCGCGTCCTCGGCCGTGAGGACCCGCCCCTCGCCGACCGCGCCGAGGAACTCGGCGACGGCCTGCTCGATCCCCCGCTGCCGGGCCACCGGGACCCAGTCCGCCCGCCTCGCGAGGGTCTCGCCGCCGTCGAGGTCCACCACGTCGCCGAGGTTCACGACCCGGCGCTTCCCGCCGCCGCCCATCACCTCACAGGTCTCCTCGGCCGCGCCGCTGGTGCGGCTCATCACGCCGATCGCGGTGAAGCCGTCGCCGCCGAGCGTCAGCACCACGTGTTCCAGCAGGCCGTCCCGCACCCGGGTCCTGATCGCGGTGTCGGTGATCTCCCCCGGCGCCAGGAAGCGCAGCGTGTCGGCCACGTGGACGAAGTCGTCGAAGATCACCGTACGGGGGTCGCCGGGCAGGCCGCGGCGGTTCTTCTGCATCACGATCACGTCGCGGGGCAGCTCCCGGAGGGCGGCGTAGCCGGGGGCGAATCTGCGGTTGAACCCCACCATCAGCGACCTGCCCCGCTCGCCTGCCAGCCGTACGAGCCCGGCGCTCGCCGCGGCGTCGTACGCCAGCGGCTTGTCCACGTAGACGTGCACGCCGGCCTCCAGCAGAGCCGTCACGACGGGGACGTGCGCCTCGGTCGCCGTGTGCACGAACGCCGCGTCGACCCCCGCCCCGATCAGGCCGTCCAGCGAGGCGAAGCGGGCCGGGATCCGGTACGCGTCGCCGAGCCGGTCGAGGACCGCCCGGTCGCGGGTGCAGAGCAGCGGCTCGATCCCCGGCGTGGCCGCCAGCACCGGCAGGTAGGCCTTCCGCGCGATGTCTCCCAGGCCGATGATCCCGACTCTCATGCCTGGGGAGCCTATCGGCGTGCTGTCTCCGCTCTCCGCCGGGTGGGGCCCCGGCCGGGGGCGAGGTCAGCGGCCGGCCAGGGCCCGTAGGTGCGACGTCCCGGGGTGACGGTCAGTCGGTGGGGGCGGAGGTGAGGAGCTTGTTGCCGAAGATGCCCCAGCCGGTGCCCAGACTCTTGTACGGGGCGAAACCGAAAGCCGTCGCGGTACTGGAACTCCGCCAGACCATCAGCTCGTCACCACCGTTCTTCCCGTCACCGTCATAATCAGCCAGCGGAAGAAGCTGCGTGAACACCCCCCACCCGGTGCCCAGACTCTTGTACGGCGCGAAACCAAAAGCCGTCGCGGTACTCGTACTCCGCCAGATCATCAACTCGTCACCACCGTTGAAACCGATGATGTCGTCCTTGCCGTCACCGTCGAAGTCCCCCGCCATGAACTTCGACACCGTACGCC
>QFZU02000007.1 GCA_003260025.2 Microbispora triticiradicis | reverse complement strand
GCGAGCGGGCGCAGGCGGCGCCCGGCGGCCCTGATCCTCGCCGCGGCCGGCTGCGCCGCCGCGGTCGGCATCGGGGTGCTGGCGTTCACCGCCGGACAGATCGGCGACGCGCCGCCGGACACGGGGGAGACCACCGTGCCCACGACCTCGTCGTCCACCTCGCCGACGCCGTCCGAGGCGCCGACGCGGGAGTCCGAACCGGCGGCGCCGCCGTCGCACCGGCCCACGGCCCGGAGGACGTCGGCTGAGCCGACCGCCGTTCCGTCGGCTACCGTAAGCAGGTCGGCACCATCCACCCGGACGCCCGAACCGGACCCGTCCCCGACCTCTTCCTCGACCTCGGAACCGACGTCCACCCCGGCCAAGGAAACCACCGAGACTCCGCGCCCCACGGAACCCCCGCCCGACACGAACCCTCCGGCTGAGGGGGAGTGATGAGGAAAAAGGTCGATGATGGACACCGGCGGCACCCCACGATGAACGGCAAGGGACTGTGCAGGAAATGACTCAGCCACGACTACTCGGCGGACGCTACGAGCTCGACGGCGTCGTGGGGCGTGGCGGCATGGCCGAGGTCTACCGCGCCCGGGACATCCGGCTGGACCGTGTCGTCGCCATCAAGACGCTCCGCTCCGACCTCGCCAGGGACCACACGTTCCAGGCGCGCTTCCGGCGTGAGGCGCAGTCGGCCGCCTCGCTCAACCACCCGTCCATCATCGCCGTGTACGACACCGGCGAGGACATGATGGACAACACGCCCGTGCCGTACATCGTCATGGAGTTCGTCGACGGGCGGACGCTGCGCGACGTGCTGCGCGCCGACCGGCGGCTGATGCCCGAGCGGGCCGCGGAGCTCGTCGACGGCATCCTGCGGGCGCTCGACTACAGCCACCGGGGCGGCATCGTCCACCGGGACATCAAACCGGCCAACATCATGTTGACGGTCAACGGCGAGGTCAAGGTCATGGACTTCGGCATCGCCCGGGCGATGGCCGACTCCGCGGCCACGATGACCCAGACCGCACAGGTGATCGGCACCGCGCAGTACCTCTCCCCTGAGCAGGCCCGCGGCGAGCGCGTCGACGCCCGCAGCGACATCTACTCGACCGGCTGCGTGCTGTACGAACTGCTCACCGGCCAGCCGCCCTTCACCGGCGACTCCCCCGTCGCCATCGCCTACCAGCACGTGCGGGAGGACCCGATCCCGCCGTCGCGGATCGACCCCGAGATCCCCCAGTGGGCCGACGCGATCGTGCTCAAGGCCATGGCCAAGGACCCGGTCCACCGCTACCAGAGCGCCGCCGAGATGCGCGGCGACCTCCAGCGGGCCATGTCCGGCATGCCCGTCGACCCGCAGACGATGGCGATGGCCACCCAGCAGTACAACTCGTACGGCGCGCCGGACCGCACCCGGACGATGACCACGGCGGGCGGCGCCGCCACCCAGGGCACCCGCGCGATCCCCCAGTACGACTACGGCCCCGAGGAACGCGGCGGCCGCTACGACGGGCGGCGGCGCGGGGGCGGCGGCAACACCGCGCTGAAGACGGCCGCGTGGATCCTGATCCCGCTCCTGGTGATCGGCGCGATGATCGGGGTCGGGTACGCCTTCCTCGGCGGCGGCGGCTCGTCCACGGCCGACAAGGTCGCCATCCCGCAGGTGACCAACCAGACGAAGGCCGCGGCCAAGCAGGCGCTGGAGGCGAAGGGCTTCAAGGTCGAGTTCGGGCCCGAGGAGTTCAACGCCGACGTGCCCAAGGGCTCCGTCATCAGCACCGAGCCCGCCGAGGGCGAGGAGGCCGACCCCGGCTCCACCGTCACCGTCATCGTGTCGAAGGGCGAGGAGAAGATCTCCATCCCCGACGTGACCGGTCTGGCGCCGGACGAGGCCCGGGCGAAGCTCGTGGAGATGGGTCTCAAGGCCAGCGTCGTGGCGAAGGCCTCCAGGCAGCCCCAGGGCAAGGTGTTCGACACCGACCCGAAGGCGGGCGAGGAGGTCGACAAGGGCTCCCTCGTCAAGCTCTACGTGCCCAAGGAGATGACGGAGGTGCCGAGCGTCGTCGGCCTCACGCTGGCGGACGCCAAGAAGGCGATCGAGGGCGCCGGCTTCAGGGTGAAGACGACGGAGCGGCCGAGCGACGTGGTGGCGCCGGGCAACGTGATCGACCAGTCGCCGCAGCCGGGGGCCAAGCTCAACCCCGGCACCACGATCACGCTGACGGTCTCCAGTGGGCCGGAGCAGCAGACGGAGGAGCCGACCCAGCCGCCGGTCGACGACATACCGACGGCCGACCCGACGGACGACGGCGGCGGCGTCGACCTCGGGGACGGCGGCGACGACCCCTTCGGCAACGGCTGAGCAGCGCCACCGACCGAACTGACAACGCTGCGAGAGGACGGCGGCCACCGCACGGCGGTGGCCGCCGTCCGGCTTTCATGAACGGTTCACGTACGGCGCCGGGCGCGGCGGGCAGAGTGCGGCAGGCATGGCGCGGCGGGCAGGCCGGGGCGGCTGAGAGATAGGGCGGAAACGGCCCGCACACGCGAGAAGGGCTTCCGCCACTCGGGGGCAATGGCGGAAGCCCTCACTTTGGTCTTCGTAACAAGAGCGGAAAGCGTTACACGATCCGCGCGAGCCAGTTTCCGAGAAGGCGGTGGCCGTGTTCGGACACGACCGACTCGGGATGGAACTGGACGCCCTCGACGGGGGCGGCACGGTGACGCAGGCCCATGATGACGCCGTCGGGGGTGGTGGCGGTGACCTCCAGCGCGTCCGGCACGGTCCGCGGGACCACGGCGAGCGAGTGGTAACGCGTCATCGTGACCGGCGAGGGGATCTCCGCGAAGACCCCCCGCCCGTCGTGCCTGACCGGGCTGGTCCTGCCGTGCATCAACTCGGGGGCGCGGCTCACCACCGCGCCGTACGCGACGGCGATGGCCTGGTGCCCGAGGCAGACCCCCAGCAGCGGCAGGCCGCGCCCGGCGCAGTGCCGTACGAGGGGGACGGACACGCCGGCCTCCTCGGGCGTGCCGGGGCCGGGCGAGACGAGCACGCCGTCGAATCCGTCGGCGTCGCCCACCGTGACCCGGTCGCGCGGCCGCACGTCGCAGTCCGCGCCGAGACCACGCAGGTACTGCACGATCGTGTGGACGAAGCTGTCGTGGTTGTCCACGACCAGCACCCTCGGCGGCGCGCCGTGCGGTGCCGTTCGCTGTGTCTCCCGCTCTGTCTCCGGCTGCGTCATCGGCTCGTTCGGCGTTCTCGGGTGTGGAGAAATCGGACTTTCAGCCTAAGGCAATGCCGTACGGGGATCGCCCCGGCGGGCCCGCGCCGACTATCCTTGCTCGGGACTTCGCCGCCATGGCGACTACGCTATTGACACCAGCCCGCACGACCGCGCGGGTACCCACCAGGAGACGCTCCCGTGCCCAAGTCGAAGATTCGCAAGAAGCCCGTCTACACGCCGCCGCAGAAGACGCAGACGGTGAAGGTCAGCCCCCGCTGGCTCGCCCCTCTGATGGTGGCCTGCTGGATCGTCGGCATCGTCTGGATCGCGGTCTACTACATCGCGCCGAACGTTCCCGGTATCTCCGCGCTGGCCAACTGGAACCTGCTGATCGGGTTCGGGCTCATCATCGTGGGTGTCGTGCTGTCCACCAAGTGGCGTTAGCCGTTTGAGATTTTTTCCACAGTCTTTGTCCACAGGCTGTGGGTAAAGTGCGACGCGCGGTCGATCCGCCGGGCCCGCTCCCGTACGGCGAGGCCCGGCCGACCAGGTCAGACGCGCGACGCGCTCAGGTGCGGATGCCCACGGGAGGATATCCGTACGGCGGAAGCGCGGTGACGAGCAGGACCAGCGCCACCAGCACGACCGCCGCGACGCCGACCTGGACGAGCACGCGGTTGCCGCGGGGTGCGTAGGCGAAGCCCGCCGCGACCAGGGTGCCGGTCAGCAGCCCGCCGAGGTGCCCCTGCCAGCTGATGCCGGGCACGACGAACGTGAGCACCACGTTGATCCCGATCAGCCACAGGACGCCCCGGGCGTCGTACCCGAGTTTGCGGGAGACCACGAACAACGCGCCGAACAGGCCGTAGATGGCTCCGGACGCGCCGACCGCCACGGTGCCGAACAGGTAGATGGCGACCGAGCCGCCGAGCGCCGACAGCAGGTAGAGCGCCGCGAACCGGGTCGAGCCGAGCCTGCGCTCCAGTTCGGGCCCGATGACGTACAGCGCCCACATGTTGAACAGGATGTGCCAGAACGACGGCGGCGGCGAGTGCAGGAAGGCGCCGGTGATCAGGCGCCACCACTCGCCCAGGTGGACGCCGAGCGAGTACATGGCGAACCGCCGGATGACCTCGTTCTGGTTCACGACCTCGGCCGCGTACGCGAGCACGTTGAGGGCGAGCAGCGCCCAGGTGACGCGGGGCGCGGCGACGACCGCGCCACCGAAGGTCGTGCGGGCCTGCCGGACCTCCCGGTTGCCCTCCTGGACGCATTCGGGGCACTGGTGGCCGACCGCCGCCTCACGCATGCAGTCGGGGCAGATCGGGCGCGCGCAGCGCTGGCAGCGGACGTAGGTCTCGCGCTCGGGGTGCCGGTAGCAGGTGGGTACGGCGTGCGCCCCCGGCTGCGGGGGCGGCGGAGGCTGGGAGGTCATGGAATCCTTCCTGGGGCGGGTCCCGGTGCGGGCACATCCACGACAGCCAGCCTATAAGCCGGAAACGCCCCGGCCGCGCGCGTTCGCGCGGCCGGGGCGCCGTGATCGCCGGACGCTGTGCGCCGTGATCGCCGGAAGCGTCAGGACCGCTCGATGGTGACCTCTTCGAGGACCACGTCGTTGACGGGCCGGTCGCCCCGGGCGGTGGGGGTCTTGGCGATCGCGTCGACGACCTCGGTGCCCTCGATCACCTCGCCGAAGATCGTGTGGCCCTGGTTGAGGTGCGGCGTCGGCGAGACGGTGATGAAGAACTGGGACCCGTTGGTGCCCTTGCCGAACCGCTTGCCGGCGTTCGCCATGGCGAGCAGGTAGGGCCGGTTGAACTGGTTCTCCGGGTGGATCTCGTCGTCGAAGCTGTATCCCGGGCCGCCGACGCCCTGCCCGAGCGGGTCGCCACCCTGGATCATGAAGCCGTTGATCACCCGGTGGAAGATGGTGCCGTCGTACAGCTTGGCGGTCGTCTTCTCGCCGGTCTCGGGGTGGGTCCACTCACGGGTGCCCTCCGCGAGTTCGACGAAGTTGCGCACCGTCTTCGGCGCCTTGTTGGGGAAGAGCCGGACCCGGATCGTGCCGTGGTTCGTGCGCAGGTTCGCGATGAGGTTGTCAGCCACGAGGGCCGCCCCCTTAGGTTGCTCGTGTTAGTTGTCCGGATCACAGGGTATCGAGCATGCCTTCAAGCACCGCCCGTGATTGAGCCCCGACCATCCGGGAAGGGGACGGTCCGGGGCCGCTGTCGATTGGGGAGGTTGATCGTGTCCCTGACAATGAACAGAAAGCGCCGTGCCGAAGTGATCATCCCGCAGACGTGGCTGAGCAGGGTGAGAGATCAGGCGATGAAGGCCGGCGGGCGGGTGAGTCCGATGGCGGAGAACGCCAGAGACCTCGCCACGCACCGGATCGAGGACGCCAGAGTCTGGGCGGCGCCGAAGCTCGACCAGGCGGCGCAGTCGGTCGAGGAGCAGATCGCTCCGATCGTCAGCGCGTTCCTGAGCGAGTTGGCCCGCCGGATCGAGGTGTCGACCGGCACCCGGCGCACCCGGCGGCGCTGGCCCGTCGTCGCGCTGCTCAGCGGTGTCGCGATCGGCGCGGCCGGAGTGGCGATGTACCGCAACAACGCCCAGAAGTGGGCCGACACGATGCGGGACAGTGTGCGGCACACGGGTGCCGACGCCGGCAGGTGGGTGGGAGACAAGGCCGAGGAGGTCGGAGAGAAGGCCGACAAGGCCGCCGACGAGATCTCGGGGAAGATGTCCTGAAACCGGTGGCCGCGCTGTGCGCGGCACACGGCCGCGCTGATACGGCCGGCGTCCTCCACGCCGGCCGTTCGCGTGTCCGGAGTCCCCCGAGCCCTCCGAGGACGCCGGGCCGCCCCGTCGCCGGCGGCCCGGCGTGCTCTAAGGCGGCTCAGAGGCGGCGGCCCGGGTCCTCCAGGGGCGCGGCGTTGCCAAGCGGCCCGGCGTTCTCAGGCTGCCCGGCGGGTTCCAGGCGGTGCAGCATGGCGGGCAGCGCGCCCTCGTGGACCACGGTCAGCCGCCGCGTCGCCCGCGTGGTCGCGACGTACAGATCCTGGCCTCCCTTCGGGGACTGACGCAGGATGCCCTCGGGGTCGACCACGACCACGGCGTCGAACTCCAGACCTTTGGAGCCGCGCACGGTCAGGACGGCCACCCGGCTGTCCAGCGGATCGACGGCTTCGGGAAACAGCGCGCCGATCTCGGCGTGCCGGGCGTCCGGCGTGACGACGCCCACCCGCCCCTCCCCGATCTCACCCCCCTCCCCGATCTCACGCAGTTCCGCGTCCACCAGCCGCCGCAGATCGGTCCCGGCGGCCGGTACGGCGCGGGGGCGGGCGCCGCCGTGCCTGACCGACTCGGGCGGCTCCTGCCCGGGCTCCACCGCCCGCAGCACGTCCGCGGCCACCTCCATGATCTCCGCCGGGGTGCGGTAGTTGACCAGCAGGCGCTCCTCCCGCCAGCGCCCCTTCACGTACGGGTCGAGCATCTCGCCCCAGGACCGGGCGCCGGCGGCCGCGCCGGTCTGCGCGATGTCGCCCACAACCGTCAGGGAGCGGGCCGGGACCCGCCGCATCACCGTCCGCCACGCCATCGCCGACAGCTCCTGCGCCTCGTCCACGATCACGTGCCCGTACGCCCAGGTGCGGTCACGGGCGGCCCGGTCCGCGGTCGTGACGTACGGCCCGTCGTCGCGGTTGCGGCCGGCCAGCGAGGCCGCGTCCAGCACCGAGGCGGCGTCGGTGATCGTGAGTACCTCCCTGGCGTACAGCTCCTCCTCACGCCGCTCCTCCTCCGCGCGGCGCCGTCTCGCCTCCGCCCCGTGGTCGTGCTCGCCGAGCAGTTCGGCGGCCTCGTCGAGCAGCGGCACGTCGCCGACGGTCCAGGGCGCCTCCCGTGGCCGCAGCAGCACCGCGCGCTCGTCCTCCGTCAGGTGCGGCCCGGCGGCGGCGCGCAACCGCTCCTCGTCGGACAGAAGCTCGCGGACGAGCCGCTCCGGACTGATCTCCGGCCACAGGGCGTCGAGTGCGTCACGTACCGATCGGTGCTCCCACAGGGCCGTGGCCGCGTACCGCAGGTCGCCGTCCTCCAATGGCCGGTCGAGCCGCTCGGCCTCGTCGCGCGCCAGCGCCGGCAGGATCCGGCGGACGAAGGCCCAGCGGGCGATGTTGTGCGGCCGCCGCAGGCCGCGGGCGTGGTCCCGGGCCCGCAGGCAGGTGGCGTGGTCCACCCGCAGCGTCATCTCCTCGACCACCACCTCCACGCCGCCGCGCAGGGAGGTGCGGACGGGGATCCGCACCTCCAGGTCGCCCTCCGGCACCCGCTCCCGGTCCCGTACGGCCTCCTCGATCACCCGGACCATGCGCGGGTCGCCCTTCACGACGGCGGTGGCAGGCGCGTCCTCGGCCTCGGCCCGCACGCCGGGGTGGAGCCCGCCCAGGCTGGTGAGCACCACCTGGGTCTCGCCCAGCGCCGGGAGCACCTGGCCGATGTACCGGGAGAAGGTCGCGTTGGGCGCGACGACGAGGATGCCGCGCCGTTCCAGTGTGTCGCGGTGCGTGTAGAGCAGGTACGCCGCACGGTGCAGCGCGGCGACGGTCTTGCCGGTGCCCGGCCCGCCCTGCACGACCAGCGCCCCGGCCAGGCCCGAGCGGATCACCCGGTCCTGCTCCCGCTGGATCGTCGCGACGACCTCGCCCATGCGTCCGGTGCGCCCCCGCCGCAGCGCCGCGAGCAGGGCCGCCTCGCCGACGAGCGTACGGCGGTCGGCGTCGGCCATCCGGTCGAGGTCGAAGACCTCGTCGTCGATCCCGACGACCCTGCGGTCCCGGATGTGGAGGTGACGGCGGCGTACGAGACCCTCGGGGTCGCCTGGGGTGGCGACGTAGAAGGGGCGTGCGGCCGGTGCCCGCCAGTCCACCAGCACGGACGTGTGGTCGTCGTCGCGGAGCCCGACACGCCCGATGTAGAGGGTGCGGCCATCGCCGTCGTCGACGCGGCCGAAGCAGAGGCCGCGTTCGACGGCCGACAACCGCGCGAGGCGGTCGGCGTGCTCGGCCGCCGTCACCTCCCGCTCCACGAGCGCCTGCCTGGTGCCCGAGGCGCCCCGGGCCAGAACGTCGCGCATCCCGCGGCCGGCCCGGTCGCGGGCGACGTCGAGACGTTCGTACAGCATGGAGACGTACTCCTGTTCACGCCGCAGGGCCTCGGCGCGAGCGGTGTCAGGTTGACGCTCACTCATTTCTGTGATAAACTCCTAACGAGGGCCTCTGTTTTTCAGATACTTTCGAACCTCTCACTATAGGCCATGTCCGGCCGTTTCCCCGCCTGCCTTCCGGCTCTTCTCCGCTCCTTCTCGGCCATCCCTGATGCCGCAGTCGATCTGTGTGACGGATGTGAGTGAGGCCGCGCCTCTTCTGGGTAGCCGTCCTCGCGGCGGAGGAGCCGCCCGCGTCCCGTTCCGGATTCGTGCGGGCGCCCGGTGAACCACCGCGCACCGCGGGACGTCTTGGAAACAAGGAGGCCCGGATGGACGTCCTCGACAGCCTCGTGGACGAGGAGCTCCGGCTGGAGTTCGTCCTCATCGAGGCGCTGCACCAGGAGGCGGAACGGCTGGCCGCCCCAGCCGTACGCTGAGATCGCGCGCCCGCCGTCCCGTCAGGGGACGGCGGGCCGTCTTCACGCCCGCCCGCGCCGGGTCCGGAGTCTCAGATCCAGGGGCGGAACACGGCCCGCACGCAGCCGTCCTTCTTGTTCCTGAACAGGTCGTAGCCCCTGGGCCCCTCGTCGAGCGTCATGGTGTGCGTCGCGAGGTGGGACGGCTTCAGGTCCCCCCTGCCGATCAGTTCGAGCAGCTTCGGGATGTACCGCTGGCCGTGCTGCTGCGCGCCCCGCAGCGTGAGGCCCTTGTTCATCAGCGCGCCGAGCGGGAACTTGTCCACGAACCCGGCGAAGACGCCGAGCACGAACACCGAGCCGCCCTTGCGGCAGGCGTGGATCGCCTCCCGTACGGCGGCCGGGCGGTCCTGCTCCAGGCGGAGCCGCTGCTTGACCCCGTCGTACACGCGCTGCAGGCCGGTGCTGTCCGCCTCCATGCCGACGGCCTCGATGCACACGTCCGGTCCCCGCCCGCCGGTGCGCTCGCGCAGTTCGGAGACGACGTCGGTGGTCGTGTAGTCGACCACCTCGCAGCCGACGTGGCGGGTGGTCATGGCCAGCCGTTCGGGGTAGCGGTCGATCGCGACGACCCGTTCGGCGCCGAGGAGCATCGCGGCTCTGGCGGCCATCTGGCCGACGCCGCCGCAGCCCCACACCGCGACCACGTCGCCCGGCCGTACGCCGCCGAGGTCGGCTCCCATCCATCCCGTCGGAACGGCGTCGGAGGCGAACACGGCGTCCATGTCGGAGACGCCCTCGGGCACGGTGAACGCGTTGTGGTCGGCGAAGGGCACCCGGACGTACTCGGCGTGGCTGCCTCTGAAGCCCCCCATCGCGTGGGAGTAGCCGAAGATCCCGGCCGTCGACCCGCCCCACATCAGGTCCGTGATGCCCGGGTTGGGGTTGCTGTTCTCGCACAGGGACCAGTCGCCGTGCCGGCACGACCAGCAGCGCCCGCAGCCGATGATCGAGCAGACGACCACCCGGTCGCCCGGCCGGTGCCGGGTCACCTCCGGGCCGGTCTCCACGATCTCGCCGAGGAACTCGTGCCCGATGACGTCACCCGCCCGCATCGCCGGGATGTGACCGCCGAGCAGGTGCAGGTCGGAGCCGCAGGTGGTGCTGGCCGTCACCTTCACGATCGCGTCCTGGGCGTTGAGGATCGCGGGGTCGGGCACCCGCTCGACCGACAGCTCGTTCACGCCCTGCCAGCAGACCGCCTTCACAGCCGTCCCCCTTCCGACGCCCGGCCGAGCGCCAGGTCGAGGACCTTCCCCGGCAGGGTGGGCCGGGTGGTGGCGATCTCCTCGTCCGACCGCAGCACGTCGCCCGTCTCCAGCAGGGACTTCGCCTCGCGCAGCGCCGTACGGACCGCCGTGCGGGAGTCCTCGCCGCGCAGCCGGGTCAGGGCGCCTTCGGCCCGCGCCGTACGCCCCCTCGGGCGGGCGTAGAGTTCCGTGCCCCGGCCGCCCGGCGCCCGGTTCATCCGCACCTCCGCGTCCACGCGGGTCAGCGGCTCGGGCAGCCTCTCGCCGGGGGCGACCTCCTCGGGCGGCCGGTTGATCGTGACGCCGAGCCAGCGGCCGGCCGCGAGGGGGTCCCTCGCCGAGACGGGCATCCGCCCGCGTGCCGCCGCCCATCGCGCCGCTCCGAGGCCCGCGGCCGCGACCGCCGCGGCGGCGATGAGACGTCTCATGACCTCGCCCCCTCCAGGCCCCCAGGCTCCGCTCCCCGGCCCGGCCGTCCTGTGGGGGTGCTACCCGGACCCTGTGGCCCTATCCCGCCCGTGGCGGCACGTGAGGAGGAGTTGGGGAGGTCTTGGATCGGCTCGCGGAGGCTTCGGCGACCCCAGGCCGCTCGCGAGGGCCTGTCGTGGGGGCCTACTGGGCGGCGCGCGGCGGAGCGGCGGCGAGGGCGGCCTCGACGGTGGGGAAGACCGGGACGTGGGACGCCAGGCCCGTGATCCACAGGGCGCGCGCGGCGCCCTTCTCCAGCGCGACGAGAGCCAGCCAGCCCCCTTCGTCGAGTGCGCGCTTCCAGCAGCTCACCAGCAGGCCGGTCGCCCTGGAGTCGAGGAAGTCGAGTCCCAGGAGGTCCATGACCAGGTGCGGCCCGTACTGCGCGAAGGCCTTGTCGAAGAGCCCGGAGGCCGTCTCGTGGGTGATGAAGTCGAGCGTCCCCCGCACCGTCACCACTCCGAGGATGCCGCTGCTCCCACTGTCTCCGGCGTCGGGCGTGATCGGCTCTGTCGAGATATGGAGTTCGGACATCAGGACACTTCCAAAGCGTTCGGCATGATGCGCGCGGCGAGGATGCAGGTGTCGTCACCGGTGTTGCTCGGAGCGAGGACCCCCATGACGGCCGCCACCCTCTCGTCCGGAGGCACCTTCGGCACCACCTCCGCAATGGCCTCGCTGAGGATGTCCAGACCCTCGAACAGGTCCCGGCCCGGTCGTTCGATGAGACCGTCGGTGAACATCAGAAGCAGGTCGTCCGGCTCCAGCCGGATCTGTGCGCACGTGTAGCTCACGCTCTCGAAGACCCCGAGGAGGACTCCGGGATGCAGCAGCCGGTGCACCTTGTCACCCCGCACCAGCAGCATCGGAGGGTGGCCCGCGTGGGTCCACGTGAGCGTGCGGTCCTCGACCCGGTAACGCGCCACCACCGCGGTGGCGAGCACGTCGGGCCGCATCCGCCGCAGCAGCCGGTTCAGCGCGACCAGGATCTGCGCCGGGTCGTGGTCGGCGAAGGCCAGCCCGGTGATCGCGTGCCGCAGCTTCGCCATGGCGGAGGCGGCGGCCAGGCCGTGCCCGGCGACGTCACCGACGGCCAGCAGCGCCTCCTCGTTGTCGAGGTGGATGGCCTGGTACCAGTCGCCGCCCAGCGGGGCCGTCTCGGCGGGGAAGTAGCGTACGCCGAGCTGCAGCCCGGGCACGGCGTCCTGCACCGGGAGGATGATGCTCTGCAGGCGCGCGGTGAGCTGCGACTCCTCCTCCAGCCGCTGGCTGACCTCGGCCAGCTCGTGGGCGGTCCGGCGCCAGTCGGTCACGTCCTGGAGCACGCCGTGGATCTCGACGGGCCGCCCCGCGGCGTCCCTGGTGACCTCGGCCGTGGCCCTGATGTGCCGGTGCTCCCGGCCGACGCGGATGCGCAGCTCGAACTCGTGCGGCCCGCCGTTCTCGATGAGCGTGGAGAGCGCGTGGTCGACGACGGGCACGTCGTCGGGGTGGGCGATCTCGCGGTAGTGCTCCAGGGGGAACGGGCCGTCGGCCGGGTCGCGCCCGTGGATGACGTAGAGCTGGTCGGACCACTCGACCTCGCCCGTCACCAGGCTCCAGTGGCCCCAGCCCAGGTGACCGAGGCGCTCGGTGTGCAGCAGCCGGGCGGCCAGCCGCTCCTCCCTGTCGTGACGCACCCAGGACAGGAAGATGCCGCCCTGCAACGGGGCCACGCGGACGCTGTAGGTGGACAGGTAGGGGACGCCGTCGTCGTCCTCCCGGTGGACGTAGGGATCGACGTCCTCGGCCTCCCCGGTCGACACGACCCGCAGGCACGCCTCCCAGAGCGGGGAGCCGGCGACGCTGGGGTATCCCTGCAGCATGCGCAGGCCGACGAGTTCCTTGCCGACCCGGTCCTTGATGTCACGGGCCTCAGGGCTCGCCGCGAGCACCTCGAAGTCGACGACGACGCCGGCCGGATCGCGGATCGGCAGCTGCCAGACGCCCTGGGTCGGCATCGCGTCGAGCGTGGACTGCACGAGGGCGGTGACGGCTTCCCGCGGGAGTTGTCCGGACCCGTCGGGCGAACTGTTCACAGGGGTCAGCCGCAGAATGCGATCACCTCCACCCATGAGTCCGCCGTCCACCTTCCACCAGGGCACAAGAGCGGACTGTCGGAAGGATCGCTCTTGTCTTCCCGCCGAGACTACCCCTCCCCGCCAAGGATAGGTGCTGGGCCCCACTTGGTCTCCCCCCGGAAAGCCCCGACGGATCTACCGAGGTGAGCGGGGCGGGGAGTCTCCGGCCGCGGTGAACGCGCGGTAAATGAGGTGACGGGCGCGTCCGGGAGCGGCACGATGGACTGTCACCCCATCCTGTGCACCCCTCCTCCCCGTGCACCCTTCTCCACCACCGGCCCGTCTCCCGGAGTTCTCACATGAATGGCGTCCGCCGCGATCTCGGCCTTCTCGGAGATCGGCGGTTCGCCCTGCTGCTGGCGGCCCGCACGATCTCCGTGCTCGGCACCGCCTTCGCGCCGGTGGCCCTCGCCTTCGGCGTGCTCGGCCTCCCCGGCGCGACCGCCACGACGCTGTCGGCCGTGCTCACCGCCGAGGCGCTGCCGATGGTGCTGTTCATCCTCGTCGGCGGCGTGATCGCCGATCGGCTGCCGCGTCACCGGGTCATGATGGTGGGCGAGTCGCTCAACGCGGCGGCGTACTTCTGCCTGGCCGCGATGATGCTCACCGGCTGGACGCCGCTGCCCGCCCTCGTGATCGCGAGCGCGGTGAGCGGCATCGCCGCCGCGGCCCTGTTCCCCGCCCTGACCGGCATCATCCCGGACGTGGTGCCCGCCGACCGGCTGCAGACCGCGAACGCGCTGCTGGGGCTGGGCCAGAACGTCTCCCGCGTGGCCGGCCTGGTGCTGAGCGGCGCCGCCGTGGTCCTGCTGGGGAGCGGCTGGGCGCTGACCGTGAGCGGGGCGATGTTCGCCGTGGCCGCCGTACTGGTCGCGTTGCTGCGGCTCACGCCGGCCGAGCGGACGGCGGGCGGCGGGCACTCGGTGCTGGCCGAACTGCGGGACGGCTGGCGCGAGTTCGTCTCCCGCCAGTGGCTGTGGGTGGTCGTCGCCCAGTTCTCGGTCCTGGTCATGGCGCTGCAGGCCGCCCACGGCGTGCTCGGGCCGCTCGTCGCCAAGGAGTCGCTCGGCGGGGCGCCCGCGTGGTCGGCCGTCCTCGCGGGCGAGGCCGTCGGCATGATCGTGGGGGTGGTCGTCACGCTGCGCCTGCGCCCCCGGCGGCCCATCCTGGTCGCCACACTGCTCACCCTGCCCACCGCCGCGCCGTACGTGCTGCTCGGCCTGGACGCGCCGCTGTGGACGGTCGTGGGCGGGGCGTTCGTGATGGGGGTGTGCTTCGACATCTTCGGCGTGCTGTGGCAGACCACGATGCAGCGCGAGATCCCGGCCGAGTCGCTGTCGCGGGTGAGCTCCTACGACGCGCTCGGGTCTCTCATGTTCGGGCCGCTCGGCCTGCTGGTGGCCGGGCCGGTGGCCATCGGGGTGGGGCCGCGGCCGGCGCTGGTCGCCTGCGGCGCGATCATCGTCCTGGTAACGCTGGCCGCGCTCCTCGCCCCCGGCGTGCGCGGACTGCGGGTCGCCGAGGAGGAGACCACGCCCGTACCGGCCTCGTCCTGACCGCGCGTGCTCCGGGGCGGGGCGCTCCAGGCCCCGCCCCGGGCCACGCGGCCTACCGGGCCGGTCTGGTCAGCCGGACCTCGACGCTGATGCCCTCCGTACGGATCTCGCAGGTCCCGAACGCGCTCTCGGCGGCGAGGCGGGCGAACAGGTCCCGGGAGTAGGCGCGGCGGCGCAGCGCGAGCAGCGGCACCTTCGTCATGAGGGCGTTCAGCGGTGTGAGCCCCATGCCCCTGATCTCGTCGTCGACGGCGGCCCGGGACGCCTCCCGGCTCATGTCCTGGATCACCGCCCGGCCGCCGGGGCGCAGCACCCGGTGCATCTCGTCGAGGGCGCGCACCGGCCGCCCGAAGTTCTTGAAGGCGGCCTGGCAGACGACCAGGTCGAAGGAGCCGTCGGGGAAGGGGAGGTCGGCGGCGTCACCCTGCAGCACGTCGACGTGCACCCCCGCCCGGCGGGCGTTGCCGGTCGCGATCTCCACGAACGTGCGGCTGAGGTCGAGCCCGGTCACCGCGAACCCGAGCCGGGCCGTCTCGACGGCCAGGTGACCCGGGCCGGGGGCCACCTCCAGGACGGCCGCCCCCGCGGGCAGCCCCGCCGTGACCTCCGCCGCGAACCGCCGTACGGCGGCCAGCTGGGGTGCGGAGGCGCGCTGGCGGGCGTACCACCGGGCCACCGCGCCCTCCATGCCGGCCGCCTGCTTCTGTGTGATCTTCTCCATGGTCTTCTCCGGTGTCGGTTCGTACGGGTGTCCGAACCGGCCCGTGGAGGGAGCCCGGCTATCCTTGCGGTTGCCAACCTTGCGACCGGATCCGTCCGCGGGTTTCGGTTCGAGGGTCGCGACCCCGGCGAGGTGTTCCCGCACCACGCCGGGGTTCGCTCATGGGGTTCAGTCCGAGGCGAGGCCCCTTTCGGCGAGTTCGGCCATCTCGGGCGGCATCCGCCCCGACTCATGCCAGGCCCGCCACATGGGCAGGTCGGGGAAGGCCCCACTGGTCAGTTCCTCGACGAAGGACCGGATCCACGAGGCCTCCGCCTCGCGGACGGCCAGGTCGTACTCCGCCTCGACGAGGAACAGCCGCGGCGTCTCCCGGCGCCACTCGGCGAGGGCCTCCCGCTGCGCGGCGACGTCCTCCTCCAGCCGGGCCAGCCGGCGCCGCAACAGGCCGGTCAGCTCCTCCGGCGGAAGCACTCCGCACACCGAGAGGGCGGCCTCGAACCTCGGCCGCTCGGGCTCGGGGTCCGCGATCAGGTCGCGTACCCAGTCGGCCATCTCGGCCCGCCCGGCGTCGGTGATGCGGTAGATCGTGCGCTCGGGGTGGGCTCCCTCGCGCACGGTTCCCGCGACCTCCAGGAACCCGTGCTTCTCCAGGTTGCGCACCACCGTGTAGAGCGACCCCCACTTGACGCCCATGTCGCGGTCCTTGCCGCGGGCCCGCATCAGGGTGGCCATCTCGTACGGATGCATGGGGCGCTGGACGACCGTCGACAGCACCGCCAGGCCCAGCAGGTTGTTCACCTTCCGCCGCCCGGCCATCGCCCTCACCTCTCCTACTCGTGCACGAGTATACGCAGACGAGTACTGCCACGTCGAGGATCTATAGGTTGCATCCCTAACTAGCTAGCTTTATCGTCTAGATCGTTACCTGATGTAGGAAGGGCGGCTGGTCATGACCGTTCCGAGCTTCACGGTCCCGAGCCTGTTTCTGGCGGTGCCGCTGACGGCCTACCTGGCCTTCGTCTCCCCCTGGCTCGGCCGGCGCCAGTACGACCGGCTGGCGCGGCGTCGCGCCGACGACCCCAGGGCGCTGGTGCGGGCGTACCGGATCTGGATCGGCGAGGAGTGGGCCTGGATCGCCGTGACGGCGCTGATCCTGGCGCTGTCGCCGGATGCCGGCCTCCGCGACCTGGGCTTCATTCGGCCCGACGACTTCGGGAAGGTCGCGGTGATGACCGCCGGCCTGGGCGGCGCCCTGCTGGCCGGCTCCCTGGTGCTCCGCCACGCGTCCCGGTCCGGCCGTGCCGTACCGGGTCAGGAGGCCGTGGCGGCACTGCTGCCGCGCACCCCCGCCGAGCGGTGGCACGCCGTCGCGATGGCGGTCACCGCGGGCGTCTGCGAGGAGGTCATCTACCGCGGCCTGCTCATCGCGCTCGGCGTCGGGGTCCTGGGCCTGAACCCGAGCGTGGCCGCGGTTCTCGCCCTGGCGGTGTTCGTGGCGGGACACCTCTACCAGGGCTGGAGGGGGATGGCCGGAGTGGCCCTCCTCGGTCTCTGGTTCACCGCGATGTACCTGGCCACCGACAGCCTGCTGCTGCCGATCGTGGCGCACGTCCTGATCGACGTCAGGGGCCTGGTGTTCGTGCCCGCGCCCCCACCGGAGAAGGTCGGCCACGCTGCCTAGGTAGCACCGCTACCGTGCGAGGATGAGCTCATGGCGACCGACCGCCGGGCGAGCTGGCTCAAGGGAGTCCTCGATCTGCTGGTGCTGGCCAGCCTGACCAAGGGCGAGAACTACGGCTACGAGATCGCCAAGATGCTCGCCGCCTCGGGACTCGGCCAGATCAGGGGCGGCACGCTGTATCCCGTGCTCAACCGGCTGGAGGAGGCGGGCCTGGTGTCGGCCGAGTTCCGGGTGACCGAGCGCGGCCCCGGGCGGCGCTACTACCGGCTGACGGAGCAGGGCCGCCAGACGCTCGCCGAGCAGGGCCGCCTGTGGCTGGCGTTCGACGAGTCCGTACGCACCATGCTGGCCTCGGGAGGGCTGAAGTGACCGGCTACCTCGACGAACTCACCGCGCTGCTGCGCGCCGGCGGCGTGCCGGACGAGCAGGCCGAGGCCATGGTCGCCGACCTCACGTCGTACGCCGCCGAGACCGGCGCGGACCCGGAGGAGGAGTTCGGGCCGGTCGGCGGGTTCGCGGAGCAGCTTCTGGCGGCGCGCTCGCCCGAGGCCGACGTGGCGGACGCGACCGAGTGGCGGTGGACCGCCGACGTCTTCGCCGACCGGCAGATGCTGGCCCGGCTCGGCGACCAGGGCTGGGAGGTCGACCGGGTCGACTCCCTCGGCAGGTTCGTCAGCCACCGCGACCCGGAGCGTCCGCAGCGGTGGGAGTACCGCAGGGAACGGGTGACACCGGGAGGCGCCCGGGCGCTCGCCGAGCGGTTGGCGCCCGAGGGCTGGGAGCCCTGCGGCACCTGGGTCTGCTTCGGATACTTCAAACGGCCCAAGGCCGCCAGCGTGGGACCGGCCGCGCAGATCGACTCCCCGCCCGCGGCCCCGGGGCGGAGCATCTTCTTCAGCCGCCGGTTCTATGCCGTGACGGCCGCGCTCCTGATCGTCCTGGTCGCGCTGTGGGCCCTGTGGGGGCGGTCCGAAGGCGGCGAGGGGGCGGGCTTCTTCGCCGGGATGGCCGTCGGAGGCTGCACCGCGATCGCGGTCCTGGCGCTGGTGCTGTGGTGGAACGCGCGCCGCCGCGACTGAGCGGGGGGCACTAGCCTGGGGCGCGATGGAGCGTCTGACCACAGCGCGCGGGACTTTCGGCCTCGCCCGCTTCCCCGAGGATCCCCGCGACCCGCTGCGCGCGTGGGACGCCGCCGACGAATACCTGCTGCGTCATCTCGACGAGCGCGAGGACGGGCCGGTGGACCTGTCGGGGAGCGTGGTCGTGCTGGGCGACCGGTGGGGCGCCCTGGTCACCGCGCTCGCCGGGCACGATCCCGTCCAGATCAGCGACTCCTTCCTCGGCCGGCGCGCGACCCTCGCCAACCTGGAGCACAACGGCCTGCCCACCGACGCCGTACGGCTGCGCACGACCAGGGAGACGCCGCCGGAGCGGATCGACGTGCTGCTGGTCCGGGTGCCGAAGAGCCTCGCGCTCCTGGAGGACCAGCTGCACCGCCTCGCTCCGGCCGTGCATCCCGGCACCGTGGTCGTCGGGGCGGGGATGGTCACCGAGATCCACACCTCGACGCTGCGGCTGTTCGAACGCCTCCTCGGGCCGACGAGGACCTCCCTGGCCGTGAAGAAGGCCCGGCTGATCTTCTGCGCACCGGAGCCCGGGCCGCCCCGGAAGGACAATCCGTGGCCGCGCGGCCACCGCCTGCCCGCCGACGCCGGGGTGGTCTCGGGCCTGACCGTCGTCAGCCACGCCGGGGTCTTCAGCGCCGACCGTCTCGACGCGGGCACCCGCCTGCTCCTGCGCAACCTGCCCGCCCGTACGGGGGCGGAGCACGTCGTCGACCTGGGCTGCGGCAACGGGGTGATCGGGCTCGCCGCGGCGCTGTCCAACCAGGACGCCGAGGTGACGTTCATCGACGAGTCGTACCAGGCGCTGGCCTCGGCGGAGGCGACGTTCCTGGCGAACGCCCCGGCGGGCGCCGTCGCGCGGTTCACGGCGGCCGACGGCATGTCGGGCTTCCCGCCGGGAACGGCCGACCTGGTGCTCAACAACCCGCCGTTCCACAGCCATCGCGGCCGGACCGACGCGACCGCCTGGCGGATGTTCAACGGCGCCCGCGCCGGATTGCGGCGGGGCGGCGAACTGTGGGTGGTGGGCAACCGCCACCTCGGCTACCACGTCAAGCTGCGCCGGCTCTTCGGCAACTGCGAGGTCGTCGCGAGCGACCCGAAATTCGTCCTGCTGCGGGCCGTCAAGAAGTGATCAGAACAGGGTGAGCGGCTCGTCCTGGGCTTGGTCGCCGAGTTGCCCGGACAGCGGTTCCGGCAGTGGCTCGACGCCGGGCACCTCGGCCCGTACCGCGTCGTGGAACAGGCGGGCGAGCACCGGCGCGTCGGCGTTGTCGGGAGTGTGCACGAACACCGTCGGGGAGCGGCCCTCGCGCAGCCACCCGGCCACGGTGTCCACCCAGTGGCGCCAGCCCTCGACCGTACGCGCCTGGTCGTCGCGGCCGAGATAGCGGACGACCGGCCGGTCCGTGAGGGCCGCGGCGCGCAGGGGCACGCGCGGCTTCTTCGACCAGGCGTCGCGTTCGGCGTCGCTGGTCGGCGGGCTCGTGAACAGCACGGTCGTGTCGAACGGGATCCACTCCGCGCCGGCGCCCGCCAGGACGGCCTCCAGGAGCCGTACGGCCCGCGGGTCGTCGAAGAACGCGCGGTGCCGCACCTCCACGCCGTACCGGTGGGAACGGGGAAGCCGGGCGAGGAAGGTCCCGAGGACCCCGGTGTCGGCGGGCCCGAACGAGCCGGGAAGCTGGATCCACAGGGTGTGGGCGCGCGGCCCCAGCGGCTCGATCGCCTCGAAGAACGCGCGCACCTCGTCCTCGGCGCCGGTGAGACGGCGTTCGTGACTGATCGACTTGGGCAGCTTGACCACGAAGCGGAAGTCCGGGCCGGTCTGCCCGGCCCAGGTCTCCACCGTGACCCGCGCGGGCGTCGCGTAGAAGGTGGTGTTGCCCTCGACCGCGTTGCACCAGGTCGCGTAGGCCCGCAGGCGCTCCCCGGGCGGGAGCGGGTGCGGCAGGAGGCGCCCCTGCCACGGCTTGTGCGTCCACATCGCGCATCCCACATGAAGCCGCATGCCCCGACGCTATCGAAGCGTCACCGGAAATCGTCAGGTGTAGTAGCCCTCGACGGGGACCCGCGCCTCGTCGAACAACGCCGGCCCCTCCTGACGGAAGGACGACGGGCCGGTCGGCGGCTTCAGCGTGCCGAGTTGCTCGGTGGAGAGCGCGAAGACGACACGGCCGAGCCCGGAGCGCTCGATGGCCCCCGCGCACATGCCACACGGCTGGCAGCTCGTGAACATGGTCGTGCCGGCCGCGGTGGCGGGGTCGAGCTCGCGGGCGGCCCAGCGCGCGAGCTTCAACTCCGGATGGGCGGTGATGTCCGAATCCGTGAGCGAGGTGTTGCACTCCTCGGCGAGGACGCCGCCGTCCGGGCCCACGAGCAGCGAGCCGAACGGCGGGTTCCCATCCTCCCGGGCCGCCGCGGCCAACTCGATCGCCCTGCGGAGGAGATTTTCTTCGTCCGGTGTCACGGGTGCTCCGTTCTCGTACGGGCGGCGGCCACCGTCGCGAGCATGCGCCAGGCCGCCTCCGGATGGTTTGTCTCATCGGGGTCCCCGCGGAAGGGATCGAGCAGGACAGTCTCGGCGCCGAGGAGGCGCAGCCGTTCCAGGTCGTCGAGGACCTGGCCGACGGTGCCCTCGCCGGCCCGGCGTTCCGCGCCCTTCACGGGGGTGTCGGTGAGCCGCAGCAGGATGCGCGGGGCGAACGCGGGGGCGGGACGCCCCAGGCCCGCCGCGATGGCGGCCAGCCGGTCCATCCGCTCGTCCAGCCACGGGAGGGTGAAGCGCAGCGGGTGCCACGCGTCGCCGAGGAGCACCGCCCTGCGGAGGGCGGCGTCGCTGCCGCCGCCGATCCAGATCGGGATGTGCCCGGCCCGGTAGTCCTCCTCGTCCCGCCACGCCCGGCGGATCGCCCGCAGGTGCTCGTCGGTCAGCGCGCCGCGCCGCTCGTACGGCACGCCGAGCGCCTCGAACTCCTGCCGCGCCCAGCCCACGCCCACCCCGAGAGTCAGGCGGCCTCCGCTGAGCTGCTGGAGGTTGGCCGCAATCCGGGCCGTGAGCAGCGGGTGCCGGTAGGGCACGATGAGCACGGTGGTGCCGAGCCCGATCCTCGTGGTGATCCCGGCCAGCCAGGACAGCGTGGTGAACGGCTCGTAGAACGGCGCCGGATACTGCCCGGCGACATCGGGGGTCACGACGACGTGATCGGAGACCATGAGCAGGTCGAACCCGAGATCCTCCGCCGTCTCCGCCCAGCCGCGCAGCACGTCCGGCCGGGTGCCCGGCCCGAAGTTCGGGACGTTGACACCTAGTTTCACCGGTCCAGGCTATTGTGCGGCCACGCCATCGGGAAGGAAGAATTCCCTGCTTGACGGTGGTTCCGCCGTGGATTCCCCGGTAGATTCGGCGAATGGCCGAGAGTCTTGACGCGACGGACTGGTCCATCCTCGCCGAGCTGCAACGCGACGGCCGCGTACCGCTCACCGAGCTGGCCCGGCGGGTGAGCCTGAGCGCCTCCGCGACGACCGAGCGGGTGCGCCGGCTGGAGGCGGTCGGCGTCATCAGGGGTTACCGCGCCGTCGTCGATCTGGGGCAGGCCGGATACGCCGTGCTCGCCGTGGTGCGGCTCAAGTATCCGGGCAGCAGGCACGAGCCGCTGCACCGGCTGCTGGGCGAGCGCATGGAGATCCTGGAGTGCCTGCGCACCACCGGCGATGACTGCTACACGCTCAAGGTCGCGGCCACCTCCATGGCCCACCTGGAGAAGGTCGTGGACGAGCTGGCGCGGTTCGGCAGCACCACCACCAACATCGTCTACAGCGAGACGCTCCAGTACCGCGGCCCGCACGCCACCTGAAAACGGCACAGCGGCGGGCGAGTCCGGCGCGACGGACACCCCGGGCCGTCTGCGGCGCGCCGCCCTGATCAAAAGATCCGCTCCACGGCGGCGCGTGCGGCGGGCGCCGGTCGGCGGACGGCGGTCAGCCGGCGTCGGGGACGTAGGTCAGGTGCAGCACCCCGGTCTTGAACGTCTCGGACCTGGTCAGCTTCAGCTTGTGCGTCGGGGTGTCCTCGAACAGCCGGTGCCCGCGGCCGACGACGATCGGGTGGACCAGCAGGTTCAGCTCGTCGAGCAGCCCATTGGCCAGCAGCCATCGCACGGTCGTCGCGCTGCCGGACATCTGGATGTCGCCTTCGGTGGTCTGTTCCTTGAGCTCGCGCAGCCTGCCCGCGACGTCACCGGAGACGAGGGTCGTGTTGGACCAGTCCGCCTTCTCCAGGGTGTTCGACACGACCCACTTGCGGGCGTTGTTGAACGCCGCCGCCACCTCGGGGTCCTGGTCGGTCGTCGTCCAGTAGGCGGACCACTCGTCGTACAGCCTGCGGCCCATCAGGAAGCCCGCGGCGTTCTGCATGCCCGCCTGGACGACGGCGCCCATCTCGTCGCTCCAGTACGGGAAGTGCCACTGGTCCGGCGACTCGACCACGCCGTCCAGCGAGATGAAGAAACTCGAAACGATCTTCGCCATTGCTCTGCTCCCCTTTTCCTCTTCCTCGGCGGAGCCCCGTTCACGCCGGCCACGAGACCCTTCGCCGTCACGACGGCCGCGAAGGGAAGATTAGGAGAGCGGCGGCAATCAGGTCTTGTACAGAAGCGACAGCGGCTCCACCGGATCGCGCTCGCCCAACCGCGTGGCGGTCTGCCCGACGTAACGGGCCAGTGACCTCGCCAGATGCGGCTGGTCGAAGTAGCCGAGCCGGTGGACCACCTCGGTCGAGGGCACGCCCTCCCGGATCAGCACTGCCGCCCGCCGGGCACGCTCGATCTGCCGGACCGCTCCGCGGGTGAGGCCGGTCGCCGCGAGGAAGCGCCGCTGGAGGGTGCGCTCCGACAGGTCCGGCGACGCGCCGTCGAGCACCGCGGCGACGACCGGGTCACAGGCCAGGACGTCCTCGCGGACCATGCGGCGCACGAACATCTCGGCGTTGTCGTAGTCCGGAAGGCACCAGGCGGACCCCTTGAGGTGGAACGTCCTGCGGGTCGCGTCGGGTATCTCCGCCGAGGCGTCGACGAGACGGTTCGCCGGAAGATGCGGCATCGAGGTGCCGAGCGCGAAGACGATCCCGAAGAACGTCGCGTCCTCGGGCACGGAGGCCCGTGCCGCCCTCGTCTCCGGGCCCTGCACGGACACGCTGACCTGCCCGCGGTGTTCCCAGAAGACCAGGTCCCAGTGCGCCGTCGCCACGGACGTCATCTCGCTGACGTCCTGGCTGGTGCTCCGCCACACCCGCTCGATGTACGGCGAGTCGGACGGCCGGCTCTCGATCTCCAGAGCCATCCTGCCCGTTCCCCCTGTTCTGTCGGTGTCTGTTCTCTCCGCGTCTTTTTGGTCCGCGTCTGTCCTGTCCGCGCCGAGAGAACCGGCCGGATCGCCGGACGACATTCTCTCGCCCGGCGATCACCTCGGTTCCTGTCAGTCAGACGTCACCTGATGGTGACACGATCCCCCTGCGGCGCCTCCACGGGAGAGTGGGCCACGAGGTAGGAGGCAAGCGCACCTCGGTCGTCCGGTCCGCCGCGGTAGACATCGGTGGCTCCCTCCCACCCCTCGGGAAGCGACGAACGCTAGCCGGGCCGACCGACAATTCCGCGAGAGCCGGGAGGCATGAGAACTCGAACTTGGCGGCCCCGCGTATTACTGGTGGTATTTGTCGCCGTTTAATTCATCAGATATTTCACAGATGACGCCGTGAAAGCGGCAGGAACCACGCGGCGCGTACCCCGGTCGCCCCGCGGGCGGCACCGGGAGTGCCACCGCCGATGAACGTTTCACTCCGGCAGGAGGTCGGGCAGGAGGTCGGGCGGGGAGGGCGGCAGGAGACTTGACGGCCCCTGAGATGTCGTATTCGCTCCCTTCGGCACCACCACCACCTGCCTCTCCATCGGGGGAAGGTGCTGGCACGAAAATGTTAACGCTAACACCAGACCGAACTCTGGCTCAGCCGGTCAGCCGCGGAGTGAGTGGAACGCCGCGCTTCCCCACTCGCCGAGCCGCACCGGCACGAGCACCTCAGAGACGAGGAGGCACGATGCGACTACGCGGACCCGTACGGCGACGCCGTTCCGACGACGCCGGGAATGGTCATCCGGCCCCGGCGCCGTTTCTCACCCGGCCCCTGTCGCGGCTGCTCGTCGCCGTACAGGTCGTGGTCCTCGCCCTGGCGTCGGCGGGATGGGCCGTCCCGGACGGCGTGGCGCGAACGGTCGCCATGCCGGCCGCGGCCGTCGCGGCCGTGGCGACGCCTCCCTTGGGCTGGGCCTCCTGGAACACCTTCGCCGCCCAGATCAACTACAACGTGATCAAGGCCCAGGTGGACGCGATGGTGTCCTCGGGGATGAAGGACGCCGGCTACGAATACGTCAACATCGACGAGGGCTGGTGGCAGGGGACGCGGGACTCCTCCGGCAACATCACCGTCGACACCGCCGAGTGGCCCGGCGGGATGAAAGCGATCGCCGACTACATCCACAGCAAGGGCCTCAAGGCGGGCATCTACACCGACGCCGGCCGCAACGGCTGCGGTTACTACTACCCGACCGGCCGCCCGGCCGCCCCGAACAGCGGCAGCGAGGGCCACTACGACCAGGACTTCCTGCAGTTCTCCCGCTGGGGCTTCGACTTCGTGAAGGTCGACTGGTGCGGCGGCCAGGCCGAGGGGCTCAACGCCCGCACCGCCTACCAGGCGATCAGCGCCGCGATCGACCGCGCCACCGCGCAGACCGGACGGCCGATGGTGCTGTCGGTCTGCAACTGGGGCGCCCAGAGCCCGTGGGACTGGGCGCCGGCCATCTCCACCATGTGGCGCACCAGCGGGGACATCATCTACTGGGGCGAGAACGCCTCGATGGACCGGATGCTGGCCAACTTCGACTCCGCCCAGCACCCGAACGCGCAGAGCCCCGGCCACTACAACGACCCCGACATGCTCATCGTCGGCATGAACGGCTTCTCCGCCGCGCAGAACCGTACGCACATGGGTCTGTGGGCGATCTCCGGGGCGCCGTTGCTGGCCGGCAACAACCTTGCCACGATGAGCGCGGAGACCCGGGCGATCCTCACCAACCGGGAGGTGCTCGCGGTCGACCAGGACCCGCTCGGACGGCAGGGCGTGAAGGTCGCCGAGGACCAGAGCGGACGCCAGGTCTACAGCAAGGTGCTCTCCGGCACCGGCCGCCGGGCCGTGCTCCTGCTCAACCGGACCACCTCGTCCGCGTCCATGACCGTCCGCTGGTCGGACCTCGGCCTGAGCGGGGCGGCCACCGTAC
Organism: Microbispora triticiradicis; assembly: GCA_003260025.2. GTDB lineage: Bacteria > Actinomycetota > Actinomycetes > Streptosporangiales > Streptosporangiaceae > Microbispora > Microbispora triticiradicis. The sequence goes on along the minus strand of QFZU02000007.1, from coordinate 88,193 downwards.
GGAACCTGTGGACGGGGACCGACGCCGGGACCTTCACCAACAGCTACGCCACCACGGTGCCCGCCCGCGAGGCGGTCCTGCTCACCGTCACCGGCACCACCGCCTCACCCACGGCGACTCCTTCGGCCACCCCCACGTCCACGCCCACCGCCACGCCTCCGGCCACGGGTTCGATCAGGGGTGTGGCGTCGGGCCGGTGCCTGGATGTCAACGGCGCCTCGCAGTCGAACGGCGCGACGGTGCTGATCTGGGACTGCAACGGCCAGAACAACCAGAAGTGGGCGACGACCAGCGCCGGTGAACTGCGCGTGTACGGCAGCAAGTGCCTGGACGTCAACAACGCCGGCACCGCCGACGGCACCGCGGTGATCATCTGGGACTGCAACGGGCAGAACAACCAGAAGTGGCGCTTCAACTCCGACGGCACAATCACCGCCGTCGGCGCGAACAAGTGCCTGGACGTGGCGGGCAGCGGCACAGCCAACGGCACCAAGGTGCAGATCTGGTCGTGCAACGGCCAGAACAACCAGAAGTGGACCCGCGTCTGAACGACGCGGTGACGCGGTCACGCGCCGACGCGCCTTCGCCGGAGACGACCCCGTTCCGGCGAAGGCGTACGGCCGGGTGTCCCCTGCTCCGGGCTATCCGGCGGCGCGCAGGCGTACGGGGAGTTCCCTGTGCCCGTTGCTGATGAGGGTGGGCAGCGGCCGCAACTCGGCGGCCGGCACCGCGAGTGACATGGCGGGGAAACGCTCGAAAAGCTGACGCAGGGCCTCCGCGACCTCCAGCCGGGCCAGGGGCGCGCCGAGGCAGAAGTGCACGCCGTAGCCGAACGCCAGATGGTCCTTGACCCTGCGGGTGACGTCGAAGGCGTCGGCGTCCGGCCCGTGCCACTCCGGGTGCCGGTTGGCGGCCCCGTACGCCGCGAGGATCGGCTCTCCCGCGGAGATGACCTGGCCGTCCGGCAGCCGGAGATCGGTGACGGCGAAGCGCAGCGGGAGGTACTTGACGGCGGGCTCGTGGCGAAGGGTCTCCTCCACCACGTCCTCCCAGGCGGCCTCGCCGGTCCGGACGAGACGGAGCTGTTCCGGTGACGTCAGCATCGCGAAGACGGCCTGGTCGACGACGTTGACGGTCGTCTCGTACCCCGCGTTGATCATCAGGCCCAGCGTGTCGCGCAACTCCTGGTCGGCGAATCCGGAGCCGTCCGACTCCTCGTCACGCGCGGCGATGAGGAAGGAGGTCAGGTCGTCGCCGGGGTCGGCGCGCTTGGTCGCGATCAACTGGTCGATGTGCTCGTAGAGACGCACGGTGTTGGCCTGGGCCTGCTCGGGCGTGAGCGTGCTGTCGAAGACCCGGTCGACGATCTGCCGGAACCCGTCGCGCTGGTCCTCCGGCACGCCCATCAGGTGGCCGATCACGGCGATGGGCAGCGGTAACGCCAGTCGCTCCCGCAGGTCCACCACCTGGCCGGCGGGCAGCGCGGCGAGGTCGTCGACCAGCCCGGTGACGATGGACCGGATGATCGGCTTCAGCTCGGCGATGCGGCGTGCGCTGAACGCGGGTGAGATCATCCGGCGTAACCTGCGGTGATCCGCGCCGTACGCGGTGAACATGTTCTCCACCAGTATCCACAGGGCGAGCGGCCACGTGCCGGCCGTCTCCTGGAAGGCCGGGTAGTGCGCACGGCCGTCCTTCGAGACGTCGGGGCTGGTGAGAAGGGTCCGGAGAACGGCGGGGTCGGTGACCGCCCAGGCGCGCAGGCCGAGGATGTCCACCGGGGTGGCCGGGCCGCGAGCCCGCAGGGCCCGGTACTCGGCGTGCCGGTCGGCGCCGGTGGGATCGATGACGAACGGGAGGAGCTCGGGCATGTGACTTCTCCTTATCGCGCTGTGGATACTCATCATCGACCGGGCGGCCCGGCCGTGTGTGACACCTGTGGAAAGCGGTCGCGGTGTCTTCCCGGTGTCTTCCCGGAGCCGGCGGTGCCCCGGAAACTGTCGTAGGGATCGCGTACCGTCCCTGAGAGTCGTCGCCCGGCGGCGGAGCGGACATCGCGGAGGGAGCCGTCAATGCCGGAACTGCGTACGTGGCTCACCGGTCTCGGGCTGGTCGAGTCGCCACGCTGGCACGACGGCCGCCTCTACTTCTCCGACTGGACCGCGCACGAGGTGATCGCGCTCGACCTCGACGGCAAGCACGAAGTGGTGGCCCGGGTGGACTCGCTCCCCCTCTGCACGGACTGGCGAGCGGACGGGCGGCTGATGATCCTCGACTCCGCGCGGGGGCTGCTGCTACGACGGGAACCCGACGGCTCCCTGGTGGCCGAGACGGACCTCACCGGTCTCGGGCGCGGCTGGAACGAGATCGTCGTCGACGGCCGCGGCAACACCTACGTCAACCGGATCGGCTTCGACATGGCCGGCGGCGGGGCGTTCGCCCCCGGGTCCGTCGTGCACGTCAGCCCCGGCGGTGCGGCCCGCCAGGTCGCCGGCGACATCGCCTTTCCCAACGGCATGGCCGTGACGCGGGACGGCTCGACGCTGATCGTCGCCGACTCGTACGGCAACCGGCTCACCGCCTTCGACATCGAGGCCGACGGCGGCCTGGCGGGCCGCCGGGTCTGGGCCGATACGGGCGAGGACCACCCCGACGGCATCTGCGTCGACGCCGAGGGCGCCGTCTGGTACGCCGACGTCGGCAACAGGCGCTGCGTCCGGATCCGGGAGGGCGGAGAGGTCCTGCAGACCGTCGACGTCGACCGGGGGTGCTTCGCCTGCGCGCTCGGCGGCGATGACGGAAAGACCCTGTTCATCCTGGCGGCCGAGTGGCGCATGCCCGAGATGGTGCCACCCGGAACCGGCCAGGTGCTCTCGACCCAGGTCGAAGTCCCCGGCGCAGCCTGGCGGTGACCCCCGGCACAACGACGGGCACAGGCACACCGGCTTCTACGTTCAGGCAGTGGTGGAGCGGGCTCTTACCCCCGGACGAAGGTCAGGCTCCATGCCGCATGACCGGGAACGTCCTTCTCGTACGACCATCGAAGTCGGCACGGCTCAGCTCACCCGTCGTGCCTTTTCCTGGCGGATGAGCCGAGGACGATTTCCAGCTTGAGTTTCGAGTGGCTTGAAGGTGCAGGCTCGTCCTTGTGAGTGACGGAACGGGGTTCTACACCGTAGGCCAAATCGCTCGGCGTACCGGTCTTTCTGTGCACACCATACGCTTCTGGTCCGACGGCGGCCTGATAGTCCCCACGGGCCGCTCGGCCGGCGGGTACCGCCTCTACGACTCCGCCGCCGTGGCCCGGTTCGACCTGGTCCACGCCCTGCGCGAGCTCGGTATCGGACTGGAGGCCGTCCGGAAGATCCTCGCGCACCAAGCCACGGTGGCGGAGGTGGCCGAGGTACACGCCCGAGCGCTGGACGCGGAGATCAGGGCTCTGAAGCTTCGCCGCGCCGTACTCCGCGCGATCGCAGCGCGTGGCGGCACAACCGAGGAGACGACGATGACGCACAGACTCGCCCGTCTGTCCGCCGCGCAGCGGCAGCAGGTCATCGACGAGTTCGTCGAGAACACGTTCTCGGACATCCCGCTGGACGACGACGCCAAGGTGATCACGGACTGGATGCGGGAGCTGCCCGATGAGTTGCCGGACGATCCGGCGCCGAATCAGGTCGACGCCTGGATCGAGTTGGCCGACCTGGTCGCCGACGAGGACTTCCGGCAACGGCTCCGGCGAATCGCACTGGCCGGTGCCTCATCGATGACATCGCGCTACGGCTATGAGCTCCGCTCACCGACCCTGGAGCACGCCAACCAGGCGATAGCCGCATCGATCACACCGGACTCGGTCGAAGGCCGGTCGGTTCTCCATCGCATCATCAAGCCCGACATGCCGGCCGGCGAACGCAGTGAACTGCTTCGGTGGCTTGAGACCGTCGCCGACGCCCGGGTGGAGCGCTATTGGCACCTGATAGCCGTGCTCAACGGACATGAGCCCGCTCCGTCGGCCGTACCCGCCTTCACCTGGCTGATCGCCGCTCTGCGCGCCCACGGCTGAGCCGCCCGCCCGCATCGCAGCCCACCGGTGCCGCGTCAGAGCGTGGATCTCGCCTGCCGGCGCCGCCGTCTCCGACCGCCCCGGGTTTCGCCGCAGGACAGGACACGCACGTCAGGTAATTGATCAGTGACTGTGAGTAGTGACATGGTGCTTGCGACTCGATCAACTTCCTCGGGAGGCAAACCATGCTCGCTCGCCGTCTGCTGGCCGTCGCCGTCATCTCCGCCGCCGTGGGTGCGGTCACCACTCTGCCCGCCTCGGCCTCCGCCGACCCGCACGCCGACCGCACGGCCCTGGTCGGCACCCCGGCGTGCGTCGACCTGAGCAACGGCCGCGGCAACGGTACGCAGATGTATCTGTGGCAGTGCCAGGACAACAACCCCAACCAGAAGTTCGTCTTCCAGGACGGCCTCATCAAGGTCGAGGACACCATCGGCACGGGGCGGGAGATGTGTCTGGACGCCTCCAACAACCGCGCCAACGGCACCCGGGTGTACCAGTGGCAGTGCCTCGGAAACGCCAACCAGCTCTGGGTCGTCCAGAGGGGCCTGATCATCCTCAAGTCCACTCTCAACTCGGGCAACCGCATCTGCCTGGACGTCACCAACAGCCGCGCCAACCTCTCGCCGGTCTACCTGTGGCAGTGCCTGCCCAACAACAACCAGAAGTTCGTGATCGACAACGGCCAGATCGCGGTCAGGGACACCCTCCTCTGAGCGCGGTGTCGCGCGGAGTCCCGGACCGTCGATCGGCCCGATCCCGTGTGACCTCCTGCCCGCAGCAGGGCGCCGGCAGCGGTGTGGCGGCGCGCGGCGCCGCCACGCCCTCCGCTCCCACGCGAACCGCGCTACGAGGATCAGGCCCGGCCTCTGAGCCGGGCGTAGGCCGCGGGAGGAATGCCGACGGCAGCGGTGAAGTCCCGGGTCAGGTGAGCCTGATCGGTGTAGCCGAGCTCGGCGGCCAGCGTGGCGAGGTCGAGGCCCTGGTAGACCCTCTCCGCGGCCTCGTGGAGCCGGAATCGGCGGATCACCCACTTGGGGCCGATGCCGACATAGTCCCGGAACAGCCTCTGCAGCGAGCGGACCGATCGCCCCGATCTGGCGGCCAACTCGTCGACCCTGGTCACGGACACGTCGTTCTCCACCATCGCCGTCAACGCGGCGACCTCTTCCGACAGCGGATCCTGGTCCGGTTCCAGGCTCAGCAGGAACGCCTCGACGAGCGCGATGGCGGCCTGGGCGTCAGGCTCGGCCAGGACCTGCTCGACCAGGCTCGCGCCGGCCGCGCCGTACATCTCTCTGATCTCCACGAACCGGCCGGTCAGCTGGGACACCGGACCACCGAGGAACGGCCGGAAGCCGCCCGGGCGGAAGCGCGTGCCGAGCACCCGGCCGCTGCCCCGCATCGTGTAGGAGAACCCGCCTCTGATCACTCCCGCGATCCGGCGGAAGTCCCGGGCGATCGTCATGTTCACGGTCGGGTGCGAGACGATGCGCTGCTCGTACGGCTCGGCGAGGCCGGTCCACGTCACGACCCAGAAATGGTCCACGTACGGCGCGATCCCGGGCGATGGCGCCTGCCGGACGAAATCGAAGGCGTCGAGCCCCGCGTACGGATCGACCCAGCCGCGCTGTCGCGTTTCTACAAGCCGCCCTGCGGGCAGGCGGGGCAGGGTGGTCGCCATGGAAGACATGATGCCGCTGATGACGCGGGCCACCGAACGGACCGCGGAGTTGGTACGCGCGGTGCGGCAGGAGCAGCTCGGATTGTCCACGCCATGCGCGAAGTTCGACGTCAAGGACCTGATCAGCCACCTCGAGTGGGTGGCGGCGTTGTTCGAGTCGCTGGCTCGCAACGGGCCGCGCGTCGAGCAGGGGCCTTACGCGGGCGACTTCCCCGAGAGAGCGAAGGCCACGCTGGCCGCCTGGTCGCGGCCCGGAGTGTGGGAGGGGACCAGCCCCGCCATGGGCCTGCCGATGACCACGCTGGGCCACATGTACCTCGTCGACATGGTCGTGCACGGCTGGGACCTGGCCAGAGCGACCGATCAGGAGTACGAGCCGGACCCCGAGACCGTCTCGCGGGCGCTGCACTTCACCGACCGGATGGTGGAGATGGGCAGGCAACGTGGCGCCTTCGGGCCGCCGGTGCCCGTGCCGGACGACGCCCCATCATTCGACCGCCTGCTCGGCGTCATCGGGCGGGATCCCGCCTGGACAGCGTGATCTGCTTCGCCGGTGAGCGGCCTCAGCCCTTGAAGGCGCCGTCCATGATCCCGGCCACCATGCGCCGCCCGACGAAGACGAACAGGACGAGCAGCGGGAGGGTGGCGAGGAAGGAGCCGGACATGGCGAGCCCGAGGTCGATGTTGAAGCTGTTCTGCAGCGCCTTGATCGCGATCTGAACGGTGTACATCTCCGGCGACTTCAGCACCACGAACGGCCACAGGAAGTCGTTCCACGCGGTGACGAAGCCCAGCAGGCCGAGCACGAAGGCGGCGGGGCGTACCAGCGGAAAGGCGACGCGCCAGAAGATCTGCCAGGTCGACGCCCCGTCGATCCGGGCCGCCTGGAGGATCTCGTCGCTGATGGTGGACGATATGTGCTGGCGCATCCAGAAGATCCCGAAGGCGTTGGCCAGGCCGGGGACGATCAGCGCCTGGAGCGTGTCCACCCAGCCCAGCAACGAGGTGATCATGTACTGGGGGACGATGGCGAGCTGGGTCGGCACGGTCATCGTCAGGACGACGAGCAGGAACAGCGCGTCGCGGCCACGGAAGCGCAGTTTGGCGAACGCGAAGCCGGCCAGCGCGCACAGCACCGCCTGACCCACTCCGATCGTCCCGGCCACGACCAGGCTGTTGACGACCGACCGGACGAACGGCACGGTCGAGAACACCAGGCCGGCGAGGTGGAAGAAGTTGCCGCCCGGCACGATCTCGGGCGGCAGCGTCGTCGCCGTCGCGGTGTCGGTGGTGGCGACGATGAACATCCAGTACAGAGGGAACAGGCAGGCGAAGGCGGCGAGCGCGAGCAGCGCGTAGGTCCACCATCGGACCCGATCGCCGGAGCGTGGTCTCGTCATGCTCATGATCGCCCCCTCAGCCCTTGACCGGGCGGATCCGGGTGGACAGGAAGTAGTTGAGGCCGGCGAACCCGACGACCATCACGAACAGCGCCACGCCGATCGCCGCGGCGTAACCGAACTTGAACTGGATGAACCCCTGCTCGAACAGGAAGAGAGTGAGCGTCTGGCACTGACGGATGGGCCCACAGGTGTTGGCCGCGCCGCGGTTCACGAGCAGGGCCTCGGTGAAGATCTGCAGCCCGCCGATCGTCGAGGTCACGATCGTGAACACGATGACCGGCCGCAACGCGGGGAGGGAGATGTGCAGGAACTGCCGCACATTTCCGGCCCCGTCGACGGCGGCCGCCTCGTAGATCTCCCGGGAAACGGCCTGCAGGGAAGCCAGGTAGAGGAGCGTCGTGTAGCCGAACCACCGCCAGGTCACCATGACCGCGATCAGCACATGGCTGCCCGTCACCGACTGGGTGAAGTCGATGTGCTCGAAACCCACCAAACCGAGCAGCCAGTTCAGCAACCCGTAGTCGCGGTCGAACATCTGGACGAACACGATGGCGGTGGCGGCCACCGAGGTGATGTACGGCACGAGCATCGTCATGCGGAAGAACACCGCGAGGCGCAGCCGCGCGTGGTTGAGCAGATGCGCGAGCACCAGCGCGACCAGTAACTGCGGCACGGTGGACAGCAGCCAGATGCTCACGGTGTTGCGCGCCGCGTTCCAGAACCGCACGTCCCCGAGCAGCCGGTCGAAGTTGTCCAGGCCGACGAACACGTGCTCGCCGATCGGGTTCCAGTCGAACAGCGCCACGTAGAAGGTGAACAGCAGCGGGATGAGGCCGAACACCGCGAAGAGCAGGAAAAACGGGGCGATGTAGGCGTAGGGGGCGATGATCTCGATGAAACCGCGCCGCGCCGCCTCCACCGGCGGGGCGGGGGGCAGGCCCGCCTTGGTGGGGGTGATGCTCGTCGTCACGGTCTGCTCGCTTCCCCGCCGCCGGCGCCGTACCGTGAGGACGGTCCGCGCCGGCGGCGCTCGTGAACTTTCCTAGCTGCCGATCGCGTTCTTGATGTTGGTCACCGCCGCGTCCCACGCCTTCGCGGGGTCACCCTTGCCCTGCTCGACATTGGTGATGGCGTTCGTGAACTCGATACCGATCGTGGTGCTGTCCGGCCCGATGAGGAACGGCTTCAGGCCGAGCAGAGAATCGGTGTAGATCGTGCCGATCGGCGCGCCGGAGAAGAACTCGTCCTTGGCGGAGGTGAGCTTCGGGTCCTTGTAGACCGACGGGGTCGCGGGCAGCGACCTGGCCTTCGAGAAGTGGTCGAGCTGGCCCTGCGGCGACTGGGTGGCGGCGATGTAGTCCCAGGCGGCCTTCGGGTTCTTGGCGCCCTTGGGGATCGCGAGGAAGCTGCCGCCCCAGTTGCCCGAGCCGCCGGGGATCGTGGCGATGTCCCAGTTGCCCTTGGTGTCGGGGGCGTTGTCGCGGATGGAGCCGAGCATCCAGACCGGCGCGGCGATGACAGCGAAGTCCCCCTTCTTCATCGCGGCGCTCCAGCCCTCGGTGAAGGTGCTCTGCTTGGCGGTGATCCCGGCGGCCACGGCCTTGAGCGCCAGGTCGAAGGCGGCCTTGACCTGGGGGCTCCGCTCGTACACCAGATTGCCCGCGGGGTCGTAGTACTTCTCCTGCCCCTGGTTGACCACCTGCGAGTACACGCTCCCGCCGGCGTTGTCGACGAACGCCTTGCCGGTGGCCGCCGTGTATTTCTTGCCGGTCTCGATGAAGGCGTCCCAGGTGGGCCAGAGCTTGCTGACCTCCTCGCGGTCCGTCGGCAGCCCGGCCTTTTTGAACAGGTCGGCGCGGTAGGCGATGGCCATGCCGCCGACGTCGGTCGGGATGCCGATGATCGAACCGTCCTTGGCCGTGGGCTGGCTGATCACCCAGTCGAGGTAGTCACCCTTGATCTTGTCGGCGCCCATCGTGCGCAGGTCGACGAAGTTCTGCGGCTGCTGGACGAACTTCGGCAGGTCGTCGCCCTGGATCAGCACCAGGTCGGGCACCTTGCCGCCGGCCAGCGCCGTCGTGAGGGCCTGCGCCGTCTCCTGCGCGTTCCCCACCTCGGTCAGCTTGATCTGGACGTCCGGCCTCTTCGCCTTGTACTCGGCGGCGGACCCCTTCGCGTCGATCCCGGTGAACGACCAGAACTCGAACGACGAGCCGTTCGACTCGCTGGAGGAGGTCCCGGACGACGAGCCTGAGCACGCTGCCATGCTGAGGACCGCGGTAGCGGTGAACACGACCGCTGAGACCTTGCGGAAATTCACGGCGACCTCTTTTCGCTTGCTGTGGTCAGGGATGTGACGTGCGGCCTGGCGCGAGAGGATGCGCTGCGCTCGCCGGGCATTTGGCACCTTTCGGTCCTCACTGCGTGCCCGAGACGTAAGACGGCGACGATGCCGTGCTACTCCAGGCTCCCGACCGCGGGCGCCGGACAGGTTCGGCACCGCCATGCCGACCTGGTGTCTTACCTGCAGAGCCTTCTGACCTCACTCGTGGCAGCCTGAAACTTTCGGCGACGTCACGTCGATCGTTTCTCCGGGACAGTAGGCCCCTGCCAACCTGACCGTCAATATTCTGACGGTCAGATGTCTGAAAGTATCGGCCTGTCTGTTTTATGTTTCGGTGATGCATCCCAGCGAGGCGCCGCCACTGCGGTACGCGCTTGCTCCGCCCTGGGCGACAGTCACGGCGGCGCCGGCCCGGTTCCTCGGTTCGACGACGGGCCCGTCGGCCTCGGTGATCATCAGCCGTCTCCGGCGCCGGAGTTGGCCATGCCTGGGTGGAATGAAACTCTCACCCGCCACACCGGTATTACGGCTCTACAGGACAGATCCCCGACCTGGTGGCATGCCTGGCCCACCCTCACGAGAGCCGCAATGGCAATAAATTAACGCCGGGCCGAATCAGCGGCTCTCAATCGTCTGTCTGGACGCCTGGGGGCCCCGACAATAACGTCCAGTGTGCTCCGCCGACATCATGAAGAGGGTGAAGTTGGAAGTGACACGTTCCAAAGCACGTAATGCGGTCAGCTCTTTCGCCGTCGTCATCGCAACACTCGTGGCGATCCTGATGCCAGTCACTCCCGCGCACGCCACCTACGGCCCAGACCAGACGGTATACCTCGCGGTGACCTCAAATGCCGGCCCCTCGATCATGCTCGCCCAGGTGACCGGCACGCTGGCCTTCGACAACGGAAACACGAAGTTCAAGTACTCGCTCCGGCTGTGCTGGGGAAGCGGGTCCTACCCCCAGCCGAACTTCTACATCGCCGTCAACGGCAGTACCTACCTCTATCCGGCCCAGACAGGCACGGCGCCCGCTCCCTCCGGCTGCCAGGTGTACCTGTTCCTCTACGACGGTGAATACACCCACTCCACCACCCTCGCGAACGTCACCCTGTATGTGACGGGCGGCTGGTTCTACCCCGGCAACACGTACAACAGCCGCACCAAATCCGTGACCTACGACAACCCCTACAACTGAGCGTCCGGAAAGCCGCGGGCGCACCACCACACTGCGGAACGGCCTCCGCCGAGGGCAGCCGGGCTATCCTGCCCCGGCGGCCCAGGCGGAGGCCGATCCGCTGAAACTTGATCAGTCCACGCACACCGCGTAGTGGGTGGACCGGAAGACCCATGTGCCGCCACCTGGAGAGGAATAGATCATATACGTGTAATAGGTACCAGGGGTGCAGTCGTGGCCGACCGCGAGGACGGCCTGCCGGGCCCGCTGCTCGGCCGACGCCAACCCGGCCGCGTAGGTGCTGCCCGCCCCATCAGCAGTGGCGCTGCGGGGAGTGTCATAGCCGTCGGCGTGCGCGGCCACGGACGTGGTTGCCAGGCCGGCCGCCACCACCGCTGAGACGAGGCCGAGCCGGCGGAGCCAAGTGACTTTTCGCATGCTTCTCCTTACAGGGACGGGCATTTGATCGATCAATAGAGATTTAGCGCAGATCGATATAGCGGCGATATTAACCAATTGGTCACAATAATCTGGCGGCCGTTGCCCTCACGGTGGAGCACATAATTGAAGGCACTCTGGGGGGACCATCCACCGAATTGTTTCCAGCCGGGCACAGCGATCCAGATAAACGGCCTTCAGGCAATCGGGGTTGAACTCGCCGAGACCTCCAGAACCACCGAATATGCGGAACGCAGGTACGAGGGGCCGCGTGCGCAGGCCCGGAGTCCGTTCGGCGAGGGCGTCGTGGTGCGGCTCATCCAGGCGACCCCGTACTGGCCGGACGCCGCGTCTTGAATCACCCACTTCCAGGCGTCGGAGAACGGTGTCTCGGTCCCGGCCGCCAGGGACGGCCGCAAGAAACTTTCACCCACCTGGGCGACTGCCCGGCCGCCAAGGGACGCCTCGTAACCCGGCGGTGCGCCGGCTTCCTGGCCGGCCGCCGCACGCTGCCGATCCCACCCGAGCACCAGGCCGGTCAGGCATCGTGACCTGCACCGCAGCCGCCCCCAGCGGCCCATTCCCCCGGCGGCGGGCGGGCGCCCGTTCCGAACGTTTATGTGATCGGGCGCTCGGCGTTCGGCTCGGAGTGGGTGGGGGCGTTTCCGATCCGCGCGCGCACCGCTCAGCGCACCGACTGCGATCGATTGACACTTTTCGTGACCGCGGTGATAGTAACTGCACATTGCTCTCATCGGCCTGTTCCGCCTGACAGGAGCGCATTGTGCAGCCGACGGCCCGCCCTATCGGTCTGCCGTCGTGACACCTTCGGAGGGCGAAGTGAGAAAACGCTCGATCATCAGCGTGGCACTGGCGGCCGCGGTCGCCCCGCTCTGCGCCGCAACGGTGGCACTCACCACGACACCGGCCGCCGCGGCGGTCGGCGGCTCGGGCCCCTACCCAGCCGACTACGAAACCTCCACCAGCCTGCCCAACCACACCATCTACCGCCCCGGAACCCTCCCCTCCGAAAAGATGCCCATCTTCGTGTGGGGCAACGGAGGCTGCTCGGCCAACGGGACAGGACAACTGCCCTTCCTCCGCGAAATCGCCTCCCACGGATTCCTGGTCATCGCCAGCGGCAGCCCCAACGGCTCCGGCTCGACGACCTCCCAGATGCTCACCCAGTCCATCGACTGGGCGGTCGCCGAAAACAGCCGCCAGGGCAGCAAATACAACGGCAAACTCGACACCGCCAAAATCGCGGTAGGAGGCTGGTCCTGCGGAGGGCTGGAAGCCTACGCCGTCTCCAACGACTCCCGTATCACCACGACCACCATCTTCAGCAGCGGCCTGCTCAACGACTCCGACGACTACCAGCTCCGCCGGCTCACCAAGCCCATCGCCTACTTCATCGGCGGGCCCAGCGACATCGCCTACCCCAACGCCATCGACGACTGGGGCAAACTCCCCGCCGGGCTGCCCGCGTTCATGGGCAACCTCAACGTCGGACACGGCGGCACCTACACCCAGACCAACGGCGGCGAATTCGGCCGCGTCGCAGTGCTCTACCTCAAATGGCGGCTGAAGAACGACACCACCGCCGGCACCAACTTCGTCGGCGCCAACTGCGGCCTGTGCAACACCCAATGGCAGGTCCAGCAGAAGAACCTCACCCTCGGCGGCGACCCGTCCCCCTCACCGTCCCCCTCACCCAGCAACAGCCCGTCCGCCAGCCCGACCGTGACTCCGACCTCCGGTGGCGGTAGCGGGGGGTGTGGCCTCCGGCCGCTGCGTGGACGTGACCGGCGCCAGCCAGACCGACGGCACCCAGGTGCAGCTGTGGGACTGCAACGGCCAGACCAACCAGACCTGGTCGTCCACCTCAGCCGATGAGATCCGCGTCTACGGCAACAAGTGCCTCGACGCCGGCGGCACCGGCAACGGCGCCAAGATCCAGATCTACTCCTGCCACGGCGGCACCAACCAGAAGTGGCGCGTCAACTCCGACGGCAGCATCACCGGCGTCCAGTCCGGCCTGTGCATCGACGCCGCCGGAGCCGCCACCGCCAACGGCACCAAGCTCCAGCTCTACAGCTGCCACGGCGGCACCAACCAGAAGTGGACCTGGACCAGCTAGCCCGCACCTGTGGCCTGCGGCGCGGAACACTGGGCCGCACCGCAGGCCACGCCCGGCAGTCCCTCGCCCCGCCTGGGCATCCTGGTGGCGAGGCACAGGTGCGACGCTCTTATCGTCGCACCTGCTGGTCGGCGTCGCGCTTCGTCGGCTGTGGCGCAGAGTCCTCCACGAAGCGAGGACGGCAAGCGAACCAGCCGGCGATCACCCCTGGGATGGCGGTCGCAGCGAGAACCAGGAGCGGGATCGACCATGATCCGGTCGCCTCGCGCAGAAGGCCCAGACCGATCGGGCCGAAGCACGCCAGCCCATAGCCGATGCCTTGCACGAAGCCCGACACGGCAGAGGCTGTCTGCGGGCTCTTGGTTCGACGGTTGATGAGGGTCATGCAGAGCGGGAAGGTGCTCACCCCGATTCCCAGCGCGCACATCCACACCAGCGTGCCGTCGAGCGGGGACAGGAGCAGGCCCAGGTATCCCGCTACCAGGAAGATCGCGCACCCGACGACCACGATGAACGGGTTCTTCATGCGCGTGGCCAGGTGTGGAACCACCAAGGCCGCGAGCATGCCCCATGCCGAGTAGAGCGCGACCATGGAGCCGCCCAGGACCGCGCTGCCTCCTGCGTCGGTGAGCACTGCCGGGACCCAGGTGATGATCCCGTAGTTGGACAGCGAAATCATCGCGAAGAGGGTCACCAGGCCCCAGACGGTTGATGATCGGCTGATCCTCGGTCTCGCATCGGTCACCGTCACCGCCGCGGGCGCGTGGTGATCGGCGGGCAGCCTGACTGCCAGGACGAGCCAGACCACAGCAGCCACAGCAACTGGTCCCGCCCAGATACCTACCGAGAGCCGCCACGTCCCCGCTTCTGCCACCGGGACCGCGAGGAGCGGGGCGATGAACTGGCCCGCCTGCATGAGGATCAGGTAAAGCGAGGTCCACAGGGCCAGACGATCGGCGGACCAGGCCTTCACCAACGGAACGACCACGACGTTCGCGGCTCCGATTCCGGCCAGTGCCAGCACGGTCGAAAGCACCAGCAGCGAGGGCGTTGGAGAGAAGGCGCGCACCAGGAGCGACAGAGCCGTCAGGCCCAGCGCCACAGTGGCCGTGCGCTCGAGTCCGAACTTCCTCGTCACCGCTGGGGCGAGAAACCCGAAGATGCCGAAGGACACCGCCGGCACAGTGCCGAGCAGGCCGGCCAACGTCACCCCGAAGCCGAGATCGGATCCGATGATCTCCAGGAGCGGAGTGAACCCGGTCACGGCCGTTCGCAGGTTGAGCGCTGTCAGAGCGATGGCGAGCCCGGCCCACAAGGTTAAACGCCCACGGTGCAACGGAACGGGCGATGAGAGCGATGTCACGTTATACTCCAGTGTAAGGTCAGCAGATGATGGGATTATGGGATGAGTTCCGAAGAGTCTGGCACGCGACAGCCGATGCGTCGAGTGGGACTCATCGACCAGGCTGCCGAGCGCTTCCGCGAGGAGGTGGTCTCCGGACGCTGGCCGGTCGGTGAGCAGATACCGACCGAGGCCGCACTGGTGTCGGAGTTCGGGGTCGGTCGGAACACGGTGCGCGAGGCGCTGCAGTCGCTGGTGCACGCAGGCCTGCTGCGCCGTGAGCAGGGCCGCGGCACCTTCGTCATCTCCAGCTCCGAGCTGACAGGCACTCTTGAACGTCAGCTCGGCGGTGGCACCCGTCGCCACTACCTGGAACTACGCCTTGCCCTTGACAGCGCTGCGGCGTCACTGGCCGCGATGAACCGCTCAGACGCCGACGTCGAGCTCCTGCGCGAGCTGCGCGACCGTCGAGAAGCGAGCTGGTCGACCGATGATCTCGACCTGCGGGCGAGCGCGGACCTCGCCCTGCACCGCGCGATCGTGGCAGCGACGCACAACCCTCTCTACGTCAAGCTGTACTCCAGCATGCTCGACATCTTCGCTGCCCACATGCGCGACGAGAAGAGCGAGGACGAGGACGCGGCACACCGCCACCACCACGAGCTGGTCGAGGCGATCGCGGACGGGGACGCCGACCGTGCTGCCACGAAGGTGGGTTCCATCTTCAAGCCCTTCATGCGCTGAACCACGCAATCGCCTCCCCGCTCGAGCGAGGCGTCTCTGACGACGCCCCGCAACGCGAAGTGGCATTTTGGCTGGTGCAGCCTCAGCCACCTATGACCTGCGCGGAAAGGTCCGCACTCGGCCAGGAGCTGGCCCCGCCCCGCCGCAGGCACAGTGCTGTAACGGATCTCAATGACTCGATACACCCTTTACTTGGGGTGCTATCCCTGGGAGCAGAAGGTCTGCGTCGAGTTTTCGGAGATCTCGTGCCCGAAACGTTGTGGAGCAAGCTGATCGACATGGTTCCTGCCGCTCAGCTTTGCGTTCGTGGTGTATCTCAGCCCACGGAAACCGCTCAAGGAAGCCATACCGAGAATGACGAGAATCGGGGCGTTAGGCGTCGTCGAGGTCGAGTTCACGGAGGTTGAGCGACTACTGACCAAGGCTGTCGAAAGCAGCGGCCAGCAGGAGACAGGACCGCTGATCAGTCGTGCGGATCGTCGGGCGGTCATCCGCAACTGGACCACGCGGCCGTGTACCTTAAGGGCGGCCGGATATTCTGGGTGGATGCCAAAAGGTAATTCGTATCTAACCGCGCTGTTCAGGCAGTTGGGCATGGTGGTGGACGAGGTTACCTCGACAGCATAAAGACCTGGAAGACCTCCCGCGACCCGGACTACGCCACGAAGAAGGCCCGCGTCGAGCACCTCTACGCGATCGCCGACGGCGAGGTCATGCCAGAGGAGGGTGAGCCTGAAGTCGTCTTCTGCCTGGACGAGTTCGGCCCGCTTAACCTCCAGCCCCACCCTGGGCGGCAGTGGGCCGAGCGCGGTGGGCGGCACAAGGACCCCGGCCGGGAACCGAGGCCCCGCCGACGGGCGACCTGCACCCGCCCGCACGGGGTCAGACACCTGTTCGCCGCCTACGACCTGGGCAAAGACAAGCTCTACGGCCACATCAAGCCGAGGAAGCACCGGACCAAGTTCCTAGAATTATGCCGCTATCTGCGCGGTCTCTACCCGCCCGAGATCCGCATCGCGTTCGTGCTCGACAACTTCTCCCCGCACCTGACCACAAAGAAGGACAGCCGCGTCGGCGACCGGGCCGCGGCGAACAACGTCGAACTCGCCTACACGCCGACCAACAGCTCCTGGCTCAACCGCATCGAGGCCCAGTTCACCGCCCTGCGCTACTTCACCCTGGACGGCACCGACCACGCCACCCACAAAGAGCAGGGCAGCATGATTCACCGTTACATCATCTGGCGGAACCAGCACGCCGCCGACGAACGCCTCCGCGAGGTCGTGGCCAAGGCCAACGTCGCCTGAATCGGGCTGATCCTGACGATTGTGTCACCGGCCGCATCGATCCCCACTTCGTTCGCCGCTCATCAGGGCAGGCGGGCGTGTTCGGCTCGGGTGGCAGCGATCCGCTCACGCGCGAGCGTACGGGCCCGCTTGGTGTCGTCGCCGGTGAGCCGGGCGAGGATCGTTGCGAGCGGCCTGATTTGGCCCCAGCCGCCCCAGTGACCCTCGGGGATCTCGGTGGGGAATACCCAGATCCGGCCGGCGTCACGCGGCCAGGCGCCGTTCTCGGCGTCGAGGATTGCCTCGGTGACCTCGGCGATGACGCTCGCACGCTTCCGCTCGTCGAGCTGGCCCTCGGGGACGGACGGGACGACCTTGTAGCGAGGTGCGTCCGCGGGTTCTCCGCCGACGTAGATGCCGGCCGGTCGGTGCAGCCAGAGCCAGGAGACGGAACGGCTCACCGGGTCGGCGGGGTCGAATCCCTCGTTGCGGACGAGGATCTCGGTGATGCGGTTCAGCAGGGCCGCCTCGGCGTCCGGCTGGAGCGCGCCGTCGGGAATGTACACGTCGAGCATGGGCATGGTCGATCTCCTTCGTGAGTTTAGTTCTTCAACTCAGGCCGGAGTCTACGAGGGCTAAGTACATCTTGTAAACCCAGATGGGTACACTCGTCCCATGGAGACGCGGCGAATCGACCCAGTGAACTGCTCGGTGGCGCGCGCCCTCTCGGTGGTGGGGGAGCGCTGGTCGCTGCTGATCGTTCGTGAAGCGCTGGACGGCGCGCGCCGGTTCGGAGAGTTCCACTCCCGCCTCGGGATCGCCAGAAATCTCCTGGCGACTCGGCTCGAGACCTTGGTTACCGCGGGAGTGATGCGCCGCGTGCCCTATCAGGAGCCCGGGGATCGGCAGCGCTTCGCCTACGAGCTCACCGAGCAGGGCCGGGCGTTGCGGCCCACGCTCGTGGCGCTCCTGGAATGGGGCGACACGTACCTCGCGGACCCGCAGGGCCCGTCGGTCATCGTCCGGCACCGGCCCGCCGACGATGCGAGCTCCTGCGACGAGCCGGTCAAGGTCGTCCTCGAGTGCGCTGCGGGGCACAGCCACCTCGCCCCGGAAGACGTCTGCCGCACGCCCGGGCCGGGCGCGCGCTTCCTGGAAAGCTCCTGAGATCCCAGGATCGTACTGAGCAGCTCATATCGCGAGAAGCATGATCCAAGCAGTGGGGCCGACGCCTGGGCCATGGGGCAGACGTTGGATGCTGCGGCACTAGTGGCACGTCAATGGCACGAACGCCGCTTCCCATGATTGGAGAAGCAGCCTTTTGGCTGGTGGAGCCTAGGGGATTCGAACCCCTGACTTCCTGCTTGCAAAGCAGGCGCTCTGCCAGCTGAGCTAAGGCCCCTGGGCGGGCGCGAACTGCGAAGACAGGCAGATCTTCGAGCCCTCCGGTGCGTACACCGTAGCAACAGCCCGTGTGCGAGCGCCACTCGACAGCGCACGGGGCATGGCTGCGGGGGGGTCAGGAGGCGGAGGTGACCACCGAGGGGGCGCCGACCTCGTTGCCCAGGACGAGGCCGGGGAACTCGGCGATGGAGTCGAGGATGTGGGTGGCGCCGCCGCCGAGCAGGCGCTCCCTGGTGTGGACCCCGGTGAGCACCCCGGCGACGATGGAGGCGCCCGCGCGCCGGCCGCAGAGCATGTCGCTTTCGGAATCGCCCGCCACGGCCACCTGCCGTACGTCGTCGACGCCGGAGCGCAGGACGGCGGTGAGCACCATGTCCGGGTACGGACGGCCACGTCCGGCGTCCTCCGGGCACAGCGCGAGGTCCAGCATGTCGACCCAGCTGAGGGAGCTCAGCACCCGTCCCAGGGTGGCCCGGCTGAAGCCGGTGATCAGGGCGATCTTCAGGCCGGCCTCACGCAGCTTCTCGATCGCCTCGATTGTGCCGGGGATCGGGACCAGGCCGGCCCGCTCGATGGCTCCCTCGTACGAACGCTCGAAGGTGAGGTTGGCGGCCTGCGCCTGTGCCTCGTTGCCGGGGAAGATGCCGCGGAAGACTTCGATCTTCGGGCATCCCCGGGACCTGTGCACATGCACCATCGCGCGGGCATAGGCGCTGGTCCCGGGGACGATGCCCTGCGTGGCGATCGCCTCGGCGAACGCCCGTTCCACCATGGCGGTGTCACCGATCGTGGTCCCGGCCAGGTCCAGACAGGCCAGCTTCACGGGAGTCATTCCCCGCACCTCTGCCACGATCAAGCACCATCCCTGGTGGTCAGTTCTCGCTGCCGGTCGCCTCGGTCCACAGATCGAGCTCGGCCCGGTCGGCCTGCACCTTGCGCCAGACAAGGAGCCCGCCGACGGCGACCAGAGCGAGAACAAGCAGCTTCTTCACGGTGTGACCCCACTTCTTCGACGGTCTCACCTGCCGGGTGAGACAACGCCCGGTTCTACGGTTCCCTGCAGCCTAGCAAGGCTTCGGCGTCCGGCTCGGCCTGCCGGTAATTTCGGTGAACCTGAATACTGGTTTCGGATTTCCTGCCGAGTCCGTCGTACGACCGCGACGACAGGACGACGAGATCAGAACTGCCCAGCTCCCACCGGCGCTAACCCTGACGGCCGGGGCTATGGGCTGTTGGAGGACACGTGGTTTCGGACAGGCGGGGGGCGCTCCGCTCTCAGCGGAAGCCACTCAAACCACTCAGGGAAGGGTCACGCAGAGACGGATCGTCGTTCCGTCGGCCCCGGTGCGCACGGCGAGGTCGGCCAGGCGGTTCATCAGCCAGAGCCCACGCCCGCCGAAGTCGAATTTCGTCGCGGGCTCCTCACGCTCCAGGACCTCGGCCGGGATGCCGGGACCCTTGTCCGTGATCTCGCATACGAGGGAGCCGGCCTCGCTCCACATGGCGATGCCCCGCGGGGGCGAGCCGTAACGGACGGCGTTGGCGACGGCCTCGTGCACCGCGAGGACGAAGTCCTCCAGCACGATGCCCTCCAGACCGGCCTCCTGCGCGGACACCATGACCAGATGTCGTACCCGGGTGACCGAACTTCGGTCGAACTCCAGGCTGAGCAGGCTGCCCGCCACGGTTCTCCACCACCCTTCTGCTTCCCCCGAGCTACTACACCACTTACCGCCCATACGGACCTGACACGTATTTTCCGGTACGGCTTGCGCCACCGTTCCAGCGGGCCGCGGCAGCGGAGGTCGCGCACGTGACGCTAGCGCATCGTCACAGCTCCGTCAGGAGCAGGCTCAGCATCCGCTTGGTGTCGGCAAACGGTCTGGCCTGGATGCACAGGCGTTCCATGACCGCGAGATAGCGGTCGATGTCTTCGCGTTTCTCAAGGTAGATGGCGCTTGTCAGCTGTTCGAGATAGACGACGTCGGGCAGGCCGACGCCCGCGAAGCGAAGGATGCTGAACGGCCCGCCCGCGGCCGCGTGCCCTCCGGCACTGAACGGGATGACCTGGAGCGTCACACGGGGCAGGTTGACCATTTCGAGCAGGTGCTCGATCTGGGCCCGCATCACCTCCGGGCCGCCGACCGGGCGGCGCAGCACCGCCTCGTCGATCACCGCCCACAGGTTCGGGGCGTCCGGCCGGGCCAGCAGTTCCTGGCGGTCCATCCGCAGCCGTACGCGGCGCTCGATCTCCTCCGCCGGAGCGTCCGGATGTCCGAGCCGCACCACCGCCGCGGCGTACTCGGGGGTCTGCAGCAGCCCGGGGACGAACTGCACCTCGTAGCAGCGGATGGTGCTCGCGGCCTGCTCCAGGCCGACGTACGCCTCGAACCAGGAGGGCAGGACGTCGTCGTACTTGTGCCACCACCCCGGCGCGTTGGCCTGGGCGACGAGGGACAGCAACGCCTCGCGCTCCGCCTCGTCGCTGACGCCGTACAGGGTGAGGAGATCGGCGACGTCGCGGCGGCGGAAACCGACGCGCCCGAGTTCCATCCGGCTGATCTTCGAATGCGAGGCGCGGATGGCGTGCCCCGCCTCCTCCAGCCGGATGTGCTTGCTTTCCCGCAGGCGGCGCAGCTGGGTGCCGAGGAGGAGACGCAGAACGGTGGGACTACGGCGTGACTGTGACGCCAGGTCAGGGAGTTGAGGCACACCCTCCGCAGGGGCCGCAGTCATATGAGGTCCTTTGAGGTGCACCGATGTTTACGCCCTGTTAACGATACTCTCCCCGTCGTCTCGCGCAAGCGGTGCGATCAGTTCTGCAGCAGATCGTCGAATTCGCCCTCTTTGGCGGAGCGGACGAAAGCGGCGATGTCCTGGACGGGCATGATCAGGGCGGGGCCGGACGGGTGCCGGGAGTTGCGCAGCGCCACCAGACCCTGGGGAAGCGCGGCGATCTCGACGCAGTTGCCGCTCGGATTGCTGTGCCGGCTCTTGCGCCAGCCCACCCGGCCCAGATGAGATGAGGGCATCCCGTTGTAGATCACGGACATGTGGGGCCTCGTTTCGGATTCCCCGCTCATGCAAGGACTTTCAAGCGCTTGCACGTGCATCTGTACTTGCACAGCAGCACCAATGGGAGCAGTATGACTTACTGAGTCATCCCGCCACACGGTCGACATCAACCTCATAAGGCTCTCAATGACTGGTTATCGGACAGACCGCGCTTCACTCGCAGAAGCCGATAGCGGTGCCCGTGATCCCTGGCTGGGTACGCTTGAGCAGGTCTTTCCGGACGGCGTGCGGTGGCCGTGGACCAATGGAACGGAGCCCGACGGCGCACCCCAGGTGGCGGTGCACGAATTCCACCGCGAAAGTCTCGCCGCGCGCACCGCGCGCCACTTCACGACGGGCGTGCTGCGCACCTGGTCGATGGACGACGTCTCCGACGACGCCGCGCTCGCGGTCTGCGAACTGGTCACGAACGCCCTGCGGCATGGTCTGCGCCACCAGGCGATCCACCCCGTCCCGGTACGCCTGCTGATGTTCCGCTCGACCCGGGCGCTGCTGTGCATGGTCACCGACCCCAGCAGCGCCGCCCCGGTGCTGCGTGAGCCCGACTACGTGTCGGAGACGGGACGCGGCCTCCAGGTCGTGGCGGGGGTCAGCCGCATGTGGGGCTGGACGCCCCTGCGTCCCGTGGGCAAGGCGGTCTGGGCCGGCTTCACGGCCGAGCGCTCCGGCTCGCTCCGCTGACCCACCGGGCCCTCCCCGCCCCCGTCAGGCACCCACCCGGCCCTTCCCCTCTCTTCAGCCCGATTTTCCTCGGTAGTATCGCCGTCTGGGCTGAACGGAGGATCATGCCGGGTTTCCCCCCGGTCGAGCCAGTGGGTTTCGACCCGTCCATCCCGAACGAGGCCCGGGTCTACGACTACTGGCTCGGCGGGAAGAACAACTTCGCCGCGGACCGCAAAGCCGCGGAGATGGCGCTGCAGATCGCGCCCGAGCTGCCGATGATGTGCCGCGAGGGACGCAAGTTCATGCGCAGGACCGTACGGTTCCTGGCGGAGGCGGGGATCCGGCAGTTCGTCGACATCGGGTGCGGCCTGCCGACCCAGGGCAACGTCCACGAGATCGCGCAGAGGTACGCCCCCGACGCCCGGGTGGTGTACGTGGACTACGACCCCGTCGTGGTGAACCACGGGCAGGCGCTGGTCGAGGACGACGAGCGCGTGGTGGTGATCCACGGCGACGTGCGCGACCCCGACGGGCTGTTCGCGCACCCGCGGCTGCGCGGGCTCGTGGATCTCGGCGAGCCCGTGGCCGTCCTGCTCGTCGGCGTCCTCTCCACCATGAACGACGACGATCTGACGCTCTCCATCACCCGGCGGTTACGCGAGGTGATCGCCCCCGGCAGTTACATCGTCATCAGTCATGCCGTCTCCGACATCCGGCCGGAGGTGACGGACAAGCTGTCCCTCCTGTTCGCCAACGAGTGGGCCGCCAAGGACGACGGCCGCATGCGCCTGCCCACACGGGCGGAAATTCCTCGGCTGTTCGGAGACCTTGAGCTGGTGGAACCCGGCCTCGTCCTGCTGCCGGACTGGCGCCCTGAGCCGGGCAGGCTGCGGCCGCCGAAGAACACGGTGTGGTCGGTCGGCGGCGTCGGCCGCAAATCCTGACGCGGCACCCTTGTTAGATCTTCGTTGAATATTAACGTGCCTAACCATTGACAGAAGTAGCGTCAGACGACGACGCTCAGTGAATACTCCAGCTTCCCTAGGGAGGTGGGACAGCGATGATCATCGCCATGTCCTGCTCCATGACCGCCCGCCCGTGCGCGGCGAGCGGTGGATGGACCACCGGCGTGCTCAGCCGGTGCACTTCGTGACCTCCGCCGCGGATCAGTGCGGAGTTCTCTACACAGACACTTATCTCAGCGTCAGGTGGTCCCCGGCGGACGCGTCGGTGATCATCGATGGCGAGGTCGACGTCTCCAACAGTGAGGCCCTGGCGAGCGCGCTCGCCAGGGCGAGGAAGGCGAGCGGCGAGATCGTCATCGACACGGGCGACCTGCGGTTCATCGATCTCGCGGGGCTGCGGGCCCTGCTGGCTCCCGCCTCCTTCGTCACGCACGACGCCGTACGGCTGCGGAACGTGCCGCCGTACCTGGGCCGTCTGCTGAGGATGCTCGACTACTGACGACCACCGAGGACTACGAAGGACTGCCGAGGAGCTCAGCCGACGAGGTCGCGCGCCAGCGTCTCTATCCGGTCCCGCCACTCCTCCAGCACGGAGGTGTGGCCGGTCGCGCCGGTGTCCGTGACGACCAGCCGCGCGCCGTGTCCGGTGCCCCTGGACAGCTCCCAGCGCACCCGTCGCCCATCTTCGGCATGAATGGCCCCGGGCCGCTCCGGCCCCGCCGGTGCGACCGTGAACTCCACGTACGCCGGCGTCTCCGCGCCAGGCCCCGCGCCCGGAGCCCCCGGCGTACGGACGGCCGTGACGGTCCCCTCGCCGAGGCGGTCCGGCACCGGGGCGCCGATCGTCGCCGCGGCGGCCCCCACGGCGTTCCAGACCTCCTCCACCGGCCGCGTGAGCTGCCGCTCGAACCGCACCTGCCGGCCGCCCGGTCCGTCCGCTCGTCCGGCCACCGCCTCGGTGAGCCCGAACGCCTCCACGTACGCCTGATGGAGCTCCGGGAAGTTCCCCTCCGGCCACTCGGGTGACCGTCCGGCGACGACCGCGTCCAACGCGCCGAGGCAGACCTGCCACCCGGAGGCGTAGCTCGCCGCGGCCGGGCGGTCGTCGAAGACCTGCGTGAAGACGAGCAGGCAGCCGCCGCCCTCCTCCGGCGAAAGCTCGAAGCGCAGCAGGTTGTCGCCCTCGCGGGGCATCTCCGGGGTGGAGCGCTGGACGAAGGCGAACACGCGGGGCGGGTCCAGCTCGGTGATCTCGGCGTCCAGCGTCATGCCGCCACCGAACACGATCTTGCCGCCCACCCGCAGGTCCATCTCGGCGACCGTGAACGGGAACCACCGGCCGAGCCGCTCGGGCTCGGTGATCGCCCGCCAGACCTTCTCCCTCGGGTGGGACAGCCTGCGCTCCATCCGCAGCACCGGCCGTCCGTCGAGCTCGTCGAGCGTCGCCTTCACGTCATCTCCTCCGGGTCGTCGTCGGGCGTCTCGTCCAGATGCCTCTCCAGCGCGTCGAAGCTCGCCGACCACAGCCTCCGGTACGGCGCGAGCCACGCGTCGATCTCGGCGAGCGGCTCGGGGCGGAGCTCGTACCACCGGCGCTGGGCGTCCCTGCGCACGCGGACCAGCCCGGCCTCGCGCAGCACCTTGAGGTGCTTGGAGGTGCCGGGCTGGGTCAGGCCGAGCCGCTCGGTGAGCTCCCCGACGAGGCGGGGGCGTTCGAGCAGCAGGTCGAGGATCCGCCGCCGCACGGGCTCGGCGAGTACGTCGAAGGTCGCTGGCACGACCCCGAACATACCCCTTCGGCTATATTCCCGCAAGGTTATGTAATCAGCTGAGGATCTCGTCGAGCTCCTTCAGGGCCGCGTCGTCCGGCCGCCATCCGGCCGCCGCCGCGTTGGCCGCGACCTGCTCCGGCCGGGTCGCGCCCGCGATCACCGACGACACGGCGGGCCGCGCGAGCAGTCCCCCGATGGCCACGTCCAGCAGGGTCACGCCCTGCCGCTCGGCGAACTCCCGCAGCCTCTCCACCACGTCGAACCGCTCGCCGGTCAGATACTGCGGACGGCCGGCGAGGCGGCTGCCCTCCGGCGGCTGCTCCCCGCGCCGATACTTGCCGGTCAGCAGGCCGTTGGCGAGCGGGAAGTACGGCAGCAGGCCGATGCCGTGGTACGTCAGCGCCGGGACGAGTTCCTGCTCCACCCGGCGGTCCAGCAGGCTGTACTCGTTCTGGGCGCTGACGAAGCGCTCCAGACCACCGGTGCGGGCGATCCAGTCCGCGTCGGTGACCTGCCAGGCGGCGAAGTTGGACGAGCCCAGGTAGCGGACCTTCCCCTCCCGCACCAGGTCCGTCAGGACCGACAGGGTCTCCTCGACCGGTGTGGACGGATCGGGGAAGTGCAACTGGTAGAGGTCGATCCAGTCGGTCCCGAGCCGGCGCAGCGACCGTTCGACCGCCAGGCGGACGTAGCGCCGCGAGGCCCGCGCGCCCCAGTCGGGCCCGTTGGCGCCGTGCACGTCCCCGCCGAACTTGGTCGCGAGGACGACCTGGTCGCGCCGCCCCTTCAGCACCTCGCCGAGCAGGGCCTCCGACTCCCCGTAGATGTCCGCGGTGTCGATCAGCGTGACGCCGGCGTCGAGCGCGGCGTCGACCACGGCGCGCGTGGCGTCGAGGTCGATCCTGCGGCCGAAGTTGTTGCCGCCGAGGCCGACGGCCGAGACGACGAGCCCCGAGTCCCCCAGCCGCCGATAGGTCATCTCCGTCATGGTTCCCCTCACAGTCCCCTCACCGTCCGCCTCGCCGGCGGCGGAAGCATCACCTCACCGTATTTCGCGCCATCGGAGAGGCCGTCCGGGGGGCGCACGGCGGACGCCCGCGAGAGGATGCCGGGCATGACCACCGTGCGGCACGCTGTCCGGGCCATCCTGTTCGACGGGGACGACGTCGTCCTGTTCCGCCGGGTACGGCCCGAGCGTGAGCCTTACTGGGTCACGCCGGGCGGCGGGGTGGAGCCGGGCGACGTCTCCCTGGACGCGGCGCTGCGCCGCGAGCTCGACGAGGAGCTGGGCGCCACGGCGGGACCGGCGCTGCACGTGTTCACCCTCGCCGAGCCGGGCCGCCTGAGCACCGTCTTCGCCTGCCGGCTCGTCTCGCTCGACCTGTCGCGCCGCAGCGGCCCGGAGTTCCTCGAACCGGACGTCGGCCTGCACCAGGTCCGGCGGGTCCGCCCCGCGGAGGTGCGCACGCTGAACATGGTGCCGCCGGAGCTGGGGGAGTTCATCTCGGCGAGCGCCGCCACGCTGCCCGCGCTGCTCGACGCCGCGACGTACGCCCCGGGCCGGTACCGGCCGGTCGTGGACGTGCATCTGCTGCTGACGGACGGGGACAGGGTGCTGCTCGGCCGCCGCCACGGCACCGGGTACGCCGACGGGGAGTGGCAGATCATGCCGTCCGGGCACCTGGAGGACGGGGAGACGGCCGTGGACGCCACGGTCCGCGAGGCGCGCGAGGAGCTGGGCATCGAGCCGTACGGCTGCGAGGTGGTCCACGTGATGCACCATCGCAACCCGGGCGGCACGGCCCGCGTCGGGTTGTTCCTCGTGCCCAGGGGATACACCGGCACGCCGGTCAACGCCGAGCCGCACAAGTGCGCGGAGCTGGGCTGGTTCCCGATGGACCGGCTGCCCGAGCGGACGGTGCCGTACGCGCGGGCGGGCGTCGAGGCCGTGCGCCGCGCGCTCGCCCACGGCCGGACGGCCGCCGAGTCGAACGGGTCCCGCCCGCCGGTCTTCTCCCTGCACGGGTGGGAGACGCCGGGCGCGGCGGAGGCGGCGGCCGAGGCGGCGCGGTCCGGGTTCGCGGAGGTCACGGTCTGTCTCGTCGGCTGGCTCGACGGCACGCCGCTCGTGCGGTCCGACGAGGAGACCGACCGCCTGCCCTCGACGGTCGTACGGCCGGGGGAGGACGTCGAGGCGGCGCTGGCGCGGATCGCGGCGGCCGGGGCGATCGGGGAGACGTGGTTCGCGGGCGCGGACGACTACGTCTCGCCGGCCGGACGCCTCGGTCGGCGGCTGGCCTTCGCCGCCCGCCTGACCACCCCGCCCGAGGGCGTGGTGCCGCTGCCCGCGGGGTCGCTCGGCCGTCTCCCGTACGCCGAGCGGGCGTTCGTCCGCTCTTCGGGACTTCTGTACGGCGTGTCCGGCCGATAGCCTGGTCCGGGGCGTGCCGGGAAGTCTGGTCGGCGAAGGGGTCTCCCATACCCGGGAGGCCGGACCGCCGACCGGAAGGCAGCCGTGAGCACAGCCGTACGTCCTGGGCAGGTGAGATCATGCGTGCCCGTGATCTCCTAGTGCCGTTCCCCACGGTGGGGCTCGACTCCCCCGTGGCCGAGGCCGCGCGTCTCATGGCCGAACGCGAACTGCCGGGACTGATCGTGCTGGACGAGCACGGCACGCCGGTGTCGATCCTGCCCGGCACGCAGGTGCTGCGCCTGGCCGTGCCCCGCTACTGCCAGGACGATCCGGCGCTGGCCCGGGTGATCGACGAGGCGCACGCCGACGCGTTCGTACGCGCCCTGGGCGGGCGCACGGTCCGGCAGGCGTTGCCGGAGCGTCCGCGCGAGCTGCCGGTCACCGACCCGGACGCCACCCTCCTGGAGATCGGCGCGCTGATGGCGCGCACCCGCAGTCCCCTGGTCGCGGTGCTGGACGGCGGCCGGCTGCTGGGCGCGGTCACACTCTCCGCGCTGCTCAAGCGGCTCGCATGACGGTGACCGCCTGGGTGGCGGCGATCGTCTTCGCCGCCACCTACGTCCTCATCGCGACCGAGAAGATCCACCGGGTCAAGGCCGCCCTGGGCGGCGCCGCGATCATGCTGCTGGTCCACGCGACGGCGGCCGGCTCCGCGTTCTTCTCGCAGGAGTCCGGCGTGGACTGGAACGTCGTCTTCCTGCTGCTCGGCATGATGATCATCGTCGGCGTGCTGCGGCAGACCGGCGTGTTCGAATACCTGGCGATCTGGGCCGCCAAACGCGCCAGAGGACGGCCGTTCCGGCTCATGGTGCTGCTCCTGGTGATCACGGCCCTGGCGTCGGCGCTGCTGGACAACGTCACGACCGTGCTGCTGATCGCGCCGGTGACGTTCCTCGTCTGCGAGCGCCTCGCCCTGCCGGTCGCGCCGTTCCTGATCGCCGAGGCGATGGCGTCCAACATCGGCGGCACCGCGACGCTCGTCGGCGACCCGCCGAACATCATCATCGCCTCCCGCGCCGGGCTGACCTTCAACGACTTCCTCGTCCACCTGGCGCCGCTGGTGATCGTGCTGACGGCGGTGTTCATCGGGCTGTGCCGGGTGCTGTTCCGCGGCGCCTTCCGGTACGACCCGGAACGGGCCGCCGAGATCATGCAACTCGACGAGAAGGCGGCCATCGAGGACCGGGTCATGCTCGTGCAGAGCCTGTCGGTGCTCGGGGTGGTCGTCGCCGCGTTCGTGCTGCACCCGGTGCTGCACTACGAACCGTCCGTCGTGGCGCTGCTCGGCGCGGGGCTGCTCGTGCTGGTCACCAAGATCACCACGGACGAGGCCCTGCGCGAGGTGGAGTGGCCGACGCTGGTGTTCTTCGCCGGGCTGTTCGTGATGGTCGGCGCTCTCGTCGAGACCGGCGTGATCGCCCAGGTGTCGCAGGCCGCGGCGGAGGCGACCGCAGGGCGGCCCGGCGTGACGGCCATGGTCCTGCTCTGGGCCTCGGCCGGGCTGTCGGCGATCGTGGACAACATCCCCTACGTCGCCACGATGAGCCCGATCGTGGCCGACCTCGCCCAGCACGTGCCCGGCGACCACGACGTCCTGTGGTGGGCCCTCGCGCTGGGCGCGGACCTCGGCGGGAACGCCACCGCCGTCGGCGCCTCCGCCAACGTCGTCATCCTCGGCATCGCCGAGCGCAACGGCGCGCGCATCAGCTTCTGGGAGTTCACCAAGTACGGCCTGGTCGTCACCGTCGTCACCGTGGCCCTGGCCACGCCGTACCTCTGGCTGCGCTACCTGCTCTGAGCCCGGCTCAGTGGAGCCGGAGTGCCGGGCGATCGCCCGACAGCTCCAGCGATTTTGCCCGTATGCGCATTTCGGACTGATTTCGGGAATCCGCGTCCCCGGTCCGCTCATCGGACCGGGGAATTGCGCTCGCGAATATGAGTAGGGGGATACTTACGCCAGCCGACCGCGATTCTTCGTAACGTTTCTTCGAGGAGCCCGTTATTCGGGAAGCCCGCCCCCGTTCCCTTCGGACGACCCGGCCCGTCCCGTCCGGGCGACCCCGACCCGTCCCCCTCGGACACCCTCGACTCGTTCCGGAGACGATCATGCCGGTACGCCTGATCGTGGCCCTCGCCGTGGCCGCCGCCGCGTTCTGGGCCACGCCGGCGCGGGCCACGAGCTGCCCACCCCCGCCCAACGTGACCGGTCAGACGTACGAGCAGGCGTACGCGACGCTCAACGGCCATTTCGGCTATGGGGTCGTGACCGTGCCCGATCCCGTGCCTCCCGGGACGAGTTTCGTGAGCAGCGCGGAGACGTTGTCGTGCATCGAATTCAAAATCACGGGTGTCCGGGTTTACCTGGAAGGGCAGGTGCCCGACCTGACCGGGATGACGCTGACCGCGGCCACCACCGAAGCGGAGAAGGCCGGATTCGGCGTGACCACCGGGCAGCCGGAGGCCACCGGCGAGTGGAAGGTCGCCCAGCAGACTCCCGCGCCCGGCGGGCGGCTCGCCTACGGGCAGGCCGTCAGCCTGCTCCTCGACGGCTCGACCGAGGTGCCGTACCTCATCGGCCGTACAGTCGCGGAGGCGCGGCAGATGGCGGCGGACCGGGGGCTGACGCTCAGAGGGGCGGACGACGCGCGCGACGACCAAATCGTCGAGGACCAGAACCCTCCCGGCGGAGACGAGCTGACCATCGGCGACGCCATCGACGTCGTCCTGAGCGAAGTGTCCCCGGTGAGCCCCTCCGCGAGCCCACCTGTGAGTCCACCGGCGAGCCCGGACGACAGTCCCTCGCCGAGTCCCCCGGAGTCGCCGCAGCCGGAGGAGTCGCCCGAGGCGAGCCCTGAGCCGGTGCCGACGGTCGCGTTCTCCGGCGAGGAGACGGGCTCTGACTTCGGTGTGCAACCGTGGCTCGCCGTCGTCGTGGTCGCCGCCGCGCTCCTCGGCCTCGCCGGATGGAAGGCGCGGGACGGCCGGCGCGCGCCCGACCGGGACCACGACCGCCGCCGGGAGGTGCGACTCGTCTCCCGCGCCGACCCGTCCCCGAACGTGCGAATCCACGAGAGCCGCGACTCCCGCCCGGCCGTACGCCTCCACGCGGTCGCGGACCCGGGTCGGCAGGAGATCCGGGAAGGCCTGTCATGAACCTGACCATCAACCCGAATCCGGGCACGGCCGCCCTCGCGCTCTATGACGGCGCGCGCGGCGCGGTGGCGGCAGCGGCACGCCTCGTCCGCGACCCCCAGGTGATGAGCACGATCTGCCGCGACGCCCCGGACCTCGCCGGACAACTCGTCGCTCAGCTGCCCGAGGCCGGCGCCGGCCTGCTCCACGGGATCACTCTCGGGACGGTCCTGGCGGCCGGGTGGCAGAAGTCCCGCGAACTGCGGGCCGCCGCGGTGCGCAGTCACGAGGACGGCCGCCGTGGGAAGACCGCGCAGGTCCTCCTGGCCGCGCACTCGATCACCTCGGAGCACCGCCCGTACGTCGAGGTCTACACCGACGAGCGCAGAGTGCTCACGATCACGTTCTCCGTCGACCTGACGTTCACGATCGGGCTGCTGTACGCGGGTATCCGCGACGGGCGGCTGGTGACCCTCCATCCCGGCGGGGACTGCGAGGTCGCGGTGAGTTGGGGGATGGAGGGATTCAAGATCGGTGAGAAGAAGGTGCCGATCCGCATCCCAGCCGTCGCCGTTCCCCTCGGCGCCGGAATCCTGCTGGCCCGGCCATCCTCCTGACCGCGTCCCGCGTTCAACTTCCGGACGCGATCGTCAAGCACTGCTCACCCCTGCGTACCGATGACGAAAGGAAATGTTCAGCCTGGCGGAATTTGATCGTATCGCCTGCTGTATGCACGAAAGGTACGTCTGTGAGCTCCTCCCTCTCCCGCCGTGATCTCATGCGCTCGGCCGCCGCCGGCGGCCTCGGCATCGCCGTCGCGGGCAGCATCGAGGCCATCGCCGGTCCCGCGGCCGCCCAGGCCGTCCAGGCCGGGGTCGGCAAGACGACCGGGTACGGGCCCGTCGTCCCCGACCCCGCCGGTCTGCTCGCCCTGCCGAAGGGCTTCTCCTACAAGATCGTCGCTCAGGCCGGGACGACGAAGCTGGAGTCCGGCGAGCCGACCCCGAGCGACGCCGACGGCACCGGGTGCTTCGCCGGCCACGACGGCTGGGTCCTGGTGAACAACCACGAGATCGGCGGCAGCGAGCCGTACGGCGTGCCCGCCCTGCCCGGCCTCACCTACGACCCCGGCGCCAAGGGCGGCACCACGAACATCGAGGTGGACCGGAACGGCAACCGGGTGCGCGAGTACGTCAGCGTCGCGGGCACGCACAACAACTGCGCGGGTGGCATCACGCCGTGGAACACCTGGCTGACCTGCGAGGAGACCGAGCAGCGGGCCGGGGGCGCGTTCCAGAAGGACCACGGCTACGTCTTCGAGGTGGACCCGTTCGACCGGGCGGCCAACCGCGACCCGGTCCCGCTGAAGTTCCTCGGCCGCTACTCCCACGAGGCCGTCGCGGTGAACCCCCGCAACTCGGAGATCTACCTGACCGAGGACGCGAGCGGACCGAACGGGCTCTACTTCCGGTGGGTCCCGCCGAAGCACTTCCACGCCCGCAAGGGCGCGCTGCGTGCACTGGCGCTCGGCCCGGGCGGCGACACCGCCGGGAAGCTGCAGGCCATGCGGTGCCGCAAGGGCGGCAAGCACATCGCCGACCTGTCCGAGGCGACCCAGCCGGGCACCCGCTACAAGGTCGAGTGGGTCGACGTGCCGGACCGGGACGCCAAGACGACCTCGGTGCGCAAGCAGTTCACCGACGACCAGGTCACCCGCAGCCGCAAGCTGGAGGGCGCCTGGTGGGGCGACGGCGGCGCGTACTTCGTCGCCAGCTACGCCCGGCACGACGACGGCAGCAGGAACGAGCACGACGGCCAGGTCTGGTTCTACGACCCCGAGTCGGAGACCGTCACGCTCAAGACGATCTTCGGTGTCAACCCCGACCCGGAGCAGGACACCCACTACGACGGGCCGGACAACATCACCGTCTCGCCGTACGGCGGGGTCATCCTGGCCGAGGACGGCGAGGGCCTGTCGCACCTGGTCGGCGTGACCGACAAGGGCACGCCCTACCCGATCGCCCGCAACGAACTCAACGACAGCGAGTTCACCGGCCCGACGTTCAGCGCGGACGGGCGCATCCTGTTCGCCAACATCCAGACCCCGGGCTACGTCTTCGCGATCACCGGCCCCTGGACCCAGAAGCACGACGGGCACGGGCACGGACACCACTGACCTACCTGAGGCGTCCACCCCACCCCCCGGGTGGGGTGGACGTGTTTCCGGGGGCACCGTGTCTCCGAGCATCGTGTCTCCGGGGAGCACTGCGCCGGGTGACCGGCACGGCTCAGGCGAGGAGGTGGGCGAGGCCGATCCCGGCGGCGGCGGCGAGGACGCCGAGGACCAGGCTGCCGAGCGCGTTGAGCCCGGCCTCCAGGACCGCACCCTCCTCCAGCAGCCGTACGGTTTCGAAACCGAACGTGCTGAACGTCGTGAACGCGCCGCAGAAGCCGGTGCCGAGCAGGGTGACCATCGCGGCGGGCAGCCCGAGATCGTCCCGGGCGCCGAGCAGCAGCCCGAGCACGAGCGACCCGGACACGTTGACCGCCAGCGTGCCCCAGGGGAACACGCTGTCGTGCAGGCGCTGCGCCAGGCGGTCGGCCAGATAACGGGCGGGAGCGCCGACGATGCCTCCGAGGAAGACGAGCAGCAGGGTCACGGCTCCGCCCGCCCCGGCTCACGCCCCACGTAGCGGTAGACCTCCACGGAGTCGACGATCACCAGGCCCTCGGTCACCAGTTCGTCCAGTTCCGCCACGAACGCGCTGATCCTCTCCGGGACGTCCACGATGACGACGGCGATGGGCAGGTCCTCACTGAGTGACAGCAGGCGGCTGGTGTGGATGCGCGAGGAGGCGCCGAAGCCCTCGATGCCCCGGAACACGCTCGCTCCCGCCAGGCCCATCTCGTGCGCCCGATGGACGATCTCGGTGTACAGCGGCCGGTGCCGGTACCGGTCGCTCTCGCCTATCAGGATCGTCAACCGCTGCGCGGGGCCGTGCAGTCTCATTCGCCCCTCCTCCCGCGCCGCCATACGGGGAGGCCCGCCAGGGCGCGGGCGAGGACGACGCCGCACCAGACCGCGATCAGCCCGGCGACCATGCTTGCAGCGGCGTACGCACCGGCCATCGGCCACGCGCCGTGCGACGACCTGTCCACGATCTCCGTGGTGAAGGTGGAGAACGTCGTGAATCCGCCGAGGACGCCGACCCCGAGGAACGGACGGACGTAGCGGCGCGGCGGCCAGACGTCGAGGACGAAGACCATCAGGGCTCCGAGCGCGAAGCAGCCGGTGACGTTCGCGAGGAACGTCCCCCAGGGGAATCCGGTGGGCGGCGCGGGGAAGGCCCGGCCGAGCAGAAACCTGGCCACGGCGCCGGCTCCGCCGCCGAGCGCGATCACCGCGAGGACGTCCCAGCCGCGGCGGCGTGCGGGGGCCGCCGGGCGGAACACGTCCCGCTCGTGCCGGAGGTCCACGTCGGGGTCGATCGGCAGGCCGGCCTCTTCCCGATCGCCGCGTACGCGCCGGCTCACGCCGTCCTCCTCGTCCTGGTCACCCGGCCTTCCGGGTTCGTCGCCCATCCGTGGATCCCGTACGCCGGTCGCGGAGGGGGTGCGAAGGGAGCCGGTCACACGAGTGGGTCCTAGTCTACGAACCGGCCCGTGGCGGCCACCGGCCGCCACGGCCTCAGGCGAGCGGCGGATCAGCGGACTCTGTCCCTAATCGGGAATTTTTTCGGACCACAAATATCATGTTACAGAGAGTGGATGAGCGGGACATCCGAAAGCCGCCACTTTCCGGAAGTCAATCCCCTCCGACCTGGCCAAACCCAGAAAACCGACATATGGCAATTACTAAAACAATCGGCCATATATGGTTCTATTGACATTAAACCGCGGTCGCCGTTGACTTGTTAAGTATGGGCGTGATCATGAAGACGAAACCGGCGGGGGTGCCGCCGGGACGATCCGCCGGATCCGGCCCGCACACGACTACGGTCACGCCTTGCTGAGCGCCGCCGGCGTCTCCGGCGTCTCCGGCACGGCCGGCCCCGCCCGGTCGTACGGCCCTCCCCTCACCGTCGACCTGCGCGGAACGCCGGGATCGGTGTCGTGGCGGCCGGTGGACATTCAGCCGGGCAGCGAGCCGGACGCGGAGGCCCTGCCCTGCGTCGTGCTGGCCGACCGCGCGGGCTGCGCCGAGTTCGCCGTCCTCCAGGACGCCCTGCACCACCTCGGCGTGCCGAGCGTGCGCGTCGACGCCGAGACCATCGCCTCGCTGCGGCTGTCCGCCACAGTCGGCGCCACGGTCGGCGCCGGCGACGCGAACGGTGTCGCGGGCGGCACGACCGGCGGGGCGACCGGCGGCGGGATGTGCGGTGTGCTCGACCTGGACGGCCGCCGCATCGCGCCGACCGTCGTGTGGGCGCGCCACTTCTCGCCCCGGGCCATGCCCGCGACGGCGGACGCCGTGGAGACCCTCCTCCGCGCCGAGTCCTGGCACGCGCTGGTCCGCCAGCTCTGCTCGCTGGCCCCGGCGAGGCTGCCCGGCAACCGGCCCGGCAGGCTGGAACAGCTCGCCGGTGCGGCGAGGGCCGGTGTCCGCGTCCCCCGTACGGTCGTCACCACCAGCCCGGCGAAGGCCGCGGCCGCCATGGACGGGCCCAGAGTCGTCGTCAAGGTCGTCGAGGAGCACTTCGTCGAGACCGAGCCCGGGCTCCTGACCGGGGTCTTCCCCGAGGTCGCGGCCCGCGAGGAGGTGCTGCGCCGGCCCGCCCTCGACTACCCCGTCATCGTGCAGGAGTACGTCGAACACGACACCGAGCTGCGGGTCTACCACGTCGCTGGCGCCCTGCACGCGTACGCCGTGGGCAAGCGGTCCCCCGACTCGCCGTGGCGCGAGGAGGGCGAGGTGACGGTCACCCCGGTCGCCGCCCCGCCCGCGGCCGCCGACGCCGTACGGCGGCTCGCGGGCCTGTGGGGGATGACGTACGGCGCCTTCGACCTGCTTCTCAGGAAGGACGAGGTGGTGTTCCTGGAAGTGAACGCGGACGGCGACTGGCGCTGGTTCGAGGCGAAGGCCGGGGGACACGCGGTCTCCACGGCGGCCGCGCTCGCGACACGAACGCTCCATCTGGCGGCCCTGGGAAACGCCGTGCCCCCGGCGCCGCTCGACCTCGTCGACTTCCTCCTGCTGGGCGCCCGGACAGCCGGTTCCGTCCGGTGACCGGGGTCGCCGCGGAGACCGGGACCAAGGAACGCACCATGGGTGACGCGATCTCACCGCGACTGCACTGCTCGATTCTCGGTCCGCTGGAGGTCCACGTGGCGGATCACCGCGCGGTCATCGGCGCTCCGAAACAACGACTGCTCCTGGCGATCCTGCTGTGCCACGCGAACGCGGTCATCCCGTCGGAGCAGTTGATCGACTGTCTGTGGGGCGAGACCCCGCCACGCACTGCGCGCAAGAACCTGCAGGTCTACGTGTCCGCGCTGCGCAAGATCGTGGGCGACCGGATCAGCTTCCAGGGGTGGGGCTACCGGATGCGCGCCGACCGCGAGGAACTCGACCTGCTGCGCTTCCTGGAACTGAGCAGGTCGGGCCGCGCCGCCGTCCGGAGCGGAGACCTCCCGTCCGCCGCCACGCTGCTGGGCGACGCCGTCAGCATGTGGCACGAACGGCCGCTGGTCGAGTTCCGCCACGTCCCGCTCGTCGCCGCCGAGGTGGGCCGCTTCACCGAGCTCTTCCTGTCGGTCTACGAGGACTGGGTGGAACTGGAGATCGAGCTCGGCCACCACGTCGAGGCCCTGGGCTCCCTCGACGTCGTCGCCGCGCGGTTCCCCGCCCGCGAGCGCGTCGCCGCGGCGAGGATGACGGCGCTGTCGCGGTGCGGGCGGGCCGCCGAGGCCTTGTCCCATTTCGAGGGCCTGCGGCGGCACCTCGCCGCCGAGATGGGCATCGACCCCAGCCCGCTGATCAGGCAGCTCTACCAGACCATCCTCCGCGGTGAGGGGCCTCCGCCCCCGCGGCTTCCCGGCCTGGCCGGCGCCGCCGCCCGCCCCCGGGCCGTACGGGCCCTGGCGAACCGGCTGCCCCGCGACGTCGACGACTTCGTCGGCCGGGAGACGGAGGTGCGGCGCGTCCTCGAGGAGCCCGCCCACGTGACGGTGATCACGGGCGGGCTGGGCGCCGGCAAGACCGCCCTCGCCGTACACGTCGCGCATCTGCTGGCCCTCCGCTATCCGGACGGCGCCGTGGTGATCCCGCTGCGGCGCGACGGCGTCCCCCGGCCGGCCGCCGGCGTCCAGCGGGAGATCCTGGAGAGCGTGGGCCTGGATGTCACCGGCGTGCGCGAGGACGACGCGCTGGCGTCCGTCTGGCGGTCCTGGCTCGCCGACCGGAAGATCCTGCTGGTCCTCGACGACGCGCCGGACGAGGCGAGCGTACGCGTGCTGCTTCCCGGCACCACGTCGAGCCGGGTCCTGGTGACGAGCCGGAGCAGGCTCAGCGGGCTGGAGTCGGTGGCCCGGATCGGTCTCGGAGACCTGTCCGCGAGCGAGGGCGTCGAGTTCCTGAGCCGGGTGATCGGCCGTGACCGGGTGGCCGGGGACCTGCCCGCCGTCCTGCGGATCTTCCGGAGGTACGGGCTGT
This sequence comes from Microbispora triticiradicis, assembly GCA_003260025.2. Taxonomy (GTDB): domain Bacteria; phylum Actinomycetota; class Actinomycetes; order Streptosporangiales; family Streptosporangiaceae; genus Microbispora; species Microbispora triticiradicis. The sequence continues at coordinate 51,442 of QFZU02000007.1, read as the reverse complement.
CACCTCTGGTCCTGCGCCTGCTGGGGGCCCGGCTCGCCGGGCTGTGGCACCTGCCGCTCAGTCTGCTGGCCGAGCGGCTGGACCGGACCGCGAACGTGCTGGACGAGTTCGTCGCCGGGGACGTGTCGCTGCGCCAGCGGTTCGAGGAGTCCTACGCCCACCCGTCGTGGCCGCACCGCACCGCGTTCCTCGCCCTGGGCGCGCTCGGCGGCCCCATCTTCGGACACCAGGAGCTCGTCGAGGCCCTGGACCGCGCCGGCGAACCGGGCGAGCGGGTCGTCGAGTCCCTCCTGGAGGCCGGCGTCCTGTCGATCTCGCAGACCCCGGCCGACGCCGAGGTGGTCGCCCACTCCCTGGCGTACGCGATGTCACCGCTCGCCCACCGGTTCGCGGCCGAACTGCACGGAAACCGGGAGCGCTGACGGACCGGGATCATCCGGACCGGGACCGGTGAGCACGCCGAGGCTTCTCAGGGCGGGGCCGAGCGAGGCGACCGCGCGGCCAGTATGGCGGCGGCATGGCGCCGCCATACTGGCCCTGAACCCCTCGTCCCTACCGTTGGCGGCGTACCACAGTGGCCGGCAGGCCAGGCACGACCAGGAGGTGGGCCGTTGAACAGCCACGACGTTCAGACCGGGCCGGCGCCGTTCGACCCGCTGACGGCCCTGCGCGAGGCGGGGCATCCGGTGGACCTGCTCAACGAGCGGCAGCGGCAGGTGTTCGCCGAACTGAGCAGGCCGGAGGTCGAGCTGCTGAACTCGATCAAGACCCGCCTGGACGAGGCCGCGGGCGAGGTCGAGGGCCAGGAGCTCAAGCTCGTTTGACATCCTCCCCTTCCTGAAGGGAGGGGATTCCGACCGTCGCCGGTCGGGTTTCCTGCTTCACCGCCGGTCGCCTCGTCCGAGAGGGCTCTCGTTGAGGTCTTACACCAGCTCCACAGGCGTTTCACCTCTCCGCCAGCCCGGCGGCGAGGATGTTCCTGGCGGCGTTGACGTCCCGGTCATGGATCGCGCCGCAGGTGCACTCCCAGACCCGGACGTTCAGCGGCATCGACTTCTGCAGTGCCCCGCAGGCCGAGCACAGCTTGGAGGAGGGAAACCACCGGTCGATCACGACGAGTTCCCGCCCGTACCATCCGGCTTTGTACTCCAGCATCGACCGCAGTTGCCACCATCCGGCATCGGAGATGGCGCGGGCCAGCGAGTGGTTCTTGACCATGGCGCGGACGGTGAGGTTCTCGATCACGACCGTTTGGTTCTCGCGGACGAGCCGAGTGCTGAGTTTGTGCAGGAAGTCCCGGCGCCGGTCGGCGATCCGGGCGTGGGCGCGGGCGACCTTCAGCCGGGCCTTGGCCCGGTTCGCGCTGCCCGCCGCTTTACGCGCCAGCGAGCGCTGGGCCTTGGCCAGGCGCCTGTGGCCGGCCCGCTCATGCCGGGGATTGGCGACCTTGCCGTCCTGGTCGGTCAGATCGGGGATCGGGCGGGACAGGGTCACCAGGCTGGTGATCCCCGCGTCCACCCCGACCATGTCCCGTGCGGGGGCGAGGGGGCGGATCGTCTCCTCGACCAGGAGGGACACGAACCACCGCCCGGCCGGGTCCCTGCTCACGGTCACCGTGGACGGCTCCGCCCCCTGCGGGAGCGGACGCGACCACACGATGTCCAGCGGGTCGTGCATCTTCGCCAGCGTGAGCCGGCCGTCCCGGTAGCGGAACGCCGAGCGGGTGTATTCGGCCGACGCCCGCGACTTCTTGCGCGACTTGAACACCGGATGCCTGGCCCGCTTGGCGAAGAAGTTCGCGAAGGCGGCCTGCAGGTGCCGCAGCGCCTGCTGCAACGGCACACTGGACACCTCAGCCAGGAACGCCAGCTCCTCGCTACGCTTCCAGACCGTGAGCATGGCCGAGGACTCCGCGTAGGAGACCCGGCGGCCTTCCACGATGTAGGCGCGGGTGCGTTCCTCCAGCGCCTTGTTGTACACCAGGCGCACGCACCCGAACGTCCGGGCAAGCTCGCACGCCTGCTCGGGGGTCGGGTAGAAGCGGTACCGGTAGGCCCGCTTCACCGTCTGCGCCATGCCGCACATCATGCCACCCGCCCGGCCGAGAATCGCATGTTTGTTCGCATGGAACTCCAACTGGCAGTGAACCGCCGACCCCTGCCCCGCTTCGCGGCGAGCCCGATTCCTCCCCCGCCCGAAGGCGGGGGTTGCCACGGAGGATCTTGATGACCGCCGGGGCGGCCCGCCCTGCGCGCCGGAACGTCGTGGTCGTCTTCATCGACCTGGTGGGCTCGACGGAGCTGGCCGAACGGCTCGATCCCGAGCTCCTCCGGGACGTCCTCGACCGCTACTACCAGGCGTGCACCTCCGGGATCAGCGAGCACGGCGGCGTGGTGGAGAAGTACATCGGGGATGCGATCATGGCGGTCTTCGGCATCCCCGCCGGCCGTGAGGACGACGCGCTCCGGGCGGTCCGCGCCGCCCACGCCGCGCTGCAGGGGGTGCGGGAGCTGAGCGACGGCCTCGCTCCCACGCACGGCATCCGGCTCGACGTGCACTGCGGCGTCAGCGCCGGGGAGGCGGTGGTCATCCCCACCCCGGGAGCGGACCTGCGCGTCATCGGCGACACCGTCAACACGGCCGCCCGCCTGCAGTCGGCCGCGGGCGTCGGCGAGATCCTCGTCGGGGACGAGGTCGCGCGCCTGGTCCGCGCCCAGGCGCGGCTGGAGTCCGTGCCGCCGCTCACCCTGAAGGGCAAGAGCAACCCCGTGCGGGCCTGGCGGGTGACCTCGGTGGAGCCGGACGCCGGGGACGACGACGACCAGGTCCCGCTCATCGGCCGCGCCGCGGAGACCGCGCGGCTCCGCACGGCGTACCGGGAGGCGGTGCGGGACCACCGGTGCCGGGTGGTGACCGTGTTCGGCGTGCCGGGCATCGGCAAGTCCCGGCTCGTACGCGACTTCGTCCACGAACTGCCCGCCGAGGTCACCGTGCTCACCGGGAGGTGCCGCTCGTACGGCGCCGGGATCACCTATCGCCCCATCGCGGAGATGATCGAGTCCCTCGGCGACGACTGGCCGGACACGCTGGAGGCGGCGAGCGGCGCCGCCCTTCGCGGCCTGGTGACCGCGCACGCCGCACGCCCGCCGCGTACGGGAGAGGACGCGGGCGTCGAGGAGATCGCACGGGCGGTGTGCGCGTTGTTCGAGGCGCTGGCCCGGCGCGAGCCGCTGGTGGTGGTCTGGGAGGACCTCCACTGGGCCGAGCCGACCCTCCTCGACCTGATCGACGACCTCACGACGTGGCTGGTCGACGTGCCGGTCCTGGTCGTACGGGTGGCCCGCCCCGAGCTGCTTGAGGCGCGGCCCTCCTGGGGGATCGACGTCGGCCGTGCCGTCGCGTTCGAGCTCGGCGCGCTGGACATGGCGCAGATGGAGCGGCTGGTCGCCGGGCTCGCCGAGCTCCGGTCGCCGGAGGGCGAGGTGGTCGCCCACGCCGTGGCCGCCGGCCCGGCCCTGTTCCGGCGGGTCGCGGAGAGCTCCGACGGCAACCCGCTGTTCGCCGAACTGCTGCTGGAGACGCTGGCCGAGGAGGGGGAGGACGCCCCGCTGCCGCGCACCATCCAGGCGCTGCTCGGCGCGCGGCTCGACCTGCTCGACGACGGGGAGCGCGACGTGCTCGAACGGGCCGCGACGATCGGCCACGTCTTCACCCTCGACCAGCTCGGCGTCCTCTGCGCGGCGCAGCCGGAGACCCGGTTCGACGTCGACGAGACGGTCGGGCTCCTGATCCGCAGGCGCCTGGTCCGGCGCGGGGAGGCGGCGGGGTCGTTCCACTTCACCCAGACGCTGACCCGCGACACGGTCTACGCCATGACCCGCAAGGACCTGCGGGCCACGTGGCATCTGGCCCTCGCCGACCGGATCTCCGGGCTCCCGGGGCGGGCTGAGGCCGCCGTCTCGTCCTCGTCCGGGGAGGAGTCGTCGCACGGCGACCTGACCCACCATCTGGAGACCGCCTGCCTGCTCAAGCGCGAGGTGCGGCCGGACGACCCGCTGCTGCCGGCGCTGACCGAGCGGGCCGCCCGCGCCCTCGTCGGCGAGGGCACCCGGGCCCTGCACCGCAAGGACCTGCCCGCGGCCATCGCCCTGCTGGAGCGGGGGCGCGACCTGCTGCCGGCCGGGCACCCCGAGCACCGGCCGCTCGCCGTACGCATCTGCGACGCCGGCCTGGCCCGGGGCGAGGCCGACCGGCCGTACGCCGCGCTGGACATGGCCGAGCGGATGCTGCCGGGCGACCCGCGCACCCGGCTCACGTGCGCGGTCCAGCGGGAGACGCTGGCGGTGCGCTTCGGCACCCGGCCCGCCTCGGCCAAGCCGTTCCGGGACCTGCTGGCCGCCGACCCCGGCGACGATCTCGGCTGGTGCCGGTTCCACCACCTGGAGGCGCTGCTGCGCATCGGCGAGGGCCGCTTCGGGGCGGCCGAGGCCGCGCTGCGCGAGGCTCTGGACCGGGCCCGCTCCCTCGGCGACAGGTACGAGGAGAGCCGCCTGCTCAGCGGGTTGTGCGAGCTGGCGCAGTGGTCCCCCACCCCGCTGGCGGAGGGGCTTTCCCTGTGCGCCGGTCTGTCGGCCAGGTTCTGCGCCGACCGGGCGATGCTCCTGCCCGTCCTGGTCACCGAGGCACGCCTGCTCGCGCTGGCCGGTGACGTCGCCGAGGCGTGGGCCGTCCTCCACGCCGCCGACCGGCACGCCCGGGACCTCCACCTCGACCTGGCCGCGGCCGCGGTCCTCCAGGTGCGCGGGCTGGTGGAGTCGCTCGTCGGGCGGCACGCCGAGGCCGAGGCGCTGTTCCGCCGGGCGGCGGCCGACCTCCACCGGGTGGGCCAGTCCGAGCCGGCCAGGACGCTGGAGCTGTACGCGGCGCGCGAGCTGCTGCGGCTGGGCCGTCACGCCGAGGCCGCGGGAGAGCTGGCGCGGCTCCGCGCGACGGGCACGCGACTGCAGGCCCGCGGTGAGCTGACCCTTCTCGCGCTGAGCGCCTGGGTCGCGTCCCTCGACGGCGACCACGGCGCGGCGGGCGCTCTCGCCGCCCGCGCGGAGGAGCTGCTCGCCCGGACCGACGACCCCTGCCTGCGCGGGGACGTGCTGGCCGACCTGGCGAAGGTCCACCACGCGGCCGGGCGCACCGGCCCGGCGGCCGAGGCCGCGGCCCGCGCGCTGCGGGGGTACGCGGCCAAGGGCGCGGAGCTGCCCGCCCGGCGGGTACGCCGGTGGATCGAGGAGGAGAGGCTACCGTGACACAGCCCCCCTGGCGCCGCGAGCGGCGTGAGCAGTTCCCCGGCGTGCCGGCCTGGAGCCTGGCGACCTCACGGCTGGCGCCGGAGGAGTTCGGCGTGAGCCGCCTGGAGGAGGTCACCAGGGAATGGGCGTGGGGCGACGACGGCACGGGGCCCGCCGACGGGGCGGGGGTGCGCGTCTGCGTGCTCGACACCGGGGTGGACGCCTCCCACCCGCGGGTCGGCCACCTGGACCGTTCGCTGGTGGTCGCCGACGACGGCGGGGACCTCACGGTCGTCGACTGCGACCCGGCCGACCCGGTGGGGCACGGCACCGCGTGCGCCGGTGTGATCCGCTCGATCGCCCCGGCCGTCTCGCTGACCTCGGTGCGGGTGCTGACCGACGGCCGGTCCGGCAGCGGCGCCGCCCTCCTCGCCGGTCTGCGCTGGGCCGTCGAGGAGGGGTTCGACCTCGTCAACCTCAGCCTGTCCACCACCAGGAGCCAGTTCCTGCCCGAGCTGCACGAGCTGGCCGACCGCGCGTACTTCCGGCGCTGCCTGCTCGTGGCCGCGGCGCACAACATGCCGGTGGTCAGCTTCCCCTGGACGTTCTCCTCGGTCATCTCCGTGGCCAGCCACGACGAGCCCGACCCGATGACCTACTACTACAACCCCGCGCCGCCGGCCGAGTTCTACGCGAGGGGCGTCCGGGTGCGGGTGGCCTGGCGTGGCGGCAGGGAGATCCGCAGCACCGGGAACAGCTTCGCCGCGCCGCACATCACCGGGATGTGCGCGCTCGCCCTGAGCAGGCACCGGTGGATGACCCCCTTCCAGCTCAAGTCCGTGCTCTACCTGGCCGCCAGCAACGTCGTCGTATCCAAGGGAGACGCGCATGTCCGTGCCTGAACGGCGCTCCGACAGCGAAATCACCGAGCGCAGGCTGCTGCAGTCGACCGTCGAGGTCGCCCGGCACGTGTTCGCCTCCGCCGCGGCGTCGGTCTTCCTGGTGGACCAGGAGACCGGCGAGCTGGTCTTCGAGGCCGTGTCGGGCGAGGGGGAGAAGCACCTCGTCGGCACGCGTTTCCCGTCCGGCACGGGCATCGCGGGCTGGGTCGCGGCGAGCGGCCAGCCCATGATCGCCGACGAGGTGACCGCCGTGCCGCAGTTCGCCCACGACGCCGCCGAGTCCACGGGATACGTCCCGCACAGCATCATGGCGGCGCCGGTCATCCGGGAGGAGAGCTGCATCGGCGTTCTGGAGGTGCTCGACAGGTCCTCCGACTGGCGGGGCGAGCTCGCCGACGTGGACCTCCTCGCGATGCTCGCCGCCCAGGCCGCGTACGGCCTGGAGCTGCTGCTGCGGCTGCGGCGGTCGGAGGCGGCGCTCCCGGCCGCGGCCGGCGGGGACGACGTCCACCTCCTGCTGCAGCGGATCTCCGACCGGGTGCCCAGGGGCGCCGGGGCCGCCGACCCCACCGCCCTGAAGCTCCTCGCCGTCGCCGAGGAACTGCTGCACTAGTGCTGCTCCCCTGGCATGGCTTGGCCGAGTCTGGTGGCGTCGGGGAGATTGCCGACCTGGTCAACAGCGGTATGAGCCGGGCGAAAGCCGTGACTGCCAGGGGGGACGCCGCTCATGGAGATGCCCGTTGTCAACCGTTGCGAGGCCACCTCGTGCGCGTACAACCGTGACCGCAGGTGCCACGCGACCGCCATCACGGTCGGCGACCTGTCCCACGCGCACTGCGACACCTTCTTCACCACCGGGGGGCCGGGCGGTGACCAGCAGACCGTGGGCCGCGTGGGCGCGTGCAAGATGTTCGACTGCCGGCACAACGTGGCGCTGGAGTGCCAGGCGCCCGGAATCGACATCGGTCCCGTGCAGGACGAGGCCGACTGCATGACGTACGCGCCCGCCTGAGCCGCCCGCCGCGCCAGGCGGCCGGTGCTCAGGCGGACGCCGCTCAGGCGGGCGGTGCGTACCGGGCGATCGGGTTGACCAGGTCGCCGGCCGTCTGGAGCGCGGCCGACGGGTCGGCGAGGTCCACCATCTGCCGGTTGTCGCGCAGTTGCAGGCGGTTGAGGCACGAGAGCGCGAACGTCTCCGCGAACAGGTCGTGGCGCCGGAACCGCTCGGCGAGATGGGGCGCCGACCGGCGGTAGTCCGCCGCGCACTCGGCGACCGTCCGCCAGAACGCCTCCTCGCCGAGCACGCCGCCCGTGGCCAGGATCGCGTTGAGGAAGCGCAGGAAGCAGTCGAACACGTCGGTGAAGATCGACAGTAGGCGCATGTCCTCGGGCACCTCGGCGCGGATCCGCCGCACGCCGGGCGGCAGGTCCGTGTCCGGGTCCATCACCACGATCTCCTCGGCGATGTCCTTGAAGATCACCCGCTCCACCGCGCCGCCGTCGAGCACCAGGATCACGTTCTCGCCGTGCGGCATGAACGCGAGGCCGTACGCGTAGAAGGCGTGCAGCAGCGGGGTGAGATAGGCGTCGAGGTAGCGCCGCAGCCACACCTCGGGCGGCAGGCCCGACTGCTCGATCAGCGCCGCCGCGAACGACTGGCCCGCCTCGTCGACGTGCAGGAGGGAGGCCATGGTGGCCAGGCGCCTGCCCGGCTCCAGGCCCGCCACCGGGCTCTCCCGCCAGAGCGCCGCGAGCATCTTCCGGTACGGCGAATGGGGACGGGTGGCCGACTCGTACAGGCGGTCGCGGTAGCCGGCGGCGGCCCGTTCGCGGATGATCGTCAGGCGGGTCGCGCGGAAGACCTCGTCGTCCCGCAGCAGGCCGGCGAGCCAGTCGTTGATCGCCGGGGTGGCCTCCATGTATAACGCGGACAGGCCGCGCATGAAGCCCATGTTGAGCACCGACAACGCGGTCTTCACGTAGTGCTTCGACGGCGCGCCGGCGTTGAAGAACGTGCGCACCGACTGCTGGGGGAGGTAGTCGTCGTCGCCGGGGCCCAGGCAGACCAGGCGCCGTGTGGCGACCGCCGCGGCGAAGGTGACCGACAGCTTGTTCCACCACTGCCACGGGTGCACCGGAAGGAGCAGGTAGTCGGTCATGTCGAGGCCGAGGCCGGTGAGCGTGCCCGCGAAGCGGGCGAGGGTCTCCTCGCCGAGTTCGCCGCGCGTCAGCCGGTCGTAGTCGATGTCGCCGGAGCAGGAGAACACGCAGTGGTCGCGGTGGGCGGCCAGCCAGATCAGGCGTACGGGGGCGGCGGCCTCGGGGGCGTACCGGTGGTGGTCGTCGATCCCGTAGCCGATCCGGCCGCTGTTGGCCACGAAGCACGGATGTCCCTCGGTCATCGCGGCCTCGATCTCCTGGAAGCCGGCCTTCGCCAGTTCGTCCGCGCCGGCCGTACGCCTGGTCAGCTTGTACGCGAGGCTCGCCAGCGTGGAGGAGATCTCCTCCAGGTAGACGGGGAGGATCTCGTCGGTCAGCCCGAGGGAGCCGCGCATCTCCACGACGAGATCCAGTGCGTCGAGAGGCAGGGCCTCGCCCGTCGTGCGGTGCCGGGTGATCTCGCCGATGTGCCAGTGGTCGAGCGACATCACCGTGGCGGTGAAGCGGTATTCCACGGTGCCGTCGTCGGACCGTACGGCGTACCGGCCGTCGCCGAGCGGGCGCGGGACGAGCAGCCGCTCGTGGGCGAACTCGGCGAGCGCCTTGCGGACCAGCCGCCGGTTGGCCTTCTCCCAGGTCGCCGGGGTGAGGTGGGCGACCGCCGCGACAGGATCGCCGGCAGGATCTCCGGCGAGGCTCCCGGCGGATTTCTCGGCAGAGTGCTCGGCGGCGTCTCCGGTGGGGGTTCCGGCCGGATCGGCGGCGCGGTCTCCGGGGCCGGTCACCGGTACGTCCCCTCCCCCCGCACACCGGCCGCGACGGTGGCGGCGTGGAATCGCTCGCGCGTGCACACGCTCAGCAGGGCCTCCTTCTCGGGTTTGGCGATCACGCCGACGACCTCGAAGCCGACGGCGGCGTTCAGCGCGTGGACGGCGGTGTTGCGCACGTCGGGCTCGACGACCACCCGCCGCACCGCCGGGTCGGCGAACAGCATCTCCAGCACGGTGGTGATCACGGCGCGGGAGAAGCCGTGGACCGGGGCGCCGGTGGGCGCGCAGAGGAAGTGCATTCCCACGTCGCCGTCCCGCGCGTCGTACCGGCCCGCCAGCTCGACCCGGGCGGGGTCGTACCGCTCGGCCAGGAAGGCCGGACGCCCGTCCACCAGCCCGAGGTAGGCGTCGCGGTGCGGGTGCGCCACGATCCGGCGGTACTCCTCGGCGACGTCGGCGACGTCGGCGTCCCCCATCATCCAGAACACGGCCTTGGGGTGGGTCACCCAGGCGTGCACGATCTCGGCGTCGGCGTCGGGGTCGAGCCGGCGCAGGGCCAGTTCGCCGACCCCTTCGTGGACGCCGCGGAAGACGATCCCGCTCACGCGACCACCCCCTCGGGGGCGCCGAACTCCTGGAAGGCGATCGCCTTCTCGATGGGGTAGTGCTCGCGGCCGAGGATCTGGGCGATGATCCACGAGTTGCGGTACGGGCCCATGCCCAGGTCGGGAGAGGTGACGCTGTGCGCGTGGGTCGCGCCGTTCTGCACGAAGATCCCCCGGCCGGTGACGTCGACGCTGTAGTTCCTGGCCACGTCGAACCGGCCGCGCCGGTCCCACCGGATGCGGTCCCGTACGGGATCGAGGAAGGCGGGCGGCTCGTAGCGGTAGCCGGTGGCCAGCACGAGGCCCTGCGTGACGAGCGTGAAGTCGCGCTCCTGCTCCAGGTGGCGCAGGCCGAGCGTGTACTCGCCCCGGGCCGCGTCGTAGCCCGCCTCGCGCAGTTCGGTGCAGGTCAGCAGTCGCGCCGGGACCGGCCCGCCGACGGTCTTGGTGTACAGCAGGTCGTAGATCTCGTTGATCAGCGCCGCGTCGATGCCCTTGTGCAGGCACTTCTGTTCGGCTTCGAGGCGGTAGCGGGTGTCCTCGGGCAGCGCGTGGAAGTAGTCCACGTAGTCCGGGGAAGTCATCTCCAGGGTCAGCTTGGTGTACTCCAGCGGGAAGAACCGCGGCGACCTCGTGACCCAGTTCAACCGGTAGCCGTGGGTGTCGATGCCGGCCAGCAGGTCGCGGTAGATCTCGGCGGCGCTCTGCCCGCTGCCGACGACCGTGATGCTCTCCTTGGCCAGCAGGTCCTCCTTGCGGGCGAGGTAGTCGCTGTTGTGGACGACGCCGCCGCCGAGGCCGCGACAGGGCTCGGGCACGTACGGCGGGGTGCCGGTGCCGAGCACGAGGTGCGGGGCGCGGTGCTCGGTCCGCTCGCCGGTGTCCGTCAGCGCGTGGACGACGTAGCACCCGTCCGCCTCGTCGTACGTCACGGAGGTCACCCGGTGGCCGAAGCGGACGCTCCGCAGCCGACCGGCGGCCCACCTGCAGTACGCGTCGTACTCCGCGCGGAGCTGGTAGAAGTTCTCCCGGATGTAGAAGGGGTAGAGCCTGCCGGTCTCCTTGAGGTAGTTCAGGAAGGAGTACGGCGAGGTCGGGTCGGCCAGCGTGACGAGGTCGGCGATGAACGGCGTCTGCAGCGTGACCGAGTCGAGCATCATCCCCGGATGCCAGGCGAAGCCGGGCCTCGCCTCCAGGAACAGCCCGTCGAGCCCGGCGACCGGCTCGGCCAGGCAGGCGAGGCCCAGGTTGAACGGCCCCAGCCCGATCGCGACGAAATCATGGGCGGACATGCGTTTCTCCCTGGTGGTCAGCTACTGGACGGGGCGGCGAGCGGCACGAGGTCGTCCACGTGGCGCTGGGCGTGACCGGCGAGGAGATCGAGGACGTACGCGACGTCGTCCCGCGTGGTCTCCGGGTTGAGCAGGGTGAACTTCAGGTAGTGGCGGCCGTCGACGGTCGTCCCCGCGACGACGGCCTCGCCGGAGGCGGCCAGCGCCTCCCGGGCGTACAGGTTGGCGTCGTCGGCCAGTTCGCGGCCCGGGCCCTCCGGGGGCAGGTAGCGGAAGACCAGTGTGCTGAGCGGCGACCGCGTGACGACCTCGAAGCGCGGGTCCGCGGCGACCATGTCGTATGCCTCGCCCGCGAGGTCCACCACCTGGTCGAACAGCTCGCCGACCGCGTCCGCGCCCATCACGCGCAGGGTCAGCCAGAGCTTCAGCGCGTCGAAGCGGCGGGTGGTCTGCAGGCTCTTGTCCACCTGGTTGGGGATCCCCCGCTCGGCCATCCGCAGCGGGTTGAGGTAGTCGGCGTGGTGGGCCGCGTGCCGCAGCACCGCGCCGTCCCGCACCAGCAGCGCGCTCGAGCTGACCGGCTGGAAGAAGGACTTGTGGAAGTCGACCGTGACCGAGTCGGCCCGCTCGATCCCGTCGAGCAGGTGCCGCCGTCTGCGGGAGACCAGCAGCCCGCAGCCGTACGCCGCGTCCACGTGCAGCCACACCCCGGCCGCCGCGCACAGCCGGGAGATCTCCGGCAGCGGGTCGATCGAGCCGAAGTCGGTGGTGCCCGCGGTGGCGGCGACGGCCATGACCGTCAGCCCGGCGCGGCGGCAGCGGTCGAGTTCGCGGGCGAGCCCGCCGGGCCGCATGCGCCGCTCCGCGTCGGTCTCCACGGCGACGACCGCCTCCGGCCCGAGGCCCAGCAGGGTCGCCGCCTTGCGCACGCTGAAGTGACCCGCCTCCGACGTGATCACCCGCAGCCGGGACAGCGGCACCCCGGCGGCGCGGGCCTCCTCGCGGGCGAGGAACAGCGCCTGGAGGTTCGACTGGGTGCCGCCGCTGGTGAAGACGCCGTCGGCGGCCGGGCCGAAGCCGATGCGGCCGGCCGTCCACTCCACCAGGCGGCGCTCGATGAGCGTGCCCCCCGCGCTCTGGTCCCAGGTGTCGAGCGAGGAGTTGACCGCCGACAGGACCACCTCGCCCAGCAGCGCGGGGAGCACCACCGGGCAGTTGAGGTGGGCGAGATAGCGGGGGTGGTGGAAGTAGACGGCGTCGCGCAGATAGACCCGTTCGAGCTCGTCGAGCGCGGCGGCGTGGTCGTGCAACGGCCGTTCGAGGTCGATCGCGGCGATCTCCGGCGCGAGCCGCGCCGGGGCGACGCCGCTGAACGGCCGTTCGGTCCGGCCGACCCGGCCGGCCACGCGGGTGGTCCCGGCGGCCATCGCGCTCCGGTATCCCTCCACGGTGTGGTCGTTGAGCAGATACGACCGCGCGTCTCCGGCGCGGGGATGGGTCATGGTCATCCTTAGTTAGTTAGGCTAGGCAAACCTAAGTCGGTGGAGCGCGGACGGGGGCCCGGGTGATTTCCGGTGAGGTACGGGTCAGCCGAGCTTCTTGGCGTTCCGGATCGCCGTCGCCAGGTTCTCCAGGATCGGCGCGGCGCCCGCGTACGAGAAGCGCGGCACCGGGTCCCAGGCGGCGACCTGGCCGGCCTTGACCGCCGGAAGCTTGGGCCAGGCGGGCTTGGCCTCAAGGTCCTTGGGCTGCAGCGCGGTGGGCCGGTTGTCGAGCAGGATCAGGTCGGCGTCGTACTTGCCGGCGTTCTCCCAGCTGAGGTTCTCGTAGTAGCCGCCGTCGCCGGGCTTCTCGGGCTGGACGACCTCGACCCCCAGCTCGGCGAAGTACATGAGGTCGGTGTTGACCTTCGGATTGGAGACGTACAGCACGTCGGGGCTGCCCGAGGCGGCCATCACCTTGATCCCGGGGTTCTCGGCGACCGCCTTGCGCACGCTGTCGGCCGCGGCCTCGAACCTCGCCTTGGCCTGGGCGATGCCGGGGGCCTTCAGGTCGGCGCCGAGGGTCTCGGCGAGGGCGGCGTAACGCTCGATCGTCTCGGTCATCGGCACCCGGGCGGCGCTGACGGCGACCGTGGGGGCGAGCTTGACGATCTTGTCCTTGCTCTCGTCCGGCACGTACCACAGCGCGCCGGGGTCGTACATGTGGGTGACGAGCAGGTCGGGGCGCAGCGCCGCGTACTTCTCGATGTTGAACTCGCCCCAGACGTTGCCGAGGATCGTCACTTTGTCCACGTCCAGGTCGCCCGCCTGCGGCTCCGGCGAGCCGTCGGCGCGCTTGGTCTCGCCGAACACGCCGACCAGCTTGTCCTGCAACCCGTAGTCGGCGAGGGCCGCCGCCGTGCCGGTGAACGCCACCACCCGCGCCGGGACCCCCGCCGCCGTGACCGTCTCCTTCCTGTCGTCGGTGAAGGACCACGCCCCGGCGCTCTCACCGGCGGCGGCACCCTGGCTCACACCGGCACTCTGACCTGCGGAGGAGGGGGCGGAACCGCCCGATCCGCAGGCTGCCAGCGCCAGCGTGAGAGCGGCGGCTCCGCCCGCGGCGAAGAGCCCGCGACGGGACATGGTGGTGTTCAGGTTTCGCACGGTTCGTCTTTCTCTCGCACAGTCATCCCCTTGGGACAGATCGATTGTTAGGTTACCCTTACCTAAGTTCTTGTCCAGAGGGGCGATCGGAATTCGTCCCCCGCCCCGATGGAGCCGGCCGTGGTCGTCACCGAGTCCTCGCAGATCAGCGGGCCCGCGCGGGTGCCGCGAAAACATCCGGCGAGAGCCCGTCCGGTGGCCGCGTTGCTCGGCACAGTGGTCGGGCCGGTGCTCGCCCTGCTCGCCGTCCTCGTGCTGAGTCTCGGGCTCGGCGCCCGGCCGATGTCCCCGGCCGAGGTCTGGCAGGGGCTCGTGGACACCGGATCCGGCGCGTACACGGTGGTGCACGAGATGCGGCTGCCCCGCACCCTGCTCGGGCTGCTCGCGGGCGCGGCGCTGGGCGTGGCGGGCGGGGTCATGCAGGCGCTGACCCGCAACCCGCTCGCCGACCCCGGCCTGCTGGGCATCAACGCGGGGGCCTCCGCCGCGGTGGCGACGGCCGCCGGACTGCTGGGCGTCGCGACGTTCCAGGGCTACGTCTGGTTCGCGCTGGCCGGCGCGGCGGCCGTGTCCGTGCTCGTGTACGGCGTGGGCGGCGGGCGGGCGGCCACCCCGGCGCGGCTGGCCCTTGCGGGAGCCGCGATCAACGCCGCGCTCTACTCGTACGTGAACGGGACGATGCTGCTCGACGCGGCCTCGCTGGAGACGATGCGCTTCTGGACGGTCGGCTCGCTGGCGGGCGCGCAGAGCGGGACGGTGGCCATGGTCGCGCCGTTCGTCGCGGCGGGGCTGCTGCTGGCCCTGGCCCTGGCCCGGCCGCTCAACGCGCTCGCCCTCGGCGACGACTCCGCCCGGTCGCTCGGCGCGCGTCCCGCCGTGATCCGTACGGCCGCCATCGTGGCCGTGACGCTGCTCTGCGGGGCGGCGACGGCGGCCTGCGGGCCGATTGTCTTCGTCGGGCTCATGGTGCCGCACCTCGTGAAGACGCTGACCGGCCCCGACCTGCGCCGGCTGCTCCCCTGCTGCGCGGTGCTCGCGCCCGCGCTGCTGCTCGGCGCGGACGTGCTCGGGCGCATCGTGGCCCGGCCCGGCGAGTTGCAGGCGGGCATCGTCACGGCGGTGCTCGGCGGCCCGCTGTTCCTGTACTTCGTGCGAAGGAAGGTGCGGGCGTGAGGCCGGGATCCGCGTGCGGGCGGGCGGCGTGGGAGAGGTGCGGCCGGTGAGCGTGGTCCGCGCCGCCACCGGGCGGCCCGTCGTGGCCGGGATCGTCGCCGTACGCCCCCGGGCCGTGGCCGTGGGGATCGGCTGCCTGCTGCTGGCCCTCGTCTTCGGCGTGCTCACGGTCGGCGGCGGCGACTACCCGATGAGCCCGGCGGACGTGCTGCGCACCCTCGCGGGCGGCGGCGGCCCGGCCGAGGACTTCGTCGTACGCGAACTCCGGCTGCCCCGGGTGGTGACCGCGCTGGTCGTGGGCGCGGCCCTCGCACTGGCCGGCGCGATCTTCCAGTCGCTCGTGCGCAATCCGCTCGGCAGCCCCGACCTGCTCGGCTTCACCCAGGGCGCGGCGACGGGCGCGCTCCTGGTGGTGGTCGCGGGCGGCGGCAGCGCGGCCCTCGCGGGCGGCGCGGTGCTCGGCGGCGTCGTCACCGGAGTCGTGATCTACCTCCTGGCCTGGCGCGGGGGCCTGCACGGGCACCGCCTCGTGCTGGTGGGCATCGGCGCCACCGCGGTCCTCACGGGAGTCAACGGCTATCTGCTGACCCGCGGCCGGCTCATGGAGGCGGCCCGCGCCATGCTGTGGCTCACCGGCAGCCTGGACGGCCGCGGCTGGGAGGACGCCCTCCCCCTGCTCGCCGCGACGGCGGTGCTGGTTCCGGTGGTGCTGCTCGGCTGCGCGCGGCCCCTGGCGATCACCGAGATGGGCGACGACCTGGCCCGCGGCCTCGGTGTGCGGGTGCAGGGACTGCGACTCGTCCTGACGGCGGCGGCCGTGCTGCTTGCCTCCCTCGCGGCGGCGGCCGCCGGGCCGGTGTCGTTCGTGGCGCTCACCGCGCCGCATCTGGCCCGGCGGATGACCCGGACCCCCGGGCCCAACCTGCTCACCGCGGCCTGCGTGGGCGCCGCGCTGCTGACCGGCGCCGACCTCGCGGCGCAACGACTGTTCGGAGACCACCAGTTGCCGGTGGGAGTGGTGACGGGCGTGCTCGGCGGCGGCTACCTCGTCTGGCTGCTCGCCGCCCAGCGGAAGGCGGGCCGGATTTGACCAGGACGAACGGAAACGGAGTGATGACGTGGTGAGCGGCGCGGTGGAGGCCGTGCGGGGCGACGGGCCCCGGTTGCGCGGCGACGCGCTGACCCTCGCGTACGACGGGCGGGTCGTGGTGGAAGGGCTGGACGTCGCCATCCCGGACCGGTCCTTCACGGTCGTCGTGGGGCCCAACGCCTGCGGCAAGTCCACCCTGCTGCGGGCGCTGGCACGCACGCTCAGGCCGTCCGCAGGGGCGGTGCTGCTCGACGGACGGGACGTCACCTCGCTGCCCGCGAGGAAGGTCGCGCGCACCCTCGGCCTGCTGCCGCAGTCGTCGGTCGCGCCGGACGGGATCACGGTCGCCGAGTTGGTCGGCCGCGGCCGGTATCCCCACCAACGGCTGCTGCGCCAGTGGTCGGCGGACGACGAACGGGTCGTGGGGGAGTCGATGGCGGCCACCGGGGTCGCCGACCTCGCCGGACGCCTGGTCGACGAGTTGTCCGGCGGCCAGCGGCAACGGGTGTGGATCGCGATGGCGCTGGCGCAGGAGACGCCGCTGCTGCTGCTGGACGAGCCGACGACCTACCTCGACATCGCCCACCAGATCGAGATCCTCGACCTGTGCGCCCGGCTGCACGAGGAGCGGGGGCGCACGCTCGTGGCCGTGCTCCACGACCTCAACCACGCCGCGCGCTACGCCACCCATCTGATCGCGATGCGCGGCGGGCGCGTCGTGGCCTCCGGCGCTCCCGCCGAGGTGATGACCGCCGGCCTGGTCGAGGAGGTCTTCGGCCTCCCCTGCCGGGTGATCGACGACCCGGAGACCGGCACTCCGCTGGTCGTCCCCGCCGCCCGCCGCCGTACGGGGGAGAAGGAGTCGTGAGCGTGCAGATCTACCGCGATCGGTGGGGCATCCCCCACCTGCGCGCGGGCGACGCCCGTGAACTGGCCTACGCCCAGGGGTTCGTCACCGCGGTGGACCGGGCCTGGCAGCTCGAGGTCGAGCGGCTCCGTGGGGCCGGCACCTCGGCGGCCGTCCTCGGCGCGGACGCCGTCCCATGGGACCGGTTCGTACGGCAGGTCCGGCTGGACGACACCGCCCGGCGCTGCCTCCGGGCCCTCGACGCGGACACCGCGGCATGGGTGGGCGCGTACGTGGACGGCGTCAACGCGGGCCTGCCCGAGGGAGCCCGCCGCGCCCCGGAGTTCCGGACGGCAGGGCAGGCGTCGGACGCGGCCGGTCACGACGAGACAGAGCCCGGCCCCGCCGGGGACGACGGCGCGGCAGGAGACGGCGCGGCCGCGCTCGTGCCGGGCCGGTGGGAGCCGTGGACGCCGCTGGCGGTCTGGCTGTCGCACCACGTGCTGTTCGCGCACGTCCCGGCGAAACTGTGGCGTGAGGCGGTCACCGCCCGGCTCGGCGCGGAGGCCGTGGCGCTGTTCGCCACCGACGGGCCGGGCACCTCCGGAAGCAACGGCTGGCTGGTCCCCGGCGACCGCACCCGCACGGGGGCGCCGATCATCGCCGGAGACCCGCACCGGATCATCGAGGACCCCGGCTTCTACCAGCAGATCCGCCTGGCCTGCCCGGAGTTCGACGTGGCCGGGCTGGCCGTGCCGGGAGTTCCGGGAATCGCCCACTTCGGGCACGCGGGGACGGTCGCCTGGGCGATCACCAACGCCATGGCCGACTACCAGGACCTCTTCCGCGAACGCCTCCGGCGCCGGGACGGCCGCGTCGAGGCGCTCGGCCCGGCCGGCTGGCGGCCCGCCACGGCCTATACCGAGGTCGTCGAGGTCGCCGGAGGCGAGCCCGTCGAGGTGGAGGTGATCGAGACCGAACGCGGCCCGGTCGTCATGGGCGAGCCTCCCCTGCCGTACGGGCCCGCGCGGCAGGAGACGAAGGGACGCGCTCCTCGCGACCGGGACGCCGGGCGGGAAGGCGGGTCGCCTACCGGCCACGCGGGCGAGTGGGAGGACGGCCCGGACACCGGGCAGGACACCGGGCGCGAGGACGAGCCGGATGCCGGACGTGAGGACGAGCGCGCGGGCGAGTGGGAGGGGGTGAGCCTGCGGTACCCGCCGCGGGTGTTCCACGACCTGGGATTCGCGACGCTTCCCGCCCTGCTGCGGGCCAGGACCGTGGCCGACGTCGACCGGGCGTTCGACCGGTGGGTGGAGCCCGTCAACGTCGTGCTCGCCGCGGACACCGGCGGCGGCCTGCTCCACCGCGTCGCCGGTCTGGTGCCCGTCCGCCACCCGGGCAACTCGCAGCGGGTCGTGCCCGCCTGGGAGCCCGGCCACGAGTGGCGCGGCAGGCACGCGCCGATGCCCCGCCGGGAGGTCACCGGGATCACGGTGATGGCCAACGAACGAGGAATCTCGGCTCCGTTCGGCGTCGAGTTCGCCCCGCCGTACCGGGCCGACAGGATCAGGACCCTCCTGGAGGCCGCCCCCGTCTGGTCCGCCGGGGACATGGCGGCGATCCACACCGACACGTTCCTGCCCGGCGCGCGGCCGCTGCTGGAGCTGCTGGCCGGGCTGACCGGGCTCAGTCCCGGTGCCGTACGCCTCCGGGACCGGCTCACCGGCTGGGACCGGCGGATGGACGCGGACAGCGCCGGCGCCGCGGCGTACGCGGCCGTGCGTGCCGAGGTGGTGCGGCGCCTGGCGGCCCATCCCGCGCTCGCGCCGCTGGCCGATCTGTCGCACCCGCTCCAGCCCGAACAGGCGCACAGCCCGGATACGAGCACTCCCGTGGAGACTCGTCCCGCACAGGCCGGCGGCGGGCCGCCCGTTGACGGTGACCGGGAGGCGCCGGGTGAAGGTGTCGCGTGTCCGGAGGTGTTCCGGCCGTGGCTGGTGGCGGCTCCCCGGATCGCGCACGCCCTGGAGACCCTGCTGACGACCGACCGGCTCCCCGGGCTCGGCCCTGACGATCTGGCCGAGATCGCGCGGGCCGCGCTGGAGGACGTGGCGGCTCGCGGCGAGACCGGCGTCCGGTGGGGTGACCTGCACCGGCTCGTCCCCTGGCGGGCGCTGCCCGTTTCAGCGGCCACTCCGTCGGACCCCTCCGGCGCCGCGCAGGCGGAGCCGGGGATCTCGGGTGACCACGGCTGTGTGCTGTGCACGTCCAGCGTGCCGGGTGTCACCCATCACTGCGCCCGCGGCCCGGCCGCCCGCTACGTCTGGGACCTCGCGCGGCGCGACGCGAGTCTCTGGGTCGTACCGTTCGGCGCGAGCGGCGTGCCGGGCGACACCCACCACCGTAACCAGCAGCCGCTGTGGGTGCGCGGCGAGCTCGTGCCCCTGGTCACCGACTGGACCCTGCTGACGGAGGAACGACATGATCTCTGAGGCTTCCGCCCGGCGGGCGGCCGTGTACGAGCAGGTGGTGGCCGGGTTCGGCACCGTCCGCATCGTCCCGGTGGACCCGGCGGCCGACGCCGCACTGATCCACTCGTGGGTCACCCAGGAGCGGGCGAGGTTCTGGGGCATGCTCGACGCGAGCCCCGAGCGGGTCCTGGAGATCTACGACTACCTGGACGGGCTGACCACCCACCACGCCTACCTCGTCCACCGCGACGACCGGCCGGTGGCGCTCCTCCAGACCTACGAGCCGGAGGCGGACCCCGTCGGTGAGTGCTACGACGTCCGGCCGGGCGACTTCGGTGTCCACCTGCTGGTCGGCCCGGCCGCCGGGGAGGATGAGCGCGGCTTCACCGGCGCGCTGCTGTCCGCCCTCCTGGCGTACGCGTTCTCCGATCCCGCCCACACCCGGATCGTCGCCGAGCCGGACGCCCGCAACGAGAAGGTGATCGGCCGCATGCTGCGGACCGGTTTCACGCTCGGGCCCGAGATCGACCTGCCGGACAAGCGCGCCCGGCTGCTCTTCCTGACCCGAGACGACCGCTGAGAACCAAGGAGTACGCAGTGCTGCTCGACGCCCTTTCCCGGCATCTGGAAGGCCTCGCGGCCGAGCGCGGCGGCGTGCTGGGGGTGCTGCCCGGGCTGGTCGCCGACGACTCCCCCGGCTGGATCCCCGCGGCCGACCTCGTGCGGGAGCCGTACGAGATCCTGCTCGCGTTCGTGGACGAGACCGCGGCACGCTGGAACGCGCCGCGTCACGTGGCGGCGGCGCTGCTGTGGAAGACCTACGGCTACTGGCACACGATGCCGCTGGTCCTCGGCTGGGCCCTCCACCGGCGGGTGCCCGTGATGCGCCTGGAGGACACGCTGGTCAGGCCGTCGGCGGCGGGGATCACGCTGGCGGCGTCCCGGGTGACCGTGGCCGTGCTCCCCGACGACCCCGCGGCCGGAACCGTCACCGGAATCCCCACCGGAACCACGGCCACCGCCACGGCCGTCGGCGCAACCACCGCCACAACCACCGCCACGGCCGTCGGCGCAACCACCGCCACAACCACCGCCACGGCCGTCGGCGGAACCACCGCCGGAACCATGGCCGCGACCCTGGCGGCACCGGTCTCGGGGCCGTCCGGCACGGTCGTCGTCGAGGACCTGGCGGCGGTCATCAGGGCGGCGATCCTCGACGGCCAGCGTCCGTTCGTGCAGGCGCTGAGCGCGGTGGCGCGGGTGGGTGAGCGCACCCTGTGGGGCTCGACCGCGGAGGCGGTCGCCCACCCGCTGCTCGCGCTCGGACCGTACGCCGAGGCGGCCCGGCTGCTGGAGGAGATCGGACCGCCGGTCGCCGGGCTGCTCGCGCCGGACGGCGACGGGTACCGCCGCCGCACCTGCTGCCTGTGGATCACGCTGCCGGACGCCGACCCCTGCTCCACCTGCTGCGTACCGGCCGCGCGGACACCCTAGATTCCGGCCGGGAAAGAATTTCCGGCGATCGTGTCCATCCGGCGGGGTCTCATCCGTAGAGGTGGTGTACGGCGACGCCCGTACGTGACACCCCCAGGGAAGGAAAGCTCGGCATGAAATACATGCTTTTGATCAACAGCAGCTCCGAAGGCCCGGCCGAGGAGGTCGAGGGCGCGTCGTTCGACGACTGGCTCGCCTACGACAAGATGGTGCGGGACGCCGGCATCCACGTGTCGGGGCACTCCCTCGCCGACCTGACCACCGCGACGACCGTCCGGGTCGCCCCCGACGGGCAGCGGACCATCACCACCGACGGACCGTTCGCCGAGACCCGTGAGGTGCTCGGCGGCTACTACGTGCTCGACGTGCCCGACCTCGACGCCGCCCTGGACTGGGCCGCCCGCTGCCCCGGGTCGCGCGGCGGCGGGTCGGTCGTGGTGCGGCCGGTGGCCGAGTTCGACATCTGACGCGTTCGGCATCCGACGAGTGACGATCCGACGATGACGGACGGCCGGGCGGCTACGGCGGTGGAGGCCGTGTTCCGGGAGGAGCGCGGCCGGCTGCTGGCCGCGCTGGTGCGCCGCTTCGGCGACCTCGATCTCGCCGAGGAGGTCACCGCCGAGGCGATGGAGGCGGCCCTGGTGCACTGGCCGGTGGACGGCGTGCCGCCGAACCCGGGGGCGTGGCTCGCGACCACCGCGCGGCGCAAGGCGGTCGACCGCCTGCGGCGGGACACGGCGTACGCCGCCCGGCTGGCCATCCTGCAGGTGGAGGCGGAGCGGGCCGCGCCGCCCGCTCCGGAGATCGGCGCCGGCGACGACCTGCCCGACGAACGGCTCCTGCTGTTCTTCACCTGCGGCCACCCGGCCCTGCCCGCCGAGGACCGCGTCGCGCTGAGCCTGCGGTGCCTCGCCGGGCTGACCACCCCCGAGGTCGCCCGGGCCTTCCTCGTCCCGGTCGCCACGATGGCGAAGCGGATCGTCCGGGCGAAGAAGAAGATCCGCGAGGCCCGGATCCCGTTCCGTGTGCCCGATCCGGACGAACGGCCGGAGCGGCTGGCAGGGGTGCTCCAGGTCGTCTATTCCATCTTCACGGAGGGGTACGTCGCCAGTTCGGGGTGTGACCTGCAGCGCCCCGACCTCGCCGAGGAGGCCATCCGCCTGGCGCGCATCCTGCGCCGGCTGCTGCCGGCCGAACAGGAGGTCTGCGGCCTGCTGGCGCTGATGCTGCTGGTCCACGCCCGCCGTGACGCCCGGACCGGGCCCGGCGGCGGGCTGGTGCTCCTCGCCGACCAGGACCGCGGCCGCTGGGACCGTACGATGATCGAGGAAGGGCTGGCCCTGGTGCCCGTGGCGCTGACCGGCGGCCCGGTGGGGCCGTACGGCGTGCAGGCCGCGATCGCCGCCCTGCACGACGAGGCGGCGGACATCACCACGACCGACTGGCCGCAGATCGTAGCTCTGTACGACGTCCTGTTCGCGCTTACTCCGTCGCCGATCGTGGCGCTGAACCGCGCGGTCGCGGTCGCCATGCGCGACGGGCCGCAGGCCGGGCTGGCGCTCCTGGAGCAGCTCGCGGAAGAGCCCCTGCTGCGGGATCATCACCCCTATCACGTGGCATGCGCCGACCTGCTGTCCCGGCTGGGCCGGAAGGGTGAGGCCGCCGTAGCGTACCGGCGGGCCCTCGGCCTCGCCGGCACCGAACCCGAACGCGCTCACCTGCGCCGGAAACTGTCCCCGGAATGAGCCCGAGCCCTGATCAGCCGCGGCTGGGTGTGGGGCTGGGGTTGTAGGTCGGGGTGCTGCTGGCTGTGGGGGTGGGGTTTCTGCTGGGTGTGGGGCTGGGGTTGTACGTCGGGGTGCTGGTGGGTGTAGCGGTCGGATTACCGCTGGGTGTCGGGCTCGGGTTGTACGTCGGGGTGCTACTGGCTGTGGGGGTCGGATTACCGCTGGGTGTCGGGCTGGGGTTGTAGGTCGGGGTGCTACTGGCTGTGGGGGTCGGATTGCCGCTGGGTGTCGGGCTGGGGTTGTAGGTCGGGGTGCTACTGGCTGTGGGGGTCGGATTGCCGCTGGGTGTCGGGCTGGGGTTGTAGGTCGGTGTGCTGGAAGGTGTGGGGCTCGGGTCGTCGATGGGGCTCAAGGTGGGGAACGGCGCCGGCCGGGGATTGATGGTGAGGACGGGGCTTGGGCTGGGACTTGCCGGTATGGCGTGGGCGGCGTCCGCATTCACCAGGTCGCCGGCGAAGACGGCGAGAAGCGCGGTCAGGGAGAGCAGAAGCCCGGACCGTGTGATCGTTGTGTAGTGCATGGGCGCAGGCTGGCTCCCCGCACTTGGAAGTCACTTGTGAGCAGCCGCATGCGCTGGTCGCAGCCGTGGGCGCGCGCGTTTGCGCGGCGCCACACGCACGTTCCATGATGCGATTCCTTCATGGTGGAGTAGTGCAGGTGGTGGTCGCCGAGCTGGGGGCCGAGGCCGTCGAACGGCCCTGCTCCTCCGCGAGGGACCAGCTCTTCCTCATCGGGCCGGAGTGATCCCCGCTGTTCCCCCGGCCGGCCGGGCGGGTCCGGGCGCTCATGCGGAACGCCCCCGCTCCGGCGGGCGGGCGGATTAGGACCGCGTGCCGTCGTCCAGGGTGATGACGACCTTGACGTCCTCGGGTTCCGCGGTGAACGCGTCGGCGAACGACTCCAGCGGCACCCGGCGGGTGATCAGCCGGTTCAGCCAGGCGTGGTCGGCCTGCGCGAGGGCGTCGGCCGCGGCGGCGTAGTGACGGAGATTGGCGTTCACCGACCCGATGAGGACGTCGTTCTCCAGCACGATGTCGCGGTTGAGGCTCCCGGCGTCGATCGTGAGCCGGCGCCCGGCGGAGGAGACCCCGGTGAGGCAGACGATGCCGTACGGCGCGGTGTTGAAGGCCACCCCGAAGATCACCGGTCCGGCGCCGGTGGCCTCGATGACGACGTCGGGCCGGATCTTCGCTGAGACCTCGCCCGCGTCGCCCGTGTGGTAGTCGGCGCCGAGGTCGCGCACGAGTTCCGGTTTGGGGCCGTCGGTGACCCGGTCGAGGACGTGCACCTCCAGGCCGCGCCGCACGCCGAGCAGCGCGGCCAGCAGGCCGATCGGCCCGGCGCCGGTGACCAGCGCCGTCTTCGGATGGAACCAGGCCCGGGCGCCGACCTTCTCGACCTCGTCCCAGGCCTTGGCGACGACGCTGGTGGGTTCGAGCAGCACCCCGACGTCCGCCAGCGCGGGATCCAGCTTCACCGCGTAGCCGGGCTCGACCACCCAGGCCTGGCTCGCGTACCCGTCGAGGTCCTTGATGCCGCGCTCGGTGTATCGGCCGTTGCGGCACATGTCGAACTGCCCGTGCGCGCACGCGCCGCACGGCACCGGGTCGGGCCGCCGGACCACTCCGACCACCAAGTCGCCCGGGGCGAAGCCGCTGCCCTCGGGCGCCCGCCGCACCCTGCCCAGCGACTCGTGGCCGATGACCAGCCGCTCACGGCCGGGCGGGGCCGAGCCGTAGTCGCCCGCGGCGATCTCCTTGTCCGTGCCGCACACGCCGACGGCGAGGCCGTCGACGAGCAGATCGCCGTCTCCCGGCTCCGGGTCGGGGACGTCGACGACCGCGAGGGAGTCCTTCCGCAGCGGGACGACGGTGAGAGCGCGCATCAACGCCCACCTCCAAGGTGCTCGGCCGGGTCCGCCCCGGACAGGTGACGGGCCGCGTTGACCAGTCCGACGTGGCTGAACGCCTGCGGCGTGTTGCCGAGCTGCCGCCGGGCGACGGGGTCGTACTCCTCGCTGAGCAGCCCGAGGTCGTTGCGCAGATCCAGCAGCCGTTCGAAGAGCTCGTACGCCTCACGGTGCCGCCCGATGCCGTACAGGGCGTCGGCGAGCCAGAACGTGCAGGTGACGAACGCGCCCTCCGCGCCGGGCAGGCCGTCGACGTCGCCGTCGGCGCCGGGCCGGTAACGCAGCAGGAAGCCGTCGGAGCACAGCTCACGCTGAACCGCTTCCACGGTACCCCGCACGCGTGGGTCGTCCCAGGGCAGGAACCCCGCCCGGGGGATCAGCAGCAGGGCGGCGTCGAGGCCCTTCGACCCGTAGAACTGGGTGAACGTGTTCCGCCCCGGGTCGTAGCCGCGGTCGCACACCTCGGCGTGGATCTTGTCCCGGGTGGCCCGCCACCGGTCCACCGGCCCCTCCACGCCGAACCGTTCGACGGCCCGCACGGCCCGGTCCATGCCCGCCCAGGCCATGACCTTGGAGTGCACGAAGTGGCGGCGGTCGCCGCGCACCTCCCACAGCCCGTTGTCCGGGTCGTCCCAGTGGCCCTCCAGGAAGTCCAGCAGCGCGCGTTGCAGGTCCCAGGCCTGTTCCTCGGACTCGATGCCCGCCATGCGGGTCAGGTGCAGCCCGTCCAGGACCTCGCCCCACACGTCGAGCTGGAACTGGCCGGACGCCGCGTTGCCCACCCGCACCGGAGCCGACCCCTCGTAGCCGGCCAGCCAGTCGATCGTGTATTCGGGCAGCCGGCGGGTGCCGTCGATGCCGTACATGATCTGCAGGTCGGCCGGATCGCCGGCCGCGGCCCGCAGCAGCCACTCCCGCCACGCCTTGGCCTCCGCGACGAAACCGGTGCCGAGCAGCGCCTGCAGCGTGAACGTCGCGTCGCGCAGCCAGCAGAACCGGTAGTCCCAGTTGCGCGGGCCGCCGAGCTGTTCCGGCAGCGAGGTGGTGACCGCGGCGACGATGCCGCCGGTCGGCTTGTAGGTCAGCGCCTTGAGGACGACCAGCGAGCGGCGGACCGCGTCCTCCCACCGGCCCTCGTAGCGGAAGCCGCGCAGCCACGACGTCCAGAACGCCTCGGTGTCGGCGATGGCCCGCTCGGCGTCCACCGGCTTGGGCGTGCGTTCGTGCGAGCGCCGGTAGGTCAGCACGAACGGCACCCGCTGCCCGGCGGCGACGGTGAAGTCGGCGTAGGTGGTCATGTCCTCGCCGCGCAGCGGCACCGGGGTGCTCAGCCAGGCGGCGTCCGGCCCGGCGACCGCGACCAGTTCGCCGTCCCGGCTCCGCACCCAGGGCACGATGTGGCCGTAGTCGAACCGCAGCCGGAGCGCCATCCGCATCGGCACCCGTCCGCTCAGGCCCTCGACCACGCGTACGACGTCGGCCGCCTCGCCGCGCGGCGGCATCGCGTCGATCACCCGTACGGAGCCCTCGGGGGTGTCCCACTCCGTTTCGAGCACGAGGGAGTCACCCCGATAGCGGCGGCGCGTGCACAGCCCGCCCGCGGCGGGGGCCACCCGCCAGAAGCCGGCCCGTTCGTCGCCGAGCAGGGCGGCGAAGCACGCCGGGGCGTCGAACCGGGGCAGGCACAGCCAGTCGACCGACCCGTCCCGGCCGACCAGCGCCGCCGTCTGCAGATCACCGAGCAGTCCGTAGTCCTCGATCCGCAACGCCACCGCGCGCCCCCACAGCCGTCCACCACTCCTGAACCGGCGCGCTACCCCGGCAAAGGGAACGTATGTACTGT
Source organism: Microbispora triticiradicis (assembly GCA_003260025.2). Taxonomy (GTDB): domain Bacteria; phylum Actinomycetota; class Actinomycetes; order Streptosporangiales; family Streptosporangiaceae; genus Microbispora; species Microbispora triticiradicis. The sequence goes on along the minus strand of QFZU02000007.1, from coordinate 25,166 downwards.
GCAACGAAACTGTGCGGCGGAAGGGCGGGGCGGAGGCGGTGCCGGACGGGCAGGAGCTCCCGGAACGCGCTCCTGCCCGTCCTGCCCGAGGGCCCGCCGAGCCGTCAGCCGCGCCTGGGCTCCAGGCGCACGGCGGTGACTCCGCAGTCGAACGGCGTCACGGAGACGACGCGGAACCGCTTCTTGTCGCCGCCGCCGGGGAACACCGGCAGGCCCGCCCCGATCGCGGCCGGGTTGACGAAGAGGTTGAGCTCGTCGATCAGGTCGGCGGCGATCAGGCTCGTCACCAGCGTGCTGCCGCCGTACGTGATCAGGTCGCCGCCCGGCTGGGCCTTGAGCTTGCCGATGGTCTCCGTGAGGTCGCCGCCGGCCACGACGGCGTTGTCCCAGGGCGACTCCGCGAGGTCGTTGGAGATGACGGTCTTGGGCGTGTTGTTCATGAAGTCGATGGCCTCCTGGGTCTCCCCCTCGGGACCGGACGCCCAGGCCGGGATGAACCCCTCGGCGAGCCGGCGGCCGAGGACGATGTGGTCGACGTTCTCCATGAGCCCGGTGATGTAGGCGCCGAGGTCGTCGGTCCACGGGAAGGTCATCCAGTCCATCTCGCCGTGCGGGCCACCCATGTAGCCGTCGAGGGTGGTCTGGACCTGAAGCTTGAGCTTGCGCATGATGTGTTCCTTCTTCTTCGCTGAGTGAGAGGTCAGGCGACGTACGGATTCCTGGCGCGGGCCTCGCTGAGCGCGGCGGCCCACCAGGCGAGCTGGTCGAGCATCGTCGTGACGCTGGTGTTGCAGGCGGCGCCGTCCTTCGGCCAGCTTCCGTCCGCGGCGAACAGGTCCCAGTAGCACGGGAGGCTGATGGTGCCCTGGAGCGTCACCGCGTGCAGTTCGGCGAAGACCTGCCGCAACTGCGCGACGGCGTGCAGGCCGCCGGACTCCCGGCCGTAGGAGATGAAGGCGACCGGCTTGGCGTGCCACTCCTGGTAGTACCAGTCGATCGCGGTCTTGAGCGACGCAGGGAAGCTCTGGTTGTACTCCGGGGTGACGACGGCGAAGGCGTCGGCGGCGGCCAGGCGCGCGCCCAGCTCCGCCACCTGCGGCGGGACGAGGTCGTCATGGTCGCCGAGGGTCGCCGGGACGCGGGTCTCCGCGAGGTCGATCAGGTCGATCTCGAAGTCGCCGCGCCGGCGCGCCCGCGTGGTGAACCACTGCGCCACCGTGGGACCGAACCTGCCGCTGCGGGTGCTGCCGATGATGACCGCCAGCACTGGTCTCGTGGTGTCCGGCATCCTCGGCCTCCCTTTTCCCGCTTCGCCGTCCGGCTGATGTCCCCGACTCTCGCAGGGGGCGTTTACGGTTCGTTTACGGTGTCCTCTCGCCCCGGGCGTTAGGGTGCGCAGCATGCGTTTCGGGGTCCTGGGTCCGCTCGCGGTGTGGACGGCGGGGGGCGAGCCGGTGGCGGTGCCCGGCGCGAAGGTGCGCGCCCTGCTCGCCGTGCTGCTGCTCAACGACGGGCGGCCGGTCTCCGCCGACCGGCTGATCGACGACCTGTGGGGGGACGACCCGCCGCGGCGCAATCCCCTCGGCGCGCTGTCGGCCAAGGTCTCCCAGCTACGCAGGGCGCTGGAGGACGCGCAACCGGGGGCGCGTGAGCTCGTCGTCTCCCGCCCGCCGGCCTACCGGCTGCTCCTGGACGACGAGGCGGTGGACGTCCGGCGCTTCCACGCGCTCACCACGCGGGCCCGGCAGGCCGGCGACCCGAGGGCCGGGGCGGCCCTGTTCGCCGAGGCGCTGGCCCTGTGGCGCGGCCCGGCGTTCGCCGACTTCGCCGACGAGCCGTTCGCCCAGGCCGTGATCGCGAGACTGGCCGAGCAGCGGCTGACCACGCTGGAGGACGCGGCCGAGGCCCGGCTGGCGCTCGGCGAGCACGCGGTGCTCGCCGCCGAGCTCGGCGACCTGGTCGCCGCCCATCCCCTGCGCGAACGGCTGCGGGCCGCGTACATGCGGGCCCTGTACGGCGCCGGACGCCAGAGCGAGGCGCTGGAGAGCTACGAGGAACTGCGCCGCCTGCTCGGCGACGAGCTGGGGCTGGACCCCGGCCCCGAGCTCGCCGCGCTGCAGCGGGCGATCCTCACCCAGGACCTGCAGGCGCCGCCCGCACCGGACCGGTGGCCCCGCTCGAACCTGCCCGCCCCGCACACCGAGCTGGTCGGACGGGAGAGCGCGGTCGCCGAGATCGGCGCGCTGCTGCGGGACGAGCGGCTGGTGACGCTGACCGGCCCGGGCGGCGTGGGGAAGACCCGGCTCGCGACCGAGGTCGCCGGCGGCCGGCGGGACCTGCCCGACGGTGTGTGGCTCGTCGAGCTGGCCGGGGTGAGGAACGGGGTGCGGAACGGTCTTCGGGCGGGTGCGGTGGCCGACGCGGTCACCGCGGCTCTCGACATCAGGGAGGGCGACCACGCCGACCTGTCCGCGGCGCTGCGGTCCAGAGACCTCCTGCTCGTCCTGGACAACTGTGAACACGTGATCGACGAGGTGGCGGCCCTGGCGGAGCGCCTGCTGCGGACCTCCCCCGGCCTGCGGATCCTCGCCACCAGCCGGGAACCGCTCGCCCTGGCGGGGGAGGTCGTGTGGGACGTGCCGCCGCTCGACGTCCCGGGCCGCGACGCCGGGCCGGGCGCGCTGGCGGAGTCCAGCGCCGTGCGGCTGTTCGTCGCGCGTACGGCCGCCGCCGTGCGGGGCTTCACGCTCGACGACGGCAACGCCGCGGCCGTCGGCCTGCTGTGCCGCCGCCTGGACGGCATCCCGCTCGCCCTGGAACTGGCCGCGACACGGGTCCGCGCGCTGGGCGTGCAGGGGGTGGTGGACCGGCTGGACGACCGGTTCCGCCTGCTGTCCACCGGCCACCGCGGCGCCCCGCCCCGGCAGCGGACGCTCATGGCGATGATCGACTGGAGCTGGGAGCTGCTGACCGTCCCTGAGCGGACGGTGCTGCGCAGGCTGGCCGTCCACGCCGACGGATGCACGGTGGAGGCCGCCGAGTCCGTGTGCGGCGGTGACGACCTCGACGTGCTCACCCTGCTCGTACGGCTGGTCGACCGCTCGCTGGTCGTGATGCTGCCGACCCCGGAGGGACCGCGTTACCGGTTGCTGGAGTCGGTGGCCGCCTACTGCGCGGACCGCCTGGCGGAGGCCGGGGAACGGGAGCGGATCCGGCGGCGGCACCGGGACCACTACCTCGCCCTCGCGGAGCGGGCGGCGCCCCTGCTCCGCGGCCCCGAGCAGCGCCGGACGCTGCGGCTCCTCGACGCCGAGGCCGCCAACCTGCGCGCCGCGCTGGACCACTGCCTGGCGGACCGGGACGCCGCCGCCGCGCTGCGGCTGACCGGCGCCCTCGCCTGGCACTGGTTCCTGCGCGGGCGGCTGACCGAGGCCCGGCGCTCCCTCCAGGCCGCCCTCTCCCTCGCCGAGGACGGCACGGCGGTCAGCACGGGGCACGTCGGGGAGGACGGCGGGGAGGACCTCGCGCGTCTCGCCGACGAGGTCCGGATATGGCTGGCCGGTTTCGCGGCCCTGCAGGGCGACGCCACCGGCGGCGCGGCGGTCGCGGACCGGCTGGACGCCGGCCGGGGCAGGGCCGTGTGGTTCCTCGCCCACGCCTCGCTCGGCTACCTGGATCTCGCCGACAGCGAGAAGTTGCTGGCCCGCGCCCTCGACGCCGCCGTGGCCGGTGGCGACCGGTGGGCGGAGGCCGCCGCCCTCATGACCCGTGCCCAGCTCGCCCACGTACGCGGTGACCTGGCGGCGTTGGAACGCGACGCGGCGCGGAGCGCGCGGATGTTCGCCGAGATCGGCGACCGCTGGGCCCGGATGGGCGCCACGGCCTGGCTGGCCGCCCTGGCCGAGGCCACCGGCGACCACGCGCGCGCCATTCGCCTGCACCGGGAGGCCCTCGGCATGGCCGAGGAGCTCGGGCTGTGGCCGGAGGTCGCGACCAGACTGTGCTGGCTCGGCTGGATCCACACCCAGCAGGGCGACCACGCGGCGGCCCTCGACGACGGCGCGAGGGCGCTGCGCCTGGCCGGTGAGCAGGGATACCGGCCCGGTGAGGTCTTCGCCGGGACCGTGCTCGCCTACGCCTCCCGGCGCGGCGGCGACCTCGACACGGCCGAGACACACCTGCGGCGGCTGCTGGAGGCCGCGCCGTATCCCCCGGCGCACGAGGACGACCCGCCGTCCGTACACGTCCCGATGCTCCTGGTGGAGCTGGGTTTCGCCGCGGAACTGCGCGGCGACGCCGGCGCCGCGCTGCGCCTGCACCTGGAGGCGTTCGACCTCGCGGCGCGGCTGGACGCGCCGCGCGACCAGGTGGGCGCGCTGGAGGGACTGGCCGGGGCGCTCGCCCTGACAGGCGACCACGCCGGGGCGGCCGAGGTGCTCGGCGCCGCCGAAGCGGCCCGCGACGCGAACCGGCTGCCCCCCGCTCCGGCCGAACGGGCCGACCTCGACCGCGTCACCGCCGCCTGCCGCGACGCCCTCGGCGAGGACTCGTTCACCGCCGCCCGCGCCCGCGGCTCCCTCCTCGGCCCCGAGGCGGCGCGCGCCCGGCACGGCCGGGAGCACCCGGATCGCGCGATGCAGCGATCTTCGTAGTGGCGACGTCAATAATCCCGCCATAGGCGTATATAAAGCGTCAACGGGCGCAGAACCCCGCATTTTTCGTGATTCGCTGACTGGGAATCGCCCGTCCGAGGGCGGCATGATGCGAACCGAGGAGTGAGGATGACCGACGTCGTCTTCGCCGCCCTGACGATCGCGAGTTTCGTGATCCTGGGCCTGGTCGTGAGCGCGGTGGAGCGGTTGTGAGCGCTGTCAACGCCGCCGGTCTGGCCGTGGTCGCCATTCTGTTGGTCTTCATGGTCGTGGCCCTGCTGTTCCCGGAACGGTTCTGATGACCTTTCCGACGAACCCCGCCGTCAGCGCCGTCCTGGTCACCGGGACCGTCCTCGTCGCCCTGGCGCTCTGCTACCGGCCACTCGGCGACCACATGTTCCGCGTCTACACCGGCACCCGGCACTGGCGGGTCGAGCGGATGGTCTACCGCCTGATCGGCGTGGACGCCGACGCCGAGCAGGGATGGCCGGCGTACGCCCGCGCCCTGCTCGCGTTCTCGGTCGTCTCCGTGCTCGCCCTCTACGCCCTGCAACGGCTGCAGGACCACCTGTTCCTCAGCCTCGGGATGCCCGCCGTACCGCCGGACCTGGCGTGGAACACCGCGGTCGCGTTCGTCACCAACACGGACTGGCAGGCGTACTCGGGCGAGTCGGCCATGGGCCACGTCGTGCAGACCGCGGGCCTGGCCGTGCAGAACTTCGTGTCCGCGGCGGCCGGCCTCGCCGTGGCGGTCGCGCTGGTGCGCGGGTTCGCCCGCGCGAGGAGCGACACGCTGGGCAACTTCTGGGTCGACCTGGTGCGCGGCACGATCCGGATCCTGCTGCCGATCGCGTTCGCCGCAGCGATCCTGCTGGTGGCCGGGGGAGCACTGCAGAGCTTCGGCGGCCACCACGGCTGGACCACCCTCGCGGGCGGCGGGCAGACCCTCACCCCGGCCGGCGCGGCCGGCCAGGAGGCGATCAAGGACCTGGGCACCAACGGCGGCGGCGTCTTCAACGCCAACTCCGCCCATCCCTGGGAGAACCCCACCGCCTGGACGAACCTGCTGGAGATCTTCCTGCTCCTGGTGATCGCGACGTCACTGCCCCGGACCTTCGGGCGGATGGTCGGCGACAACCGGCAGGGCTACGTCATCGTCTCGGTGATGGCCGTGCTCGCGCTGATCAGTATCGGGGTGACCCAGACGGCCGAACTGCACGCGGCAGGGACCGTGCCGGAGGCGACGGCGGGTACGGCGCCGCAGTGGGCCGGTCAGGCGGCGGAGGGCCGCGAGGCCCGCTTCGGCGTGCCGGACTCCGCGCTGTTCGCCAGTGCGGCGACCCTGACCTCCACCGGCTCGGTCGACTCCGCCCACGACTCCTACACGGCGTTCGGCGGCGGCATGCTGATCGTCAACATGCTGCTCGGAGAGGTCGCGCCCGGCGGCGCCGGCTCCGGGCTGTACGGCATCCTCGTCCTCGCGGTGATCACCGTCTTCGTCGCGGGTCTGATGGTGGGCCGCACCCCCGAGTACCTCGGCAAGAAGATCGGCTCCCGGGAGATCAAGCTGGCCTCGCTGTACTTCCTGGCGACCCCGGTCGTGGTGCTGCTGGGCACGGCGGCCGCGATGGGCACGGGAGCGGGCCGCGCGGGCATCGGGAACGGGGGCGCCCACGGCCTGTCGGAGGTCCTCTACGCCTTCGCCTCCACGGGCAACAACAACGGCTCGGCCTTCGCCGGGCTGTCGGCGAACACGCCCTTCTACAACACGGCCCTCGGTCTGTGCATGCTGCTCGGCCGGTTCCTGCCGATGGTGCTGGTCCTGGCGCTGGCGGGGTCCCTGGCCCGGCAGGCGCCGGTCCCCGTCTCGGCGGGCACGCTGCCGACCCACCGCCCGCAGTTCGCCGGCCTGCTCGCCGGGGTGACGGTCGTCCTCGTCGCCCTCACCTTCCTCCCCGCGCTCGCGCTCGGGCCGCTCGCTGAAGGACTGTCCCGATGAGCCCCCAGACGAGCCTCCGGACGACACGCGGCGGCTCCCCGGGGCGCGCCGGCGGGGGCATGACCGGCCTCCGGCAGGCGGCCCGCGCGCTGCCCGGGGCGGTGCGGAAGCTGAACCCCGCCACCATGTGGCGCAACCCGGTCATGTTCATCGTCGAGATCGGCGCGCTCTTCACGACCGTCCTCGCGGCCGCGACCCCGTCCTTCTTCGCCTGGGCGATCACCGGATGGCTGTGGCTCACCGTGCTGTTCGCCAACCTGGCCGAGGCGGTGGCGGAGGGCCGCGGCAGGGCGCAGGCGGCGGCGCTGCGCGCCGCGAGACGCGACACGGTCGCCCGCCGCCTCGTCGACCCGGCCGACCTCGCCAAGTGGGAGGAGGTCGGCGCGCCGGACCTGCGCCAGGGCGACCACGTGATCGTGGAGGCGGGTGAGACCATCCCCGGCGACGGCGACGTGGTCGACGGCATCGCCTCGGTGGACGAGTCGGCCATCACGGGGGAGTCGGCGCCGGTCATCCGCGAGTCCGGCGGCGACCGCTCCGCCGTCACCGGCGGCACCCGGGTCCTGTCGGATCGGATCGTCGTACGGGTCACCCAGCGGCCGGGCGAGAGCTTCCTCGACCGGATGATCTCCCTGGTCGAGGGGGCCGACCGCAGGAAGACGCCCAACGAGATCGCCCTCAACATCCTGCTGGCCGCTCTGACGATCATCTTCCTGGTCGCCACCGCGACCATGCAGCCGCTGGCCGTCTTCTCCCGATCGGTCAACCCCGGCGTGGCCGACTCGATCGCCCTCACCTCCGACGGGGTCACCGGCGTCGTGCTGGCGGCGCTGGTCGTCTGCCTCATCCCCACCACGATCGGCGCGCTGCTGTCGGCCATCGGCATCGCCGGAATGGACCGCCTGGTCCAGCGCAACGTGCTCGCCATGTCGGGCCGGGCGGTCGAGGCCGCGGGCGACGTGTCCACGCTCCTGCTCGACAAGACCGGCACGATCACCCTGGGCAACCGGCAGGCGGCGGCGTTCCTGCCCGTGCCGGGTGTGCCCGCGCTCGAGCTGGCCAGGGCGGCGCAGCTGTCGAGTCTCACCGACGCCACCCCCGAGGGCCGTTCCATCGTGGTCTACGCGAAGAACGCGTACGGGCTGCGCGAACGGGAGCCGGGCGAGCTCGCCCACGCCGGGTGGGTCCCCTTCACGGCCCAGACCCGCATGTCCGGCGTGGACATGGACGGCCGGCGGATCCGCAAGGGCGCCGCCACCGCGGTCATGAAGTGGGTGCGCGACAACGGCGGCCATCCGACCGCAGACGCGGGTCACCTGGTCGACGGCATCTCCGCCTCCGGCGGCACCCCGCTCGTGGTGGGCGAGGTGACCGGCGGCGCGGCCCGGGTGCTCGGGGTCATCCACCTCAAGGACGTGGTCAAGGAGGGGATGCGCGAGCGGTTCGACGCGATGCGCCGGATGGGCATCAGGACCGTGATGATCACCGGGGACAACGCGCTGACCGCCAGGGCCATCGCGGAGGAGGCCGGGGTCGACGACTTCCTCGCCGAGGCCACCCCCGAGGACAAGCTCGCCCTGATCAGGCGGGAGCAGGAGGGCGGCCGGCTGGTCGCGATGACCGGGGACGGCACCAACGACGCGCCCGCGCTCGCCCAGTCGGACGTCGGCGTCGCCATGAACACCGGCACCAGCGCCGCCAAGGAGGCCGGCAACATGGTCGACCTCGACTCCAACCCGACCAAGCTCATCGAGATCGTCGAGATCGGCAAGCAGCTGCTGATCACCCGCGGCGCGCTGACCACGTTCTCGATCGCCAACGACGTCGCGAAGTACTTCGCGATCATCCCGGCGATGTTCGCGGCCGTCTACCCGGGCCTGGGCGCGCTCAACGTCATGCGCCTGGCCAGCCCGCAGTCGGCGATCCTGTCGGCCGTCGTCTTCAACGCCCTGGTGATCGTCGCGCTGATCCCACTGGCCCTGAAAGGCGTCCGCTACCGGCCGAGCAGCGCCTCCACCCTGCTGCGGCGCAACCTGTGCGTGTACGGCCTGGGCGGGATCGTGGTCCCCTTCGCCGGCATCAAGCTGATCGACCTCGTCGTCCGCCTCCTTCCGGGGATGTCCTGAATGAAACACCTGCCCAGTCCGATCCGCCGGCACCTGGCCGCCGTCCGCGCGGTGCTGGTGCTCACCGTGGTGACGGGGATCGTCTATCCACTGGCCGTCACCGGGGTGGCCCAGGTCCTGTTCCGGCACCAGGCGAACGGCAGCCTGATCGAGCGGAACGGCCGGATCGTCGGCAGCTCGCTCATCGGCCAGTCGTTCACCGACGCCGCCGGCGCTCCGATCCCCCGCTACTTCCAGAGCCGGCCGGCCGCGCCGGGTCACGTCTACGACACCACCTCCAGCGGTGCGGGAAACCTCGGGCCGGAGGACGTCGTCGACACCCTTCCCGCTCCGGGCCGGAACGGCCGGACATCCCTGCTCACCCAGGTCTGCGCGCGCTCGCTGGCGGTGGGCCGGCTGGAGGGCGTCAGCGGCGCCCGCCCGTTCTGCGCCCCCGGCGGGGTCGGCGCCGTGCTCAAGGTCTTCCCCGCGACCGGCGCCGCGACCAGGGTCGTCTCGGTCAACCAGGCCTGCCCGGCCGCCCCGTTCGTCCCCCGCTACCAGGGCGTACGGGTCGAGTGCGCCCGGCCGGGCGAGGACTACTCCACGGGCCGCACCGTGCCCGTCCGGGGCGCCGTCGCCCGGGTCGCCGTTCCCCCCGACGCGGTCACCGCCGGGGCGTCGGGCGTCGACCCGCACATCTCCGTGGCGTACGCCATGCTGCAGGCGCCGCGCGTGGCGAGGGCAAGAGGCCGCACAGTGGAGAGGGTGATGGATCTCGTCCGGCGGCACACCGTGAGCCCGTGGCTAGGCTACGTCGGCCGCCCGGTCGTGAACGTGCTCGAACTCAACCTCGCCCTGGACGAGGAGTAGGAGGCCGCGGTGGCACGCGGACGGCTGCGGATCTACCTGGGCGCCGCGCCGGGCGTCGGCAAGACGTACGCCATGCTCGACGAGGGCCGCCGGGGCCTGGAACGCGGCCGGGACGTCGTCGTCGGGCTCGTCGAGACGCACGACCGCCCCCGGACCGCCGCGCTGCTCGCCGGCATGGAGGTGATCCCCCGCAGGCAGGTGGCCTACCGGGGGGCCGTCTTCGGCGAGCTGGACGTCAAGGCCGTCGTCGCCCGCCATCCGAAGATCGCGCTGATCGACGAGCTGGCGCACACCAACACCCCCGGCTCCGGGCACGCCAAGCGGTGGCAGGACATCGAGGAGATCCTCGACGCCGGGATCGACGTGATCTCCACGGTGAACATCCAGCATCTGGAGTCGGTCAACGACGTCGTCTTCCAGATCACCGGCATCCCGCAGCGCGAGACCGTGCCGGACGAGGTGGTGCGGCGGGCCGACCAGGTCGAGCTGGTCGACATGTCGCCCGAGGCGCTGCGCCGCCGCATGGCGCACGGGAACGTCTACCGGCCGGAGAAGATCGACGCCGCCCTCTCCAACTACTTCCGGGTGGGCAACCTCACCGCCCTGCGGGAGCTGGCGCTGCTGTGGGTCGCCGACAAGGTCGACGAGCAGCTCGACCGCTACCGCGCCGAGCACGGCATCGCGGGCACCTGGGAGGCGCGCGAGCGGGTGGTGGTGGCCCTCAGCGGCGGACCGGAGGGAGACACGCTGCTCAGGCGGGCGGCCCGCATCGCCGACCGGACCAAGGGCGCCGACCTGCTGGCCGTACACGTGACCACCGGCGAGGGGCTCACCGGCGCGCACCCGGCGCACCTGGCACGTCAGCGGGCGCTGGTGGAGAGCATGGGCGGCACCTATCACCAGGTCGCCGGCGCCGACATCGCGCACGCGCTGCTCGACTTCGCCCGCGGGGTCAACGCCACCCAGCTGGTGCTCGGCGCGTCCCGGCGGGGCCGGACGGCCCGGCTGTTCTCCCCCGGCGTCTCGGTGATCGCCACCGCCGACTCCGGCTCGATCGACGTGCACATGGTCACGCACGAGGAGATGAGCAGGGGACGGCGCCGAGCGCCGCGCCGGGAGGCCGCCCTCACGCCCATCCGGCGGCTGGCCGGCTGGGCGCTCGCCGTCCTGGGGATGGGCGCGCTGACCGCCGTGCTGCTCCCGTTCCGCGACGGGCTGCGGCTGCCCAGCGAGATGCTGCTGTATCTTCTCATGATCATCGCGGTCGCCCTGGCCGGGGGCCTGCGGCCGGCCCTCACCGCCGCCGTCGGCGGGTTCCTGCTGCTCAACTGGTTCTTCACCGCGCCCGTGCACACCTGGACGATCTCCGACCCGGAGAACGTCTTCTCGCTGGTCGTCTTCGTGCTCGTCGCCGCCACGGTCAGCGCCGTGGTGGATCTGGCCGCCCGCCGTACCCGTGAGGCCGCGCGGGCGGGCGCGGACGCCGCGCTGCTGTCCACCCTGGCCGGGCACGTGCTCCGAGGCGACGCCGCGCTGCCGTCCCTGCTCGCCCGGCTGCGGGAGACCTTCGGCCTCACCTCGGTCACGTTGCTCGAACGCGTCGGCACACCGGTCCCGGACGACCGCGGCGACCCGCGGGCGTGGCGGATCGCGGCCACCGCGGGCGGCACGCCCTGCACCAGCCCGGCCGTGGCCGACACCGACGTCGTCGTGGACGAGGAACTGACGCTCGCGGTGCGCGGACGCCTGCTGGACGCCGCCGACCGCCGGGTGCTGGAGGCGTTCGCCGCGGAGGCCGCCGTCGCGCTGCGCCAGCGGCGGCTGCGGGAGGAGGCCGACCAGGCCAGGCCGCTGGCCGAGGCCGACCGGATGCGCACGGCGCTGCTCGCCGCCGTCGGCCATGACCTGCGCACGCCGCTGGCGTCGGCCAGGGCCGCGGTCGAGAGCCTGCGCACCACCGGCGTCGACTGGTCGCCCCAGGACCGGGAGGAGCTTCTCGCCACCGCCGACGAATCGCTGATCAAGCTGAACCGGCTGGTGGACAACCTGCTCGACATGAGCCGCCTGCAGGCCGGCGTGCTCGGGCTGGCGCGTCAGCCGGTCGCCCTGGAGGAGGTGGTGCCCCGGGCGATCGACGACCTCGGGCCGCCCGGCGTCCGCGTCGACGTGGACGTCTCCGTCGAACTCCCCGAGGTCGTCGCCGACGCCGCCCTGCTCGAACGGGTCCTGGTCAACCTGCTGTCCAACGCGGTCCGGCACAGCCCGCCCGAGGAGCGGATCCTCGTCACCGCCAGCGCGTACGGCGACCACGTGGAGGTCCGGGTCGTCGACCGCGGTCCCGGCATCCCCCGTGAGGCCCACGACCGGGTCTTCCTGCCGTTCCAGCGGCTGGGCGACCGGGACAGCCACACCGGCGTCGGGCTGGGACTGGCCCTGTCGCGCGGGCTGGCCGAGGCCATGGGTGGCACTCTGGTCCCGGAGGAGACACCCGGGGGAGGTCTCACCATGATCCTCACCCTGCCCGTCTCCGCGCCGGCGCCGGCCGCACGTCCCGAGGAGCTCGCTTGACCCGCGTCCTGGTCGTCGACGACGAGCCGCAGATCCTCCGGGCGCTGCGGATCAACCTGGTCGCCCGCCACTACGAGGTGGCGACGGCCGCCGACGGCGGCACCGCCCTGCGCCAGGCCGCCGAGTTCAATCCCGATCTGGTGCTGCTCGATCTCGGCCTGCCCGACCTCGACGGCGTGGAGGTCATCCACGGCCTGCGCGGCTGGAGTGCCGTGCCGATCGTGGTGCTGTCCGGCCGGGCCGGAAACCAGGACAAGGTCGACGCGCTGGACGCCGGCGCCGACGACTACGTCACCAAGCCCTTCCACATCGAGGAACTGCTGGCCCGCATCCGCGCCGTCACCCGCCGGACCTCCGTACCCGAGGCCGAGACGGCGCGGGTCAGCGTCGGCGACCACGTCGTCGACCTGGCGGCCAAGACGGTCTCGGGAGACGTGCGCCTCACCCCGACGGAGTGGCGCATCCTGCAGATCATGCTGCGCAACCCCGGAAAGCTGATCAGCCAGCGCCAGCTGCTGACGGAGGTGTGGGGGAGCACCCACGTCAGGGAGACCCACTATCTGCGGCAGTACCTGGCGCAGTTGCGCAAGAAGCTCGAACGCGACCCCGCCCGCCCGGTCCACCTCATCACCGAGCCCGGCATGGGCTACCGCTTCACCCCCTGACCGCCGCCCGGCGCAGGATCCGGATCCCGGCGAACGAGCGGCAACAGGTCGATCTCCGAGAGCCGCCTCGTTCCTGAGACCTCACGCATCAGCCGGGGAAGAACTGCGGCCCCTCGCCCCAGAACGAATGCCACAGCGCCGCCAGCAGCCAGAAGACGCCCGCGCCGATCGCGACACCCAGCACGAGGACGAGAACGATCAGTTTGAGGAACGCGTGGGGAGATCGCCGGAAGACGGCCACACCCTGATCTTCGGTTTCGCAGGAGGAACGGTCAAGGCTCGGCGGCGATCAGCCCTGGGCGAGAGCTACCGCCGCCGTGTAGCCGTCGGGGACCTCCACGTCGCCGATGCGCCACCCGGGCGGCTCTCGCCGGGGATGCAGTCCGGCCCCGACGTAGTCGGCGGACAGGTCCCTGGCGAGGCCCGTGCCGAGTCCTTTGAGGTAGGCCTCCTTGCGGGTCCAGAGGCGGCCGAACGCGGCGCGCCGCTCACCGGGCGGAAGGACCGAGAGCTCGGCGGCCTCGGCGGGGTGCAGCCTGGGCACGATCCCGTCGGCCACGCGGAGCTCGGGGAGGCGCTCGACGTCCACGCCGACCGGCACCCGGGCGACGGCGAGCAGCACCAGCCCGTCGCTGTGGGAGAGGGAGAAGTGGATCGCCGCGTCCGCCACGACGGGCCGGCCGTGCGGGCCGCCGCACAACGGGCAGGGCGCCCGCGTCAGCTCGATCTCCCCCGGCGGCCTGCCGAGACAGGCGCCGAGGAGGCGGCGCAGCGCCACGTGCGCGACGACGTAGCACTCGCGGTTCCCTTCGTGGCGGAACTCGGCCGTCCGCCTCCGCTCCTCCGCGTCCAGCACGAGGGGAGCCGCGTCCAGGGCCGCGCGACGATGCGCGGCGGCGCGCACGAGCCAGAGACGGGGCTCGTCGTCCGGCGCGGGAAGCGGCCCGGGCCCCTCGGGAGCGAGCTCACGCGGCACCAGGCTGTGGGACACCGTGCTGTATGACACCGGGCTTTGGGACACCTGGGTCATCGACCGGCCCCGGCGGGCACGGACGCCCGCGTCGGGAGATCGGCCGACATCGACGTCTCGAAGGGCTTGAAGAGCACGGACTTCGGGGCGAGCCGCATGAAGGCATCACGGATCAGGCGCGGCACGGGCCGCTCCTCCTGCTCGATCGCGCTCATCGCGTACGACCTCTCGACCAGCCACCTGATGTGGGCGCGGCGCCGGTCCTCGTAGGCGCGCAGGGCCCGGACCGGGTCGCCGGAGCCGGCACACGCCTGGGCGAGGACCACCGCGTCCTCCACGGCGGAGCTCCCGCCCTGCACCAGGCTGGTCATCATCGGGTGCGCCGCGTCGCCGAGCAGGGTGACCGGGCCCTCGCCCCAGCGCTCCAGGAACGGGCGGTCCTGGGCGGGGACGGGGATGACGGCCTCGGGCTCGGTGGCCTCGATGGCCGCCGTGACCTCCTCCGCCCACCCCTGGTAGGCCCGCAGGATGTCGGCCTTGGTGCCGTTCCACTCCCGGGCCGCCTCGGGCGTCATGTTCCTGGTGCCCCACCAGTAGGCGTTGCCGTGGCCGATGTCGTGGAGGCCGAAGCGCTGGCCTTTGCCCCAGTAGTGCCCGTTGAACCCCCTGGTCAGCCGTGGATGGGCGAACGGGGTGACGGCCAGCCAGCAGACGTAACCGGCCTCCCGGACCGGTTCGGGGCCCGTCAGCTGCCGCCTGATCGCCGAGTGGATCCCGTCGGCCCCGATCAGCAGGTCTCCGTGCGCCTCACGGCCGTCCGCGAAGCGGACGCGTACGCCGTCCGGGCCGGCGCTGAAGCCGGTCGCGACGGCGCCGAGACTGATGGGACAGTCCCCGGCCGCTTCGAGCAACGCCGCCTGCAACTCGCTCCGGGAGATGCAGACACTGGGCGCTCCCAGCTTCGCGCAGTTCTCCTTGTACGGCAGGACCCGGAGGGTGCGCCCGGCCGTGGTCATCATCTCGACGTGCTCGATCACCTGGCCGCGCTCCTCCAGGCCGAGGTCGATGCCGAGCGTGCCCAGGGCCCTGATCGCGTTGGACATGATGGAGAGCCCGGACCCGGCGGCGCGCAGCTCGCCCGCCCGTTCGTAGACCTCGACCTCCATCCCGATCCTGCGCAACGTGACGGCGGCGGCCAGACCACCGATTCCCGCCCCGACGACGATGGCCTTCGGCCGCGGAGAACCACCCATGATCATCGCTCCTGGTCAGGTCGGGTCAGCGCCGCGAGCGCGGCCGCGACGTGCTTGACGTACGGTTCCTCGACCACCTGGAGGTGATCACCGGGAACGGCGACCACCTCGACCCGTCCCGTGGTCAGCGCCCGCCACCCGTTCGTCGGGTCGTCGTACATGCTGTCGACGGCCGCGTGCAGCGGCTTGAGCACGTCGGGCAGGGGTTCGGCGGCGTGGAGCAGGGTCAGGTCCACGTCCAGGAGTCCCGGGCGATAGTCGAGCATCGCCTGGTAGTTCGCCTGGAAGACCTGGTAGAGGCGGCGGACGGCGGCGGCGGAGCTCCCGGGCGGCAGGATTCCGTTGCGCTCGGCGAGTTCCCCGACGCGCGCGAAGATCTCCTCCTGCGTGCCGCACCGCTCCGCGATGGCCTCGACCGGGGTGTCGCTTCCGCTGTCGAGCCAGAGCAGCTCCCAGAAGAAGAACGTCAGCAGGGTGCCGTCGCCGACGTCGCGGGGAGCGTCGGGACGCAGCGCGATCGTGTCGAGGAGCACCAGACGCTCGACACGCTCGCCCGCCGCGCGCAGCTGCCGGGCCATCTCCACGGCGACGAACCCGCCGAACGACCAGCCGCCGATGACGTACGGCCCGCGGGGCTGCCGCCGCCTGATCGCCTCGACGTAGGTGCGGGCCAGGTCGGGGATCGTGGTCAAGGGCTCGGTGCCGGGGGCGGTGCCCGGCGCCTGCAGGGCGTGGAAGGGCTGGTCGTCCGGCAGATGCCCGGCGAGCGGCCGGTAACAGAGGACGTTGCCGCCGATGGGGTGCACGAAATAGATCGGCGGGCGGCGCCCGCCGATGCGGAGCGGCACCAGCGGATCGAAGCCGCCGCGCTCCCCGGCGCGCAGCCGTTCGGCGAGCCCGGCGACCGTGGGGGCCGCGATGAGATCGGACATCGGCACGGCCGTGCCGTACCGCTGCTCGATGAGCACCATCAGCCGCATCGCGGTGAGCGACGTGGCCCCGGCGTCGAAGATGTCGTCGTGGACACCCAGGTCCGGCGTGGCCAGCGTCTCGGCGACGAGGCCGGCGAGATCGCGTTCCAGGGCGTCGCGCGGCGGCGTGGCGGTGTCCGCGGGCGCGGGGCCGTCGAGCGGCATCCGGCGCAGCGCCGCGTCGTCCCGCTTGCCGCTGGCGGTCAGCGGCAGCGCGTCCAGCCAGGTGACGTGCGTGGGCACCATGTAGCCGGGCAGCACCGCGCGCAGCCGTCGCCTGACCTCGCGGGGATCGCTCCGCTCGCCGTCGCCCACCAGGAAGGCGGCGAGGAAGGCGTCGGCCTCCCTCCTCCTGGCGACGACCGCCACCTCGCGCACGCCCGGCAGCGACAGCCCGGCGAGGGCGTGCTCGACCTCGGCGGGTTCGACCCGGAAGCCCCGCACCTTCACCTGGTCGTCGGCGCGGCCCGTGCCGGCGATGTCGCCGGACGGGAGGAGGTAGCCGAGGTCGCCGGTCCGGTACAGGCGGGTGCCCGAAGCGTCCCGGACGAACCTTTCCGCGGTGAGCTCGGGGGAGCCGATGTAGCCGTCCGCGAGGACCACCCCGCCGAGGTAGATCTCCCCCTTCACGCCCACCGGGACGGGGCGCAGCCGGGCGTCGAGGACCCGCGCCGTCGCCCCGTCGATCGCGGTGCCGATCGGGGGCAGCGTTGGGAAGGACTCCGGGTCGCCCGACATGGTGAAGCTGGTGACGACGTGCGACTCGGTCGGCCCGTACTGGTTCTCCAGGACGACGCCGGGCAGCCGCGCGCAGAACCGGCGGATCTCCGGCGTGACCCGCAGCTGCTCGCCGGAGGAGACCACGACCTTCAGGGACCTCGGGACGAGCCCCAGGGCGTCGGAGGCGTGGGCCAGCTGCTGCAGGGCGACGTACGGCATGAAGATCCGTTCGATGCCCTCCCGGTCGAGCAGCCGGAGCAGGCCGGGCATGTCGTGGCGCCGGGCCTCCGAGACGAGGTGGAGGGCGCCGCCCGAGCAGAGCGTGGAGAAGATCTCCTGGAAGGAGACGTCGAAGCTCGTCGGCGCGTACTGCAACGTCCTGCCCCCGCAGGCGCCGCTGGCCCGGCGGTTCTGCCAGTCCACCAGGTTGTCCAGAGCGCGGTGGGGCATGGCGACGCCCTTGGGCCGGCCGGTGGAGCCGGAGGTGAACAGGACGTAGGCGGTGTCCGCGGGGCCGACGGCAGGCGGGACGCCGTGGCCGCCGTCGTCCGTGAGAAGGTCGTCCACGGTGATCACCCGCGTGCCGTCGGGCACCAGGTGCGCGTGGGCCTCGTGGGCGACGACCAGGAAGGGACTCGCCTGCCGCACCATCGCCGCCAGCCGCTCCGCCGGGTAGCCCGGGTCGAGCGGAACGCACGCGGCGCCCGACCGGGTGGTCCCGAGGATCACCGCGATCATCTCCGCGGACCTGTCCATCGCGATGCCGATCCGGGCGCCCGGCGGGAGCCCCAGGCCCAGCAGCCGCCGGGCCACGACGTCCGCCGTCCGGTCGAGGTCCCGGTAGGACCAGCACCGCTCGCCGTCCCCCCGATCGCTGTGGACCACGGCCGGGGCGTCGGGGGTCCGGGCGGCCTGCGCGGCGAAGCGCGCCACCACCGTGGAGCCCTCCTCCCGACCCGCCGTACGGACGGGAGGGCATGGCGGGGCGAGGAAGGCGAGGTCCGCCTCCTCGCCGGGGTGGTCGAGGATGCGCCCGAGGATGCCGGCGTAGGCCCGGCCGAAGATCGGGGCCCATTCGGCGCCCACGCTCTCGCCGGCGCAGTCCAGCCGGAGCCAGACGCGCCCGTCCAGCGGCTCCGTCACCGCGTTGACGAGGAGTTTGAAGTTGGTCTCCTCCCAGGTCCGCACCGCGAGCAGGTCGACGGCGGGATGCCCGAGCACCGGCGCCAGGACGTGGAAGTGGATGTAGTTGAAGGCGGTCTCCACGACGGCTCCGCCCCCGTTGTCCTCCTGGATCGCACTGAGGGGATAGTGGCGGTGCCGGTGGCCGTCCCGCTCCGCCCGGAACGCCTCGCGGACCGTGTCGAGCCAGGTGCGCGGACCGGATTCGGATTCGGGGCCGCAGTCGACGCGGAGGGGCAGCGTGTTGACGAAGAGGCCCGCCGTGCGGTCCCCGCCCGGCAGCTCAGGGCGTCCATTCGCGATCAGGCCGGTGGTGACGTCGCCGGCGCCGGAGAACAGCCGCAGCGTCAGGCACTGCGCGGCGAACAGGACGGACTTCACCGGCACGGCGTGCGCCCTGGCGAAGTCCGCGAGCCGCCGCCCGATGTCGTCCGGCAGATCCACGCGGTGGACGAAGGGCTCCGTCGGCCCGCGGCCGCGGAGCGTGTCCAGGTCGACGGGCTCCGCGCCGTCCAAAGTGCGCCGCCAGTACGCCCGGTCCTCGGCCGAGGCGAGCGCGCGCAGCTCGTCGCGGACGTGGGTCGCGGGCGAGGGAAGGGGGTCGTCGGCCACCGGCCCCCAGCCGACGCCCCGCGCGTCGAGATAGTCCTGGAGGAGCTCGCCGAGCAGCCCCGCCATGCTGCCGCCGTCCAGGAGGGCGTGGTGGAAGCTGAGAACCATCTCGACGGTGGTCTCGCGGACGTGGACCCGGAAGAGGTACAGCGGCGCCCGGGTGAGGTCGTACGGGTGGTAGCGCCGTTCCTCGACGTGCGCGCTCACCTCGGCCTCGGCGGCCTCGTCCGGGAGCCCCCGCAGGTCGGCGACCTCCAGGCCCCCGGTGACGACGGGGTGCACGATCTGGAGGGGCCGGTCACCACCCGCCAGGTCGAACGCCGAGCGGAGCACCGGGTGGCGGGCGACGAGCCGGTCGAACGCCCGCCGGAACGCGGCCTCGTCCCAGTCCAGGCGGAAGGTGTAGCGGAACACGTCGTGGTAGACGGCCGAGCGCTCCTCGGTGGTGCTGTGGTAGATCAGGCCGAGCTGCAACCGGGTGAGGGGATAGGCGTCGACGACGTCTCCCCTCCGGTACGGCTCCGCGAGGAGGGCGAACGGCTCCGGCTCGGGGTCGGCGGGCTCGCTCGTGGTCGTGAGGGCGGCGAGCGCGGCGACGGTCGGGTTCCTGAGCAGGTCCGTGACCGAGAAACGGATGCCGAGTCGTTCGGCCGCGGCGCGGATCCGCAGGCTGATCAGGGAGTCGCCGCCCAGCGCGAAGTAGTCGTCGTCCACCCCCACGTCGTCCACGCCGAGGAACCGCGCCCAGATCGAGGCGAGGGCGGCCTCGACCGGGGTGCGCGGGGCGGTGCGCGCCGCCTGTCCGGGAGAGGGCGGAGCGGGCAGGGCGCGGCGGTCCGTCTTCCCGTTGGGCGTGAGCGGCACGCGGTCGATGCGGACCAGGTGGGCGGGGATCATGTAGTCCGGCAGGGCCCGCGCCAGATGGTCGCGGAGCACGGTGTGATCGATCTCGGCGTCGGCGGCGTAGTAGCCGACGAGGAACGTCCCGCGCGCCTCCGAGGTGTGGTCGACGACGACCGCGTCGCGGACCCCCGGCGCCGTCGACAGCCGGTCGCGCACCTCGCCCAGCTCCACGCGGTTCCCACGGATCTTCACCTGGTCGTCGATCCGGCCGAGGTATTCGAGCGACCCGTCGGCGAGCCTGCGCGCGAGGTCGCCGGTGCGGTACATCCGTCCCGGTCCGAAGGGGTCGTCGGCGAACCTCTCCGCGGTCAGCTCCGGGCGGTCGAGGTAGCCGCGCGCCACGCCCACCCCGCCGACGCACAGCTCGCCCGCCACCCCGTCCGGCTGCGGCTCGTCCCGCTCTCCCAGGACGTACAGCCGGGTGTTGTCGATCGGACGGCCGATGGGGACCCGGTCCACGGGTCGTCCCGGGTCCGCCGGGCAGTCGTGGAAGGAGACGTCGACGGTGGCCTCGGTGGGGCCGTAGAGGTTGACGAGCCTGGGCGCCCCGCCGGGCCGTGCGGCGAAGACCCGGTTGAACTGCGTCACCCGCGAGGGCGGCAGGGCCTCGCCGCTGCAGAAGACGTACCGCAGCGACGTGGTCTCCTCCACGGCCCCCGGCGACTCCAGGAGGTCGAGGAAGGGCCCGAGCATCGAGGGGACGAAGTGCAGCACCGTGACCTTCTGCCGCGCGATGGCGTGCAGGATGGCCCGCGGGTCCTTCTCGCCGCCCGGCGGGAGCAGCGCCACAGTCGCGCCCTCGATCGCCCACCAGAACAGCTCCCACACCGACACGTCGAACGAGATCGGCGTCTTCTGCAGGATGACGTCGCCCGCGCCGATGGGGTA
Source organism: Microbispora triticiradicis (assembly GCA_003260025.2). Taxonomy (GTDB): domain Bacteria; phylum Actinomycetota; class Actinomycetes; order Streptosporangiales; family Streptosporangiaceae; genus Microbispora; species Microbispora triticiradicis. Next base: position 4,805 of record QFZU02000007.1, on the reverse strand, counting down.
GGCGCGCTGCATCCAGGCGAGCCGGTTCACCACCGAGTGATGCTCGACCATGACCCCCTTGGGCCTGCCGGTGGACCCCGAGGTGTAGATGACGTACGCGAGGTCGTGCCCGGCGACCGGCGGACCGGCGGAATCCTCCGGCGCGTCCTCCGCGTCGTCCACGCGCAGCACGGGGGCGGGCAGGCCGGTCGTCCCGGGCGCGGCCAGGACGACGACGGCGCCGCAGTCGGCCAGCAGGAACTCGATGCGCTCGCGCGGATGGCCGGGATCGACGGGAACGTAGGCGCCGCCCGCCTTGAGCACGCCGAGGATCGCCACGAGCATCGCCGGGCCGCGTTCGAGCAGGACGGCCACCCGGTCGCCGGTGCCCACCCCGGCGGCGCGCAGGCGCCGGGCCACCCGGTCGGCCCGCTCGTCCAGGTCGCGGTAGGTCAGCGGGGGCCCGCCGTCGGCGGTGAGGACGGCGATCCGGTCCGGAGTGCGGGCGGCCCGCTCCTCGACGAGCGCGTGCAGCGGTCGATCACTCGCGTAGGGGACGTCGGGGCCGCTCGCCGCGCGCAGCCAGGAGTCCCGCTCGTGGGGTCCGAGCAGGGACAGCTCCGCCAGAGGGTCGTCGGGCCGGTCGGCCGCCTGGCGCAGCAGCGCCTGGAGGTGGGCCGCCACCGCCGTGATCGGCAGGTCCTCGTCGAACACGTCCGTGGCGTAGTCGAGGGCGACCTGGACGTCGTCGGAGCCCCGGAAGTGGACGACGCTGACGGCGAGCGCGTCCTCGTCGTGTACAGGCACGAGACCGGTGGTCTCACGGGACAGCCCGGCGACGCTCGTCCGCCTCGGCAGCGTCAGATAGGAAAGGGTGACGTCGAAGAGCCGCCGGTGCTCCTGGCCGGTTCTCCGCAGGTCGCGCAGCACGTCGCCGAGCGCCGCCCGCTCGTGCCGCTGCAGGTCCCGGGCGGCGGCCTGGACGTCGGCGCAGAGTGCGCGCATCGTCTGCCCGGCGTGGACCGGCACGCGTAGCGGCAGGGTGTTGGCGAAGTGCCCGACGGTCCGCATCTCGTCGCCGGTACGGCGGTTGAGCAGCGGAATGCCCAGAACGACCTCGCCGGCGCGGTGAACCCGGCCGAGGTAGGCGGCGAAGACGCCCGCCAGGAACGGGAACATGGGCTGACCGCGCCGCCGGAGCCGCTCGACGACGTCCTTTTCCACGGCGAAAACGAAACGCGCCCTGCCGCCGGTCGATTTCCTGGTGAAAAGCGCGGGAGAAACGTCCCGGAGGGCCTGGCGGAAGAATTCGAGGTCGTTCCGGTGCTCCGCCGAACCGGTGTATCCGGCGGCCGTGCCGGCGAAATCGAGATAGGAGGGCGTGCTTATTCCGGCGGAGGCGCCGGTGGCGTAGTCGTCGAGGGCGCCGGTGACGAAGAGGTTCAGCCCGAAGCCGTCGGCGACGATGTGATGCGCCTTGACCACGACGTGCACCGCGTCGGCGGCCTCCCTGAGCACGGTGATCTCGGCGAGGGGTCCGCCGGTCAGCGGGAGGGCCACGCCGAGCGAGCGCTCCGCCCAGGCGTCGCAGGCGGCGCGGGGGTCGGGCTCGGCGGAGAGGTCGACCACGCCGATCGGGGGGATGCCCTCCTCGGTCCACTGGTGGGCCGTTCCGTCCCGCTCGCCGACCCGCAGCCGGAAAGCGGCGTGGGCGGCCACGGCGCGCGCCAGGCAGGACCTCAGGAGCGCGAGGTCGACCGGGCCGGTCAGTCGTTCCTGGACGAGGCAGTTGAACTGCGGAGAGTCCGCGGCGGCTGCGGCGGCCGCCCAGACGTCCCGCTGATATGGCGTCAGGGGTAATCGCGCGGAGGGGATCACAGCACCTCCAGAAACGGTGTGGCGGTGTTGACCGTTACTCCCGGAAACGGAGCCTAGGAACGGCCCGGCGCGACGGACAACCCCCTTAGGGGCCGGGTAGGGGGTGGGCCCGAATTCAACAAGGGTTGTGACGCCCGAATTCACGATCCTAGGCTGCGGAAGAACCGCCGCGAGCAGGCGCCACCGAAACAGCTTCGGCCCGGAAAGGTCAGCGGAAGCTTCGGAACAGAAAAGGCAGCGCATGGACGCCGACACGGTCCACGACCTCACCTGCCCGATCGCCATCGTGGGAATGGCCGGCCGCTTCCCGGGTGCCCCCGACGCCGAGAGCCTGTGGCGGCTGCTGATGAACGGGGACAGCGCGATCGGACCCGTCCCCGCCGACCGCTGGGACGCCTCGCAGCCGCTCGATCCCGACAGGCGGATCCAGGCGGTGGGCGGCTTCATCGACGGGGTGGACCGCTTCGACGCGGCGTTCTTCGGCGTGTCGCCGCGCGAGGCCGCCGACATCGATCCCCAGCAGCGGCTCCTGCTGGAGACGGGCTGGCGGACCCTGGAGGACGCGGGCGTCCGCGCGAGTGACCTCGCGGGCAGCAGGACCGGGGTCTACGTCGGAGCCTCCTGGCACGACTACGAACTCCTCCGCGGCCGGCGGGGCGCCCATGCGACCCCGCACAGCCTGGTGGGCAACGCCCTGGACGTCATCGCCGCGCGCCTGTCGTACTTCCTCAGGCTCCGCGGCCCCAGCATGACCGTGGAGACCGGGTGTTCCTCCTCGCTGGTGGCGCTCCATCTCGCCGCGCAGGCCCTGCGTCAGGGCGAGATCGACGCCGCGATCGTCGGCGGGGTGAACCTCATGCTCGACCCGCATGTCACCGTCGGGCTCACCCATTTCGGGGCGCTCTCCCCGCAGGGGCGCTGCGCGGCCTTCGCGGCCGGCGCGGACGGCTTCGTCCGCGGGGAAGGCGTCGCCGCGCTCTACGTGAAGACGCTCGACCGGGCGCTGGCGGACGGCGACCGCGTCCACGGCGTGGTCGTCCGCACCGTGGTCAACAACGACGGCGGCGGCGACAGCCTGGTCACCCCCAGTCCCGAAGGGCAGGAGGACCTGCTGCGGCAGGCCTACCGGCAGGGCGTCGTCCCCGCCTACATCGAGGCGCACGGCACCGGCACCGGGCGCGGCGACCCGATCGAGGCGACCGCCATCGGGCGGGTCCTCGGCGCCGGCCGCACCGGCGACCCGGTCCACATCGGCTCGGTGAAGACCAACATCGGCCACCTTGAGGCGTGCGCGGGCCTGGCGGGCCTGTTCAAGCTGCTGCTCGCGCTGCGGCACCGGGTCGTCCCGCCGAGCCTGCACGCCGGGACGCTCAACCCCGGCATCGACTTCGAGGGGCTGGGGGTGCGCGTCGCGCGTGAGCCGCTCGCACTCGCGCCGGACGGCCCGGTCCACCTGGGGGTCAGCTCGTTCGGCTGGGGCGGTACGAACGCCCATGTCGTCGTGTCCTCCCCGCCTCCCCCGGGCACGCACCCCGAAGCCACCCCCGCGGGCGCCGTTCCGACCGGTCTGCCCGCCGTCGTCCCCCTCTCCGCCAAGGACAGCGGGGCCCTCGCCGAACTGGCCGGCCGGATGACGTCCTTCGTCCCCGAGGGGGTCACCGAAAGCGAGGAGGTCACCGGGATCGCCGAACTCGCCGGCCGGCTCGCCCATAGGCGCGATCACTTCCCGGTCCGCGCCGCGTGTGTCGCCCCCGACGCCGGGCGGCTCCGCGCCGCCCTGGAGACGCTCGCCGCCGACCCGGAGAGCGGGGTGACGGGAAGGGCCGTCGAAAGGGGGCGTGTCGCCTTCGTCTTCCCGGGACAGGGATCGCAGTGGAGCGGCATGGGCCGGTCGCTGTACCGCGAGAGCCCGCTGTTCGCCGCGGTCGTCGACCGGTGCGCCGAGGCCCTCCGTCCCCACGTGTCCTGGGACCCGCGCGGCGTCTTCTCCGGCTCCGGCGGCGAGGAGTGGACGACCCGCATCGACATGCTGCAACCCACGCTGTGGGCCATGTCGCTGGGGCTGGCCGAGCTCTGGCGTGCCTGCGGGGTCGAACCCGACGTCGTCCTCGGCCACAGCCAGGGCGAGATCACCGCGGCGACCGTCGCGGGCATCCTCTCCTACGAGGACGCCGCCCTGGTCATGGCGCGGCGCAGCGCCATCGCCCGCCGTGCCTCGGGCCGGGGCAGGATGCTCGCCGTCGATCTGTCCCGGGAGGAGGCGGTGGAGGCGCTCGCGGGCTTCGAGGACAGCGTCTCCCTGGCCGTCCACAACGGGCCGCGCTCCTGTGTGCTCTCCGGCGAGCAGGAGGCCGTGCTCACGCTGAAGGAGATCCTGGAGGCCGAGGGCACGTACTGCAGGCTGGTCAACGTCGACTACGCCTCACACAGCCCCCAGATGGACCCCCTGCGGGAGGACCTGCTCACCGCGCTCGCCCCGGTGCGGCCGCGCGAGGGCCGCGTCGCGATGCTGTCGACGGTCCGGGGCCGGCGGGTCGAGGGCGCCGAACTGGACGCCGCCTACTGGACGGACAACCTGCGCGACCCGGTCCTGTTCGCCGACGCGATGAACGCGCTCCTGGAGGACGGCGTCACCCACGTCGTCGAGATCAGCCCGCACCCCGTGCTCGCCCCCGTGATCAACCCTGTGATCGCCTCTGAGACCGCCACCGGGACCGGAGCAGGGGACCGGCCGATCGCCGTCCTGACCACGCTGCGCCGGGACGCGGGCGGCGCCGGGGACTTCGCGGCAGCCCTGGCCAGGGCGTACGTGGCGGGGCTCGAACCATTCGCCGAGCTGCCGAGGAACGGCTTCCGCCCGCTGCCCGGCCACCCCCTGCGCGCGGACCGCCACTGGGTCGCGGGCGGGGCCGCGTCCGGGCCGGCCGCCCGCGGCCTCGACGTCCGCC
>QFZU02000069.1 GCA_003260025.2 Microbispora triticiradicis | reverse complement strand
GGTCGGCCGTCTCCAGGCCGAGCCCGCGGGCCAGCGCGGCCAGCTCGCGCGCCCTCTCGCGGGCGCGGGCGGGCAGGCCGGGAGACGCCTCCAGCAGGTCGAGGGCGGCCAGGGCGGCCCCCGCGCACCCGGGCGCGAGGCCGGTGTCGAAGATGAACGACCGGCCCGTGTCGACCAGCGTGCCGATCACCTCGGGGGCGCCCAGGACCGCGCCGCCCTGGGAGCCCAGCGACTTCGACAGCGTGACGGTCCGCACGACGTCCGGCCGGCCGGCGAGACCGGCCGCGTGCGCCGCGCCCCTGCCGTGGTCGCCGACGACGCCGAGCGCGTGGGCCTCGTCGACCACGAGCAGCGCGCCGTGCCGTACGGCGGCCTCGTACAGGGCGCGCAGCGGCGCGACGTCTCCGTCGACGGAGAACACGGCGTCGGTGACGACGAGGGCGTGCTCCTCGTCCCGCTCGGCCAGGACCTTGGCCACCGCCTCGGCGTCCCCGTGCGGCGTGACCACGACCCGCGACCGCGACAGCCGGCAGGCGTCCACGATCGAGGCGTGGTTGCCGGCGTCGGAGACGATGAGCCCGTCCCGGCCGAGGGCGGCGACGGCGGCGAGGTTGGCGAGGTACCCCGACGAGAACACCAGGGCGCGGGACGCCCCCGTGAAGGCGGCGAGCCGGTCCTCCAGCTCGGCGTGCAGCCGGGTCGAGCCCGTCACCAGGCGCGACCCGGTGGAGCCCGCCCCCCATTCGCGGGTGGCGCGGACGGCCGCCTCGACGATCCGCTCGTGCCGGGCGAGGCCGAGGTAGTCGTTGGAGGCGAGGTCGAGCAGCCCGTCGTGGTCGGGCGTGCGCGGGCGCAGGGCGCGCCGCAGGCCCGCCGCCTCCCGCCGCGCCGCGGCCGCGCGCAGTCTGTCCATCGGCCCTGTGCTGCCGGCCCCGTCATGCGGCCCTGTCATGAGGTGCATACTGCCAGGTGACGAAGGTCGATTCGCTTTCGGCCCGGAAGGCGGCGCATCATGCACACGTGCCGACTCTCAGCGACCTGGTGTCTCGTCACACCGCACTCGAATCCGCCGACCTCGACTGGATTCACTCACTGGTCTCGGACTGGCAGCTGCTCGCCGACCTGTCGTTCGCCGATCTGATCCTCTGGGTTCCCGACCAGGGCGGCACGAGGTGGCTGGCGGTGGCCCAGATGCGTCCCACGACCGGTCCCACCGTCTACCACGACGACGTGGTGGGGATGTCCGTGGCGGCGGGAGAGCGGCCGCTGATCGACGTGGCGTGGGCCGAGCGCCGCATCTGCCGGGAGGGCGACCCCGACTGGTCGAGCGGCGTGCCGGTGCGTGAGGAGACCATCCCTGTACGGCGGGGCAGGGAGGGCCCGATCATCGGGGTGATCCAGCGGTCCACCAACCTGTCGTCGGCGCGCACCCCCTCCCGCCTGGAGCTGACGTACCTGCAGAGCGCCTCCGACCTCGCGCAGATGGTGGCGGAGGGCAGGTTCCCGTTCACGGAGGAGGAGCCGCTCCTGGTCAGGTCGCCTCGCGTGGGCGACGGCCTGCTCCGGCTGGACAAGGCAGGCCGGGTCACCTACGCCTCGCCGAACGCCCTGTCGGCGTACCGCCGTCTCGGCCTGCACGCCGACCTCGTGGGCGCGGACCTCGGGAAGACGACCGCCGACCTGTGTTACTCCGACGAGCCGATCAACGAGGATCTGATGCTCGTCGCCAGCGGCCGGGCGCCCCGGGAGACCGAGGTGGAGAACGGCGGCACGGTCGTGCAGCTACGGGCGATCCCGCTGATCGTCGGGGGCGGCCGCATCGGCGCGCTGGTGCTGATCCGCGACGTGACCGAGCTGCGGCGGCGTGAGCGCGAGCTGCTGACCAAGGACGCGACGATCCGGGAGATCCATCACCGGGTGAAGAACAACCTGCAGACCGTGGCGGCGCTGCTGCGGCTCCAGGCGCGCCGCCTGAACAACCCGGAGGGGCAGGAGGCCCTGAACGAGGCCGTGCGGCGGGTCGGCTCGATCGCGATCGTCCACGAGATCCTCGCGCAGATGCCGGAGGAGATGGTCGAGTTCGACGACATCGCCGACCGGGTCATCGCGATGACGGCGGAGGTGTCGGTCGCGCACGTGGCGATCAAGCGGACGGGCGGCTTCGGCGTGCTTCCCGCGGCGGTCGCGACCCCGATCGCGATGGTGCTGACGGAGCTGCTCCAGAACGCGGTCGAGCACGGCTTCGCGCATTCCTCAGGCAACGTGCAGGTCGTCGTCAGGCGGGACGCCGACCGGCTGGAGGTGGTGGTGGCCGACGACGGCAGGGGCCTGCCCGCGGACTTCGACCTGGAGGCGACCGGAAGCCTCGGGCTCCAGATCGTCCGCACGCTGGTCGTCGGCGAACTGTCGGGCCGCCTGGGTGTGGCCGGGAGGGACGGCGGGGGGACCGAGGTGAGCATCAGCATCCCGGTGCAGCCCGCCTGAGGGGTGCGTGAGGGGCACCCCGCTTCGCCGCGGCGGTGTGGGGGATGCCATAGTGGACGCGATGACCGACCGCAATGACGACCGCGACGACCGACATGCTGCGATCGACGTGATGCGACCCACGTGACTCAGATGAAGCGTGACTCGCCTGCAGCGAACGACGTGATGACCGCGACGAGGGTGCGCCGCCGTCCGGTGAACGCCGCTAGGGCATTCACCGAGGACGGTCGCGTACGGCGGCCGGACGGCCGGGGGTCAGACGGCGGCGCGGGCGCGGGCACGAGCCGTGCGGCGCTTGAGCGCGCGGCGCTCGTCCTCGCTCAGTCCGCCCCAGACTCCGGCGTCCTGGCCGGACTCCAGGGCCCACTTCAGGCAGGAGTCGGCGACCGTGCATCGCCGGCACACCTGCTTGGCCTCGTCGATCTGCATGAGCGCGGGACCGGTGTTCCCGATCGGGAAGAACAGTTCGGGGTCCACGTCACGGCAGGCAGCGCGGTGGCGCCAGTCCATGCGTTCCACTCCTTCGTCAGATGGAGCCTTCGTGGCTCCGCTGGCCGTCAACTTTGTGAACTCTTTCACTAACTAGGCCGGACGTTTACCCGGATCCAGGGTTAGGGGCCGGGAAGCGTCCACGCGATCGCCGGGGACCCTTGCGGAGGCTGTGGTCTCCGTAAAGGTCCTACGTTCCGACGTCGTGATTCAGCTTTTCAGCCGTACCAACACCACACAAGAGGTTTGGGACAAGGTTTTGCCCGTCGTGGCTGTCGGATGCGTCACACTATGACTACATGTAACAGGTTAGACGAGGACTTGTAACGCGTCCGGGATAGCGCGAAAGATCACCCACTCGTGTTCTCCCAGGTAGTCGCCGTCGAGCTGGAAGGCTACCGGCCGGGAGGCGAGGAGCGTGAACTCCTCTTCGTCATGCGTCTGAATGAGGTGTTTACCGCGCGGCAATCCCCGGTGTTCTCCGATGATCTGCCGGACCAAGGAGAGCACGGCGGGTGAATTCAACCTGCGGAGCCCGAGCAGATCGAGCCCCGTCTCGAAGCCGGCCCACGGTGTCGGGTTGATCGGACGTGCGCCGGCGTACGTCCACGGCGCCGTGTTCGACACGATCGCCATGAAAATCCCATCCTCTGTCGGCAGGCCGGGACGCGCCAGCCGGATCGCCGGACGCCGCCGGTCGGTCACGAAGAAGTGCCGCACCGCCGTGCTCACGTAGAGGGCGGGCAGTGCGCGGTGTCCCGCGCTCCGCAGACCCTCCACGGCCCGGATGACCTCCGCGTCGTATCCCAGTCCTGCACAAAATGTGAAATATCGGGACCTTTGTTGGTCAGGGCCCGCTCCTGCCCCCGGATCGGGGCCCGAAACCTCGTCGTGCCAAATCGCCTGTCCCAGACCGATGACACGGCGCCGGTCCTCGCGCAGCGCCTCCAGGACGGCTCCGGTCGCCTCGACCGGGTTGTTGGGCAGCCCGAGGGCGCGGGCGAAGACGTTGGCGCTGCCCCCGGGGATGACGATGAGGGCCGGCCGTTCGGTCGCGTGCCCGCCCGGATGCGCCTGGAGCAGCCCGTTGACGGTCTCGTTGATCGTTCCGTCGCCGCCGAGCACCGCCACCGCGTCGAACCCCTTGGCCCGCGCCGTCGCGGCGAGCGCGGTCGCGTGGCCGCGGTACGCGGTCTCCTCGACCGACAGGTCCACGGCGGCGCCGAGCGCCCGGATCAGCACGTCCCGCGTGCGCCGGTGCGTCGAGGTGGCCTTGGGATTCACGAGGAGGAGAGCCCGCATGCCTGAAGGTTAACGAACCGTTTACCGCTTCCGCCGGGTGACGCCTCTCCGGGGAGGGCGACCATCCCTGCGGGTAGGGTTGGGCGTTGTGATCAGCAGTTCCGCCGGCCGTCCCGCCACGCTCACCGTGGCCGCCGCCGTCCTGGCCGCCGAGGGCCTGCTCGCGGTCGTCATGGGCGGCTACGTCGGCGTCGAGACCTTGATCGGCAAGCCCACCGACCTGGTGACCGGCCTCGCGGTGGCCGGGTTCGGCGTGCTCGGCGGGGCCGCCCTGATCTGGGTCGCCTGGGGCCTGTGGCAGGTGCTGCGCTGGAGCAGGGGACCGGCGGTCGTCACCCAGATCTTCGCGCTGCCCGTCGCGATCACGCTGATCCAGTCGGCGCAGTACGGCTTCGGCGTGCCGCTCGTCGTCGCCGCCGTCGTGGCCCTGGTCGCGTTGCTCGCCCCGGCGTCGACCCACGCGCTGATGGGCGAGGACGGCTCCTGATCCCGGTGGGCCTGATCCGGACGGGCCCGATCCCGGTGCCGATCCGGGTGACCGAGCGCCGCCGGGGGGAGTGCGGCGTCCCAGTCGTTCCTGTGATCGGTTCCCCTGATCGTCCCTGATCGTCCGGGGCGTCAGTCCTCGGCGGTCAGGCCCTCGCGGAGCTGGGCCAGGGTCCGGGCGAGCAGCCGGGACACGTGCATCTGCGAGATGCCCAGCTCGGTGGCGATCTGGGACTGCGTCATGTTGCCGAAGAAGCGCAGCAGGAGGATTCTCTTCTCCCGCGGCGGCAGGCGCTCCAGCAGTGGCTTGAGCGACTCCCGGTACTCCACGCCCTCCAGCGACTCGTCCACGATGCCGAGCGAGTCGGAGACCGCGGGAGCGTCGTCGTCGCCCGAGTCGGGCGCGTCGAGCGACACGGTGGAGTAGGCGTTGGCCGACTCCAGGCCCTCCAGGACCTCTTCCTCGGTCATCCCCAGGTGGACGGCGAGCTCGGCGACCGTGGGCGCCCGGCTCTCACGCTGGGACAGCTCGCTTATCGCCTTGGTGAGCGAGAGCTTGAGCTCCTGCAGCCGGCGCGGCACGCGGACCGCCCAGCCCTTGTCGCGGAAGTGCCGCTTGATCTCCCCGACGATGGTCGGGGTGGCATACGTGGAGAACTCCACGCCGCGCCCGAGGTCGAAGCGGTCGATCGACTTGATGAGACCGATCGTGGCGACCTGCGTCAGGTCGTCGAGCCACTCGCCCCTGTTCCGGAAACGGCGGGCGAGGTACTCCACGAGCGGCAGGTGAAGCTCGACCAGCTCGTCGCGGATACGCTGGCGCCTCGGGTCGTCCGACGGCAGCTCCGAGAGCTCGGCGAAGAGCGTGCGCGCGCGTACGCGGTCCGGCACCGCCGCCGAGTCGCCGGAGGCCATCGCACTCGTCCTTTCCGTCACGACGGCCTCGCCGCGCTCCGGCGCTTACGCAGCATGATCGCCAGATGGTCGGCGTGGTCGGAGATGGCGTCCACGTCGTCGGCCAGTGCGGTCAGCACCATCCAGGCGAAGTCCTCGCGGTTGGGCGAGCTCACGCCGAGGGTGTTCACCTCGACGCGCACCGTCATCTCCGGGCCGGTGAGCTCGAACTCCGCGAGGAGGTCCGTTCCGGGTACGGCGTGGCGCAGCAGCATGGCGCACGCCTCGTCCACCGCGATGCGCAGGTCCTCGATCTGGTCGAGGGTGAAGTCGAGCCGTGCGGCGAGCCCGGCGGTGGCCGTGCGCAGCACGGACAGATAGGCGCTCACGGCGGGCAGCCGGACACTCACAGCATCGCGAATCCCGGTCAGATCCACCGCAGGCGTCTCGGTTTCCTCGGTCACGTTCCTCCTCGCCCCTTCGAGCCGGCTCACTGCCCGCTGACTGCAACTTACCGCCACTTGGACGGTGCTGCCCCGGCCAGACGCGCCGATTATGGCGTTCCTTGGAGGTAACTCCTCGTAAATTCCGTAGTACCGAATACGAAGCTTCTATGGAGTTTGGTCGCGCCTGGCGTACATGCCCTTGTCGCGTGCTCTGGGCCGCTTTCCTGGGCCGCTTTCCGGGCGACCCGGCCCCGCCCGGCATGGCCGTGCGGGGCCTCGGTCCGCCCGATCAGGCGGCCTTGGTCTCCCAGAAGATCTTGGAAATCTCCTCGATCTTCGCCAGGAGGTCGTCCGCCAGCCCGGGGTCGACGGTGCCCTTGGCACCGGCCGCGCCCGCGAGCTTCGTCGCGTCCCAGAAGAGCTGGTGGAGCTGGGGGTACTGCTCAAGGTGCGGGGGCTTGAAGTAGTCGGTCCACAGCACCCAGAGGTGATGCTTGACCAGCTCGGCCCGCTGTTCCTTGATGAGCAGCGCGCGGGTCCGGAAGACCGGGTCGTCGTTGTCGGCGTACTTCTTAATGATCGCCTTCACCGACTCGGCCTCGATACGGGCCTGCGCCGGGTCGTAGACCCCGCACGGCAGGTCGCAGTGAGCGGACGCCTCGTGCCGGGGTCGCAGCAGTCGTGCGAGCATCGGAATCCTTCCTTAGGAATGCTGATGACAGCACCGTTCCAGAACCGACCTTACTCGTCTCGAAAACGCCACGCGGAGGGGGATGTGCTCACCGCCGTATGTGTCTCCGGAGACTCGATGCGGCCCGCGCTGCGACCCGGGGACTGGCTGCTGGTACGGCTCGGCGCCGCCGTGCGGCCGGGTGACGTGGTGGTCGCCAGGCGGCCGCACGGGCTGATCGTCAAGCGGGCCTTCCGGCTGACCGGCGACGGCTGGTGGCTGGAGAGCGACAACCAGTCGGCCCCCGGGCGCCGCGACAGCTGGGACTTCGGCGCGGTGCCCGAGGACGACGTCCTGGGCAGGGTCGTGCTGCGCTACTGGCCCCGGCCCGCGCTGCGCTTCCCCGCGCCGCCCGGCTGACGGGTGTGCCGGCCCACCGGGATCAGGCGCCGCGCTTGCGGGCCCGGTACGCGGCCACGTTGGCCCGGCTGGCGCACCGCTCCGAGCAGTAGCGGCGCGACCGGTTGGAGGAGGTGTCGATGTAGACGTTGCGGCACGGCGACGCCTGGCAGAGGCCGAGCCGGTCGACGCCGAGACGGGTGACCACGCTGGCGAGGCCCATGACCGACCCGACCGCCAGGGCGTCGGCGACTCGGCCGCCCTCGGTCAGGTGCAGGTGCCAGGGCTGGCCGTCGTGGCCGGAGATCTGCGGATGCACGGGATGCCGGACCAGCAGGCCGTTGAGGCGGTCGACCACGTCGACGTCGTCTCCTCCCGACGCGGCCTCGAACACCCCCGCGAGCTCCTCACGCAGCTCCCAGAGCGCGTCGATGTCCCGGCGGGTGAGGCGGGAGGCCGCCTCCGTACGGCCCGTCTCCTCCAGCAGCGACCGCAGGGAGAAGGGGTTTTTGAGCTCGTCGCCCATGTTGACCAGCTGAACGGCCAGCTCGGCGTAAGACGTCAAGTCCACTGGGGCGCCCATGTACGTAAGAGATCACTGGCAAAGCCGAGTATTACACGCCTCGTGGCCTGGGGGAACACCCATAGGGGCAACGATCTGGGGTCGCCGGGACGGGGGTGGGCGGTGGTTCGTGTGGCACAATCAGGAGACGGGTGACCCCCGTACCCCCTCAAGAGACGACCGTCAACGACGACGGCCTCCGGCGGCTACCGAAGCCTGGGCTCTCGTTCTCTTGACGGCGTCTACCGAAGGAACTCGTCCTTTCGACACTGGGGTCGCTGTGACCGTTACTCCTGATTCCTTGACTTCTCTCGATCTGGATCCCGCTTTCGCGCTGCACCGCGGCGGCAAGCTGGAGGTCCGCTCCACCGTCCCGGTCCGCGACGCCGGGGACCTGTCGCTCGCGTACACCCCGGGTGTCGCCCGCGTCTGCACCGCCATCGCCGACAACCCCGACCTGGTCAACGACTACACCTGGGTCTCCAACGTCGTGGCCGTGGTCTCCGACGGCACCGCGGTGCTGGGGCTCGGCGACATCGGGCCGGCCGCCGCGATGCCCGTGATGGAGGGCAAAGCCCTGCTGTTCAAGCAGTTCGCCGGGGTCGACGCGGTGCCCGTCTGCATCGACTGCACGGACGTGGACGCGATCGTCGAGACCGTGGTCCGGCTCGCGCCCTCGTTCGGCGGCGTCAACCTGGAGGACATCAGCGCCCCCCGCTGCTTCGAGGTGGAGGACCGCCTGCGGGCGCTTCTCGACATCCCCGTCTTCCACGACGACCAGCACGGCACCGCGATCGTGGTCCTCGCCGCGCTGCGCAACGCGGCCCGCCTCACCGGGCGGTCGCTCGGCGACCTGCGCGCCGTCGTCGCCGGCGCGGGCGCCTCCGGCGTCGCCGTCTCGCGCATCCTGCTGAACGCCGGGATCGGCGACATCGCGGTCGCCGACTCCAAGGGCATCATCCACACCGGCCGAGACGACCTGAACCAGGTCAAGTGGGCGCTGGCGAGGGACACCAACAAGGCGGGCCTGACCGGCTCGACCGAGGGGGCCCTCGCAGGCGCCGACGTGTTCGTCGGGCTCTCCGGCTCCACCATCTCCGAGCGGGCCGTCGCCGGGATGGCGCGGGACGCGATCGTGTTCGCGCTGTCCAACCCCACCCCCGAGGTCGAGCCCTCGGTGGCGGCGCGGTACGCCCGCGTGGTCGCCACCGGCCGGTCCGACCACCCCAACCAGATCAACAACGTGCTGGCCTTCCCTGGGGTCTTCCGGGGCGCTCTCGACGTCCGCGCCAGGACCATCACCGAGAACATGAAGGTGGCGGCGGCCGAGGCCCTCGCGGCCGTGGTCGGGGACGACCTGTCGGAGAACTACGTGATCCCCTCGCCGTTCGACGCCCGGGTCGCCCCCGCGGTGATCGCCGCCGTCGCGCGGCAGGCCCGCGAGGACGGCGTCGCGCGTAAGTGACGCCGCGCCCCGCCTGGGGCCGAAGGGCCGAAGGGCCGGACGCCGTGGCGTCCGGCCCTTTTTTCTCCACCGGGCACTTGGGAATCCCTTTACCTCGTCACGGTAGGTGCTATAAAGAGAGCTCTCCGTAACCTCATCGGCTGATGCCTGTCCCGGTTGGAAGAGCGATGCGACGTGACCTCGACCGCATCAAGGGCCTGACCCGACGGCTCGGCGGCCTCGGCGTGGGACAGCGGTTCCCCCATTCGTGGGAGGAGGGTGTGGCAAGCGTGACAGCACTGTGGAGGGCCGACGTCGAGCGGCGCAGGTTCCTGCTCGACTCCACCTTCGCCCTGGGAGCGGGCTCGGCGGGACTCGCTCACTGGCTGGCGGCACCGGACGCGACGCGGCTCGCCGCGGCCGGGCCGCGCCGGGTCGGGGCCTCGGACGTGGCCGCGATCCGGGAGGTCACCCGATCCTTCGGGGAGCTGGACAACCGGTTCGGCGGCGGCAGCGTGCGCGGGCCGGTCGTGCGCTACCTGCATACCGCCGTGACGCCGCTGCTGCGCGAGGGCGCGTACGGCGAGGTCACCGGGCGGTCGCTCGCGACCGCGGCGGCCGAGCTGACCCGGCTCGCCGGGTGGATGGCCTACGACCTCGAACAGCACGGGCTCGCCCAGCGCTACCTCATCCAGGCGCTCGGCCTGGCGCGGGGCGCGGGCGACCATGCGCTGAGCGGCGAGATCCTGGCCGGGATGAGCCACCAGGCCGTCTACATCGGGCACGCCCGGCACGGGCTGGAACTGGCCAGGGCGGGGGTCGAGGCGGCCCGGCGCTCGGGGGTCCTCACCCTGCTCGCCGAGACGCGTGTGCTGGAGGCGCACGCCCTCGCGCTGCTGGGGGACCGGGCGGGGTGCGGGAACGCGCTGCACGAGGCCGAGATCGCCTTCGACCGGCGCTCTCCGCAGAGCGAGCCCCGCTGGATCGGCTACTTCGACGAGGCCTACCTGGCCGCGAAGTCGGCCCACTGCCTGCGCGACCTCGGCGACGGCGGAGGAGCCGTACGGCAGGCCAGGCGGTCGCTGGTGATGGACGGGCGGTATGTGCGGGGGAGGATGTTCAACCTCGCGCTGCTCGCCTCGGCCCTGATCCAGGAGGGCGAACTGGAGGAGGCGTGCCAGGTCGCGTCCTCGGCGCTCGACGTGGCCGAGGGCATCCAGTCGGCCCGCACCCGGACCTACGTCGCGGACCTGCGCCGGCGACTGGCGCCGTACGCCGCGGATCCGCGGGTGGCCGCGCTGCTGGAGCGCGGCCGACGTGCGGGCAGGGCGGCGGTCGGCGTGTGACGCCGCCGCGCCCTGACCGGACGGGTGCCCACGGTGGGGCCGGCCGCGAGGGACCGGACCCCACCGGAGGCGGGCGTCACTCGGACTTGGCCTCGGTGATGCCGAGCGTGCCGTCCTTGCGGACCAGCGAGCCGGACCACAGCGAGTAGGCCGCCTTGTAGACGCCGTAGGTCTCGCCGTCGAAGTACGGAGAGCTGATCATGTCGCTACGGCCGTTGTCGTCGGTGTCCCCGCCGAGGCTGGTCACACCGTTGATGTAGCCGAGACGGCGGGCGCTGCTGTACTTGAGGATCCAGGGGCCGCCGGACGAGCCGCCGGTCATCGAGCACTTGAGGCCCACCTGCTCCTCGGCCTTGACCGAGGCCTCCTTGACCGGGAAGTACGGCTTGCCGTAGCACCACTTGAGCTTCTCGCCGGTCCAGACGTAGTTGCCGTCTCCGTGCGGCGCCGCGGGGTAGCCGAACACGAAGACCGGCGCGCCGACCTTCTGGTTGTAGGCGAGGCCCTGGCCGCCGACGTTGTTGCCCAGCGGTCCGAGGTCCTTGTACACGTTCTTCTGGTAGTCCCAGCCGATGCCGCTGTAGACGGTGACGAACGAGTAGTCCCGGTCGGCGTCCTCGTACACGTCGAAGTCGTAGTGCGTGAACGCCTGCTTGCCGACGTACACGCCCCACGGGGCCTTGCCGTCGTAGTAACCCGGGATGAACACCCAGTTGTCGACGACCTGGTGGTTGCTCTCGATGTCGTAGACGCAGTGCCCGGCCGTGGCGACGAGGTTGTGGTACGCGGACTGCACCGAGGAGGCGGAGCAGGAGTAGAGGCCACTGCCGATGGAGAAGAAGACCCGGCCGACGGTCTTCGGCAGGTTGACGTTCTTGGACTTCGCGGTGGTCTTCTTCTCGTCGCCGATCGCCGGCACGATGCCCGGCTTGCCGTCGGCGGCGGGGGCTCCCTTGGAAACGTGCTTGGGAACCGTGTTGTGCTCCATGCCGTACGGGTCGGCCGCCTTGAGCTTCGAGCCGCCGCCGTCGAGCCAGAACTTGACGGTCGAGCCGGCCTGGGCGGGGCCGGCCAGCTTGGTGCTGGTCAGGACCCGGCCGGCCTGGGCCGGAGCGGTCAGGGCCGTTGCCGCAAGTCCCGCGGCGGCGATGGCGCCGATCGGGAGAAGCACGTGCTTCTTCATAGGGGGGTCG
The DNA here is from genome assembly GCA_003260025.2 of Microbispora triticiradicis. Taxonomy (GTDB): domain Bacteria; phylum Actinomycetota; class Actinomycetes; order Streptosporangiales; family Streptosporangiaceae; genus Microbispora; species Microbispora triticiradicis. Next base: position 20,809 of record QFZU02000069.1, on the reverse strand, counting down.
CTCCTCGCGCTGTACGTGGGACGTCACTTACGCCCCATGCGTCAGTAAAGGGATGTCAAGGAACTTACAGCACAGGAGCTTGTTGCCATAAGTCGTAGATAAGAAGACGTGTCCGGAATTAAGCACGTTTTGTGTGCGGTATGTTTCGCGGCCGGTCACCGGTCGAAACGCCCTCAGGCCGGAGAAGTGACGCGCTCGTGCCGGGCGGCGTCGTACACGTGGAACAACTCGCCGTCGAAATAGGGCGAAAGGGCGATGGACTGGCCGGACGTGCCGATGGTCAGGCCGTTGAGGTAGCCGAGCCCGCGCCCGCCCCGGTAGGCGGCCAGCCACGGCGATCCGCCGGCGGACACGAAGGGCGCGCGTACGGCCACCAGTTCGTCCGCCTTTTGGGTCAGGTCCCAGACGCGAAACGGTCTTCCGTACGATCGGCTCAAGCCGGTGGGTGCGGGGCCGGCGGAACGCCCGACGGGATAGCCGAAGACGGCGAGGGATCCACCGACCGGGAGGTTGTAGGCCAGGCCCTGCTCGCCCACCTTGTCGCCGAGGCGGCCCGCGCGGGTCAGCAGCACGCCGGTGTAACCCGTACGCGTGCGGTACTTCGGACCGGTGAACGCGGCGTACCGCGCGGCGCCGGAAAGCGCGACCCGCCGGGGCAGCACGCCGTCGTGGACGCCGACGAAGGCGTAGTCGCGGTCGAGGTCGCCGTAGCGGGTGAAGTCCTGGTGGGCGAAGGCCTGTTTTCCGGGATAGATGCCGAGGGGCGCCGAACCCCGGGCGAAACCGGGCACGAAGACCCAGTAGCGGTAGGTCCGGGCCGCCCCCGAGCCTCGCCGTACGGGCTCGTACACGCAGTGGCCGGCGGTCGCGACGAGGTTGCGGTGGTCGGCCTGGACCGAGGTGCCCGCGCACCAGTGCGGGCGGTGGTCGGCGCCGACGAAGAAGACCCTGCCCGCGGTTCTCGGCAGGTTGACGTTCCGCGCGGTGCCGGGCACCCGCCTGGCCCCGGCGACGGCGGGCACCACGCCCCGGTCGCCGCCGGGCTCCGCGTCGCCGCGCGGTGCGCGGGTGGCGGCGATCGTCGCCGGCAGGAGATAGGGCGTCGCGACGGTGAGCGCACGCGCGCCCTGCCCGAGCCAGTAGGCGAGTGCGGAGGAGACCTCCGCCTGGGGAACCAGCGGGCTCGTCACCGTGATGTCGTAGGCCCGCGCGGGCGCGGAAACGACCGCGGCGAGCAACGCGGACGTCGCCACCGGCCCTGACAGCGGGGCGAGGATGCGCTTCACCCGATCTCCTTGCCGTGGAACGTCTCCCGCGCGGCACTCGTCGACGCGATGCGAAGGAACATACAGCGCATAGGCCTCACGTCGGAAACAACCGCGAAAAAAAGGAACAGGGCCCAGCCGGAGCCGGGCCCTGCGTGTCAAGCGGATCGGTCAGAGCGCGTACGCACTCAGGCGATCGAGCCGGACCAGTTGTTCTTGGCCGCGCTGTAGACGCCGTAGGTCTCGCCGTCGAAGTACGGGGAGACGGAGGTGTCGTACCGGTCGTTGCCGTCGGTGTCGGAGACGCCGATGGTCACGCCGTTCAGGTAGCCGAGACGACGGCCGTTGTTGTACTTGAGCAGCCACGCCGAGCCGAGCGAGCCCTCACCGGTGAAGGAGGACTTGACGCCCTGCAGCTCCTCCGCCTTGATCGCCGGAGCGGTCGCGGGGAAGGTCTTGCCGTAGCTCCACTTGAGGGTGTTGCCGGAGAAGGCGTGGTTGCCGTCCGGGTGCGAGCCGCTCGGGTAGCCGAACACGAAGACCGGCTGGCCGATCTTCTGGTTGTAGGCCAGGCCCTGCCCGCCGACGTTGTCGCCGAGGCGACCCGCGTCGACGAACTTCCAGACGTAGTACTTGCCGCCCTCGGTCCCCGCCAGCAGGAACGGGTAGTTCTTGGCGTAGGCGTCCCAGGTCGCCTTCGGAACCTCGGTGCGGTTCACGGGGGCCGAGCGGTCCGCCGTGCCACCGTTGACCTTGAGGCCGTTGTAGACGGTGACGAACGCGTAGTCGCGGTCGCCGTCCTCGTAGACGTCGTAGTCGTAGTGGGTGTAGGCCGTCTTGCCGACGTACACGCCCCACGGGGTCTTGCCCTGGTAGTAACCCGGGATGAAGACCCAGTAGTTCAGCGTCGCCTTGTTGGACACCGTGTCGTAGACGCAGTGACCGGCCGTGGCGACCAGGTTGTGGTACGACGACTGCACCGAGGTCGCGGTGCACCAGTGCGGGTTGACCGCGACGACCTTGGGGTTCTGCCGCGTGCCGACGTTCTTGAACCCGTCCGCGAAGAACACCTTGCCGGTGGTCTTGGGGAGGTTCACGTTCTTCGACTTGGCGGCGGTCTTCTTCTCGTCGCCGATCGCCGGGACGATGCCGGGCTTGCTGTCGGCCGCGGGGCCACCCTTGGAGAGGTGCTTGGCGGCGACCTTGGTCTCGACGTTGTACGGCGTGGCGGCGATCAGGTTGGCCGCGTTCTCCGCCAGCCAGAAGGCGGCGATGTTCTTGGCCTGGATGCCGGTCGACGCCAGCGGGTCACTGGCGACGTCGCCGGCCGCCTGGGCGGGGGTGACGAGACCGGCGGCGAGCAGGCCGGCGGTGGCCACGAGGCCACCGAAAGCAAGAGTGCGCTTCATGGGGAAACTCCTTGGTCTGGCGTGAGACGCCTCATGCGCCCCATCCGTCAGTGAAGGGATGGCTGGACCATACAGGGACGATCTTGAGATGCGGTAGCGGTTCCCGTGCCGTCGCAGGCCGCCGGAGCGGCGAGATCAATCCGTAATCTTCACGCCAAGGAGTGCTTTTTTACGACCTAGGCAGACATTTGCCCAGATGGTCGGTCAAGTGCGAGCGTGGGGAGCAAGGGGCGCCTGGGACGTTTGTTTCGGTCCACAAAAACGGCAGTGTGACGCGAATCACATGAAACGAATGCCACCGGATCGGCCCGCGGCGCGTCTAAGGGGCCCCTTGAACGCCCCGAGCCCCGGCGTAGTACGGCCGGGGCTCCGGGTGGGATGGAACCTGTTCGCTCGCCGCCGAGGGGTTCTCCGCCGGCCGGACGAGGGTGGTACGGGTGCGGGCCGGTGGGTTCACCACCGGCCCGCGGTCGTACGGTCGTCCGCGCGAGTGGGACTCGCGTGAGGACTACTGCGCGGTGATCTTGCCGGACCAGTTGTTCTTGGCCGCGTTGTAGACGCCGTAGGTCTCGCCGTCGAAGTACGGGGAGACGGAGGTGTCGTACCGGTCGTTGCCGTCGGTGTCGGAGACGCCGATGGTCACGCCGTTCAGGTAGCCGAGACGACGGGCGCTCTTGTACTGCAGCAGCCACGCCGAGCCGAGCGAGCCCTCACCGGTGAAGGAGGACTTCACGCCCTGGAGCTCCTCGGCCTTGATGGCCGGAGCGGTCGCGGCGAAGGTCTTGCCGTACGACCACTTGAGGGTCTTGCCGGAGAAGGCGTGGTTGCCGTCCGGGTGCGACCCGCTCGGGTAACCGAAGACGTAGACCGAGCTGCCGATCTTCTGGTTGTAGGCCAGGCCCTGCCCGCCCACGTTGTCGCCGAGACGGCCGACGTCCTTGATGACGAGCCGGCGCTTCTCCCACGACGGGAGCACGCCGTTGTACACGGTGACGAACGCGTAGTCGCGGTCGCCGTCCTCGTACACGTCGTAGTCGTAGTGGGTGTAGGCCGTCTTGCCGACGTAGATGCCCCACGGGGTCTTGCCCTGGTAGTAACCCGGGACGAACACCCAGTAGTCCATCGTGGCCTTGTTGGACACGGTGTCGTACACGCAGTGACCCGCGGTCGCGACCAGGTTGTGGTAGGTCGACTGCACGGAGGTGGCCGAGCACCAGTGCGGCCTGCCGTCGGCGCCGCGGAAGAACACCTTGCCCGTGGTCTTGGGCAGGTTCACGTTCTTCGAGGTGCTGCTCGACTTCTTCTCGTCACCGATGGCCGGCACGACGCCGGGCTTGCTGTCCGCGGACGGCCCGCCCTTGGAGACGTGCTTGGCGGCGACCTTGGTCTCGACGGTGTACGGCGTGGCGTTCTCGAAGTTCGACGCCCGCTCGCCCCGCCAGTACTTGATGACCTGGAGGGCGGCCGAGTTCGTGGAGGCCAGGTTGTCGTTGGCCCAGGTCCTGCCGGCCGCCTGGGCGGGGGCGGCGAGACCGGCGGCGAGGAGGCCGGCGGTGGCGACGAGGCCACCGAAAGCCAGGGTGCGCTTCATTGAGGGTGTGCTCCTTGCTCTGTCGTGAGACGCCTCATGCGTCCCATGCGTCAGTAAAGGGATCGCCAAGGAACATACCGGGCAGATCTTCACGACAGAAAGCGTTCGCGGCACCTCGGAGAGGAGCCGTCGGCGCGTTACCGTTCCGTTATCGGATTCGGCTCCGGTTTGGGGTAGCCGAAACGGAGCCGAGTGCGCAGGTGGAGCGGAAGGCTGAATCCTCGCTGTGAGGGGGCGCGGGAAGGGTGCGGCTCTCGTCTGTGTGAGCCAAATCACAGTGACCGGAGGGAGCGGAATCGGCGGCCGAACCGTCTAAGCACGCCCCGATCCCCGTCTTCGGGCGCCCGGAGACGCCGAAAGGGCCCGGCTCGGAAGCCGGGCCCTTCGGGTGGACCGTGTCAGGGTTTGGACCCCTGACGGGTGACCGCTTGTGCTCTCGAAGAGAGTTAGGCGATCGAGCCGGACCAGTTGTTCTTGGCCGCGCTGTAGACGCCGTAGGTCTCGCCGTCGAAGTACGGGGAGACGGAGGTGTCGTAACGGTCGTTGCCGTCGGTGTCGGAGACGCCGATGGTCACGCCGTTCAGGTAGCCGAGACGACGGCCGTTGTTGTACTTCAGCAGCCACGCCGAACCCAGCGAGCCCTCACCCGTGAAGGAGGACTTCACGCCCTGCAGCTCCTCGGCCTTGACCGACGGAGCGGTCGCGGCGAAGGTCTTGCCGTAGGTCCACTTGAGGGTCTTGCCGGTGAAGGCCTGGTTGCCGTCGGGGTGCTTGCCGCTCGGGTAGCCGAACACGAAGACCGGCTGGCCGATCTTCTGGTTGTAGGCCAGACCCTGACCACCCACGTTGTCACCGAGGCGACCGGCGTCAGCGAACTTCCACACGTAGAACTTGCCGTTGGCGGCGTAGTGGGGCAGAGCGTCCTCGTCGTGGTACGCCTTGAAGGTGTTGAAGTCCACCTCCTGGAAGCCGGCGTACGACTTCAGCTCGTCCCACTTGCGGTCCTTGATCAGCTGCCAGATGCCGGCGAAGCCGTCGTGCGGGAACTTGATGCCGTTGTACACGGTGACGAACGCGTAGTCGCGGTCGCCGTCCTCGTACACGTCGTAGTCGTAGTGCGTGTAGGCCGTCTTGCCCACGTACACGCCCCACGGGGTCTTGCCCTGGTAGTAACCCGGGATGAAGACCCAGTAGTTCAGCGTCGCCTTGTTGGACACCGTGTCGTAGACGCAGTGGCCAGCGGTGGCGACCAGGTTGCGGTACGCCGACTGGATCGAGGTCGCCGTGCACCAGTGCGGGTTAACGGCCTGCGGGTACCAGTGGTTGCCCCGACCGTGGACCCACTTGAACCCGTCCGCGAAGAACACCTTGCCGGTGGTCTTGGGGAGGTTCACGTTCTTCGACTTGGCGGCGGTCTTCTTCTCGTCGCCGATCGCCGGAACGACGCCGGGCTTGCTGTCGGCCGCCGGGCCACCCTTGGAGATGTGCTTGGCGACGACCTTGGTCTCGACGTTGTACGGCGTGGCGTTGATCAGGTTGGCCGCGTTCTCCGCCAGCCAGAAGGCGGCGATGTTCTTGGCCTGGATGCCGGTGGCGGCCAGCGGGGCGCTGGCGACGTCACTGCCGGCCTGGGCCGGGGCGGCGAGCCCCGCGGCCAGGAGCCCGGCGGTGGCGACGAGGCCACCGAAGGCGAGAGTGCGCTTCACAGGAACTCCTTGCTCTGTCGTGGAACGCCTCATGCGTCCCATGCGTCAGTAAAGGGATAGGCAGAACCATACAGCGCAGATCTTGCGGACGTATGGCAGCTTTTGACGTCTAATCCGACTCCGCCCGCTTGTGACCAATTCGTGATGTCGTCACCATGGGGGATGGATCGTTCCGGGTGGGCCATTGCCGCAGCTAGAGAATCTTCCTTTCCGATCTTCACCGGCGGTCGTGGAAATCCCTGTGCCGGGGCGTCAGGAATGGCTGTGACGCGAATCACACCACTGCGATGGCACTGGTCGGGCGGCTGATCCGTCTAACGCGCCCAGGCCTCACCTAGGGTGGCCGAATGGTGGCGCGGCACGGCGAACGGAGAAAGGCACGTTTCCGGCCACGTCGTGCGAGGCCCTCTCTTGGTTTACCTCTCCCGGGCGGAGAATAAGGCCGTCGTCAGGTATTGGGAGAAAACGAAAGAGCCCGGCCGGAGGCCGGGCTCTTCGTCAAGCCTGAACCGCTGGGATCAGTGGTTCAGCGGGTTCTCCCACGGCACCGCGATGGAGCCGGACCAGTTGTTCTTGGCCGCGCTGTAGACGCCGTAGGTCTCGCCGTCGAAGTACGGGGAGACGGAGGTGTCGTACCGGTCGTTGCCGTCGGTGTCGGAGACGCCGATGGTCACGCCGTTCAGGTAGCCGAGACGACGGCCGTTGTTGTACTTCAGCAGCCAGGACGAGCCGAGCGCGCCCTCGCCGGTGAAGGACGACTTGACGGCCTGCAGCTCCTCGGCCTTGACCGACGGAGCGGTCGCGGCGAAGGTCTTGCCGTAGGTCCACTTGAGGGTCTTGCCGGTGAAGGCCTGGTTGCCGTCGGGGTGCTTGCCGCTGGGGTAGCCGAACACGAAGACCGGCTGGCCGATCTTCTGGTTGTAGGCCAGACCCTGACCACCCACGTTGTCACCCAGGCGACCCGCGTCCTCGAACGCCCACACGTAGTAGGTGTTGCCGACGTGGCAGACCCACTTCGAGCCACGGAACCACACCGGGAACTTGCTGTAGGTCTCGTAGGAAACCTTCTTCCACGAGCCCGGGTTCGCCGGCGTGAACGGGATGACCCCGTCGTGGTTGAACTTGAGGCCGTTGTACACGGTGACGAACGCGTAGTCGCGGTCGCCGTCCTCGTACACGTCGTAGTCGTAGTGCGTGTAGGCGGTCTTACCGACGTAGATGCCCCACGGGGTCTTGCTCTGGTAGTAACCCGGAACGAACACCCAGTTCTTCAGGGTGGCCGCGTTGGACTCGGTGTCGTAGACACAGTGTCCGGCGGTCGCGACCATGTTGTGGTAGGCGGACTGCACGGAGGTGGCGGAGCACCAGTGCGGCCTGCCGTCGGCGCCGTCGAAGAAGACCTTGCCCGTGGTCTTGGGCAGGTTCACGTTCTTCGACTTCGCGGCCGACTTCTTCTCGTCGCCGATCGCCGGCACCACACCGGGCTTGCTGTCCGGAGCCGGACCGCCCTTGCTGATGTGCTTGGCGACGACCTTGGTCTCGACGTTGTAAGGCGTCGCGTTGACCAGGTTCGCGTACTCGTTGTTCCACCAGTAGGCGGCCGTGGCCCAAGCCGCGATGCCGTTGGTGGCGAGTGCGTCGCTGGCGACGTCCTGCGGGGTGGCCTGAGCCGGGGCGGCGAGGCCCGCGGCCAGGAGGCCGGCGGTGGCGACGAGGCCACCGAAAGCCAGAGTGCGCTTCATGGGGAACTCCTTGGTCTGTCGTGAGACGCCTCTTGCGTCCCATCCGTCAGAAGAGGGATGGCCAGACCTTACAGCCCCGATTTGGACCGAAACAGGCGAACGGGACGGGCCTCGGGGCCCGCCGCGCGCCGAGATCTTCGCGTGACCTGACTGACGGAGTGAAAACCTTTCTGTCGACCCGTCTCACCGATCGTTTCCGCAGCCTGGGAGTTCCCTGGGAGTTTTCTGACCGAATCCTGTGGAAGGGCGTGACGTCGACGGCCGCTTCGCGATGTGACGCAAATCACAGCATATGAGTGGAACGGGGCGTATCGACGCCGCCTGACCTGGGTCTTCGCATCGGGCGGCGTCGCGCTTCCGCGTCTCCGGGTTTACGCCCCCGTCGCAGAATTTCCGTCGGTACGCCGGAAGGCCCGGCTGAGGACAGCCGGGCCTTCCATGGGGGGGTGTCGCCGCGTGCGGCGATCAGGCGGATCAGGCGATGGAGCCGGACCAGACGTTGGCGGCGGCCTTGTAGACGCCGTAGGTCTCGCCGTCGAAGTACGGGGAGACGCTGGTGTCGATCCGGTCGTTGCCGTCGGTGTCGGAGACACCGCTGGTGACGCCGTTCAGGTAGCCCAGGCGACGGCTGCTCGAGTAGTTGAGCAGCCACGCGGAGCCCGAGGAGCCCTCACCGGTGAAGGACGACTTCACGCCCTGGAGCTCCTCGGCCTTCACGGCCGGGGCCTTGGCGGCGAAGGTCTTGCCGTACGACCACTTGAGGGTCTGGCCGGAGAAGGCGTGGTTGCCGTCCGGGTGCGACCCGCTCGGGTAGCCGAAGACGTAGACGTACTTGCCGATCTTCTGGTTGTAGGCGAAGCCCTGGCCGCCGACGTTGTCGCCGAGGCGGCCGGCGTCGGTGAACTTCACCACGTAGTACTTGCCGCCCTTGGCCTTGCGGATGAAGCGGTCGTACTTGTTGTACTCCTTCTTGTCGACCTGCTTCCAGTTCCACTCGGCGACGTTGCGCAGGTCGCCGCCGCGGCCGGCCTTGATGCCGTTGTAGACGGTCACGAACGCGTAGTCGCGGTCGCCGTCCTCGTACACGTCGAAGTCGTAGTGGGTGTAGGCCGTCTTGCCGACGTAGATGCCCCACGGAGCCTTGCCCTGGTAGTAACCGGGCACGAAGACCCAGTACTTCATGGTGGCCTTGTTCGACTCGGTGTCGTACACGCAGTGGCCGGCGGTGGCGACCACGTTGTGGTACTTCGACTGCAGCGAGGTGGCGGTGCACCAGTGCGGCCTGTGGTCGGCGCCGACGAAGAAGACCTTGCCGGTGGTACGCGGCAGGTTCACGTTCTTGGAAGCGCCGCTGGCCTTGGTGCCGCCGCCGGTGGGGGCGACGGTGCCCGGCTTGCTGTCCGCGGACGGCCCGCCCTTGGAGATGTGCTTGGCGGGGACCTGGGTCTCGTACCCGTACGGGGTGGCGTTGACCAGGTTGGCGGCCTTCTCGGTCAGCCAGTAGGCGACGATGTTCTTCGCGGCGACTCCGCTCGCGGCCAGGGTGTCCGAGGCCGTGTCGGGAGCGGCCTGAGCCGGCACTGCCAGGGTGGCCCCGACGAGGCCGGCGGCGGCGATGCCTCCGATGGGGAGGATCAGGCGCCTGACTCGGGTGTTCATGAAACTCCAGGTGCTGTCGTGTGGGACGCCTCATGCGTCCCACCCGTGTGTAAAGGGCTAGTAAAGACAGTACCTGCGCTCTTAACCCCTGTTTTAGGTGCTTTCCGTGTGACATCGCTCGTTACTTGACGGTTATCTTCAACAAGCGCTGTCAAGTGATCGATCACAACTCGGCATCGGCGCAGGTCTGATCGAGAGCGGTGCGTGTAAAGGCCGGTACGCAGCGCGACTACCAGGCGCGTCGTGGTGTGAGCTAAATCACATTCGCGATCCCGGGCCGGAGTCAGCCGGTGCCCTGCCGGCCCGCCTGCGTGTACACCCGCCGGGTGAGCGTGTTGAAGTACGGCGTGGAGACCGCGTCGAGACGCCCGCCACCGCTGAGGTTCCAGGTCAGGCTGGTGACCCCGGTCAGGTGGCCGGTCCGCTTGGCGGGGTTGTAGCCGACGACCCAGGGGCCGCCGCTCGCACCCGCGGTGAATGTGCAGCCGGGCAGGCGCACTCCGTGCTCCAGTTGCCAGGTCGGCGCGCTGACGATCTTCTTCTCCGTCGTGCCGGTGCAGGTCCGCACCGTCTGGCCGTCGTACGGGCGGGTGCCGTCGGGGTGGGCCCCCGCGGGATAGCCGAAGGCGCTGACGCGCCGGGCGAGCGGCTTGGCGGAGGTGAACAGGAAGGCGCCGACCTTGTCCTCCAGGCGCCCGACGTCCACCGCCCGATACCGGAACCTGCCCTGCTGCGTGTACGGCTGCCAGGTGAAGCCCCGGTGCACGGTCACGAAGGCGTAGTCGCGGTCGAAGTCGCCCTGCCCGGCGAAGTCCTCGTGCATGTAGAGCGTGTGGCCGACGAAGATCCCCTTGGGGGCCACGCCGTCGTGGTAGGACGGGATGAAGATCCAGTTCTCCACCGGCTTGTCCTGGGCCAGCGCGTACGCGCAGTGTCCGGCGGTGGCGACGAGGTTGCGGTGGGCCGAGTGGACCGCGGAGGCGGAGCACCAGTACTGCTTGTCGCCCACCTTGAAGAAGACCTTGCCCACCATCGGCGGGGCGTCGCCGGGGGCCGATGCGGCCGCCCGCAGGGGCGGGGTCGCGCCCCGGCTCGCTCCCCCGGGGACCATCTCCAGCGCGGAGGTGGTGCTCTTCACCGACGGCGACGGCTTGGTGCTCGGCACGTAACTGCTCGCCTGCTTGAGCCGATCAGGGCTCCAGTACGCCGCCACCCGCTCCTTGTCGGCCTGCTTCGGCGCGAGGGCGAAGCTGCTGACGCCGTCCCTGCTGACCCCGCTGTCGCCGGCCACACTCCTGCCGAGGCCGCTCACGACGGAGACCGGGGCCGCGGCGAGTTGGGGCGAGGCCGTCGCGGGTGTCGCCGGTCCCTGGCTCCAGAGCACGGCGGCCAGGCCCGCGGCGGCGGCGACGCCACCGGCGAGTGCGAGCTTCCTGGTCACCGTGGACCCCTCAGATGGGAGATATGGATAGTAAGGGGTGATTTTTCCAGATCCACACGGTTCAGGCACACCTTCTTGCCCAGCTCGTTATGAAACCCGCGGAACCGATGCGGTCTGTGGTACGTCAGATTTCCTTGTGGCGCGGAGTGTGCGCTTGCTCGGAGACCCCCCCACGGGAACGCTGGCACCAGCGGAAACGGGGGGATCGAATGAGAACACTGCTTGTCCTGCTGGCCGGTGCGGCCCTGGTCGCCGGCCCGTCCGGCCACGCGTCGGCGTCTGACCAGGTGAGGGGCCTGCCCGCGCCGCCGTCACTGAAAATCGGGGCACAGGCTCCCCCGTCCCCGGCCGCCCGCGTACGCGTGGCGATCCTGACCGTGGCGAACGGCGCGCAGGCGGATCCGCCGGCCCGCTCGGCCTTCCTGAACTGCTCCCCGGTGGGGGGTTCGCATCCCCACGCGGCCGAGGCGTGCGCGCGGCTGAGAAGAGCGGTCCTCGATCCGGCGGTGCTGAAGCGGCCCGGCACGGGGCCCTGCACGATGCTCTACTCACCTGTGACGGTCACCGCCAGCGGTATCTGGGACGGGAAGTACTTCCAGCTCCGGCACACCTTCGGCAACGACTGCGAGATGCGGTCGGTCACCGGTGCGCTGGCCGAGTTCTGATGCGGACGTCCGACGCTTCCGGCATTCCACCGCATCCGGCGTAGGCGGGACGTAAGCCTCCTTCGGCGCGGCACGCACGGAGACATGCGAACGGAGACATGCGAAGGGCCCGGCGGTCGCCCGCCGGGCCCCCGTCCACCTGGACGTGCGCGCCTGACCGAATGGCCGTGCGGTCAGGCCGCCCGCGTCACTGCGTCCACCGGTTGGCGGCCGCCGCGTAGACGTCGTAGGTCTCGCTGTTGAAGTACGGCGAGGAGATCCGGTCGTACCGGTCGTTGCCGTCGCTGTCCCAGGCGACGCTGTTGATGCCGTTCAGGTAGCCCTTGCGCGTTCTGCTCCTGTAGTCGAGGAGCCACGGGCCGCCGCTCGCGCCGGCGGTCATGCCGCACTTGAACCCGATGTGCTCCTGGATGTTGTACTTCAACGCGGCCGGCATGGGAGTCGTCTGGCCGTAGCACCACTTCATCGTCCGCCCGGTGAACGGCCGGTCGCCGTCCGGGTGCGGGCCCGCCGGATAGCCGAACGAGAACACCTTGACCTTCGTGCTGCGGTTCCAGGTGAAGCCCTGGCCGCCCACGTTGTCGCCCAGGCGGCCGGCCGGGGTGGTCGTGTACTGCGTGGCCGAGCCGACCTTCTTCGGGGTCAGCCGGAAGCCCGACGACACGTTCACGAACGCGTAGTCGTAGTCGTAGTCCTCCTTGACTACGAAGTCGTCGTGCGCCTGGAACCACTTGGCGGGATAGATGCCGTACGGCGCCTTGCCCTCCCACACCTGGTTGCCGTCCCAGTAGGAGGGAATGAAGATCCAGTTGTCGTAGAACTGGTTCGACACCGGGTCGTAGACGCAGTGTGCCGAGGTGGCGACCACGTTGCGGTACCTGCCCTGAACGGACGTGCCGGAGCAGTACTTCCAGCTCCGGGGGTCGAGCGGATTCTGGCCGGGCAGCGTGAAGAACACCCGGCCGACCGTGTTCGGCAGGTTGACCTGCCGGGACACGCCCGCCTTGGTCTTCTCCGCGCCGATCGGCGGGACCGTGCCCGGCTTGCCGTCCGGGGTGGTCTTGCTGACCTTGCCGAAGCCCTTGACGGAGTTGCCGAGTTCCTCGCTGTAGTCCTTGGCCGCGCGCAGCCGTTGCGGCGACCAGAAGGAGACCGCCTGGGCGGGCGTCTGGGGCGCCGCCTTGACGGTCACGTCGCCGGGGCCGGTCTGCGCCGAGGCCGCCGGCTGGGTGACGCCGATCACGCCGACCACGCCGGCCGCGACGAGCGCGCCGGTGAGGGGGATGGTCAGGCGTCGTGCTCGGGGGATCATGAAGCTCCTTTCCCTGGGACGGATGAGGGTGCGTCCCATTCAGCAGGAAAACGCTCCGAAGATTAACGACCGGATCCGACCGGCTGCCGTGCTTATAACCAGAACAATCGGCAGATTGCCCTATCTGTTATCGATAGCGGCTGGTTATGGTTCGCATCTGCGCAGCTCAGATAGGGTGCGAAGGGGTGCGTCGTCTTACCGGACGAAGGGTTCACAACCATTCTTGACCGGTCTTGATTGATTTCCGGCGCTCTGGTCCCGGTAATGTCCTCGATTATCAAAACGGACAGACCCGGCGCGCGCGGTAGTGTGCTGGCATGTTCGCCGTCACCGCCACGCAGACCGATCCGGACGACCCGCTGAAGGGCCTGACGCTGGGTGAGCACCCCGAGCCCGCCGTACCGGACGGCTGGACCACTGTCACGGTCCGGGCCGCCTCGCTCAACCACCACGACCTGTGGACGCTCCGGGGGGTGGGTATCAGTCAGGACCGGTTGCCGATCGTCCTCGGCTGCGACGCTGCGGGGGTGGACGAGGACGGCGAGGAGGTCGTCGTCCACGCCGTGATCGGCACGCCGGTGAACGGCGACGAGACCCTCGACCCGGCCCGCTCGCTGCTGTCGGAGAAGTACGACGGCACGTTCGCCGAGAAGGTCGTGGTGCCCCGGCGCAACCTGGTGCCCAAGCCCGCCGCGCTCTCCTTCGAGGAGGCCGCCTGCCTGCCCACGGCCTGGCTGACGGCGTACCGCATGCTGTTCGACAAGGCCGGGCTGGAGCCGGGCTCCACCATCCTCGTCCAGGGCGCCGGCGGCGGCGTGGCGACCGCGCTGATCGCGCTCGGCCGGGCCGCCGGATACCGGGTCTGGGCGACGAGCCGGTCGGAGCACAAGCGGGAGCGGGCCCTCGGCCTCGGCGCCGACCAGGTCTTCGAGACGAACGCCCGCCTGCCCGAGCGGGTCGACGCCGTCATGGAGACGGTCGGCGAGGCCACCTGGAAGCACTCGCTCAACTCCCTACGCCCCGGTGGCCGGATCGTCACCTGCGGCGCGACGAGCGGGATGGTCGCCGCGACGCAACTCGTGCAGGTCTACTTCCTGCAGAAGTCGATCATCGGGTCGACCATGGGGACGCGCGAGCAGCTCGCGCGGCTCGCGGTCTTCCTCGAGCAGACGGGCGTACGGCCGGTGATCGACCGGGTGCTGCCGCTCACCGAGGCGGAGGAGGGCTTCGCGGCCGTGCACCGGGGCGACGTCTTCGGCAAGGTGGTCTTCACACTCTGACGGCGGTCCTGACCGCGGCCCCGATCCCGGTGGGCGCGGTCAGGAGCGCATGGCGCGGCGGATCCGCTCCGCGGCCTCGTCGAGAGCGGCCCGGCACTCCGCCAGCGCCTCCTCACGCGGTGTGCCCTCCCCGGAAGCCCCTGTGGGGGACTCGGCGAGAGAACGGTGGAGGTCGGTGACGAAGTCCGCCAGCATCCGGCTGAGGGCGGGGTCGGGGCCGGTGCGGGGGGCGCCCTCGTGCCGGCTCCCGCCGAACCCCCAGGTCTCCTCCCAGACGCGGCGCCACTCCTGCTGCCAGCGGTCGCGCTCCTCCTGCCACTCGTGCTTGTGGCGGCGCCACTCCTCCTTCTGCCTGCGCCACTCCTCCCTGGCCTGGTCGCGGTGCCGCTGCCACTCCTCCTTCTGGGTCCGGCCCAGATCCCGGCCGTCGTCGCCGATGTCCCGGGCCATCTGGGTGAGCTCGTCGCGCAGGGACCGCACCGTCTGCCGCACGTCCTCCTTCACCTCCCGGGCGATGTCCTGGACCGAGGCGGTGATCTCCTGCTCCAGATCGGCCAGCTCGTCCATCCGGTCGGCCAGCTCGGCCCGTCCCTTGTCGGTCAGCGTGAAGACCTTCTTGCCGTCCACGACCTCATGGGTGACCAGGCCCTCGTCCTCCAGGCGGGCCAGCCGGGGATAGATCGTGCCGGGGGAGGGGGAGTAGACGCCGAGGAAGCGATCCTGCAGCAGCCGGATGACCTCGTATCCGTGCCGCGGGCTCTCCTCCAGCAGCTTCAGCAGGTACAGCCGCAGCCGCCCATGCCCGAAAACGGGACTCATGCCACCTCCTCGCCTTCGGCTCGGAGTGGCATGCGCCAGACGCTGTGCCTGTCGATTCGCTCGCTTCGCTCACTCATGCCTTCTCCTCCTCTTCCCGGCGGCCGGTGGGGGGGCCGCTCAGCAGGGTGACGTCGCCCGACATGGTGGTCGCGGAGAGCGAGGCCATGCCGCCGCCCAACCGGCCGCCGAGCGAACGGACGCCGGGCATCGCGGTGGACTCCAGCCCGGGGAACGCCGACTCGACCCTGCCGGAGGTCGAGCGGACGGTCACGTCGGCGTCCACGGAGTGCGGGAGCCGTACGACGACGGGACCGGACACGCTGTGCATCGTGACGTGACCGGTGGGCGCGAGCTCCAGGTCGGCGGTGATCCGGCCGGACACCGTGTTCGCGCGCAGCCGCCGCGGCCTGCCCCCGGCGACGGTCAGCTCACCGGAGACGCTGCCGAACGACAGGTCGCCGGCCATGCCCCGGCTCTCCACCGAACCCGACACCGTCTCGGCCTGCACCTCGCCGCTGACGCCGTCGAGGACGATCTCCCCTGAGACGCTCTTCACGCCGGTGGTCCCCTCCATGCCGGTCACCAGGGCGGAGGCCGAGACGACCCCGGCCTGCACCGGGCAGATGCTCGGCACGGTGAGCGTCAAGGTGGTCCGCCGTGAGCCCGGGCGTAACCACCCGAGGATGCCGTCCCATGTCAGGTCCTTGTACGTGACCGTCAGGCGGCCGTCCGCCTCGTCATGGGTCACCAGCAGCGGAGCCCCCTCCACCTCCGTCACCTCCAGGGTGGGCGGGCCGTCGCTGGCCAGCACGGCCAGCCGGCCGGCCACGATCCGCACGTTCAGCGCGGTCACCTTGCCGAACGTGAGCTGCCCGGGGGAGTCGATCGTCCATTGGGGCATCGCCAAGCCCTTCCACGCGAAGTCCTGCCGTCCACAAACACGATATATCGCGTCTGTGGAAAGTCAAGATGTATCGCGTTCGGCCCGGCGCTCTCAGTCCTCGTCGTCGTCCAGGCGCGCGAGCCAGGTGGCCAGCCGCTCCACGGGCACCTCGAACTCGGGATTGAGATCCACGAACTCGCGCAGCCGCTCGGCCAGCCAGGTGATGCCGACCTCCTCCTCGCCGCGCCGCTCGACGAGCTCCTCGATCCCCTTGTCGGTGAAGTACATGCCTCGCTCCAGTGCAATTACCTGATCATGAGGAGAGGTCCCCCACGCGTCGCGGGGGACCTCCTCAATCCTGCGGGATCGCCGGTCAGCCGAAGATCTCGTCGAGCATGCCGCGCAGCTCCGCGTCGTGCTTGGAGTGCGAGCCGACGGCCGGCGACGAGTTCGGCGTACGCGAGACCCTGCGGAGGGCGCGGCCGCCGAGCAGGTCGGGCCGTTCCGTCAGCTTCAGCGCCAGGTACGGCCACGGGCCCATGTTGACCGGCTCGTCCTGTGCCCAGAGCAGCTCCGCGTCGGCGCCGTAGCGGGACAGCTCGGCCTTGAGCGGGTTCTCCGGGAAGGGGTAGATGCGTTCGAGCCGGACGAGCGCCACGTCCTTCCTGCCGTCCTTCTCGCGCCGGGCGAGCAGGTCGTAGTAGATCCTGCCGGAGCAGACCACGACCTTCCGGACCTCCGCCGGGTCGACCGTCGCGTCGCCGATGACCGGGCGGAAGGCACCGGAGGTGAACTCCGACGTGGCCGAGGCCGCCGCCTTGAGCCGCAGCAGCGACTTGGGCGTGAACACGACCAGCGGCTTGCGCCGCTCCGACAGCACCTGCCAGCGCAGCAGGTGGAAGTAGTTCGCCGGGGTGCTCGGCTGCGCCACCGTCATGTTGTCCTGCGCGCACATCTGCAGGTAACGCTCGATGCGGGCGGAGGAGTGGTCCGGGCCCTGGCCCTCGTAGCCGTGCGGCAGCAGCAGCACGACCGAGGAACGCTGGCCCCACTTCTGCTCGCCCGACGAGATGAACTCGTCGATGATCGACTGGGCGCCGTTGGCGAAGTCGCCGAACTGCGCCTCCCAGGCGACCAGGGCGTCCGGGCGGACCACGCTGTAGCCGTACTCGAAGCCCATCGCGGCGAACTCGCTGAGCAGCGAGTCGTACACGTAGAACTTCGTGGTGCCCTGGTTGAACGTCTTGAGCGGCGTGTGCTCCTCGCCGGTGACGCGGTCGACCAGCACGGCGTGGCGCTGGCCGAAGGTGCCGCGGCGGGAGTCCTGGCCGACGAGCCGCACCGGGTGGTCGTCGATGAGCAGCGAGCCGAACGCGAGCATCTCACCGGTCGCCCAGTCGATCGAGTCCTCGGCGATCATCGCGCCGCGACGCTGGATGACCGGCGCGAGACGCGGGTGGACGGTGAAGCCGTCGGGCAGGTTGAGCTGCGTGTCGACGACCCGCTTGACGACCTCCTCCGAGATCGCCGTCTTGGTGTCCTCGTGCGACCACTGGAACACCTCGTCCGGCTCGGGGACCACGACCGAGCCCGGTTCGAGCGGCTGCCTGGTCGCCTCCCGGGTCTCGGTGAAGGCCCGCTCCAGCTGCTCCTGGTAGTCGCGGAGGGCCTGCTCGGCCTCCTCGACCGTGATGTCGCCGCGGCCGATCAGCGCCTCGGTGTACAGCTTGCGGGTCGAGCGCTTGGCGTCGATCAGGTCGTACATCAGCGGCTGGGTGAAGGCCGGGTTGTCGGTCTCGTTGTGGCCGCGCCGCCGGTAGCAGATCAGGTCGATGACCACGTCCTTGCGGAACGCCTGGCGGTACTCGTAGGCGAGCCGCCCGACGCGTACGACGGCCTCGGGGTCGTCGCCGTTCACGTGGAAGATCGGCGCCTGGATCATCCGGGCGACGTCGGTCGCGTACACGCTCGACCGCGAGGAGGCGGGGGAGGTGGTGAAGCCGACCTGGTTGTTGACCACGATGTGCACGGTGCCGCCGGTGCGGTAGCCGCGCAGCTGGGACAGGTGCAGGGTCTCGGCGACCACGCCCTGCCCGGCGAACGCCGCGTCGCCGTGGACGAGCACGGGCAGGACGGTGAAGCCCTCCTCGCCGCGCTCCAGCAGGTCCTGCTTGGCCCGGACCACGCCCTCCAGGACGGGGTCGACGGCCTCCAGGTGCGAGGGGTTCGCCACCACCGACGTGCTGATCTTGTTGCCGTCGGGGTCGACGAAGTCGCCGCTCGCGCCGAGGTGGTACTTCACGTCGCCCGAGCCGTGCGCGCTGCGCGGGTCGATGTTGCCCTCGAACTCGCCGAACACCTGGGCGTACGACTTGCCCACGATGTTGGCCAGCACGTTGAGCCGGCCGCGGTGGGCCATGCCGATGACGACCTCGTCGAGGCGCTCGCCGGCGGCGGAGCAGATCACGGAGTCGAGCAGCGGGATCAGCGACTCGCCGCCCTCCAGCGAGAACCGCTTCTGGCCGACGTACTTGGTCTGCAGGAACGTCTCGAACGCCTCGGCGGTGTTGAGCCTGCGCAGGATGTGCAGCTGCTCCTCGCGGTCGGGCTTGGCGTGCGGCCGCTCCACCCGCGCCTGGATCCAGGCCCGCTCCTCGGGGTTCTGGATGTGCATGTACTCGATGCCGACCGTCCGGCAGTACGAGTCGCGCAGCACGCCGAGGACGTCGCGCAGCTTCATCAGCGGCTTCCCGCCGAAGCCGCCCGTCGGGAACTCGCGCTCCAGGTCCCACAGCGTCAGGCCGTGCGACTGGATGTCGAGGTCGGGGTGCTTGCGCTGGCGGTACTCCAGCGGGTCGGTGTCGGCCATGAGGTGGCCGCGGACCCGGTAGGCGTGGATCAGCTCCAGCACACGGGCGGACTTGGCCACGTCGTCGTCGTGGGTGGCCGAGATGTCCTGGACCCAGCGGACCGGCTCGTACGGGATGCGCAGCGACTCGAAGATCTCGTCGTAGAAGCCGTCGGAGCCGAGCAGGAGCTGGTGGATGCGGCGCAGGAAGTCGCCCGACTGGGCGCCCTGGATGATCCGGTGGTCGTAGGTCGAGGTGATCGTCATCACCTTGCTGATGGCCAGGCGGGACAGGGTCTCCGCCGAGGCGCCCTGGTACTCCGCCGGGTACTCCATCGCGCCGACGCCGATGATCGTGCCCTGGCCGGGCATGAGACGCGGCACCGAGTGGACCGTGCCGATCGTGCCGGGGTTCGTCAGGGAGATCGTGGTGCCCTGGAAGTCCTCCACGCCGAGCTTGCCCCCGCGGGCCTTGCGGACGATCTCCTCGTACGCCGTCCAGAACTGGCGGAAGTCGAGCGTCTCGGCCCGCTTGATCGAGGGCACCAGGAGCTGGCGGGTGCCGTCGCTCTTCTGCACGTCGATGGCGAGGCCGAGCCCGACGTGCTCCGGCTTCACCAGGACCGGCTTGCCGTCCACCTCGGCGTACGAGTGGTTCATCTCGGGCATGGACTCCAGTGCCCGGACGATCGCGTAGCCGATGAGGTGGGTGAAGGAGATCTTGCCGCCGCGCCCGCGGGACAGGTGGTTGTTGATGACGATGCGGTTGTCGATCAGCAGCTTGGCGGGCACCGCGCGGACGCTGGTGGCGGTCGGGACCGCCAGCGAGGCCTCCATGTTGGCGGCGGTGCGCGCCGCGGCGCCGCGCAGCTTCTCCTCGGCCGCACCGGCCGGAACCGGGGTGGCGGCCTGCTTGGAGGGCTGCTTCGCCGGCTGCTTGGCCGGCTGTGGGGCAGGCTGCTTGACCGGCGCGGGCGCTGTGGCCTGAGGCTGGGGCGGCGTGGTCGGTGGCGTGGGCTGCGTCGTCTGCGGAGCCGGGCTCACCGGAGCGGGAGCCTCGGGAGCCGCCGTCGTGGTCGCGCCGTTCGCGGCGCCGGCGGCCTTGGGTGGAGCGGGCTTGCCCGTTCCGTTGTAGTCAGCGAAGAAGTGCCACCAAGCCTGGTCCACAGACTCGGGATCTTCGAGATACTTCTGGTACAACTCGTCGACAAGCCACTCATTTTGCCCGAAGCTTGCCAGCGGGTTTGTCCGCGACGACTCTGACGACACGGCGGAAATCGCCCTCTTCCGCAGATCGGCGTTGATGTTTGGTGAACCTGTCCAAGGCTACTCGCCTCACACACCGAGGTGCGCCCGCGCGGGTCACCGCTCCCGGCCCATCCTCCCAGGATCGATCAAACAGGTCACGCGCGGATAGCCCGTCTGGGTGGTGAGGTGTCCCTCACCACCTGGTCATCACGACTGGCTCACCCGAGGAGCCGCGACTCAATCCGGATATCCGGAGCTATAGCGGACAGCATACCCGCGAGGTCCTCACCGGCCGCATGCAGTGCGGAAATGGAGAGCGGTTCGAGCCGTTCGAGGAGGAACAGCGCGTCGACCGTCTCCTCGGTGATCCTCGTCCTGACGCACTGCCGCCAGTTCCACCTCCGGCAGGTGACGCCCTCGTCGTCGCGCCACACCACCTCGCCGATCGCGGGTTCGCCCAGCGCCTCCTCCGACGGCTCGTCGCCCGCCGCGCGGACCAGCCGGGCGGTGCCGCGGTAGCGGCGCAGGTCCTCGCCGCCGATCGGCAGGCCGTGCCGTACGGACACGGCGTTGTAGGCGTCCACCACCAGGTTGATCTCGGGCAGCGGCAGGCGGCGGACCAGCGCGTCCACCGACGGGCGGGTCCGCTGGGGCTTGGCCCCGAAGGCGCGGTACGCCGCGCGCCACGCCTCGATCCTCTCGTCGTCCTGCGGCACGGCCCTGGCCGCCGCGTCGGCCAGCCACTCCCGCGAACGGTCGTCCGAAGGGCCGTTGCGCAGGCCGTACGCGCAGACGACCAGGACGGCGAAGTCCGGACGCAGCGCCGTGACGGCGTCGTCCACCCAGATGTCGTCGATCACGCCCCACAGCGTAGTGCCCGGGTGAGCCGGCCCCGCCGGAATGGAACCGGCCGCCGCCTCTGCTGAGGCGGCGGCCGGGGT
>QFZU02000068.1 GCA_003260025.2 Microbispora triticiradicis | reverse complement strand
GGCCGCCTCCGCCGGAGGCCGGCGACGCGCAGGCCGCCGTGGTGAGCAGGCATCCCGCGGCCAGCGCCCCGAGCAGCGCCGCTCCGGCCCTGCCGGCGATCTTCGCCCGGCGTCGCGGGGGCGCGGTGGCGCCCCGGCCCGTCCCGGCCCCTCCGGTGACCGGATCGTCTTGCTTGTGCCGGTTCATGGGCCGCCCTTCCTGTCAGTGTGAGCCACCATGGCCCGCACCCTCCTCGCTGAGGGTACGGGCCGTGGTGGTGGCGGGGGCGGAACCGCGGTCGCGCCGCGGTCCCGCCCGATGCCGGGCCGGTCGGCCGGCTCAGCCGAGTGTGATCGCGATGCCGGGGAACGCGGAGGTCGCGTTGCTCCACGGCGAGTAGTACATCCGCCAGGCGCAGGTCCGGCCGCTGGTCACGTAGCCGGTGCAGGTGACGGCAGTGCTGGTGTCGATGGCGGTGTTGACGCCCGCCGCGTACACCTGGCTGGTGTTGGCGGAGTTGACGACCTCCACCGAGCCGCCGCTGTCACCCTGGCCGACGGCGTTGGTGTGGGCCGACTGCTCGGCGCGGACGGTGCCCGTGATCAGGTAGCCGACGTTGATGGTCACGCCCGTCTGCTGGACCTGGATGCTGCAGTTGGTGCCGGAGTAGGCGCCGGAGGTGCACAGCCACATGCCGACGTAGCTGCTGGTGGTGCCGATCACCGGGTTGTTGTACTCGGTGGACACGTTGCCGACGGGGTTGTTGAAGACGCGGCCCGCGGCGCTGGTGTTGATCAGCAGGACGTCCAGGCCGTTGTTGTCCTGGGTGACGCTGCCGATCACCTCACCGGTGGGGTCGGTGGCCGTGTTGCCCGCCGCGGCGCAGTGACCCGCCGACAGGATCTTGCTCGACCCGCCGTAGGTCACCGCGAAGCCGGTGCTGCAGCCCCCGCCGGGGGACTGCCACGCGCCGCCGCCGTACCAGGGCGGGGAGTCGTTCCAGCGGGTGGCCAGCTGCGGGCGGACGCCCGCCTCCACGGTGATCGGCACGGTCTCGCCCGACGCCGCCGAGCGGGCCCTGCCGGCGTCGACGCCGGTGACGGTGAGGCCGGAGCCGTCCACGCGGGGTGCGATGGACGTGATCGCGCTGCCGGCCCTCTTGGTGATCCGGGCCATCGCGGCGGTGAGCTCCGCCGCGGAGTGCCGGGCGGGCAGGACGCTCACCGCGACGTCGCCGCGCAGCTGGCCGACGAGCCCGTCGATCGCCTGGGAGGTGCGGCCCTTCCAGTACAGGCGCAGCTCGTGGTTCTCGGGGGCGGCCACGATGCCGGCGTAGCCGCCGCCGTTCCGCTCCTGCGCGACGGCGGCGGTGATGCGGTCCGCGGCGCGGACCAGCCGCTCCTGGGTCGCGAGGAGGTCCTTCCAGGACGCGAAGCCGCCGGGCACCGCGCCGGCGGGCTCGATGGCCTGTGTCGTGGTGTCCTTGCCCGGGTCCTGTGCGGCGGCCGGGTGAGCACCGGCGACGGCCACGAGGACGAGGCCGGCGCCGAGCGCGGTCGCGAGGCGGGCGAAGCGTCCTGTGGTCCTGGTGGTGGGGGAGAGTTTCACGAAGGATTTCCTCCTTGCCGATTCGATCGGGGCGAATCCGGTATTTCACGAATTGAGGGTCCGATCAATGGCTTGACGTAGAGGTCTACCGGCGGTATTGCGCGAAGTCAGACAGCCGTATACGGGGATTGCGGTCGAGAATTATGCGAGTCCCGCCAGTGCCCTGTGCTGCGGCGATGACGCTGCCTGCGGGGACTTCCGCGCTACCCGAATATCTCGTATCGGAATGTCTTCGGCGGAGCGGAATTGGTGAACCGAAAGCGGGGATGAAGGGAGCCCTGAACAACAATCCGGGCCGTCCGCGTGGGGAAAAGGGCGCGCGAGAATACGGCGCGGGCCGGGGGCGCGGGCCACTGCCGCGGCGGTGCGACGGCCCTCCGGGCGCACGCCGAGATCGCGATCCGGCCGGGCGGCCCGGCCGGATCGCGATTCGTCTCGCCGTCAGCCGTCGATGCGGTGCGTGGTCCAGAACGACGACAGGTCGGCCGAGGTCGCGGCCTGGGCCGCGGCCTTGAAGTCCGCCGTGGTCGAGATCCCGTACCAGTGGGCGGCGGCGTAGTTTCTCAGGAGGTTCTCCATGGCCGTCGTGCCGATCGCGCGCCGCAGGTCGTGCAGCGCGCACTTGCCGTAGCCGTAGACGACCGTCGAGTACCGGCTCGGGTGGGCGTCCCAGTAGGCCATCGAGTTGGTGATCTTCTCCGCGGACGACTGCCAGGAGACGCTGTTCCAGCAGTTGGTGCCGGAGAGGCCGTTGTAGAGGTCGGTGGCGTAGTCGGCGAACGACTCGTCCAGCCACGGGCTGGTGTACTCGTCGTCGCCGACGATGCCGTACCACCACTGGTGGGCCAGTTCGTGGGCGAGCGCCGTGGAGCTGATCACGTCGAGCACGAAGCCGGGATACTCCATGCCGCCGAACCAGAAGTTGTTGTCCAGCACCACGTCCACCTCGGCGTACGGAAACGCGCCGAACCGCCCGGCATGGGCGACCAGGGCGTTCTTCGCCGTGGTCATCATCGAGCTCGCGCTGCTCGAACTGATCGAGCTCACCCGGTAGACGTTCACCGTGACGCCGGTGGTCGTGGTGCCCGTGGTCTTCGTGAACGGCCCGGCACCCCAGGCGAACTCACGGACGTTCTTCGCTGTGGCCCTGGTGACCGTGCGGCCGGAGGCGCCCGGCGTGTCGACGGAGGTGCCGGTCGCGGGCACGAGCAGCGACGTCGGGTGGTCGAGCGTGACGTCGTAGTCGCTGATGAGCGCGTAGAAGGACTCTCCGTTGTTCGTGTAGGGGTCGAGGTGCCATCCACTCGCGTCCCGGACCGCCAGGACCGGCAGCGCGTTCCCGACGAAGTTGTACGACCCGTCGCGGCCGAAGCGGTCGGCGCCGCTGGGCACCACGATGCTGAGATCGAACCCGACCGAGGCGCTCTGGTTCTGGGCGAGGGCGGCGGGCAGCGTGATCTTCATCGCGGTGCAGCCGGCCGAGAGGGCGGACGGCGTGCCCCCGGTCACGTTGGTCACCGTGATCGGGGTGGACGGGCACGCCCCGTGGGCGTTGTCCCACAACCGGAGGTAGACCTCCGTCAGGGGGTCGGCGGACGCGTTCGTGAAGGTGACGCTTTCGTGCCCCGTCCAGGTCGTGCCCGTGGTGTTGCTGCTCAGGGTGACGGTGTACGAGGGCTTCGACGGCGTCCGGATGCCGTCCGCGGCGTGGGCCGCCGGCGGGACACCCAGGACGAGGAGCGACGCCGCGGCCGCGGCGGAGATCAGGACTCGTCGCAGCATGAGGACGGTCTCCCTTCAGGTACCCGGCCCCCGAATCTGCCGACGTAATCTAACTTTTTGTCAACAACCGGTCAATGGACCTCCATGCCGGTCGCCCACCCCCGCCGCGTCCGGGCACGACGCCGGCGCCGCCGCCGAGTCGCATTCTGGGCGGTTCGTACGGCCGTTTTCGGTCGTCCTTTCCGCTCGCGCGAAACGGCGTGGTCTCCTCGATGTCATATCGGGAACGCCCCAGCCCGTCATTGCCGGTGACCGGACCCCGAAATGGCCAAAATTTCAACGAACAAAAACTCTGGTTACATGGCTTTCACGCAATGTTCGGCCGTTCGAAACTCGGATCCGGTGCCGGGCGGTTAGGGACGCGGGGCGGGTGGCCGGCCCGTACACCAGGGCCGGTGGAGAAGACAACGTCGCCGGGCGTGATCGAAACCACAGACGCGCGGCTCCCTGCCGATCTCGTCGTACGGCCGGGCCCGCCACCACTGAAACCGATTTCACCGACGCGCGACACGCCGACTTTTTGATCACTGAGTCAGCTCAAAAACACGAATTTCGCACAATTCCCAATAACCCCGGAAAAGCCTAGCCTGATGCCGCATTGATCAACTTGCAGCAACCGGGAGACAACCCTTGCGAAGTTCATCCATGGCCGTCGCCCTCACGACGGCCGCCCTCCTCGGCCTGCCCGCCGTGTCCGCCGCGGCGCAGACCGTCCCGCCGGCCCTCTCCGGTGCGGTCCCCTCCGGCTCTTCCGCGGCGACGGGAGCCGCCGCGGCGTCCCCGGACGGCGACCACACCGTCACCCTCGTCACCGGCGACACCGTGCGGGCCCGCCTGGAAGGCCACGACCTGCGCGTCCTGTCGGCCGAGCCGGGGGAGGGGCGTACGGGGATCACGTTCGACGTCACCGACCGCGGTGACCAGGTGTCGGTGGTCCCGTCGGACGCGGCCGCCCTCATCAAGGCCGGCCGCCTCGACCCCGAGCTCTTCGAGGTCGGCACCCTGATCGCGGACGGCTACGACGACGAGCGCAGCCAGTCCATCCCGGTCATGACCACCTACGGCAAGAGCACGACCACCGAGAACGCCGACCGGGCCCGTGCCGCGTTCGGCGGGGCTGCCAAGAGCCGGCGCGTCTTCCCCCGGCTGGGCATCAGTGCGCTCGCCATAGGGAAGAAGACCGCGCCCGACGCCTGGCGCGGCCTCACCGGCGGCTCCGCCAAGCCCACCGGCCTGCAGGGTGGCGTCACCAAGCTGTGGCTGGACGGCAGGGTGACGGCCGGGCTCGACCAGAGCGTCCCGCACATCGGCGCGCCGACCGCGTGGGCGAGCGGGTACGACGGCACCGGCGTCAAGGTCGCGGTGCTGGACAGCGGGTACGACACCGACCATCCCGACCTGGTCAACCAGGTCGTCGCCTCCGCCGACTTCACCGGCAACGCGAACGGGGTCGAGGACGGCCAGTCGCACGGCACGCACACCGCCTCGACCGTAGCCGGGACCGGCGCCGCCTCCGGGGGCCTGTACAAGGGGGTCGCCCCCGGCGCCGACCTGGTCATCGGCAAGGTCCTCAACGACGAGAACTGGGGCTACGACTCCTGGATCATCGACGGGATGAACTGGGCGGTCGGCCAGCAGGGCGTCAAGATCGTCAGCATGAGCATCCAGAGCGGCCCGGGCTACCCCGACCACCCGATCGCGACGGCGATCAACAGCCTGACCTCTGAGTACAACGCGCTGTTCGTGGTCTGCTCGGGCAACTACGGCTCCGGCACGTCCACCATCAGCTCCATCGGCGTCGCCGACAAGGCGCTGACCGTGGGCGCGGTCGACCTGACCGACACCGTGGCGGGCTTCTCCAGCCGCGGTCCGGTGGGCGACCAGGGCCTGAAGCCGGACATGACCGGCCCCGGCGTGGACATCACCGCGGCCGTGCCCGGCGGCGGCTACGGCACGATGAGCGGGTGCTCGATGGCGACGCCGCACGTCGCCGGCACGGCCGCGCTCGTCAAGCAGCGTCACCCCGCCTGGGGCGCGCAGCGGCTGAAGGACGCCCTGATGGGCACCGCCGTGGCCGCCGCCGGCTCCACCCCGTACACGTACGGCACCGGCCGGGTCAACGCGGCCCGGGCGGTCAGCCAGTCGCTCACCGCCAACCCACCGAGCGCCGCGCTGTCGGTCACCTCGGCCCAGCCCACCGCCACGCAGACCGTGACCTACACCAACGACACGACCTCCGCGGTGACGCTGAACCTGGCCGTGTCCGCGACCGACGCGGCCGGGACGACGGCCGCCCCGTCGGGCCTGTTCACCCTGAGCGCGAGCACCGTGACGGTGCCCGCGAACGGCACCGCGCAGGTCACCGTCACCCTGCACCAGGTGAGCTCGGCGATCAGCCTCTTCGGGGGCGTCCTGACCGCCACGTCCTCGGGCGGCGCGTCGGTGCGCACCGCGCTGGGCGGCCGCATCCAGGCGACCTCCACCTACAACACCACGGTCCGCGTCCACTACAACCCCGGCGCGGGCAACACCATCACCCTCCGCGGTGACTCGCCGCTGAGCTGGACCAGCGGGCAGAACTGCGTGAACACCGCGGCCGGCCTGTGGGAGTGCGGGTTCAACCTCGCCACCGGACAGGCGTTCCTGTACAAGCCGCTGATCAACGACACCGTCTGGGCCACCGGCTCCAACTACTACGGTGTCGGCGGCGGGACCTACGACATCTACCCCAGCTTCTAGTCACCTGCTGACGGGACCCCCGGCCGGACGCCTTCCGGCCGGGGGTTCTCCGTTTCCGGGCGTACGAAGCCGCGGTCGTGGCCCCCGGGCCGGGTCAGGTGAGGGACTCGCCGCCGTCGACGGTGACGACCTGGCCGGTGACGTAGTTGTTGGCCATGAGGAAGAGGGCCGCGGCGGCGGCCTCCTCGGCCGTGCCGATGCGACCCAGGGGAGCGGTCGACCCGGCGGCGGCGATCGCGGCGTCGGAGTCCAGCCCCGGTCGCGAGCGCATCAGCGGGGTGTCGATGCGGCCGAAGCGGACGGTATTCACGCGGATCCGTGCGGGGGCGAGCTCCACGGCGAGGACTTTGGTGAGGGTCTCCACGGCGCCGGCGACCGACAGCGGGGCGGTCAGCCCGGGGGCGGGGCGGAGCACGAGGATCCCGGAGCTGAACGTGAGCGAGCCACCCGGCGGAAGCCGGTCCGCCGCCGCGCGGGCGACGGCGAAGGCCGGCCAGAGGCGGGATTCGAGAGTCGTACGGATGTCGTCGGCCGACAGGCCGGTCAGCGGGCCGGCGCCGCTGAGACCGCCCGCGGTGACGAGCGCGTGGTCGGCGTGCCCCGCCTTGTCGAAGGCCTCGGCGAGGGTCCGCTCGTCCCCGGCGTCGCCGGGGACGGCCAGCACGGCGTCGTCGGGATCCTCGGCCGGGCCCGCGCTCCGTACCCGGGAGACGGCGGCCTTCAGGCGGTCGGGGTCGCGGCCGACCAGCACGACGCGGGCGCCGACCGAACGCAGCAGGACGCCCGCCGCCAGGCCGATGCCCGAGCTGCCCCCGATGAGGACGGCGGTCCTGCCGTAGAGGGCGCCCGGCAGCGGCGGACGAACGGGGATGGGAGTCGCGGTGGTCACTGGAGAGCCTCCGATGAAATAAACCATCTGGTTGTTTTAGTTCCGAGCCCGATCCTGCCGTCTGTGCGGAGGGGAGTCAACCGGATGGTTTAATCCGTCCATGGCCTACGACGCGGAGCACACCAGGCGACGGATCTTCGAAGCCGCCGCCGCCGAGTTCGCCGAGCACGGACTGGCGGGGGCCAGAGTCGACCGGATCGCGACGACCGCCAAGGCCAACAAGCAGGCCATCTACCTGTACTACGGCGGCAAGGAGAAGCTGTTCGCGGCCGTCCTGCGGGCGAAGCTGGAGGAGGTCCGCGTCTCCGTCTCCATAGATCCCGACGCGGTGGCCGAGTCGGTGGGGCAGATCTTCGACTGGTACCGGGAGCACCCGGAGCTGATCAGGCTGCTGCTCTGGGAGGCGCTGGAGATGTGCGGCGAAGTCGCCGAGAGCGAGCGGGAGCGCCGTGACGGCTTCCGCGAGAAGGTGCGCCACCTCGCGGGCGAGGGCGTCGCCCCCCATCTTCCCGAGCGTGCGCGCGTCCGCGCCGCCCAGGACCTGCTGTTCACTCTCATGGGACTGATCGCCTGGAACTTCGCGGTGCCCCGGATGTGCCGCATCGTCCTGGACGAGGAGACCGACCAGGCGGCCCTGGCCCGGCGCCGTGCGACGGTGATCGAAGTCGCTCGTGCGCTCGCCGCCGCCCCGGACGTCTTCGGAGCGATCTGACCCCGCGGCCGATTCCCGTGGAGCGGGCCCGGGTGCGGGACCGCCGGCTTTCCGCGGCCGGCGGCATCGGTCAGGCCGTGGTCCGGACCGGGCCGGTCCACTTCAGTTCCGGCAGGTTGACCACGATGGCCTCCTGGGTGCTCCGGGCGATGACGACGACGGCCTCCAGGCCGGGGTTCGGGTTCTCCTCCCGGTGGGGCACGAACGGAGGCACGAAGATGTAGTCTCCCGGCCTGGTGTCGATCCGCACCTCCCGCGGCTCCTCCGCGTCGACGTCGAGGAACACGAACGACGGGGTGCCGCTGACCACGTAGATGGCGGTCTCGGAGTCGCCGTGGTGGTGGTTCGCCGAGACGGTTCCCGGGGCCACATGCGTCTGGCCCATCCACAGGCGGTTCGAACCGACGGTGGCGCCGCTGATGGCGGCGCGCCGGGTCATCCCGCCCGTCTGCGCGGTCTCGGACGTCAGACCGGCCGGCGCCACGTGGTGCAGCCTGCGGTGGAACGGGTCCTCGGGAAGGACGATGCTGCTGCTCACGTGGCGCTCCTCCGGTGACGACGGGGCTTCACCTATCAAACCAGTAGGACGTGCCGGAATCTTCCGGATGAGCAGTAAACAGTCCGGCGACGCCGGCGCGCCACTGCGGGGATCACGCGTCCCAGGTCACGGGCAGGCTCTTGACCCCGAAGATGTCGGCGGTCTCGGGGCGCAGGCCGACCTCCTCGGCCGGCACGGCCAGGCGGAGCGTGGGGAAGCGGTCGAGCAGCGCGGGGAATGCGACCCGCATCTCGACGCGGGCCAGCTGCTGGCCCAGGCACTGGTGGATGCCGTGGCCGAAGGCCAGGTGCCCTCCGTTCTCCCTGCGGAGGTCGAGCACGTGGGGGTCGGCGAAGCGCTCGGGGTCGCGGTTGGCGGTGTTGTAGGACAGGATGACCGTCGTGCCGGCCTCGATGGTCCGGCCGCCCAGCTCGACGTCCTCCAGCGCCGTCCTCATGAACGTCTTGGCGACGCTCAGATACCGCAGCAGCTCCTCCACGGCCCGGTCGGTGAGCGCGGGATCGGCGCGCCAGGCGGCCGGCTGCGCCGGGTGGCTCAGCAGCGCGAAGGCGCCCAGCGCCAGCATGTTCGCGGTGGTGTCGAATCCGGCCGACAGCAGGATCAGGGCCATCCCCCTCAGCTCCTCGTCGGTCAGGTCGCTGTCGGTGAGGTCGCTGAGCACGTCGTCGGTGGGGTTCGCGCGCTTGGCGGCCACCAGCTCCGCGAGATACCGCTGGGTCGCGGTGTAGGCCGCGATCAGCTCCTCGTCGCCGGCCTCTCCGCCGAGGAACTTGTCGATCTGGTCCTGGAAGCGGCCCCGGTCCTCGTACGGCACGCCCAGCAGCTCACAGATCACGATGGAGGGGATGGGCCTGGCGAACGCGGTCACCAGGTCGGCCGGCGGCCCGGCCTTCTCCATGGCGTCCAGGTGGTCGGCGGTGATCCGCTCGACGCGCTCGGTGAGCTGTCGCATCCGCCGGACGGTGAACCTGCCCACCAGCGGTCTGCGATAGCGCCCGTGCTGCGGCTCGTCCATCAGCAGGAACTCACCGGGCGGCGCCGGCGGCACCTCGATGTCCCCATAGTCGACCAGCGGGTGGTGACGCATGAGCTCCCTGCGCGAGCTGAACCGCGGATCGGCGAGAACCGACCGGACCAGGTCGTATCCGGTGATCAGCCAGCCCTGGTGTCCGTCGGGGAAGGGGAATCGGCTGATGGGGCCGTGCTCGCGGGCCTGGATGAGCTCCTTCGGCGGGTCGAAGGGGCAGCCGGGCTGACGGGCCGTCGGCAGCGTCGTGACGGTGTGGAGGGAGTCACCCATCGCCGTTCCTCTTCTCGCGATAGTACGTGTTTGATACATAGCGAAAGCTACGTTGCGTTCAGATGAGATGTCAATGTCATAGTTGGCTTCTGCCCAGCTAAACGGCGATAAATTGATGCAATGGCACTGAAGGTGAATGCAACAGTGCGTTGCAATGAATGGAGGCGAAGGCAATACTGGCGGCATGCCAGGAGGACGACTGACCCAGCAGGAGCGTCAGCGCATCGCGGCCGGACTCGCCGACGGGCTCTCCTACGCGGAGATCGCCAGGCGGCTCGGCCGGCCGACCTCGACGATCAGCCGGGAGGTCGGCCGTAACGGCGGCCCCGGCGGCTACCGGCCCCAGCAGGCGCACCAGGCGACGGCCCGGCGGGCGCGGCGCGGCGCCCCGGCGCCCTCGCACACGGCGGGACCACCGGGCGGCGCGATGGAAGAGGAGATCATCGAGATGGCGGTGCGGACGGGCCTGCCGAGGATGATCGCGCGCGTGCATCTCGACCTGTTGCTGTCCGAGGACGGCAGGCGCACCGCGGCCGAGCTGACCCGCAGGCTGAAGGTCAGCCCGGCCTCCGTCTCCATGTCCGTGAACTACCTGGTCCAGCACGGGTACGCCCGGCGTGAGCGCGATCCGCGGCGGCGTCACGACGTCTACGTGGTCGACAACGAGGCGTGGTACCACTCGATCGTGACCGGCACGCGGCAGACGCTCGAGGCGGCCCGGGTCGCGATCGCCGCGGCGGAGACCGTCGGGCTCGACGGGCCCGTGGGGCAGCGGCTGGCCAGGGGAGGGGCCTTCCTGGAGCGGGTCAGCCTGGACATGATCGAGTCGGCCGACCGCTGGCGCGCCCTCCTTACCTGCGACGGGCGGACGAGCTCACCGGGCTCGCCGTCCGGAAAGCCGTTGACGGAGGAGAGCGGCCATGAGCATTATGAACACAAGTTCATGAACTAGTGTTCATAATCTGGAGGCATCTTGATCGTCAACAGCGAGCAGGCGGCGGCGTGGAACGGCTACGAGGGCGAGCACTGGGCCTCCCACCGCGACCGCTACGACGCGGTGAACAGCGGCTTCAACGACGCGCTCCTCGGCGCGGCGGCGATCGGCGAGCACGTGCTCGACCTCGGCTGCGGCAACGGTCAGGTGACCCGGCTCGCCGCGCGCCGGGCGGGTTCGGGAGGGGCCACCGGCGTCGACCTCTCCGAGCCGATGCTGCGCACCGCCCGGCTGGCCGCGCTGCGCGAGGGCGTCGGCAACGTGACCTTCGAGCGCGGCGACGTGCAGGTCCACCCGTTCCCGGACGCGGCGTTCGACGTGGCGGTGAGCCGCTTCGGGGTGATGTTCTTCGCCGATCCCGTCGCCGCCTTCGCCAACGTCCGCCGTGCCCTCCGTCCCGGGGGACGGCTGGCGTTCCTGTCCCTGCGGCAGGCCGGGAGCGGCGACCTGGAGGAGGTCTTCGCCGCCGTGGCCGAGCACGTTCCGGCGCTCCGGCCGGCGGAGACGGGCAGCGGCCCCGCCTCGCTGGGCGACCCGGACCGGGTCCGGGACGTCCTCGCCGCCGCGGGTTTCCGGGACGCCGGGTGCGCGCCCGTGACGGCTCCGCAGATCTGGGGCAGGGACGCGGCCGACGCGGCGGAGTTTCTCGGCGGCTGGGGGCCCGTGCGGCACCACCTCCGCGCGGTGGACGACGCCTCGGCGGCCCGCGCGCTCGACGCGCTGGAGACGGCGCTGCGGCGCTTCGAGGAGCCCGGCGGGCCGCTGCGGCTCACCGGCTCCGCGTGGCTCGTGACGGCCGTCCGGTGAGACGTACGACCTGGGCGGGGCCGAGGGCGCCGCACTAACATGCGGGGTGATGTCAC
The DNA here is from genome assembly GCA_003260025.2 of Microbispora triticiradicis. Classification (GTDB taxonomy): domain Bacteria; phylum Actinomycetota; class Actinomycetes; order Streptosporangiales; family Streptosporangiaceae; genus Microbispora; species Microbispora triticiradicis. The sequence goes on along the minus strand of QFZU02000068.1, from coordinate 32,836 downwards.
CGAGGAAAGCGGCCGCGCTGCGAGACGGCGGGCGGAGCCTGCGTGAGCACCTGATCGCCACCGCCGAGCGGCTGATGGCCGAGCGCGGGGCGGCGGGGCTGACCGTGCGCGCCATCGCCCGGGAGGCCGGAGTCGCCGACGGTGTGCTCTACAACCACTTCGCCGACAAGGAGGAACTGCTGGCGTGCGCGCTGCGCGCCCGCGTGCGGGCCGTCGAGAGCGGCCTGGGCGACCTTCCCGAACCGGGCGCCGGCACCGTCGAGGCCGGCCTGCGCGCCTTCGTCGCCTACGGCATGGCCCTGCACGCGGGCATCCTGCCGGTGCTCGCCGGGCTGGCCGGGCAGCCGGCCGTGCTGGCCAGGTTCGCCGGCGGGCCCGTCCCCGGCCTGGACTGGCGCGACCGCCTGCTCGCCTACCTGAACGCCGAACGGGACCTCGGCCGCCTGGCCCCGGACGCGCGGGTCGAGGCGGCGGCGCGGATGATCGTCGGCGTCTGCCACGAGCCGGTGATGTCCGCCCTGGCCTCCGTGTCGCCGCCGGATCCGCCCGCCCCGGCACCGGCCGCCCCAGCACGGGGCGCCGCCGGACCGGACGACGCGGGCTTGGACGATCTGGTCGCGGCCGTGCTGCACGGCCTCGGGAGGCGGTGAGCCGCGCCCGTCCCGGCCGTCCGGCACGCGGCGTTCCCCTCGGCAGCCGCCCTGCTCCGCCTACCGGCCCAGGTCGCGTACGCGGATGTCGCGGAACGCGATGACCGACTCACCGTCGTGGTTCTGCAGCCCGATGTGGCCCCGGGCGAACTGGCGGCCGCTCGTCCCTGGGTCCGCCGGGCGCCCGGGGAACGGGAGGCCGGGGGCGTTGTCGAACTCGTTCACGACCTCGCCGTTGCGGATCACCGTGTAGTGCTGCCCGACGACGCGGATCTCCAGGTCGTTCCAGACGTTCTTGGCGGTCGGCCGGGCCCGGGCCAGGCCGAGGTCGGCGAACCCGTAGACGGACCCGGTCTTGCTGGGGTCCCCGGCGCCGCCCTCGGGGGTGTCGTTGATCTGGATCTCGTGGCCGCAGTTGACCGCGACCCAGGCGGGGTCGCCGGTCCCGCACTCGGGGTCGGCGGCGGGGTCCACACCGGGGAACCGTACGAAAACACCGCCGTTCGACCTCGCGTTCGCGTCCCCGGCCCGCTCGTCCCGGAACCGGAGGCGCAGCGAGAAGTCGCCGAACCGCTCCGGCCTGTACCAGAGCAGGCCGAGCCCGCCGCCGGTGGGCGTGCCCAGGGTCACCACGGTCCCGTCGTCGCGCAGCGCGAAGCCCCGGTCGCCGACATAGCCCCAGTCGCCGAACGACGCCCGCGTGCCGTCGAAGATCCACCGGTACGGCCTGGGCCCGTCCGGCCGGCCGATGCCGGACCGGGCGGCGGCCCGCGTGAGCGCCGTGCTCTCCCGCCCGCCGATCACCCCTGAGCGGCCGAGCCGCCGGGCGACCTCGCCCACGTGGGAGACGAACGCGCCGTGGTCCGGCCACGCGCGCTCGTCGTCGACGAGGTCGTTCACGGTGCAGCCGCCCCCGGCGGGCCGGTTCGCCACGCCGGTGTCGGCGTCCAGGAACCTGACCGTGGGCCGGGAGTCGGGCACCGCGCACGACACCGCCCGGGCGGCGGTCGCCGGAGGCGTGATCCCGCTGCTCGCGGCGGCCGCGACGGCGAGCAGGGCTCCGGCGAGCGTCGATCTTCCCGTACGAGAGACGCCCGCGCCGGCCGTGGCCCTCGTCGCCGTCGGCCCGGTGGATCGCCAGGGCAGCCGCACGCGTGGTCCCTTTCACAAGGACGCGGCGCCGAACGCGTCATGGCCGAAACACCGCCCCGGCCCTGTCGGCGTGCCCGCACCCGTCGAGCCCGGAGCACACACATTGTCACGGGCGCGCGACAGCGCGGTCAACAGCGGGCGTGGCCGAGCCTCCCGGCGCCCTCCCGCGTACGCGTGACGCATAGTTGGAACTTTTCGGCAGTCAGATGAAAGTTTCCAATGTGCGTCGCCTCCTAAGTGGCCTGGCCGACTCATGAGCTTTGGCTCTTTCGATTGCCCTCCCTGCGAACCGGTCGCCGGTTGTGGCATCAGAAACTTTTAGGCAGTCTTCTGAAAAATTAAAGGAAGGGAACCTCACGTGAGACGACGCATCGTGGCCGTGCTGACGGCCGTGCTGATGCCCGTGGTCGCGATGGCCGCGTTACTGGTCGCCCAGCCGGCCGCCGCGGCCTCGCTGACCCGGGTGACCGGCTTCGGGAACAATCCGAGCAACCTCAACATGTACATCTACGTGCCGGACCGGGTGGCCTCCCGGCCGGCGCTGCTGGTCGCCGTCCACTACTGCACGGGAACCGCGTCCGCGCTGTACAGCGGCTACTTCCGGGACTACGTCACCGCGGCCGACCAGTACGGATACATCATCGTGTTCCCCGAGGCCACCCGGAGCGGGCAGTGCTTCGACGTGTACTCGCCCCAGGCGCTCAGGCGGGGCGGCGGCAGCGACCCGGTGGGCATCATGTCGATGGTCGACTACGCCCGGTCGCGCTACAACGTGGACCCCGGCCGGATCTACGTCAGCGGCGTCTCCTCCGGCGCGATGATGACAAACGTGCTCGCCGCCGAGTATCCGGACGTGTTCAGGGCGGGCTCGGCGTTCATGGGCGTCCCGGCGGGCTGCTTCGCGACGACCGACGGCTCCACCTGGAACAGCCAGTGCGCCAACGGGCAGGTCAGCAAGACCGCCCAGCAGTGGGGGGACCTGGCCCGCTCGATGTACTCCGGCTACAGCGGCTCCTATCCCCGGATGCAGCTGTGGCACGGCACCACCGACAGCACGCTGAACTACAACAACTTCGGCGAAGAGATCAAGCAGTGGACCAACCTCAACGGCGTCAGCCAGACGCCGGCCGCCACCGACACCCCGTCGTCGGGCTGGACCCGCACCCGGTACGGCGGCAACGGCACGCAGCCGCCCGTCGAGGGCGTCAGCGTCTCCGGCCAGGGCCACTCGCTGCCCCTCAGCGGCCAGATCGCCTACGCCATCAACTTCCTCGGCCTCAACAGCACGACGCCGAGCTCGCCGTCTCCCACCCCGTCGCCCACGCCCCCGAACAGCCCGTCGCCGACCCCGCCGGACAGCCCCTCGCCGAGCCCCTCGCCCAGCCCCTCGCCCAGCCCCTCGCCCAGCCCGTCGGTCAGTCCGTCGGCGGGTCCGCCCGCCTCCACGCTCGGCGCGGCGGCGGCCCGCAGCGGCCGTTACTTCGGCACCGCGATCGCCTCGGGCAAGCTCGGCGACTCGCAGTACACGACCATCGCGAACCGTGAGTTCAACATGGTCACGGCCGAGAACGAGATGAAGATCGACGCGACCGAGCCCAACCGCGGTCAGTTCAACTTCACCAACGCCGACCGGATCTACAACTGGGCCGTGCAGAACGGCAAGCAGGTACGCGGCCACACCCTGGCCTGGCACCAGCAGCAGCCGGGCTGGATGCAGTCGCTGTCGGGCAGCAGCCTGCGCCAGGCGATGATCGACCACATCAACGGGGTCATGTCCCACTACAAGGGCAAGATCTACGCCTGGGACGTCGTCAACGAGGCCTACGACGACAGCAGCGGCGGCCGCCGCGACTCCAACCTGCAGCGGACCGGAAACGACTGGATCGAGGTGGCCTTCCGCACCGCGCGCGCCGCCGACCCGGCCGCCAAGCTCTGCTACAACGACTACAACACCGACAACTGGACCTGGGCCAAGACGCAGGGCGTCTACAACATGGTCAAGGACTTCAAGCAGCGCGGCGTGCCGATCGACTGCGTCGGCTTCCAGTCGCACTTCAACAGCGGCAGCCCCTATCCGGGCAACTACCGGACCACCCTGCAGAACTTCGCCGCGCTCGGGGTGGACGTGCAGATCACCGAGCTGGACATCCAGGGCGCCTCCGCGCAGACCTACGCCAACGTGGTCAACGACTGCCTGGCGGTGCCGCGCTGCAACGGCATCACCACGTGGGGCGTGCGTGACAGCGACTCGTGGCGCTCGGGTGACACCCCGCTGCTGTTCGACGGCAACGGCAACAAGAAGGCCGCCTACACGTCGGTCCTCAACGCCCTCAACGCCGCCGTTCCTAGCGAATCGCCCAGCCCCACGCCGCCGGTGAGCCCCAGCGCGACGCCTTCCGACAGCCCGAGCCCGTCTCCTTCGGACAGCCCCAGTCCGACGCCGCCGGTCAGCCCGTCGCAGTCGCCCACGGCGGAGCCCGGCGGGTGCGGCGCGACGATCCGGACGGTGAACTCCTGGCCCGGCGGATTCCAGTCCGAGGTCACGGTGCGTGCGGGCGGTTCGGCGATCAGGGGCTGGACGGTGAGCTGGAACTGGTCCGGCTCCCCGTCCATCACCCAGCTGTGGAACGGCGTCCGGTCCGGCTCCGGCTCGGCCGTCACCGTCCGCAACGAGTCCTACAACGGCACGGTCGCCTCGGGCGGCACCACCACCTTCGGTTTCACCGGCAGCGGCAGCGCCGAGACGCCCAGCCTGACGTGCGACGCGTCCTGACCGGCGAAACCCGATGACGCGCTCCTGACCAGGAGCGCACGACCGGGGGCGCCCCGTACGTGCGGGACGCACGGGGCCGCCCCCGGGACCAGGCCCAGATCAGGGGTGGCCGGGCGGCGGCGGGAGGGAGGCGAGGCCGAGGTAACGACCCGCCGCCGCCAGAGCCCGGTGCAGATCGGCTGCGACCTCCCGCTCGACGTCCTCGTCGGGGAGTGGATGCGGGTGCCCGAAGTCGATCCACGCCTCCGCGGTGAGGCGACCCCGGGAGACCTGCTCCGCGTACGGGCCCGTCGCGAGCGTGCCGAAGACGAGCAACTCGTGCAGGCCGGACGGACGCCACCACTCGGTCCAGGCCGGCGTCTCGTTGAGCGCGGAGACGAGCCGCCCGGCCGCCACGGCGTACGGCGAGCGGGCCGGGAGACTCCCGTTCCGGTGACTCCAGGTGGCCCACAACCAGCCCTTGGAGAGGTCCGGAACCGGCGGGGCGGGCGCCTCCTGCGGCTCCCCGGCCAGCGCCTTCCGGTACGGCTCGACGTGGGCCAGGAAGTCCTCCCAATCGGAGCGCAGGTCGGCGATCGGCCCGTCGGGGCGGGTCGCGAGGGCGAAGGCGGCGGCGGCCAGACGGCGCAGGTCCTCGGTGACGTCGAAGGGGTTGCGGTCCAGCCAATGGTGGGCCTGCTCGTCGGGGGCGGTCTCCGACATCCGGGCGGCGACCAGACAGGCGACCGCCAGGGCGGCGCGGGATCGCGCCGCCCTCCGCGTCCTCAACTCACGCGCCGCACGCGGCTCCGTTCAGGGTGAACTGCTTGGGCGCGGTGTTGGAGCCGTTCCAGCCGCCGAGGAAGCCGAAGCTCACGCTGCCGCCGTTGGCCGGGATCGTGGCGTTGTAGCTCGCGTTGGTCACCGTCACCTTCGAACCGGTCTGGGTGTACGAGCCGTCCCACAGCTGGTTGACGGTCTGCCCGTTGCCGTACGTCCAGCCGAGCTGCCAGCCCTTCACGGCGGTGGCGCCGCGGTTGACGATCCGCACCTCGGCCTGGAACCCGCCGGGCCACTGGTTCGTGAGGGTGTACGTCACCGAGCAGGAGCCGGGCGGAACCGGGGTCCCGCTGGGCGACGGCGACGGGCTGGGGGAGGGGCTGGGGCTGCGCGAGGGCGACACGCTGGGCGAGGGAGAGGCGCTGGGCGACGGGGACGCGCTCGGGGAGGGGGAGGCGCTGGGAGACGGGCTGGGGGACGTCACGGTCCCCGCCGGGACGACGATCGTGCTGATCGAGTTCGCCGGGAACGTGCCGGTGAAGCCGCTCGCGCCCACTTGGACGTCGGCGTCCCTCTTGATGGCCGAGGTGTCGGCCGCGCCGTACCGGTAGACCTGCGCGGTCGCGCCGCCGGTGCGGCCCTTGATCGCGATGTCGCTGGTCAGGGCGTCGCCGGTCTTGTTGACCACCACGAGGGTGAGGGCCTTGTCGGAGGCGCGCTCGGCCGCGTACACCGCCAGCTTGCCCTGGTCGGCGCTGACCGAGCTGACCGCGGTCTCACCGAAGCGGCCGCCCTTGCCGTCGTAGTTCAGGTACATCCGGAAGGCGTACGCGCCGGGCTGGGAGGCGGTCGGCGGGCTCCAGAGGTTGGCCAGGTCGAGTCCCTCGCGGCCGAAGATGCCGAGGATGTCGGCCTGCGCCAGGGCGCCGTTGATGTGGTCGAGGGCACCCCAGTTGTACTCGGTGATCGCGGTCCTGGTGCCCGGATACTCGGCGGCGACCAGCTCCTTCATCCGGGGGATCAGCCGGACCTGGGTGTTGATCCAGCTCTCGTCGGTGTACGACGGGTCCCACAGGGCCCGGGTGGAGCGCAGCCGCAGCGCGTCGGTCGTGGGGTCGCCGCCGCTCCCGAACGCGACACCCGAGGCCTGGGGGTAGAAGTGCTCGTCGAAGTAGTCGAGGACGCGCAGGCCGTGTGTGTCCTCGTACTTCTTCATCTGCCGCAGGTACCAGGTCGTGAAGGGCAGGCCGTCGCGGGCCGCCTTGTCAGGCGGGTTCGACCAGCAGTTGGTCCGGCCGCAGACCTCCTGGTCGAGGCCCGAGTAGTCCCACGAGGACCAGCCCCAGCCGACCGGCCCGAGCGTCTTCGCGCCGGGGTCGGCCGCCTTGATCGCGGCGCCGATGAGGTACGCCTTGTCACGCAGTTCGACCGAGCTCGCGCCCTCGGGGTGGACGTCGCGGTGTGTGCCGTGCCAGATGTCGGGCTCGTTGTCCAGGCTGTAGAGCTTCACCCCGCCGGCGGCCGCCGTGCCGTACTTGCCGGTGAGGTGGGCGATCCAGTCCTTCACGTACGCCGCCCCGGCCTCCACGCTCGTGTCGTGGGGGTCGTTGCCGGTGATCTTCGTGCCGTCCGGCTTCACGCCGTTGCCGCAGTCGGGCCGCCACTGGTCGGTCTGCTGCTGCGGGCCGTACTTGGCGACGGAGAAGCCGCAGGAGGCGTCGCGGCCCTTCGGCACCCAGCCGATCAGCGGCATGGTGAGGATCGTGTCGGTGCCGGTGCGCCGGTCCTGCTCCACGAACCGGTCGACGCTGGAGCCGTCGGGGAGCGCGGAGGGGTTGGTGTTGTCCTCCGCGATGTTCTCGAAGAACCAGTCGGAGGCCCGGTTGCTGGTGTCGTACAGGTAGTTGTAGCGGGTGGTCGCGTTGCCGCCCCAGCGCCGTACGGGCAGGCGCAGTTCCTTGGCCAGCGTCTCGTCGGCGTGGTTCATACCGTAGACGTACGGGCTGATGACGTGCCTTCCGGCGGTCACGTCCACCGTGACCGCCGGGCCGGTGGCGGCGGCGAGGGCGGCCGGAGCCGCTCCGGCCGCGCCGGCGGCCAGGGCCATCGCCACCGTCAGAGCGGCGGGAAGCGTTGTTCTGAGCACGGGTTTCCTTCCGAATCCCTGGAATCTGGCGGCCTGACGGCGTGGGATTACCGGGAGTCGCCATCGCGGCCAGGGCATCACGCTGGCCAAGGGCCGGGCGGGAGACAAGGAGGAAGACCGCCGGGGCGCCGGAAGCGGGCGGTGAGCAGGTACGCCCCTTCGCACGGGACGGAAAGTTTCAGAACCGGCCGGGACCGCGCCGGTCCGGCCTACCCGAGGGCGTCGGAGACGCTGGGCGGCCAGATGCCGACGTGCAGGAGCCGGTGCGCGTAGAAGTAGGCCACGAGCTGGCTGCGGTTGCTGCAGGCGAACTGGACGAGCAGCTTGCTGATCCGCTCGGCCACGGTGTACCGGCTGAGGTGCATCTCGCGGGCGATCTTCGTCGTCGTGTAGCCCCTGGCCAGCATGACGATCAGCCATCGGTCGCGATCACTGATCAGGCCGTCGGAAACAAGGTCCATGCGCTGTCCCGCTTCGGATCGCCGTTCCACTGAGTGACCTGGTGAGGTCCCTCTGCGGCGACCCTAGAAAGGGGCGCTTAACGATCGGTATGGCCTGACCATGGCCGTGGTTATGGCCCTCCGGGCCACGCCGGTAGCCCACGTTTGTGGGGTTGTGTCACCTGCTCGTCCCCGGCTCATACTCGACCAGCGACGCGTTCCGAGCAGGCCGGGGGACGATCGGAGGGCGACTCACATCGCTGAGCAGCGGGAGGGCGAAGTGAAGGGCAGGCTGTGTTGAGAGACGTCGTGACGGCCGTGGGGCTGACCAAACGCTATCGGGGCAGCGAGAGACCGGCCGTGGACGACGTCTCCTTCGAGATCGCCCAGGGGGAGACCATCGGGCTCCTGGGCCCCAACGGCGCCGGCAAGACCACTCTGATCAAGATGATCTGCGGCGTCACCACTCCGACCTCCGGTGAGATCCGGGTCTTCGAGGCCGATCCGGTGCGCCAGCCCGTCCTCGCCAAGAGCGGCATCGGCGCGATGCACCAGACCGGTCCGTTCGACATGATGCTCCCGGCGCTGGACAACCTGCGGATCGCCGCACGGTTCCGCGGGCTGCGGTGGCGCGAGGTACGGCCGTGGGCGTTCGAGGTGGCCGACTTCCTCGGTCTCAGCGGTGCGATGCAGCGCCTGGTGTTCCAGATGTCGGGTGGTCAGCGGCAGCGGCTGCAACTGGTGCGGGCCCTGCTCACGATCCCGCGGCTGCTCATCCTCGACGAACCCTCCGCGGGCCTGGACGTCGCGGGGCGGCGCCAGGTCGAGCGGTTCGTGACCTGGCTGCGCGAGGAGCACGGCGTGACCGTGCTGTGGACCAGCCACCACATCGACGAACTGGAGCGCAACAGCCAGCGCGTCCTGGTGGTCGACCGCGGGCGGGTGGTGCGCTTCGCCAAGCCGCGCGAACTCGTCGAGGAGTTCGGCAGCACCCACCTGCTGGTGACCGTCGAGGACCCGGAGTCGGGCGGCCTGGTGGCCGCCTGGGCGGAGTCGGCCGGGCTCAGGGCCAAGGCCGAGGACAACGAGGTGCGCATCGACGACGCGAAGGCACGCGACCTGCTGCCGGAGCTGTCCCGGTACTGCCAGGAGCACGCCATAGCGATCAACGGGGTGTCGACCGCCGTGGACTCGCTTGAGGAGGTCTTCCTCCGGATGACCGGGAACGAGGGGTGACGATGGCCGCCGGGCTGCACTTCCACACCGCGCCCCCCGCCCCCATGGCGAGGGCGACGGACCTGCTCGCGGTGCTCTACCGGGAGTACGCGCTGCTCGCCCGCAACCGGGTCTACCTGATCCTCGGCCTGACGCCGATGCTGGTCTACCTGCTGCTGGTGAACACCTCGCTGAGCAACCTCGTCAGGGTCGTCGACTACAAGGGCGTCAGCGTCGGGTTCGCGGTCTTCCTGCTCCCCATGACGCTGGCGATGTCGGTCGTGAGCGCGGCGGCCACGTCCGCCATGGCCGTGTTCCAGGAGGAGATGAGCGGGGTGGCGACCCAGTTGTGGTCGTACCCCATGCGCAGGTCGCGCTTCCTGCTCGGCAAGATGATCGCCGGCGTGTCGCTGGTGCTCGGGCAGACCCTGCTGGGCCTCGCCGTGGCGGCGCTCATCTTCGACCTGCCGTTCGGCCCGGAGAACTGGGTGGGGCTGCTGTCGGCGCTCACGCTGTCCGCCCTGGCGCTCAACGGGCTGTACCTGGCGGCGGCGATCACGATCACGGACTACCAGGCCTTCATGGTGCTGTCGAACGTGTCGATGCCCGTTCTCGTCTTCAGCGCCCCGTCGATGTACACCACCGAGAGCATGCCCACGGTGCTGCAGTGGATCTCCGTGGTCAACCCGCTGACGTACGCGATCAACGGCATGCGGGACGCCGCGGTCTTCGGTCTCGGCGAGGCCTGGGTGGACCTGCTCGTCCTGGCGGTCATGGCGGTCGTCGGCTACACCGTGGGCGGCCGGGCCCTGATCAACCGCGCGCGCAACATCTGACATTCGGCACCTGACACTCGACATCTGACACGGCCGGCCTGACAGGGCGCCTCACCTCGACACGGGCAAGGGGACGATGCGGACAGAAACCTCCTCCCACTCCTGGCTCCTCTCCGGTTCCGACCAGTCGAAGGTCCGGCTGCCGGGGACGGACCGGGCCCGGGACCCCGCCGCCACACTGGAGATGGCCGGCCGCGCCGCGCGCCGGGCCGGGGTCACCCGGGTCGCGGACATCACCCGGCTCGACACCCTCGGCATCCCGACGTACCAGGCGATCAGGCCCACCGCGCGGACCCTCGCCGTCTCGCAGGGCAAGGGCGTCACGGCGGACCTGGCGAAGCTGTCCGCCATGATGGAGGCCGTCGAACTCTGGCACGCCGAGCAGCCCATGCGGCCGGTCACGACCGCGTCCCCCCGTGACCTCGCCGGGGAACTGGGCTACGACGTCGGCGCCCTCCCGCGGTGCGCGCCGAGCCTGCTGCACGACGGGCTGCCGGTGGACTGGGTCGCCGCCAGATCGCTGGCCGACGGCTCCCCGACGCTCGTCCCGATGGAGCTGGCGCAGTTCACCCTCGTCCGCAGGACGGGCTGGCACCCACCGGTGTTCTTCTCCTCGACCAACGGCCTGGCCAGCGGGAACACGCTGACTGAGGGCGTGCTGCACGCGTTGTACGAGGTGATCGAGCGGGACGCCGTGACGGCCTTCATGACCGGCGGCGACCGGGGAACCCGGGTCGACCCGCGCTCGCTCGGCTCGCCGGTCGTCGACGACTTGTGCGTGACGATGGAGCGGGCCCGGGTCCGCATGGAGGTCAGGTCGCTGGCCTCGCCGACCGGGCTGCCGTGCTTCCTCGCCCGCATCACCTGCGACGACTATCCCCCGCCGTTCCTCGGCTTCGGCTGCCACCTCAGCTCGGAGATCGCGCTCAGCCGCGCCGTCACCGAGGCCGCGCAGGCCCGGCTGGGCTACATCGCGGGCTCACGCGACGACCTGCACGCGAACGTCCACGACGACCGGGGCGCGCCGCGACGGCCGGAGCCGGCGCCGGAGCCCGGCGCGCCGATCACGCCGCTGCACGCGCACGAGAGCCTGGTCGACGACCTGGACGACGTGGTGAAGCGCGCCACGGTCGCCTTCTCCCATGCGCCTCTCGTCGTCGACCTGACGAGGGAGGACCTCGGCGTGCCGGTCGTCAGGGTGCTGGCGCCGGGGAGCCGTGTGTGCCCGGAGGTCTTCTAGTGAGCGAGGGTGTTTCGATGAGCTCGCCGAACGTGGTCGTCTACGCGGGTCCGACGATCTCCGCCGACGAGGTCCGCGGCGTCGTGCCGCACGCGCGGGTGCGGCCGCCCGTCGCCCGGGGCGACCTCCTCAGCGAGACCTGGAGCCCGGACGACACCGCCGTCATCATCGACGGCTACTACCGCGAGAAGCTGGCGGTGGGCCACAAGGAGATCCTGTGGCTGATCGACAAGGGCGTGCACGTCGTCGGCGCGGCCAGCATGGGCGCGTTGCGCGCGGCCGAGCTGAGCCCGTACGGCATGAGCGGCGCCGGGACCGTGTTCGACATGTACGCGACGGGCGAGGTCGACGGCGACGACGAGGTCGCGGTGCTGCACGGGCCCGCCGACCTGGGCTACCCGGCCGGGACGGTCGCGCTGGTCAACCTCCGGTACGGCTGCCGGGAGGGGGCGAGGACGGGCCGGATCCCGGCGGAGGCCGGGGAGCGCATCGTCCGCACGGCCAAGGCGATGCCGTTCGCGCACCGCACCTGGCAGGAAATCGACGCGGTGGTGGACTCCGGCGACCGCGCCTGCCTGGAGACGCTGCGGCAGATGATCGGCACGGGGGAGTGGGACGTCAAACGGCTGGACGCGCTGGCCGCGCTGCGGGCAACCGGCGAGCGCCGCGCCGGAAGGCCCGGCGAGCAGTCCGGTGAGAGGCCCGGCGAGGAGTCCGTGGCCTGGACGGCCGACACGGCGCTGACGGGGATCACCCACTACGAGGCGCTGAAGTGGCGGTCGAGGCGCGAGTACGCGCCGGGCCGGTGGATGACCGACCTCGACGTCGTCACCGCGGGGCGGCTGTTCGGCGACGACTATCCCCGCCTGCACGAGGAGACTCTGACGGGCCTGCTGACCGGCTTCGCGGCCGCCCAGGGCCTCGACCTGGAGGCGTACGCGCGGGCCACGCTCGGGGTCGCCGCGGCCGAGCCCCTGCCGCCCGTCCTCGCGTCGTGGCTCACCGAGTCGGAACGCGCGGCGCTCCCCGCCGGAGAGCAGCTGCGGCTGGTCATGGTGCGGGTCTGGCCGGTCTGGCAGTCGGAGGACTGGCGGCCGGTCGTGCTGGAACGGGTCCGGGAGTCGGCCCACTGGCAGGAGTGGTCGGAGATCGTGGCCCGCGCCGACGAGGCGGCGGAGCGGACCCGCGGGCGGCTCGCCGTCCCGCCGCCGGAGATCTGCGCCAGGATCTTCCTGCGCCACTGGCACGGGAAGGGGACGTCGGCCGAGGTGGAGATGGCCCGGCGCGGATTCACCGGCCCGCAGGAGCTGGGACACGCCGTCAGGAGGTTCTTCGCCCTCGACGTCCAGAACGCGCGTGCCCCCGGGAACCGCTGACGCCGGCCCGGCGCGGGGGCAGGTGCGGCCCGCGTCCTGGAACGTCCGTGCATCCGCGTGAGGAGAGGGTCATGACCGTGACCACACCTGGGCAGCCGTCCGGCCCGGCCGCGCAGCCGTTCGACCCGGCGGCCGCGCGGCACCGTCCGGACCCCCATCCGCTGTTCCACCGCATGCGCGAGCACGCGCCGGTCTACCGGTACGTGAGCCCGGCGAGCGGCCGGGTGCTGTGGTACCTGACCCGGTACGCCGACGTGCAGCGCGCGCTGCTCGACCCGGATGTCGGGCGGCAGCTCGACCGGCTGCCTCCCGGCCTCGCCGCGCCGCACCGCAGGGCCGAGCTGCGCGACCCGCTGGCCATGCTGCGGCGCAACGTCTTCCACCTCGATCCGCCCGACCACACCCGCATCCGCAGGCTGATGGCGCCGGCCTTCGGCGCCCGTACGGTGGCCGCGCTGGAGGAGCGCGTCCACCGGGTCGCCGGCGAACTGGTGGACGGCATGGCCGCCGCGGGCGGCGAGGCCGACCTGATCCGGGAACTGGCGCTGCCGCTGCCGGTCCTGGTCGTCGCCGAACTGCTCGGCCTGCCCCCCGGGGACCGCGCCCGGCTGCGCGGGTGGAGCGACGAGATCGTGGGCAGCGGGGACGCGGGCCGGGTGCGCCGGGCCGGCCTGGAGTTCGTCGCGTACGCCAACGAGAGGATCGACGAGCGGCGGGCGCGCCCGGGGGACGACCTGCTGAGCCGGCTCGCCGAGGCCGAGCAGGCGGGCGGGATCAGCCGCGCCGAACTGGTCTCCAGCGTGTTCCAGCTGCTGCTCGCCGGGGACGAGACGACGGTCAACCTGATCGGGAACGGGGTGCTGGAGCTGCTGCGGCACCCACGCCAGCTGGATCGGCTGCGGGCGCGCCCGGAGCTGATCGGCTCGATGGTCGAGGAGGCGCTGCGGTACAACGGCCCGGTCGGGCACTCCCGCCCGCTGTACGTCCTCGCCGACGTGGAGATCGGCGGGACCGTGATCCCCCGAGGGGACGTGGTCGTGCCGGTGCTGCTGGCGGCCAACCGCGACCCGGCGGTCTTCCCCCGGCCGGACGTCTTCGACATCGGCCGCAGCCCGAACCGGCATCTGGGCTTCGGTCACGGCGCCCACTTCTGCCTCGGTGCGGCGCTGGCGCGGCTGCAGGCCGCGGCCGCCATCGGGGCGCTGGTGCGCCGCTTCCCCGGGATCGCCCTCGCGGTCGACCCCGCCGACCTGGAGTGGACGCCGGACCTGTTCCTGCACGGCGTACGCCGCCTGCCGCTGCGGTTGCGGCTGGAGGCGGGCGTCGCGTGACACCTGCCCCGCACCTGTCAGAGACCCCGAAGGAGCAGGACCATGAGTGACCGACCGCGAGGCCTCGCGGGACAGGCGAACCTGTCCCGGATGGCCTTCGGCTACGCCACCTCGCAGATCCTCTACGCGGCCGTCCGGCTCGGCCTGCCGGACCTGCTCGCGGAGGAGGCCGTACCGGTCGCGCGGCTCGCGGAGCGCACCGGGTCGGACCCCGGCGCGCTGCACCGGCTGCTCCGCGCGCTGGTGGTGCTGGGCGTGGCGGAGGAGGGGGAGCCGGGAAGCTTCACGCTGACGCCGCAGGGGCGGCCCCTGTGCGCCGATCACCCGTGGTCGATGCGCTCCAGCCTCCTGCTGCTCGGCGACCCGGCCACGTGGCAGGCGTGGGGGGCGCTGACCCACAGCGTGCGGACCGGTGAGACGGCGTGGGACCACGCGCACGGCAGCCCGCTGTTCGACCACCTCGCCCGCCACCCGGACCTGTCGGCAGTGTTCAACAAGGCGATGCGCGAGGGCACCGAACGGATCGCGCCCGCGCTCCCCAAGGCGTACGACTTCAGCGGCGCGCAGACCGTGGTCGACGTCGGCGGCGGCAACGGCACGCTGCTGGCGGCGGTGCTGACGGCCGTCCCGGGCCTCAAGGGGATCCTGTTCGACACCGCCGAGGGGGTCGCGGGCGCCGACGAGGAGTTCCGGCGGGCGGGCCTGTCGGACCGGTGCGTCATCGAGACCGGCGACTTCTTCGAGGCCGTGCCCGGGGGCGACGTCATGCTGGTCAAGGGCGTGCTGCACGACTGGGACGACCGGCGCTGCGTCGCCCTGCTGCGTAGCTGCCGCCGGTCGATCGCGGCGGACGGACGCCTGCTCGTGCTGGAGCCGGTGATGCCCTCCGCCCTCGGCACGCCGGAGGCGGCCGGGGCCGTCATGAGCGACATCGCGATGCTCGTCTACACCGGCGGCCGGGAACGCGGCAGGACCGAGTTCCGGGACCTGCTCGCCGCGGCCGGGTTCGACCTGACCGAGGTCACACCACCGCTCGGCGGCTCGGAGATCCGGATCCTCGTCGCCCGGCCCGCCTGACCTCCCTGGTCCAGGGCCGCGCCGTCAGCCCGGTCGAGGCCGGTGGCAGCGTGATGCCGGTCGCCGTTCACTCCAGATCCTCCCACCCCCACCGGTCGGCGGCGCTCCCGTCAGGTTCCCGCCCGAACCGGAACCGCTCCTTGTGACCATCGATCTGCATGAACGCTTCGAACAAGCCCGCGGCGGGCAACCGTTCGGCCAGTGCGGTGATCTGGTCGTGTGCCCGGACCAGGCTCAGACCGAACATCAGCAGATACGGTGCGTCTGGGACACGCGGGTCGAGCGTGGTGTTGGCGGCGGGATCGCGGGCCAGCAGCGTGGCGATCTGGTCATGCGCATCGTCCAGGCAGTACAGGTCGAACAGCAGCGCGCCCAAGCCGGCAGCGTTGTCGAGAGGAACGCGGCCGGCGGGATCGCGGGCCAGTAACACGGCGACGTGGTCACGAGCTTCGAGAGTGCTCAGCGTTCTCAGCAGCGTTCCCACGGTGTACGGGTCGTCGAGAGGGGCGTGGGCGGCGGCTCGCCGGGCGAGCGCGGTGAACTGTTCGTGCGCCCCGACCTTGCGCAGGGCGTCCAGCAGCGCACGCACATCAGCGGTGTTGTCGAGAGGAACGCGGCCGGCGGGGTCGTGGGCCAGCAGCGCGGCGATCTGCGTGTGCGCCCCAACCTCGTGAAGACTGTTCAGCAGCCGCGCCACGGTCAGCGCGCTGTGGCGGTTGTCCAGCGGGAGGTGGGAAGCGGGGTGGCGAGCCAGCACCGCCGCGATCTGCGCGTGTGCCTCAGCCGCATGCAGGCTGTCCATCAGCAGTCGGCCCACGCTCAGCGGGGCGTCGTCGAACGCGGTATGGGCGGCGGCTCGCTGGGCCAGCGCGGTGAACTGGTCGTGCGCCCCGGCCTTGCGCAGGCTGGGCAACAGCCGCAGCAGGCTCAGCGCGCTGTAGTGGGTGCCCAGCGGGATGTGGGCGGCGGGATCCCGAGCCAGTAGCGCGGCGATCTGGTCGTGCGCCCCGGCCTCCCGCAGGCTGTCCAGCAGCACACCGACGCCGAGCGGGTCGAGAGGGGCGTGTGCGGCGGCTCGCTCGGCCAGCGCGGTGAACTGCTCGTGCGCCCCGACCTTGTGCAGGCCGTCCAGCAGTGCACCCAGATCAGCGGGCCTGTCGAGAGAAACGCCGCTGACGGGGTAACGGGCCAGCAGCATGGCGATCTGGTCGTGCGCCCCGGCCCTGTGCAGGCCGGCCAACAGATTCCCCACGTGGAACGGGTCGTCGAGACAGGCGTGGGCGACAACCCACCGGGCAGGGCGACGATCGGCGGGATCCAGTTCGTGGAGGCGACGGACGAGGGTGCCGGCGGCTACGACGTTCCCTTGGCGGACGGCCTGTTTGTGGAGCCGGGCGGCTTCGCGGCACAGGCCACGAGCCCAGGCGGCGTCCCCCAGGACGCTCTGGTCGGTGGGGTGGGCGTGGGCGGCCGCGGCGGTCCAGAGACCGACGGGTGGGATCTGGTCGGCACGGGTGACGCGGCCATGCTGGTCGAGGTAGTCGGCCAGCCGGTACACCGGCTCACCGTCGGGGTCTACCGCCGCAGCCGCACGGCCCTGGCTACGGCGAGGGCGGACGCGGGTGAGTGGCCCGCGGGCGCCCTTACACGGCTCGGCGGTGTAGGCCAGTGCCTGTTCGAGCCAGTCCTCCCCGGCCTCGTCCCACTCGGTGTCGGTCAGGTAGGCCGGTGCGGCCGTCTTGAGCAAGGCCAGCGGGATGGTGGTGCCGTGCCCGAGACGGCGGAGGTCCATCGCCGCCCAGATGACCGCTTTGGCCGCGGGCTCCGCGGTTTCGAGCCGCTTCAGCAGCTCCGGGCCACCGGCCAGATACTGGTTGATCTTCCCGTCTACGGCGTGCTCGACCGCCTCGGCCAGCCTGGCATCGGCCTGGGCGGCCCGCCGCATCGCCTCCAGGGCGGCCCCGGTGAACTCCTCCGGCACCTCGATCACCACATCGTCGAGCAGTTGCGCCACCTGTGACCCCGAACTTCGGGTCAGGTCGGCGTGGTGCTTCCGCCACAACGTGCCCAGCACCAGCACCGGCGCCCGCGCCCGGTCGGTGAGCAGGGCACGCAGCTTGGCCGCGACCCGCTCCCCGCCCTCACCCACGTACTCCTGGGTCTCGTTCAACCAGAGCACCGTGCGTGGGCCCACCCGGTCCAGCTCCTGCAGCGCCGCTTCGCGCCGGGTCGGGTCGAAGGGGTGCCACAACCGCCACCCGCCCGCCGCACGCAGCGGCCCAAGGGCTTCCCAGCACGCCCGGGTCTTGCCGGCCGAGGAGCCGGCCACCAGCACCGCCATCGCACTCGTGCCGCCGAGAACCCGATCGACCACCTGGCCCAGCCGCTCGTCGTGCACCCGCCGGACGTACGACGGCAGCACGCCCACCGTCGCGCCGTCCACAGTGATCGGCCGGTGCACCTCCAGCACGAACGGGTCGGTCACCTGGTCCAGAGGCGTGCCCGGCCGTCCCGACTCCAGCACCGTCCGGGCGTCGGCCGCCCGAACGGCCCGGCTGGTCTCTCCGGCGCGCCGGCGGGCCTCGGCGATGTGGGCATCGCGCCAGCACCGCTTGTCCCACAGCCCGGCGGGCTCACCGGCCCAGGCGTGCGTCGTCCGGCGGGCGTGCTCTCGCACCGCGTCCACAATCCTGATCAGCGGGTCGATCTGCTGGGGGAAGCGGGCGCCGCGCAGCCACGCTCCCACCGTGGTCGGGCTCACCCCGGCAGCTTTCGCCAGCGTCCGGTCCGACGGCTGCCCATCCAGCGTGATCCGACGGCGGAACCGAGCCAGTGCGGTGAGCAGCACGGCCAGGTCCGGTTCCTGGTCCGCTGCCTCCACTGCTCCCCCTGTCCGCCCATCGCCCGCCATGGGGTGTCCATTCACCCCGTGGACATCCCACGCACTCGCCCTGACCTCGTTGCGCACAGTAGGCCGTTCACCGGCCGCTACGCGGCAGTGTGTCCAATCTGCGACCAACCGGCTCCAGGACACCCGTCTGGTCGGCAAGCCTCGGCTCATCAACCCCTGGCCTCCTCCGCCAGGGACACCCCACCGCCCAAGGGAGCACCCGATGAGCCAGGTACAGATCCTGTCCCTGCTGCTGGCCCTGTCCTCTGCCCTCAACATCGCGATCACCGCCGCACTGATCGCCCGCCGCAGCAGCGCCGGCACCGCCAACGCGCTCCTCACCGGCGCGGGCGCGGCAGCCACCTTCCTCGGCCTGTACTTCGCCGCCGTCGCCGCCTACCAGTGAGCAGGCCGTTCACCCGATTCCCGGCATCCGCGTACATGACGCATCGACGCGGGGGGATCACGCGGCGTGGAGCCTTCGGAAAGGGCTTCGGCGGGTGCGCGGTCTCAGGGGGTCGCGGCGGCGAGGCGCGAGCGCAGCCACGCGGCCAGGCCGGGGTACTGCCCGATCGCCTCCTCGCTGGTGAGGAGGGGCTCCGGCCGCCCGGACAGCACCCGGGCGATCTCCGGCCTGTCCGTCGCGGTGTCGTCGGAGAGCAATGTCTGGGCGGCGAAGAGCCCGGCGGCGATCCGTGGGTTGCTCAGCTTCGCCTGCGCCAGGCGGGTGCGGATCTCGCGTTCGAAGGCGTTCGGCTCGCGTCGCGGCGCGCCGTCCCGGCCGGTTCCCGCACCGGCCCGTTCAGCCGCGCCTGCGCCGGTACCTTCAGCCCGCTCTCCTGTGCCTGCGCCGGCCTGTTCGCCGTCGGCCTCGACCGCCATGCGCCAGGACTGCTCCGCCTCCGCCGCCAGTGCGGACTGCAGCCCGGGAAACAGGGCCGGTCCGATCCCGCCGTGCCGGGTCAGCTCCTCGCCGAGCCGGAGCGCGCAGCGCGCGGCGACCGACATCCCGTGCGAATGGACGGGGTTGACCGCCACGGCCGCGTCGCCGATCACCGCGAACCCGGCGGGCAGCCGTGCCCGCTCGAAGAACCGCCTCCTGTTGACGGTGTCCCGGTACGGCCGGATGAGTCCGAGAGGGGTGGCCTCCGCCATGAGGTCCGCCACGAGGGGGTCGCGCAGCGCGCGGGCGAAGGCCGCGAAGCCCTGCTCGTCGGTGGGCGGCTCACCACCCCGGGTGCCGGTCAGCGTGACGACCCAGCGGCCGTCCTCGACGGGGAACAACGTCGCCCCCCGGGCCGGCCGTCCCGGGCCGGGCCCGGGATGCAGCATGATCGCCGGAATCGCCGCGGCGAGGCCGGCGGGCGCCCGGTAGAGCCGGGTGGCGTAGGCCAGGCCGGTGGCGACGGTCGTCTCCTCGACGTCCCGGACGCCGATCTCGGCGAGCCATCGGGGAGACGCCGACCTGCGTCCCGTGGCGTCGACGACGAGGTCCGCGCGTACGGTTTCGGGCGGGGCGCCCCGCCTGCTGACCGCCACCCCGCCGACCCGGGCCGCGTCCCCGAGGAGTCCGAGCGCGCGCGTGTCCTCCCACACCGTGACGGCCCCGCTCGCGAGCGCCCGGCGCCGCACCATCTCGTCCAGCAGCCCGCGGGTGCAGGAGATCAGGTGGGCGTCGGTGCGCATGCGGCGGAACCAGCCGTCGGCGGTGAGGATCAGGGCGTCGCCGGGGAGGCCGCGCAGCTGCGCGCCGTGCGCGAGGAGGGCGCCGACCGTGCCGGGCAGCAGCGCTTCCAGCGCCCTCGCGCCGCCGGCCACGAGCACGTGGCTGTGGTGCGACTGGGGCAGCCCCCGGCGCGGGCGGGGACCGGACGGGTAGCGGTCGCCCTCCACCACCACGACCTCGTCCGCGTGGCGCGCGAGCACGGCGGCGGCGAGCACCCCCGCGAAGCCCCCGCCGAGGACGACCGCCCTGCTCATCGGCCCGAAGCCGGAGGACGCGGCACGACGGTGACCGTCCGGACGCGCACTCCTCCAGCCGGCTCCCGGCCGATCGGGACCGAGCCGGGCGCGACCGGGCTGGTCGCGTCCGGGCTGGTCGCGTCCGGGCTGGTCGCGTACGGGGCGGGCGCGGCCGGGCCGGTCACGTGGCGGCCTTCTCGGCCTTCTCGGACGGGACCTCCTCGATCAGGCCCTGCTCGATCATCGTGCCGATGAAGTCCCGCACGTCCGCCACGATCTGCCTGCTCATCGCGGAGCTGCTGCCGGCGAACTCGCGGGACAGCTTGAACATGACCGGCTCACGTTCGCCGTCGCTCGCAACCAGCTTCCATATCCGGGAGCCGGTGTCGTTCAGGCTGTGGAAGTCGCCCGTCTCCGTGTGGTAGAGCGAGACGCCCTCCCCGGTCTCCTGCCAGATCACGGCCTCGCTGATCCGGAGTGACACACTGACCTCCTCTATACCGGCGTGATGGGAAGCAACTCGCCGACCCTGACCGAGCCGGGCGAGGGGGGAACATAGGTCTTCCAGTCGTCGAAGACGGGATGGACGTCGCCGTTGACGACCAGGCGGGGCGTCGTCATCTCGCGGTCCTTGGTGGCGAGCTCCGACCGGTCGACCCCGGCTTCGAGCCACAACTGCGTGGCGACGCCGTGCCGCAGGATCCGGCACTGGTGACGGCTGTTGCGCCGCAGGTCCTTCGACTCGGACATGTGGGAGGCCCGGCATCCGCCGCCGCAGGACGCCTTGATGTAGCACTTCGCGCAGTCGGCGTGGTAGTCGCCGCCGAGCACGGTGCTGGTGCGCATCCCGCGCAGGAGCGGTCCGCCGAAGATCTCCGCCAGCGACTGCCGCCGTACGTTGCCCGCGTGGTGCGACCGCCCGGTGACCAGCTTGCACGGATACACGTCGCCCAGCGAGTTGATGTAGATCTCGTTGCCGCCCATCCCGCAGTTGGCCTTCACCGAGCACGGCGTGATCGGCCGGGGACCGTCCGGCAGCAGCTTGCCGGCGGCCGGTGACGTCCAGGTGAGCCGCTGGATCCGCATGTGGTCGTCCCAGCCGAAGTCGTACTCGTCGCTCTCTCCCCGGCCCAGGTCGTTGTGGTACATCAGCCGGATGCTGTGCACCTCGAGCCCTTCGGCGAACTTCGCGAAGTCCTCCAGCTCGTCGACGTTGTCCGAGGTGACGATGTGGTTGATCCGCGGCACCACGCCGGCCTCGTTGAGCAGCTGGAGGGCGCGGTAGGTCCGGGCGAAGGAGCCGGCGCCGCGGGTGCGGTCGTGGGTCTCGGCCGTGCCGCCGTCGACGCTCACCGTGACCATGCCGAACAGCTCGGCGAACCGTCTGGCCTGGGCGAGCGTCCTGATCATCGTGGCGTTGGTGATGATGTTCGACGTCAGCCCGCTGTCGTTGGCGTGCTCCACGATCTGGAACAGGTCCTTGCGGAGCATCGGCTCGCCGCCGGTGAAGATCATGTTTTTGGCGCCGAAGGCGGCGACCTGGGAGACCAGATCGAGTGATTCGGCGGTGGTGAGCTCACCGGGGAGGCACTTCTCGGACGAGGCGTAGCAGTACGGGCAGCGGAGGTTGCAGCCGTCGGTGATCGCGTAATACACCTGGTGGAGCGACGGCTCCCTGAAGGTGAGCTCCGGGCGGTTCCCGTCGTAGTAGACGAGGTAGTTCAGGATCAGCTTGGCGAGCGTCCGATCGGTCTCGTCGGACCCGCCGGCCTCCGTCTCGTCGAGGCGGGCCTGCTCCCCGCCCGCCCCGGGACGGGCCAGGGCCGCCAGGACGGCGAACTCGCGCGCGTTGAGCACGCACCGGCCACCCACCTGCGGGTTGACGACCAGGTACTCATCGTCGTGCACGAAGTAGGTCAGGTCCGCCGGTACTTCCATCAACGAGCGGTTCCGGGCGAGTTTCCCAGACATCATTCCCCTTACGCTCCCAGCCGCAGGTGCGGCCCCAGACCTCTGTGGGCGACGCGCGGCCGGAGCCGCACCCGCGACCTGTCCGGACTAGTCCGCCGCGCCGGATCCGGAGCCCGACCAGGCCCCGCACAGGCACTTGGACTCGACGGGCACGGTGTGGGCCTCCACCTCGGGCCGGGACCACTCGCCGCCCGCGCCGGCGTGCGCCAGCACACCGGGCAGCGCGGTGGGGAGCTTGTCCTTGAGCGAGATGAGCAGGTTCACTTCCTCCTGGGTCAAGGTGGCGAACGCCGCCTCGACTTCGGCTGCCAGGGGGCTGTTGAGGACGCCGGCTTCACGCAGAGCTTCCCTCGGATCGAAGGCCATGCCTTCACCTCTCTGTCTGACGGGGGAATGCGGTGTGAATCGAGTATGCGCAGGTGAAAAGGGGGTGAGAAACCCCACAAACGTGGGGATAGCCGCTGCCCGCCGGTCGGGTGACGGCCGGGAGGCGCGGCTCGACCTACATGCGCGATCCACCGGCAGCCGGCCTGTGGACAACGTCCTCGGCGCGGCCGGGACGCTGTCAGAATCGTGAACTCCGTGAGCCCCCGGCGGGGGAGGGCGAGGCAGGAGGACACATGGGCAGGGCGGACCGGGAGCGGAGCAGGGCCGGGGAGAAGACGCGCGGAAGCAGGTGGCGGGCGCCGGCCGGTGGGGCGCGGGCCTTCCCCCGGGAGCGGGGAGAGTCGTCGCCGGAGGAGATGGTGGCCGGACTGCTGTCGGCCGCGGTGGACGCGCGACTGAATGCGGGCAGGCCGGAGTTCCCGCGGCTCGTGGAGACGCTGGCCGGCGACCCCGGACTGCGGCCCGTCGTCGACCGCGCGTTGCTGGGCATGCTCGGCGGCAACCTGGCGCGGGCCTGGCGGAACGGGTGGATGCCGGCCGACGTGGTCCGGCTCGTAGGGCGGCGGTTCGGGCCGCGGCACGCGTGCCTGGCCGTCGACGCCGTCGCGGCCGAGATGCGGGCCTACGCCCCGGCGACCGTGGACGAGCGCTGGCAGGACCAGCTGACCGCCCTGGACGCCACCGTCTGGTGGGGGAGAGACGAGGAGTACCTGCGCGAGGACGGCGACCGGACCGCGATGGTCGCCCGGGCGCTGGAGGTGATCATCCTTTTGGCCACGCTGCAGCCGCTGGAACGGCTGTGCCCGCCGCCCGGTTCCGCGCGCCGTACTGCCCGGACGGCCGGCCGGGTGGACGAGCGGATGCTGGCGCGGGTGCGGGCGCTGCTGGCCAAGGCCGAGTCGACGGAGTTCGAG
The DNA here is from genome assembly GCA_003260025.2 of Microbispora triticiradicis. GTDB lineage: Bacteria > Actinomycetota > Actinomycetes > Streptosporangiales > Streptosporangiaceae > Microbispora > Microbispora triticiradicis. The sequence goes on along the minus strand of QFZU02000068.1, from coordinate 9,717 downwards.
GCGGAGGCCGAGACGTTCACCGCCGCCGCCCAGTCGCTGATGGCCCGTTACAGCATCGACGCGGCGCTGCTGGCCACCGGAGCGGCGAACCGCCCGGATGACGAACCGCAGGGGCGACGCCTGGGGATCGACGCGCCCTACGAGGAGCCCAAGGCGGTGCTGCTCGACGTCATCGCCTCGGCCAACCACTGCCGGTCGATCTGGAGCCGCCACCTCGGGTTCGCCACCGTGCTGGGGTTCCCCGCCGGCCTGGCGGCGGTGGAGGTGCTGTTCACCTCCCTGCTGGTGCAGGCCACCACTGCGATGCGGCAGGCCGGAGCCCGCCGGGACGGCGCCGGCCGGTCCCGCACGCGGTCGTTCCGGCAGTCGTTCCTCGCCGCCTACGCCTGTCGGATCGGCGAACGGCTGCACGAGGCGGCGGGGGAGGCGGTCCGGCAGGCGGCGGCGGAGACCAGTAGAGACCTGCTGCCGGTGCTGGCGGCCAGGGACCAGGCCGTCGACGCGGCGATGGAGAAGATGTTCCCCGAGCTCAGCATGGTCAGGACGGGCTCGGTCAGCAACCGCGAGGGCTGGATCTCCGGCCGCGCCGCCGCGGACCAGGCCCTGCTGGACGTGCACCCGAAGATTCCCTCCGGAAGTTCGTGAGCGGGAGCGCGGCACGGAGAACGGTTGACTCGACGAGCCGCCTCGGTTCACTGATTTTTGTTAGTGTTTCGCCCGGATCGACGCTGGGTCGGGTTTGGGAGGATCGTCGTGTCAGGTCCGTTCGGCGCGCCTCCGCAGCCCGATGGGCTCACCACGACCGCAGAGTTCGTCGCCGCACTGGGCAGTGTGCGCCAGTGGTCCGGCCGGACGTTCCGGCAGCTCACCGCCGCCGCGAGGGCGAACGGCGACACGCTCCCCGCCAGCACCATCGCCGGCGCGCTGGGGCGGGCGACCCTCCCGAGGGAGGAGTTCGTGGCCGCGTTCGTACGGGCGTGCGGGCTCGACGAGACGGAGTCGGCTCGCTGGGTGGCCGCGAGGAAACGCCTGGCCGCCGAGATGCCGCTCTCGTCCGGCACGCCCGGCGATCCCGCCGGCCGGGTCCCTGGGAGCCCGGCGCGGCCGGAGTCCCTCGCTCCGGCCGGACCCGGAGACCAGAACACACCGGACGGCGACGGCCCGGACCGAGACGCACCGGACCGTAACGCCCTTATCCAAAACGCATCAGACCAGAGCGCACCGGACAGGCGACCCCTGCGCCCGGCGTCACGAGGGGCGCAGTGGCCGGCCCTGGTGGGCGTGGGAGCGGGTGTCCTCCTCCTGCTCCTCGCGGTGGTCTCAGTCCTCCCGTCGCTCTACGGTCCCCAGCCCGGTGGCGGGACCCCGGGGCCCTCGCCTTCCCGCGTCGGCGCGACCGCGGCGAGTGACCGCTTGCCGTCCGACGGGTGGTATCACATGGTTCCCGCGCACGTCGCGGGGGGCGGCCTGTGCATCGGGGAGGGGCGCGAGCGCAGCGGAAGGACGGATCGTCCGCTGGCCGTGCAGCGTCCCTGCGCGGGCCTGGTCCCGGACACCTTTCTGCGTGCGGTCGGTGACGGCGCATGGCAGATCGAGTGGCATCATCCTGTGGAGGGCCCCGGCTGCCTCACCGTGGACGAGGCGCTGAAGGCCTCCGGTGCGCTGATCGCGCCCGCGGAGTGCATGGGAGCGCCTCACCAGCAGTTCCTGCTGAAGCCCGCCGGATCGGGATTCGTCGTCCAACCCCTGCACAGCGGCCTGTGCGTCGGCGCGCTGTACGGCGAGTCCGACATGCGGGCGGGGGCGGAGATCGCTCAGAAGACCTGCACGGGACGGCGCGACCAGGTCTTCCTCTTCCGCCCGGCGCCCGCGCCGACCTGGACGCCACGCTGACCCGGCGGAACGGGTCAGTGCCGGGCGGGGGCGCGGAACACCTGCCGGGTGTGCCAGTCGATGTGGCCGCCGTCGACGGGGTCGAGCCCGCGCTGGGGTTCCCGCAAGGGCCCACCAGCGGACGTGCGCGGCGTCCAGGCCGACCGCGGTGCCGTCCAGCCACCCTTCGTACTCGCAGAAGGTGCAGCGGTACTCGTACGCCACGAGCACGCTCTCGCGGAACGCCGGGTCCCGGCGGGCGACGGATGGTGCGGCCTGCCCGGCGCCGGAGACCTGGTCACTGAGTTCGAGGCCCACGAGGCGGCAGATGTCCGGATGCAGGGACGGCTCGAAGTTGGCGTCCAGCAGGTGCCGCGCGAGCCGTACGACGAGGCCGGAGTCGTCGGTCAGGGCGCGCAGCAGGTCGGGGTGGAGCCGTCCGGTGGCCTGGCCCTCGCGCAGCCGCCCGAGGGCGTAGAGCAGCAGGAGCGGTTTGTGCGGCGCCCGTTCGCCGTGCCGCTTCCAGGGCTTGATGCCGGCGACTCGCTCGACCCAGTCCATGACCGGCACCCTACGGTGATCTTCGCCCGTGCCGGGCGCCTTGTGCCCGAGTCGATACCCGCGCACGCTCCGAGGAACGCCTCGTCGAGATGCCGCCGGCGGCCGACGCCTTCCGGAACATGGCCCGTCACCGTCGAGGTGGCCCGGTATTCGAGTGGCGATGCGCCGGTAGTGGCCATATATCGTGCCTGCGTGGAAGATCTCGTCATTTCCCGGCGCCTGCGCGTTCCCGTCGACGTGGAGGGGGACGGCACGCCCGGTTGGGGTGAGGTGGCGGCCCGGCAGCTTGACGCGGCGCTGCTCAGCGTCGGCTTCACGTGTTCGCCGGCGCTGCTCGACCGCCTGGCCCGGCTGCCCGGCGAGCAGGTGATCGACCTCGGGGTGCGGGTCCTGGCCGCGGTCCGCCGCCTCGTGGGCGACCACGTCGTACACAACGCCTACTTCGTCGACTTCCCGAGGAACGTCCCGGACACCCTGGAGTTCTGGGCGGGGCTGCTGCGCGAGGCCATGCTCGACCCGGTCGCCGCCGCCCGGCTCCAGCCGGGCACCCTCAACCTGCTCGATCTGCCGCGGTACGGCCGCTACCAGCACACCTACGCCGACCTGCTGGCGGCGCACGACGAGCTGATCCCCCTGGCCAAGGACCGGGTGACCGTGCTGGAGCTGGGCGGGAGCCTCCGGGACGAGGCGCGCGAGCTCTACTTCTCGCTCGCCGGCTCCGAGGTCCCGCTCGCCGCCGAGGACCTCACGGCTCTGCGCGCCCTCGCCGCCTTCTGCGCCGGCGACCGGCCCGAGCACGTCCCCGTACGCGAGAACCGGGCCGTCGTCAACGAAGTGCGGCTGGCCGCCGGGCAGCCGCTGCTCGTCGACACCGTGACGGACTGCTCAGGGTGGCCGCGCTCTGCTCCGAGGGTGACGTGACCCTGTCCACCCCCACCCGGCTGCGCTCCTTCCGCCGGGCCGAGCGCCGGATCCTGCTGGCCGCTCTCGACGCCGTCCCGGCCGCCAAGCACGGGGACGTGCTCCGGCACCGGGAGCAGTGGAAGCGGCTGGGCGAGCGCCTGCACCCGCACGAGTACCCTCAGTTCCCCAGCGCGGCCGAGGTCTTCGACGTGGCCAGGGGTGTGCGCGAGGCGGTCAGTTTCGGCGGCCGGGTCGAGGCCGCGCTGGCCGGGGGCCGTACCGGCGATGCCGTCGCACTGCTGGAGCACACGCCCGGCGCGCTGCTGCGCCGCCTCGACCATCTGCTGCGTACGGGCGGCGGCTCGGCCGTGCTGGAGGCGGCGGAGCGAGCCGCCGCGCACGCCTCCGGCCGCGTGCTGCTCTCCCTGCGCGAGCACCTGCAGAACCGGCTCGCCCCCGTGGACCGGGTCTTCACGAACCGGCACGGTAAGGCGTGGGCGACCCCCGACACCCGCTCTCCGCTGGACGAGGAGGCACTCACCCGGACCCTCGCCATCCTCGACGAGGAGATCACCCGCCGCCTGCCCGACCCCGGCGAGCTCATCGTCGACCCCGCCGTGCTCGACGTGGCGCTGCCCCTGTCGGGCAAGAGCGCCGCGCCCGGGCTCGGGGTGCTGCCCCGCGGCTCCCTGTCACCCGTGGACGGTGAGCTGCTCCGGTTCTTCGTGTACTGGCGCCAGGCCGCGCGGAGCACCGACTACGACCTGTCCGCGCTCATGCTCGATGCCACGTACGACAACCCGACGCACATCTCGTGGACGTCCTACGGGAACGACTTCGCGACCTACTCGGGTGACCTCACCGACGCGGCCGACGGCGTCTCGGAGTTCATCGACATACGACTTCCGCACGCGAGTCAGCCGATCGTCATCCCACAGGTCCACGTCTACGCCGGGGAGCGGTTCGACGAGGCCGCCGAGGCGTTCTTCGGCTACATGACCAGGGACGCCGTGCAGGAGGGCAGGCCGTTCGAGCCGCGTACCGTCCGGATGAAGTCCGACCTGCGCGGGTCCGGCCGCATCGCGCTTCCGCTGGTCTTCCTGCGCGGGGACGACGGCGCCTGGCGGGTGAAGTGGCTGCATCTCTACCTGTCCGGCCATCCGGCGTTCAACCAGGTGGAGGGCAACCGCGTCACCACGTCGCTGCTCGTACGCTCGATCGTGGAGCGGGACCACCTCCGGGTCGGCTACCTGGCCGACCTGCTGCGAAGCAAGGCCTCGGCGGGCGGTCACGTCACGTACATCGGGCTTGAGACACCCCCCGGCCTCCCGGAAGGGGCGCGCGTCTACACGCCCGCGACCCTGCACGAGCTGATCCCCGCCTGATATCGTGAAGATCGCGAGGCCATGGGAGGGCTTCCTTCTACCTCTCTGGGAACCGGTTTGCCCGTAAGGGCGCCTGTCTAGTCCGCCCGCTTTCCTCGCGCTCCGGCCCGGTGAGGCCATTCGGGGGCTTCCTTCTCTCCTGGTTCGATTCCAGGTGGGCCCGTGACGGGCCTGCTGGCACATCCAGCCTCCGAGCCCTCCTCGCCCGGCCGACCAGTCCCCGCGGCGTTCAGCGGGCTCATCGAGGACACCGGGAGACGCCGATGGACCAACGCAGGCTGGTGCGGGTCTCGAAGTACCTGGCCAAGCATCTGCGCCACGAACCCGAGCGCATCGGCATCGAACTGGACGCGCACGGCTGGGTCGCCGTCGACACGCTGCTGACGGCGGCGGCCGCGCACGGGTTCCCGATCTCGCGTGCCGAACTGGAGCAGGTGGTCGCCGACAACGACAAGCGGCGATACGTGATCGACGGCGATCGGATCCGCGCCAGTCAGGGGCACTCGGTGTCCGTCGATCTCGACCTGCCGGTGGCCGAGCCGCCCGCGATCCTCTATCACGGCACGGTCGCCCGGAACGTGGAGGCGATCCGCGAGGAGGGTCTGCGGCCGATGGAACGTCACCACGTCCACCTGTCGCGGGACCGGGAGACCGCCACCCGCGTCGGCGCCCGCCGGGGCAAGCCGGTCGTCCTCGTCGTGGACGCTGCCGCCATGCACGCGGCCGGGCATCGGTTCCGACTGAGCGCCAACGGCGTCTGGCTTGTCGACCACGTCCCACCCGACTACATCCGATAGCCGGCCTCGGGGTCGGCGTTTCATCGCCTCGACAACCGAACTCCGGGACCGGCTTCCGTAATCCAGGAGTCACGGTCCGGGGTGAAGGGCTACGCTGATCACTGTTCGTGACTGACGGCTACGCTTGGTCAGGGCGCGGTCGCCGCTGCCACGCTGACGGCGTCGTCGTGACCTTCGATCTGCGCGGGGAGGTGCGAGGATGGCCATCATGAGCGTGAGCCGGCGAGATGCGGCTTTGGAGGGACTGGCCGAAGCGATCCGGAACGTCACCGTTCCGGACGCTCCCGCCGTCATAGACGCCCTTGTCGAACCCTACGTGGACTCTGATGGTGAGTCCGCGCTCAAGGCCACGATTGTGCTGGACGCGCCCGACGAGGGCGGCTGGTCGGCTGACTTCACCCACGCGTTGCGTCGCCGGGTGAACAGGCTGGCCGTCGAGCACGGGCTCGATGAGCACGTGTACGTCTCCCTCTTCACGGAAGAGGAGTTCGAGTCCCGCGAAGACATCGACGAGTACCTGGACGACGACGCTACTCCCGCCATCGACCGGGAATTGCTCCAGGATCAGCGGGACTGGTCGTGAGACGAGCCTTCAAGGCCGACGACTACCTTCATCTCGCTGAAACGCTCGCAGGTTTCAAGGCGGAGCCGCGTCACCCTCGGGCCGCATACCTCCGTCGTGCGACTTCTACCGCCTACTATGCCCTTTTCCACGAACTCGTCCAGCACGGCGCGAAGCGCGCCGGAAGGAAAGGACCGAGTGAGCACAAGCAGGCGATCGGCCGCTGGTACGCGCACGGCAATTTCAAGAAAACCGCTCGTTGGGTGCAGGACATCGGTGCCGGTCGCACGACTCCCAACCCCGTTCGGCTTCTTCTGGTCGATCCCGGCAACCAAGCGGTCCCTACTGATCTCGAAGTGTTGTCCGACGCCTTCGGCGAGCTTCAGGAGGCGCGGCATGGCGCGGACTACGACCCGGCCTTCGCCGCCACTCGCCTGAGCACGCTTGCACACATCAATACGGCGCGTTCAGGCATTGACGCCATCAAGCGAATGGACAAGGCCAACCTGCACCAGTTCGACATGTTTCTTCTGCTTGCCCTCGGCGGCGATCGCATGATCAAGAACAGCTGAAGTGTCATGACCTCGACCGGCTGGACGTGCGGATCCGGGTCGCGAGGTCCGCGAGGCCAGGTCAACCAATCGCTCGGCGGGGGACGATCGGCAGGGTGATGTAGGAGTCCGGGTAGACCTTCTGGTGCTGGACGACCAGGTCCGCCTCGCCGGAGTCGGTGCGGCCGGTGCCGGGGTTGCGGTCGAAGCGGGGGAAGTTGGAGCTGGATATCTCCACCCGGATGCGGTGGCCCGCCTTGAAGACCTGGCTGGTGGCGACCAGATCGACGACGAACGTCCCGGACGGCACGAGAACCCGGACGATGCCGTCGATCACGCTCATCGCCCGGCCGTCGGGGTGGACGTCGACGAGCTTGGCCGTCCAGTCGGTCGAGGCGGCCGAGGTCTCCGCGTGGAGGGCCACCGACACCGGGCCGGTCACCTCGACGTCGGAGGTGAGCACCTCCGACGAGTAACAGAGCACGTCGGGCCGTCGTTCCACGTCCCGCTGGTCCTGGGGACCGACGTTGGTGGGATCGGCCAGCAGGGTCGGGCCGCCGACGGTCGGGACAGGGTCGCGCGGGTCGAACACGAAGACGGCCGGCTCCGCCGCCGAGGGCGGCTCGGGGGAGAGCAGGCCGTCCGCGTGGAGGTAGTAGGGGATGCCGACGGCCCGCTCCAGCGGCCAGGCCTCCTCGTCCCGCCAGACGTCGTCACCCATCACGAAGATCTGTACCGCGGGGCCGGTGTCCTCACCCGCGAGAAAGGCCATCTGCCGCTCTTCCAGGCCGATCGCCTGCGCCGAGGCGGCCGCACCGAAGAACAGCCGCCCGGTGCCGGTGGCGCCCGGCGCGAGGTGGGACCACGGGCCGATGACCAGCGGGCCGCCCAGACGGCGGTGGTTCTCCAGCGTCCCCGCGAGGAACAGGTCGAACCAGCCCGCCACGTGCATCACCGGCACCTCGACGCGGTCGTGCCGCAGCGTCTCGGCCAGGCCTTCCCAGTACGCGTCGCGCGCCACGTGCGAGGTCCAGTCGCCCCACCACGGAATGCCCGGGACGTCTCCGACCGGCAGGGTGCGTACGGCGGTCTCCTGGTCGTCCAGGACCCGCAGCACCTCGCCGAGAGCCGGGCCGACTTCCTCCCCGGCCTCCGCAGCGTGCAGCAGACCGAGCATCGCCTGGAACGCACCCCAGTTCAGGGCCGACCCCAGCGCGAAGGCCCCGCCGTGATACTTCAGGCCGTCGTGGAAGTCGTGCGGCGTCATCGCCGCGACCACCGCCTTGAGCCCCGGCGGACGGGTGGCCGCCGCCTGCAACGCGCACCCGGCGAGATAGGACATGCCGCTCATGACGACCTCGCCGTTCGACCAGGGCCGCGAGGTGATCCAGCCGATCGTGTCGTGGCCGTCGGCGCCCTCGTCCAGCCACGGCCGGAACTCGCCGTCGCTGGTGCCGCGCCCCCGGCAGTGCTGCAGCACGACCGCGAACCCGGCCCGCAGCGCGGGCAGCACCGGCGCCGTACGGAACGAGTCCTCGCCGTACGGTGTGCGCACGAGCAGCGTCGGGAACAGGCCGCCGTCCGCCGGGCGGTGGACGGAGCCGCGCAGGACGGTGCCGTCGCGCATCGGCATGGGGGTGTCGTGCTCGGTGATGACCGGCAGCGGGGGGCGGTTGAGCTTCGGCATGCGGAGTCCTCGGGTCAGGGCGTGATCCGTCCACCGGACAGTACGACGAACCGCCGCACACCGTGACGCTCCGGCACGGCCATACTGGGGCGGTACGGGCGCCTGCCGGAGGCGGCCCGGCGCGGAGCGGGAGAGAGGGACGGCGTGGTGGGCGACGAGAACGCGGTGGCGCGGGTCCGGGAGATCTGCCTGTCCCTGCCCGAGGCGGTGGAGAAGCCGTTCGGCGGCCACACCGCGCCCTCGTTCCGCATCGGCGACAAGCTCTTCGCCATGACCAGCGAGGACGGGCGGTCCCTCACGTTCAAGGCCGGTCCGGGGGTGCAGCAGGCCCTCGTGGCGTCGGACCCGGAGCGCTTCTTCGTCCCTCCGTACGTCGGCGCGAAGGGCTGGGTGGGCGCGCGCCTCGACGCGGCCCAGGACTGGGCGGAGATCGCCGAACTCCTTGAGGACAGCTACCGGATGATCGCGCCGAAACGGCTGTCCGGGCTGCTGGACCGGCGGCGGGCCGGCGACGCCGGGAACTGACTTACGCGAGGGTCAGCGCGTGACCTGGTCGAGCAGTTCGAGCAGGTGGTGATAGGTCTTCCCGGTGGCGCGGGTCAGCCCGATCTCGCACGTGCGGTTGACCGACGCGTGGGCGTCGAAGCCGCCTTCGGCCACCGAGGCGGCCTCGTCCCGGGTGGCGGAGGCGGTCAGTTCCGGATGCAGCAGGCCGCGGTCGCCGGCGAAGGCGCAGCACTGCCATCCCTCGGGCACGACGACCCGCTCCGCGACGGCCGCGGCGATCTTCGCGACGTCGGCGTCCAGGCCGAGGCGCGTGGAGGAACAGGTCGGATGCAGGGCCAGCGACGCCCGCTTGCGGCCCTCCGGCGGCTCCGGCAGCCGGGGCAGCACGTGCTCGGCCACGAAGGTCACGGCGTCCACCACCCGGACGGCGGGAGCCGCCGCGGCGGCCCGCCCGTCGCCGGCCGCGGCGACCAGGCGTTCGAACCCCTCGGTGCAGGAGGCGGCGTCGCTGATCACCGGGAGACGGCCGCCCTCGGTGGCGGTCAGCAGGGACTCCCGCACCCGCTCGCGCATCACCTCGTAGCCCTCCGTGAACCCCTTGGACGACCACGGCGTGCCGCAGCACAGGCCCTGGACGCCCTCCGGCACGCGCAGCCGCAGACCGGCCCGTGCGGCGAGTCGTAAGACCGCGGCCATGACCCCCGGGCCGCCGTCGGCGGGGGCGAACATCGTGTTCAGGCACGACGGCATGTACACCGCGTCGGCCCGATCCGCTGGTGCGGCGCGCCGGGGGACGCCGCCGCGCGGCAGGTCGCGGCTCCACTGGGGGACCGAGTCGGGGTCACCGGCCGCGCGGGCCGCCCGGCTCGCCCGCTCGGCGAGCCCGGCCGGG